>NZ_JBIATP010000014.1:0-217273 GCF_042891915.1 Streptomyces sp. NPDC001848 | reverse complement strand
TCATGGGTGTGCTGCACGAGCGGTTCGCCTCGGGTGTGGCTGCCGGTCCGGAGCAGCTGGCCGAGTTGCGGACGCTGCAGGACATCGTGGGCTTCATGTCCGGTGCCGCTGCGTCGGCTGCTGTGGCTCCTGTTGCTGTGCCGGTTGCGGCTGGTGTTGTGGGGCCTGATGCGGCGACGGTGACGTCGGTGCTGTTGGAGGTGGTGGCGCAGAAGACGGGTTATCCGGCGGAGATGCTGGAGTTGGGGATGGATGTCGAGGCGGATCTGGGCATCGATTCCATCAAGCGGGTGGAGATCATGGGTGTGCTGCACGAGCGGTTCGCCTCGGGTGTGGCTGCCGGTCCGGAGCAGCTGGCCGAGTTGCGGACGCTGCAGGACATCGTGGGCTTCATATCCGGCCAGGATGCTCCCGCTCCGCAGGCCGGCCCGTCCGCCGACTCCGCCCCGGCCCCGGCGCCCGAGCCGGAAGCCGCCCCGGAACGCGGCCGGATCGGCCGGGCGCAAGCCGCCCTGGCCGAGCTGCCGGTCCCCGACCAGCTGGTGAACGCCTACCCCGAGTCCTCCGGCGCGCTGCTGGTGGACGACGGCGGTGAGCTGGCCCCCGAGATCGCCGCCAAACTCCAGAGGCAGGGCTGGAAGGTGCACGTGCTGCGGCTGCCCGGCGTGCCGCAGCGGGTGGACGGCGCAGTGGACCACGCGCTGAGCGGCTGGGGCGTCACCGAACTCGCCGCGCGGGTCGAGGAGGCGCTGGGCGAGCGGATCAGCCTGGTGCTCGACCTGTGCACGGTGCCCCCCGCGGACTGGACGGAGGGGGCGCGCCGCCTGGCACACACCCTGCTGGTGGCCAAGCACCTGGTGGAGCCGCTGAGCAGCGCCGCCGCCTTCGGCCGCGCCGCCTACACCACCGTCACCCGGCTGGACGGCTCCTTCGGCCTCGGCGGCGTCGACGAGCAACTGGCGCCGATCGGCGGCGTCGCCGGTCTGGTCAAGACCCTGGCCGTGGAGGCTCCGGAGCTCTTCTGCCGGGCCATCGACCTGGCGCCCGGCCTGGCGCCCGGTGCCGCCGCCGCGCTGGTGCTCGGGGAGGTCCACGACGCGGCCGGCGAGCCCGTCCAGGTCGGCCACGACGGCACCCGCCGCGTCACCCTCACTCTCGCAGAGCAGCCGCTGCACCCGGTGGGTGCGAAGCCGCAGCCGCTGAGCTCCGAGGACCTGCTGGTCGTCACCGGAGGCGGGCGCGGCATCACCGCGGCCTGCGTGGTGGAGCTGGCGCGGCGTCACCAGCCGGGCCTGCTGCTGCTCGGCCGCACCCCGCTGGAGGAGGAGCCGGAATGGGCGCGCGGGGTGCAGGACGCCGCGGCGCTCAAGGCCGCTGCCGTCGCGGACCTGAAGGCCGCGGGCGAGAAGCCCACCCCGAAGCGCGTCGAGCAGGCCTACCGGGCCGTGGTCGGCGGCCGCGAGGTGCGGGCGACCCTGGACGCGCTGCGCGCGGCGGGCAGTCACGCCGAGTACCTGGCGGTGGACATCACCGACCCGCAGGCCACGGCTGCCGCCCTCGCCCCCTACCGGGGCCGGGTCACCGGCCTGGTGCACGGTGCCGGGGTGCTCGCCGACCAGCTGATCGCGCAGAAGAAGGCCTCCGAGATCGAGCGGGTCTTCGCGCCCAAGCTGGCGGGACTGCGGGCCGTGACGGCCGCGCTGGACGCGGACGCGCTGCGGCACGTGGTGCTCTTCTCCTCGGTCGCCGGCTTCTTCGGCAACCGCGGCCAGTCCGACTACGCGATGGCCAACGAGGCGCTCAACGCCTGGGCGTCCTCCTGGAAGCAGCGCCACCCCGGCGCCCGGGTCACCTCGCTCAACTGGGGCGCCTGGGACAGCGGCATGGTCTCCCCCGAGATCAAGGCCGTCTTCCGGGAGCGCGGGATCACCCTCATCCCGCAGGAGACCGGCGCAGCGATGTTCGCCGACCAGTTCGCCGCCGAGCGCGCGGACGACGTGGTGACCGTGCTCGGGCCGACGACCCCGCTCTCCGAGCGCCTCCCGGCCGCTCCCGTCGCCTCCGTCACCGTCGAGCGGCGGATCGCCGGGCTGGCCCAGGAACCGATCGTGGCCGACCACGTGATCGGCGAGGCCCCCGTGCTCCCGGCGGCCGTGGCCCTCGGCTGGGCGATCGGCGCGGTGGAGCGCGCCACCGGCGGCGAGGTCCGCCAGGTGCGGGAGTTCTCGGTGCAGAAGGGCATCGTCTTCGACGGCACCCAGCCGGAGGACTGCCGCCTGGTCATCAGCCCGCTGCCGGAAACCTCCGGCGCCGTGCAGGCGGCGATCCGCTCGGTGAGCCAGGACGGCGCGGTGCGGCCGCACTACGCCGCCGTCCTGGACACCGCGCCGGCCACGCCCCAGGCGCCCGTCGCAGGGCTGCCCCCGCTGGGCGCCGGCCGGGCAGCGGACGGCCTCTACGCCGACGGCACCCTCTTCCACGGCCCCTCGCTGCGCGGCATCCGGCGAGTGCTCGCCGAGGAGGAGTCCCGGCTCGTCCTGGAGTGCGCGCTCGCCGAGCACTGCACCGCGGGCGGCGCCTTCGCCGGTGCCCGCTACGCTCCCGGCACCGCCGACCTGCTGCTGCAGGCCACGCTGGTGTGGGTGCGGCTCTTCCGAGGCAGCGCCGGGCTCCCGCTCGGCGTCGGCCACGCCGAACTGCACCACCCGCTGCCCGACGGCGAGCCCTTCCTCGTCCTGGTGCAGCCCGGCTCCGCGAGCGCGGGCGCCGAGGCCCGTCTCACCGTCACCGCCTGCGCCCCCGACGGGCGGGTGCTGATGCGTCTGCACGACGTCTCCGTGATCTCGGCGCCGCAGCTCACGGCCAAGTTCGTCGTCGGCTGACCTGCCCGTCCGCATCCGACTGACGACCTGACCCGGTCGGCCCGGCCGGTGCGCCCCCGCGCGCCTGCCGGCCGGGCCGACCGACTACGGAGGGACCTCGCTCTGATGAGCAAGTACGCCATCGTCGGCCTGTCCTGCCTCTTCCCGGGCGCCCGCACCCCCGCCGAGTTCTGGCAGAACCTGCGCAGCGGGGCGGACGCCCGCCGGGAGGGCGGTGACGAGATCTTCGGCGCGACGCCCGAGGACGCCGACCTCGACCCGCAGCACCGCATCTACTGCCGCCGCGGGGGCTTCATCACCGACTTCGCATTCGACCCCACCGGCTACCGCCTCGACCCCGAGCAACTCGCTCCCCTCGACCGGATCTTCCACTGGTCGCTCCACACGGCCCGCGAGGCTCTACGGGACAGCGGCTACGAGACCAAGCGGGAGACCCTCGCCCGCACCGCGCTCATTCTCGGCAACTACTCCTTCCCCACCCCTACCTCGGCCCGGATCAGCATCCCGCTGGCCCGAGAGGCGGTGCTCGAGGGCCTGCGCCAGGCCGGGCTGCCCGCGCTGGCCGGGCTTCCGTCCGGCGTTCAGCTGGTCGACGCCGACCCCTTGCGCAGCGAGAACCTACGGGTCAGCGGCTCCCCGGCGGCCGTGACCGCCGCCGCGCTCGGCCTCGGCGGCCCGCGCTACGCCCTGGACGCCGCCTGTTCCTCCGCGCTCTACGCGCTCAAACTGGCCTGCGCCCACCTCGCCGCCGGGCAGGCCGACCTGGTGCTGGCCGGCGGCGTTTGCGCCCCGGACCCCACCCTCATCCACCTCTCCTTCAGCGACCTGCACGCCTACCCGGAGAGCGGCTTCAGCCAGCCCTTCGACAACCGCTCCGAGGGCATCCTCACCGGCCAGGGCGCCGGGGTGGTCGCCGTGAAGCGGCTCGCCGACGCACTGCGGGACGGCGACCGCATCCACGCCGTCATCGACGGCATCGGCCTGAGCAACGACGGCAGCGGACGCCACCTCCTCGTCCCGCAGGCCGGCGGCCAGCTCGCCTCCTACGAACTCGCCTACGCCGAGGCCGACGTCGACCCTTCCACCATCGACTACCTGGAGTGCCACGCCACCGGCACCCCGCTGGGCGACGCCACCGAGGCCGAGTCCGTCGCCGCCTTCTTCGGCCGCCACGGCAAGGTACCGCTGATCGGCTCGGTGAAGGGGAACGTCGGGCACCTGCTCACCGTGGCCGGGCTCAGCAGCTTGCTCAAGGTCATCCTGGCCATGGACGACGGCCACATCCCGCCCACCATCGGCGTCGAACAGCCGGTGCGCTCCAGCGACGGCCGGGTGGGGGAGGGGGTGCTGGTCCGCGAGGGCCGGCCGTGGCCCGAAGGGGTGGGACCGCTGCGGGCGGCCGTCTCCGCGTTCGGCTTCGGCGGCACCAACGCGCACGTCGTGCTCTCCGCGCCCGAGGCCGCGGAGACCTGGGAGCCCGTCGAGGAGCCCCCGGCCGAGCTGCCCGCGCTGGACATCGTCGGCCTGGGCGCGCACTTCGGCCCGCTGGACGGTGTGGACGCGCTCGAACGGGCCGTCCACGCGGGCACCGACGCGTTCGGCCCGCTGCCCGAGCGGCGCTGGCGCGGCCTGGAGCGGACCCGCGGCGGAACGCTCGAACAGGCCGGGCTGGCAGGAGAGTCCGTACCGCGCGGCGCCTACGTGGACGGGGTGGACATCGACCCCGTGGACCACAAGATCCCGCCCGCCGACCTGCGCACCTACAACCTCCAGCACGCGCTCGCCACACAGGTCGCCGACGAGGCGCTGCGCGACGCCGGTTACAGCCGGACCGTCCCACCGGGCGCGAACGCGCCCGAGCCACGGCGGATCGCGGTGGTGGTGGCGATGGAGCTGGAGCCGTACACACACGCCAGGCTCACCCGGTACACGCTGGGGAGCTTCCTGCGGGAGCAGTTCGAGACCGCGGGAGTGGAGCTGACGGAGCAGCAGCTCGCGGCGGTGGCGGCGGTGGGCCGGGACGCGGTGGTGCCGCCGATCGTGGCCAACGAGGTGCTCAGCTACATCGGCAACGTGATGGCCAGCCGGATCTCCTCGCTGTGGAACCTCACCGGCCCGTCCTTCACCGTCTCGGCGGAGGGCTCGGGAACCGCGGAAGCCCTGGAGGTCGCCCGGTTGCTGCTGCTCGACCCGGGTGTCGAGGCGGTGCTGGTCGGCGCGGTCGACCTCGCCGGCTCCGCGGAGCACCTGCTGCTGCACCCCGACGTGGTCTCCGAGGCGGGCCTGACCTTCGCCGAGGGCACACGCGGCCTGCGGGTCGGCGAGGGCGCCGGCGCCGTCGTCGTCACCCGCAGCGGCGAGTCCGAAGGCCGCCGCGTCTACGCCCGCCTGGACGCCCTCGCCCTGCGCACCGCCCAGGCCCGCGACGGCGCGGCACCGCAGGCGGACGCCGCCACGCTGGCCGCCACAGCGGAGGAGGCGCTGGCCGCCGCCGGGATCTCCGCCGCGGAGGTCGGCTACGTCGAGGCTCACGCGGCAGGTACCGCCCCCGAGGACGACGCCGAACTCACCGCGCTGGCACGGGTGTACCGTCCTGCCGGGCACGCCGAGCCGAGCACGGTGGCACGGGACGACGCCGAGGACGGCCCGACGACCGCCGCCGCGGACGCCACGGCAGCCCCGCGCCAGGACCTCGCCGAAGGAGCGGCCGCCGCGCGCGAGGCCCGGGCGCCGGAGCACGGTGAAGGTCCCGCGCGCGCATCCGCCGACACCCCGGACCCGCTCGGCGATGCCCCGGCCCTGAGCAGCCCCGCCGACCCGACGCGCACCACCGCGCTGGGAAGCGTCACGGCTCAGATCGGGAACGCAGGGTGCGCCTCCGGGATGGCAGGGCTGATCCGAACCGTGCTCTGCATGCACCACGGGTATCTGCCCGGCACCGCCGGGTGGCAGCGGCCGGCCGCGGAGTTCGTGGAGGGCTTCGCCCGGTCCGCGCTCTATGTGCCCGAGCGGTCGCGGCCCTGGCTGCGTACCTCGCGGCGGGCGCGGCGGCATGCCGCCGTCAGCATGCTGGGGGCCCACGGCGCCTGCGCGCATCTCGTGCTCTCGGCGGACGGTACCCACGGGCGCGCGGTGGACGCCGACTGGCAGCGGGCCGAGGGCCCGGTCCTGCTGGCGCTCTCCGCCGCGAGCCTCGACGGCCTGATGGCCTCCGTCGAGCGGCACCGCGGTCTGCTGGACGGCGGCGCCGACCCGCTGACGCTGGCCCGCGCAGCCGCCCGCGAACTCCCCGGCGCGCCGCTGCGCGCGGTGCTCGTCGGCCGGAACGCGGCCGACCTTCGCCTGCAACTGGAACTCGCCGCACGGGACATCCCCGGTGCGCACGCCGCGGGGGGCGAGTGGGCCACCCCGGCCGGCTCCTACTTCACGGCCCGCCCGATCGGCCCGGAGGGCAAGGTCGCACTGGTCTACCCGGGCGCGTTCAACTCCTACCCGGGCCTCGGCCAGGACCTGTTCCGCGCCTTCCCCGGCCTGCTGGAGCACTTCGAGGCGCAGGCCGAGGAACCGGCCCGGCAGTTGCGCTCCGCCCTTCTCCACCCACGCACGTTCGTGACGCCGGGACGGCGGGAGCTGATGGAGCTGGAGTCCGCGCTGGGCGAGGACGTGCCGTTCATGCTGGCCACCGGCACCAGCTTCGCCATCCTCTACACCCACCTGGTGCGGGAGATCCTGGGCGTCACCGCGCACGGCGGCTTCGGCTACAGCCTGGGCGAGTCCAGCATGCTCTTCGCCACCGGCGGCTGGCTCGCCGAGGGCCGCCGCGACGACCTGATCAGCACCACGCCGATCTTCCGGGACCGCCTGGTCGGCCCCCGCCGCACCGTGCGCGAGCTGTGGCAGGACATACCGGCCGGGACCCCGGACAAGGACCTGTGGGCTTCGCACGTCCTGCTCACCGACCAGCGGACCGCCGAGGCCGCGCTGGCCGGATACGACCGGGTCTTCCTCACCCACGTCAACACCCCCGGCGAACTGGTGATCGCGGGTGACCCCGCGCAGTGCCGCGCGCTGATCGAGGAGTTGGGCTGCCCGGCGGCGCGCTCGCCGGTCAGTGTGGTGATGCACTGCCCGGTGGTGGACGCCGAACTCGACGGCCTGGCCGGGCTGAACGACTACCCGACCGGCTCCATCGAGGGCCTGGAGCTGTTCTCCGCCTATGACTACCAGGAGCTGCCCGGTCTGGACCGGGAGCGCATCGCCCGGCGCATCGCGCACACTCTGCGCTCCACCATCGACTTCCCGCGCCTGATCCGCACCGCCTACGACCGCGGCTACCGCTACTTCATCGAGGTCGGCCCCGGCGCCACCTGCTCCCGCTGGGTGCGCGACACCCTCGGCGAGCAGCCGCACGTCGCGGTCTGCGTGGACCGGCGCGGCGTGCCGGCCACCAAGTCGATCGCCCAGCTGGCCGCCCGGCTCGTCGGGCACGGCCTGCCGGTGGACCTCACGGCGCTGCTCGGCGCGGAGGCCGAGGCCGAGGTGCCCGCCCCGGCCAGGCGCACCGCCCGGTTCCGGGTGGGCGGCGGCGACCCGGTGCCGGAGCGGGTGGCCCGCAGGGTACGTGCCGTCGCCGCGGAGGCCGATCTGCTGACGTCCCATCAGCCGATCGCTCGTCCCGTCGCTCAGCCAACCGCCATGCCGGCCGCCCAGCCGGTCGCCACGCCGGTGGCCGTGCCCGCCGCCTCCGCTCCAGTGCCCGCTTCCGGACCCGCCTCCGCCTCCGCCCCCGTCCCGTCCACCGCACCGGAGGAACCCGATCCCATGCCCGCCGACCCGACCGTCATGGACCCCGAGGCCATCGTCTTCGACGGCGACCCGATCGCCTTCCTGCCGTGGGCGCCGACGAGCCCTGAGCAGCCCGCCACCGCAGCCCGCGTCCTGCCCGACCGCCCCGAGCGTCCCACCGCACCGACCGCCCCGGAGGCGCCCGCCGGCCCGAACGGCACCGGCGCGCCCGCCGCGGACCTGGTGCGGGAGCTGCGTCGTCAGATGATGTCCACCCATTCGGTGGTCATGGAGACCCAGCGCGTCCTCCAGGACGCCACCCTCAGCCGCGCCGAGGCCCTGGTCGCGGGGGAGCCGATCCCCTCACAGGCCCCGCCGACCCCGGCCGTCCCCCGGCAGAGTGCGCCCGCACCACTGCCCCCGACGGCGCCCGCGCCCCAGCCCGCCCAGGCCGTCCCGGCCGCAACCGACGCGCCCGGAGACACCCCGCTGGAGGGGGTGATCTGGGACGAGGCCGCACTGCTGGAGTTCGCCACCGGGTCGGTGGCCAAGGTGTTCGGCCCGCAGTTCGCGCCGATCGACGCCTACGCCAAGCGGGTCCGCCTGCCCGCACCGCCGTACCACTTCGTCACCCGGGTGACCAAGCTGGACGCGCGGACCGGCACGTTCGGCCCCGCCACCATCACCACCGAGTACGACATCCCCGAGGACGCCTGGTACCTGGTGGACGAGGGTGCGCCGCCGGCCGTCACCGTCGAGGCCGGCCAGTGCGACCTGCTGCTGGTCAGCTATCTCGGCATCGACTTCCGCAACAAGGGAGAGCGGGTCTACCGCCTGCTGGACAGCTCGCTGATCTTCCGCGGGGGGCTGCCCCGGGCCGGGCAGACACTGCGCTACGACATCTCCATCGACCGCTTCGTGCACAACGGCGACACCACGCTGTTCTTCTTCAGCTACAACTGCTACGCCGACGGAGAACTGATCCTGGAACTCCGCGACGCCTGCGCCGGGTTCTTCAGCAAGCAGGAGCTGGACTCCTCGCTCGGCGTCGTCATCACCGAGCGCGAGCGCGCCGAGCGCGCCGCCCTGACCAAGGGGTACTTCAAGCCCCTCGCCCGCACCGGCAAGACCCTGCTCACCGCTGCCGACCTGGAGCTGCTCGCGCAGGGCCGGCACGGTGAGGTCTTCGGTCCCGAGCACGCCCAGGACGAGGGCCTCAACCCGGCCCTGCGGCTGCCGGACGCGATGCTGCGGATGGTGGACGAGGTGACGGTGGACCGCCTCGGCGGCCCGCGCGGCCTCGGCAAGCTCACCGCCGTCAAGCGCCTGGAGCCGGACGCCTGGTACTTCACCTGCCACTTCCCCGACGACCCGGTACTGGCCGGCTCGCTGGTGGCCGAGGGCGCGGTGCAGCTGCTCCAGATCTACCTGCTCCACCTGGGCATGCACCTCACCCTGCCGGACGCCCGCTTCCAGACCGTCACCGACGAGCGGATCGACGTCCAGGTGCGCGGGCAGGTCACCCCGGAGCACCGGGAGATCCGCTACGAGGTCGAGATCATGGAGATCACGCTGCTGCCGCGGCCGACCGTGATGGCGGACATCCTGGTCTACCTGGGCGACAAGCCCGTCATCAAGATGCGGAACCTCGGCCTTCAGGTGCGGGAGAAGGACGGCACCCCCTACCGCCCGGAGACCGGGGGAGTGCCCGCCTTCCTCGGTCGGCGCAACCGCAGCGGCGAACCCGCGATGATCAACGAACTGCACCTGGCGCACGCCGCCAAGGGCCTGCTGGACATGGCGATGGGCCCGGAGTTCGAGGTCTACCGCAGCAGCCGCGCGCCCTACATCCCCAACGGCGACTTCCAGTTCGTGGACCGGGTGATGTCACTCAAGGGCACCCGCGGCGACCTGGGCCCCGGTTCCGAGATGGTCACCGAGTACGACTCGCCCGCGGACGCCTGGTACTACCGGCAGAACTCCTACCCGCACATGCCCAACTGCGTGTACATGGAGACCTCGCTGCAGGCGGCCATCTTCCTCGGCTACTACCTCGGCGCGACCCTCAAGGACCCGCAGCAGCAGTACTCCATCCGCAACCTGGACGGCCGGGCCACCCTGGTGAAGGACGTGGACCTGCGCGGCAAGACCATCCGCCACCACTCCAGGCTGCTGATGACCAGTGCCGTCTCGGGTGCCGTGCTGCAGAACTTCTCCTACGAGCTCTCCGCGGACGGCGAGGTCTTCTACACGGGCGAATCCCTCTTCGGCTACTTCAGCGAGGCCGCGCTCGCCAACCAGGTCGGCCTGGACAACGGCAGCTATGTGGCCCCGTGGATCGAGCAGGAGCCGCCCGCCGCCGAGCGGGTGCGCCGCATCGAACTCGCCGAGGACGCCCCGGCGTTCACCGACCCCACCGGCGGGCACCTGCACCTGCCCGGCGGGAACTTCCACCTGGTGGACCACGTCGACCTGGTCGCCGACGGCGGCCGGCACGGCGCCGGCTACCTGCACGGCTACCGCCAGGTGCGGCCCGACGAGTGGTACTTCGACTGCCACTTCCACCGCGACCCGGTGATGCCCGGCTCGCTCGGGGTGGAAGCCGTACTGCAGGCCATGCGGCTGTTCGTGCTGGAACAGGGACTGGCCGAGGGCATCGAGAACCCGCGCTTCGCGATGGCCACCGGTGTGGAGATGAGCTGGAAGTACCGCGGGCAGATCCTGCGCAACGACGGCGAACTCCGCTTCGACGTGCACATCAAGGAGGTGCGGCGGGAGGCCGACCGGCTGCTGCTGATCGCCGACGCCGACCTGTGGAAGCCGGGCCTGCGCATCTACGAACTCACCGACGCGGCCATCGAGGTTCGCTCCGCTCCCGCCCACGCCTGAACCAGCCTAGGAGCTGCGTTTCCATGTCCACCACGCACCCCCAGACCCCGCTGCGCTGGTACGGCGACGGCTACCCCAGCACCGACCCGGCCGGCGTCTACCAGGCCCTCGCAGACCTGGAGAACCCCTGCTTCGTCGTCGGCACTCCGCAGGGGCCCGGAGCCGTCTCCGGAGGCACCGCCACCACCACCGGCGAAGGCCCGCAGCTGCTGGCCGCCGCCGCCCCACTGCCCCCGCACCGGCTCGGCTCCTCGGCCTTCACCGCCGCCCATGGCGTGCGCCAGCCCTACATGGCCGGGGCCATGGCAGGCGGCATCGCCTCCGCCGACATGGTGATCGCGCTGGCCCGGGAGGGCTTCCTGGCCTCCTTCGGCGCGGCCGGGCTGCTGCCCGAGGTGATCGAGAAGGCGCTGCTGCGGTTCACCTCCGAGATCCCCGGACTGCCGTACGCCGTCAACCTGATCCACAGCCCCAGCGAGGACCGGCTGGAGCGCGAGGCCGTGGAGCTGTTCCTGCGTCACGGCGTGCGCTGCGTCGAGGCGTCCGCCTACCTGGACCTCACGCCGCACGTGGTGCGCTACCGGCTGGCCGGGCTGCGGCGGGACACAGCCGGGCGGATCGTGGCGGACCACCGGCTGATCGCCAAGATCTCCCGTCAGGAGACCGCCGAGCGCTTCATGCGCCCCGCTCCCGCCGCCACCGTCAGCGCCCTGCTGGAGCAGGGGCTGATCACCGCCGAGCAGGCCGCGCTCGCCCACCACCTGCCGCTGGCCGACGACATCACCGTGGAGGCCGACTCCGGCGGCCACACCGACCGCCGCCCGCTGCCCGCCCTGCTCCCGGCCATCCTGCGGCTGCGCGACCACGTGCAGCGCGAGCACCGCTACCCGGTGCCGATCCGGGTCGGCGCGGCCGGCGGCCTCGGCACACCGGTCGCGCTCGCGGCGGCCTTCGCCATGGGCGCGGCCTATGTCGTCACCGGCTCGGTCAACCAGTCCTGTCTGGAGTCCGGGGCCTCTGCGGCCGCCAAGGCGATGCTCGCCGACGCCGGCATCGCGGACTGCGAGATGGCCCCGGCCGCCGACATGTTCGAGATGGGCGTCGACCTCCAGGTACTCAAGAAGGGCACGCTCTTCCCGATGCGCGCCCGCCGCCTCCACCAGCTCTACCAGGCGTACGACGGCCTGGAGGCGCTGCCGCCGGCCGAGCGCGCCCGACTGGAGCAGCAGATCTTCCGCCGCCCGCTGGAGGACGTCTGGCAGGACTGCGTGACCTACTTCGAGCGCCGCGACCCGGACCAGCTCACCCGCGCCGCGGACAGCCCCAAGCGCCGGATGGCCCTGGTCTTCCGCTGGTACCTGGGCATGGCCTCGCGCTGGGCGGTGACGGGGGAGCAGGACCGGGCGCAGGACTACCAGATCTGGTGCGGACCGGCCATGGGTTCCTTCAACGACTGGGTCACCGGGAGCTACCTGAAGAACCCCAGCAACCGCCGGGTCGCCGATGTCGCCCACCACCTGATGCGCGGCGCCGCCTTCCACACCCGCCTCGCCCAGCTGCGCCTGGCGGGCGTGCACTTCCCGGCCGGCGTCTCCGACTACCGCCCCGTCCCGCTGGAGACCCCGGTCGGCATCGCACCCACGGCAGGTGCCAGGTGAGCGCCGACCTGACCCCCGAGGCGCTGGAGCAACTGCTCGGCGACCCGGGCGACCCCGCCAACCCGTACGGTTACGCCGCCGCCGTCGCCCGCGACGAGGCGGACGCCTTCCCCGAGCAGCTCTGCGAGAGGCTGCGCCACGCGGGCTTCCACCTCAACTACCTGCCGAAGCAGTGGGGTGGCGCCTTCGAGTCCTTCGACCGCAGCCTCACGCTGGTCCGCGCGGCGGCCCGCCGGGACGTCACGGTCATGCCCGGCACCATGTTCAGCATCATCGCCGCCACCTGCCTGCAACTGCACGGCACCGCGGAGCAGCAGGAGCGGGTCGCGCGCATCCTGCGGGACGGCGGCGCCGTCGCCTTCGCGCTCACCGAAGCAGACCACGGCAGCGACCTGCTCGCCGGAGAAGTGCGGCTCGACGCGGACGGGCTGCTCCACGGCGAGAAGTGGCTCGTCGGCAACGGCCTGCGGTGCGAGGCGGTTTACGTCGTGGCCCGCACCGGCGAACGCGGGCCCGGCGCCTTCACCTCCTTCCTGCTCGATCTGACCGACGAAACCGTCGACCACGACGATCTGACCCGGCTGCCGGCGCCGCGGACCGGCGGCATGCGCGGCATCGACCTCGCCACCGTGCGCTTCGACGCCCTCCCGGTGCCGTGGGACGCCCAGGTCGGCAAGGAGGGCGAGGGCCTGGAGGTCGCCATCCGGGCCCAGCAGGCGGTGCGGTTGATGAGCATGGCGGGTTCACTCGGCATCGCGGACACCGCCCTCAGGCTCACCCTCGACTTCGCCGCCGAGCGCCGGTTCGGCCGTACGGCGCTGTCCGCAACGCCGTACGCGGCACGGGAGTTGTCGATCGCGTCCGCCGCACTGCTGGCGGCGGACGCGGTGGCGCTCTCCGCCGCCCGCGGTGTGCACGTGGTGCCGGAAGCGTTCAGCGTCTGGGGCCTGGCCGCCAAGCACCTGGTCGCCGAGGCTGCCGACGACCTGCTGCGCCGCTGCGGCACCGTGCTGGCCACCCGCTCGGTGCTGCGCGAGCAAGCCCCCGGGGACGGGGTGTTCCAGAAGCTGCAGCGCGACTCGGCCGTCGTCCGCGTCATCGACGCCAGCCCGTACGCCAACCTGCGCGCCTACTGCGGCCAGCTGCCCACCCTGCTCGCCACCACCGAGACGCCTGCGCCGCAGACCCTGCGCCGCATCTTCACCCTGGACGCCGAGCTGCCGCCCTACGAGCCCGCCCGCCTCGACCTGATCGCGCGGGGCGTGGACCCGGTGCTGGGCGGGCTGCCGACCGTGGCCGCGTCCGTCCGCGCGGCCCTGGACCACGACACGTCGGACCTCGTCGACCGCCTGTCCGTGGCCGCCGCCGGCCTCGCCGCGCAGGCCGCGGCCGCGCGTCGGCCCGGCGCCGACCCCAACGCCCTCGCCGACCTCGCCGAGCGCTACGCCTCGCTGCACGGGGCCGCCTGTTGCGTCCACCTGTGGTGGGCCAACCGCGAACGCCCGCTCTACGGCGCCGAGCCCGGTGCCACCGGCTGGCTGCGCGCCGCTCTCGCCTACCTGCTGGCCCGCGCCGAGGGCACCGATCCCCGGTGGTGCGGCCCGCACCTGCTGCCCGCCCTCGACGCCCTCGCCGCCCTGCGCGAGCAGGGCCTGCTCTTCACCGCCACTCCCGTCCGCCTCGCCGCGAAGCCCCAGGAGGCCGCTGATGGCCAAGGCTGATCTGACCGCACTGGCCGCCCGGCTGGAGGAGTTCCTCGGCTGCCTGCACGATCGGGCCGGGCGGATGCCGTACGCCCGGTTCACGGAGCCGTACGAGCGGGAGTCCCGCCCGTACGAGTACCTCCAGTTGCTGCGCGGCTGGGCCGTACCGGAGTCCGTCCTCGTCGGTGAGCAGTCCGCCACCCCCCGTCCGCCTCGCCGCGACTCCTCGGGAGGCCGCTGATGCCCAAGGCTGATCTGACCGCACTGGCCGCCCGGCTGGAGGAGTTCCTCGGCTGTCCGCACGATCCGGCGAGCCGGATGCCGTACGCCCGGATCATGGAGCTGGACGAGCGGGAGTCCTACCCCTACGAGTTCGTCCAGATGCTGCGCGGCTGGGGGGTGCCGGAGTACGCGCTGCCCAGTGAGCAGGGCGGCCGCGCCGGCGACGTGGAGGCCGAGTTCAACCTGGTCCGGCTGGTCGCCCGGCGGGACCCGGCCACCGCCACCGCGCTGATCATCACCAACCTGGCCTTCATGCCGGTGTGGATCGCCGGCACCGACGAGCAGAAGCGCCGGATCGTCGCGGCCGTCAAGCACGGCCACCGGCTCTCCTGGGGCCTGTCCGAACGCGCCCACGGCAGCGACCTGCTGGCCAACGCCATGACCGCCACCCGGGTGGACGGCGGCTACCTGCTCACCGGTGAGAAGTGGCTCATCGGCAACGCCACCTGGTCGGACGGCATGGTGGTCTTCGCCCGCACCAGCGAGCGCGGCGGCACCGGCGGCTTCTCCGTCTTCGTGCTCGACAAGCGCACCGCCCCGGTCGGCAGCGTCCAGGAGCTGCCCGGTGAGCGGCTGCACGGCCTGCGCGCCATGGACATCAGCGGCCTGCGGGTGGAGGGCGTCTTCGTGCCGGAGGAGGCCCGGCTCGGCGCCGAGGGCCAGGGCCTGGAGACCGCCCTCAAGGCCACCCAGACCGCGCGGGCCCAGATCAGCAGCATCGCGCTCTCCGCGGTGGACACCGGGCTGCGGCTCACCCTGGACTTCACAGAGGGCCGGATCATCCTGGGCCAGGCCGTCAGCGACATCCCGTACAGCCGCCGCCAGCTCACCGAGGTCTTCGCCGACCTGCTGGTGGCCGACGCGGTCAGCCTCGGCGCGGTGCGCGGGCTGCAGGTGACGCCGCAACAGGTCAGCGTCTCCTCCTCGGTGGTGAAGTACTTCGTGCCGACCCTGCTGGAACGCACCATGTCCCAGCTGGCCGTCGTGCTCGGCGCCCGCTTCTTCCTGCGCGGCCACCCGCACTACGGCGTGTTCCAGAAGATGCTCCGCGACCTGCTGGTGGCCAACTTCGCCGACGGCAACACGGTCGTCAACCTGCGCAACCTCGGCCACCAGTTGCAGCCCCTCCTGACCAAGGCCGTCAGCGGGGACCAGCAGTCGCGTTCCGAGGCGGTGCGCAACGCCGCCGTGCTCTACGGCATCGAGCAGCCCATGCCGCCCTACCGGCCCTGGCTGCAGGAACTGTTCAGCCGCGGCCGGGACGACACCGTGCTCGCCGCGCCGGACGGCATCGCCCGGCTGCGCGCCCTCGCCGAGGAGGCCAAGGAGGACGACCGGCGTGACTGGCTGCGCCGTGCCGCCGACTCCGCCGAGGAACTGCTCGGCCACACCGCCTCGCTGGCCGAGCGCTGCGAGCGGCTGCGCGCCGAGCTGGGCCGTGCCTACGGTCAGTCCGCCGAACTCTTCGACCTGGCCAAGGAGTACTGCCTGGTGCACGCCGCCGCCGCATGCGTGCTCACCTTCGTCCACTCGCACGAGGCCCTGCAGGAGCCACTGCCCAACGGCGCCGTGCTGCTGCTCCAGCTGGAGCGGCTGCGTCGGCACCTGCGGCCGCACGAGGCCGTCACCGACGAGGCCGTGGTGGACGAGGTGATGCGGGTACTGCGGCACTTCCACCGCGAAGACCGGCTCTTCTCGCACTGGCAGTTCCCGCTCGCCACGCGCGCCGTCGACCAGGACGCCGTGCGCTCTTGACCCCCGAGGAGGACACCGGCGTGAGCCACGTCCCGCAGACGCCGCCCGTTTCACCCCCGGACCCGTCGCCTGGGAACGCAACCGCCTTCCTGGACACCGCTCCCGGCACTCCCGGCAGAAGGACGCCGGCGATGAGCGCCGACCCGGCCGTGCTCTGGCTGTTGCCCGAGCGGGCCGTGGCGAGCTTCGTCACCGCGCTCGGCGGCCGGCGGCTGCTCACCGAGGAGGAGCGGGCCCGCCTGGAGCGCCTGCGCGGCGAGGGCGCGCGCCGGCGCTTCCTGGGAGCCCGGCTGCTGGCCCGCTACGCGCTCAGCGCGCGCAGCGGGCGGCCGCCGCACACCTGGCGCTTCCGGCCCGGCCCCTGGGGCCGCCCCGAGCCCGAACCGCCCTACGAGGAACTGCGGTTCAATCTCTCGCACACCGAGGGACTGATCGCCTGCGTGACCACTCACGGCCGCGACTGCGGGGTGGACGTCGAGTGCGCCCCCGCCTCACCGGACGCGGTCACCCACCTCATCCCGCACCTGGCCGACGCGGAGCGCGCGGAACTGGCCGCCCTGCCGCCGGCCGCCCGTGCCGACCGGCTCAGCGAGATATGGGTGCTCAAGGAGGCGTACCTCAAAGCCCTCGGTACCGGGATCAGCCGGGACCTGGCCGGCTTCACGATCACCGCCCCGCCCGCTGGGCCGATCACCGTGCACGATCCCCACAGGCCGCCCTGGGCGGGCGACGCGTGGTGGTTCGAGCTCCTCCGCCCCGCCCCCGGGCACGTGCTTGCCGTTGCCGCCGAGCACGGCCGCGCGGGCGAACTGCACCGCATCGACCTCGCCGACCCCGGCGAGCCGCCCGCCGCCTGACCCGCCGTCCGCTTCACCGAGAGGACCATCATGGCACCCGACCACACCCCCCGCGTCGCCGTCATCGGCGCGGGCGTGTCCGGCATCTCCGCCGCCTACCATCTGCGTGACCGCGCCCGGATCACCCTCTTCGAACGGGAGGATCGGCTCGGCGGGCACGCCAACACGGTCGAGGTCGAGGAGGCCGGCCGCGTCCTCGGCATCGACACCGCCTTCGTCGTCTTCAACCGCCCCGCCTACCCCAACCTCTACGGATTCTTCGACGAGTTGGGCGTGGAGGCGGTGGAGCACCTCGGCGGCTTCAACTTCTTCGACCTGGACACCGGGCTGGAATACGGCACCGAAGAACTCGACCTGACCGAGGAAGAGGTGACGGCCCGCTACACCGGCTCGCCGGAGTTCCACACCATCTGGCGGGAGGCACGCCGCTTCCACACCGAGGGCCGCCGCGACTTCCTGCGCCGCCGTACCGACATCCCGCTCGGCGAGTACCTGGACCGCGGTGGCTACAGCCAGGAGTTCCGGCACTCCTACGTCATCCTGCTCTGCTCGGCCGTCTGGTCGGTGCCCGCCGAGCTGATCTGGGAGATCCCCGCCTCCACCGTCATCGCCTTCTACATGGGCCACGACGAAGGAGGCCTGGGCGGGCGCCGCGTGGACTGGCGCACGGTGGGCGGCGGCTCCATCTCCTACGTGCGCAAGGCCATCGCCGCCATCGGCCCCGAGGTCCGCACCGGCGAGCCGGTCACCGGTGTCCGTCAGGAACCGGACGGCGTCACGGTCACCACTGCCGGCGGCAGCGAGCGCTTCGACTACGCCGTCATCGGCGCGCACGCGGACGAGGCACTGGCCATGCTGGAGAACCCCACCGAACGGCAGCGGACCGTCCTGGGCACCGTGCGCTACAACTCCTCCGACGTGGTGCTGCACACCGACGACTCGGTGATGCCCGCCGACCGCGAGCGCTGGGAGGCGTGGAACTACGGCAAGGTCTCGATGGACGGCCAGGCCCACACCTACGTCGCGTACTACATGAACAAGCTGCACGGCTTCACCGCCGAGCAGGACTACTTCGTCACCCTCGACTACCCGCGCGAGGTGCGCCCCGAGAGGGTGATCGCCCGCTTCCCGTACACCCATCCGATCATCGACAACCCGGTGCGCGAACTGCAGAAGGACATCTACGACGTCAACGAGGGCACCCGGGTCAAGTTCTGCGGCTCCTACTTCCACTCCCGAAGGCTCGGCTGGGACCAGATCGGTTCGCACGAGGCCGGCTTCTCCTCCGGCGCCGAGGCGGCCCGCCGCCTGCTGGAGGAACTCGACGGCCTGGGCGCCTGAGCGTCATTCCTTGTGGCGCTGCGCGGACTCGTGTTCCTGGGCGAGCCTGCGCAGTGCCATCAGGGCGGGCTCCAGCAGGGTGGTGAGGACGACGGCGCGCTCGGCCAGCTCCAAGGGGTCGGTCACCCCGTCCAGTTGGTCGAGATCCAGGCGGGCGGTGTCCGCGGCCAGCCGGGCGTAGGGGAGCAGGGCGTGCCAGTCGAGAGCGATCCCGAACTGCTGCAGGCTGGCCAGGGTCTCGGCCAGCACGCCGCGGGCGGGGGCGTCCTTGTGCACGTGCCAGCCCAGCTCATGGACCAGCGCGTCCACCGCGGCCAGTTGCTCGGACTCCTCGGTGGGCTCCTCCGAGAGCCGGATCGCGCCGAGGGCCAGGCCGAGCACGAGGTGCGGGGAGGAGTGTTCCTCGGAAAGGGCTCCCAGCACCTGCCGGGTGGCCTCCACGGAGAGCCCGCGCATCCCGATCAGCGCCCGGATCAGACGCAGCCGGCGTAGGTGCTGCTCGTCGTACTCGGCCTGGGTCGCCGAGGTCAGGCGGCCGGCGGGCAGCAGCTCCTCGCGGATGTAGAACTTGATCGTGGGCACGGAGACCCCACTCTTCCGGCTCAGTTCCGAGATTCGCATCGCGCTCGCTTCCTTCTGGCCATTCGATAGCTCTACTGTCTATCATCGATAGTGACACTGTCCAATATGGCCGCGGGCGGCGTCCGCAGAAGGCCCCTCCCAGGAAGACACAGTCATGCCCACACTTCCCTGGACCACCCCGAACGCACCGCGGCCCGGCCTCACCACCGCGCTGGTCATGGCCTCCCGTCTCGAGGTGCGTTCGCTGAAAGACGTGCCGCGGTTCTTCCTCCGCTCCCTCGTGGCCTGGAAGCAGGTCCGCGGCGCCCACGGGGCCCTCGGCGCTTCGCTCATCGCGGATCCGCTGCGCCGTACCTTCTGGACCCTCTCCGCCTGGGAGAGCCGTGAGCAGCTCTACGCCTACGCCAAGACCGAACCCCACAACTCGATCATGAAGGGTCTGCGGCCCACCATGCGCCACTCGGTCTTCACCTTCTGGGAGGTCCCGGTGGGCGAGCTGCCGATCACCTGGAGCGACGCCAAGCGCCGCCTCGCCGAGCAGCAGGCCGCAGAACCCCGTTCCTGAACAGCCGTCAGCACATACTGCCCATCCCGTTCGCCTCCCCTGGCGAACCCCGCCGAGGAGAGACCCTCCATGACCAAGCCCGATACCCGGTCGGTACCGCTGTGGCTGTCGATCGTGGCCTCCAGCGTCCCGATGTTCATGGTCGCGCTGGACAACCTGGTCGTCTCGACCGCCCTGCACACGCTGGCCGTGAAGCTCAACGCCTCCACCCAGGACCTGCAGTGGTTCGTCAACGCCTACGTGCTCAGCTTCGCCTGCCTGCTGCTCACCGCGGCCGCGCTCGGTGACCGCTTCGGCCGCCGCCGGGCCTTCATACTCGGCATCACCCTCTTCACTCTCGCCTCCATCGCCTGCGGGCTCGCGACCACCAGCGGTGAGCTGATCGCCGCCCGCGCCGTGCAGGGCATCGGGGCCTCCGCCGTCATGCCGCTCTCGCTCACCCTGCTCTCCCAGGCCGTCCCGGCCCGCAAGCGCGGCCTGGCGCTGGGACTCTGGTCCGGCATCAGCGGCCTGGCCGTGGCCATGGGCCCGGTGGTCGGCGGCGCGGTGGTGGACGGCCTGGACTGGCAGTGGATCTTCTGGGTCAACGTGCCGGTGGGCATCGTGGCCGTGCCGCTGATCCGCTTCGTGCTGCAGGAGAGCCGGCTGGAGGGCGTGGGCCTGGACCTGCTGGGCATGCTCCTGGCCGCCGCAGCGCTGTTCGCCGTGGTCTGGGGCATCGTGCACGCCTCCACCGACGGCTGGACCTCCGGCACCGTGCTCGGCGCGTTCGCCGCCGGAGCCGTGCTGCTCGTCCTCTTCCTGCTCTGGGAGCGTCGCACCGCGCAGCCCATGCTGCCGCTCTCCTTCTACCGGGTGCGCGCCTTCACCCTCACCAACGTCGTCTCCGCCAGCATGTACTTCGGCGTCTTCGGCTCGCTCTTCCTGCTCGCCCAGTACCTGCAGATCGCCCCGCCGCGCACCCCGCTGGAGGCCGGTGTGCGGACCCTGGCCTGGACACTGATGCCGATGTTCGTCGCCCCCGTCGCCGGGATGCTGACCAACAAGGTCGGCGGCGGACGGCTGATGGCCCTCGGCCTCTTCCTGCAGGGCGCCGGACTGGCCTGGATCAACCTGGTCGCCGGCACCGACACCTCCTACGCGAGCCTGGTCGCGCCGATGGTGGTCTCCGGCATCGGCATGGGCTTCGTCTTCGCGCCCACCGCGGCCGTGGTGCTCGGTTCGGTCAGTCAGGAGCACGCGGGCAAGGCCTCCGGTGCCAACACCACCGTCCGCGAGGTGGGCGGCGCGCTTGGTATCGCCGTGCTGAGCACCGTCTTCGCCGGCCACGGCAGCACCGCCTCGCCCACGTCCTTCGTCGATGGCATGCACCCCGCGGTGTGGGTGGGGGTCGGTGTGGTGCTCGCCGGCGCGCTGTGCGCACTGGGCATCCCGCGTCGGCCGCAGTCCGCCGACGCCCCGACCGCCGAGTCGGGGGCAGCCGTCGCCGACGCCGACCGCGCCGCAGCAGCCACCGCCTGACCGTCCCCCCGACCGGCGCGGGTGCCCGATCCCCCGCGGGCACCCGCGCCCCCCGTGCCAGGAGGAACCATGGAACCCTCACTCGAAGGCTGGGACATCTCCCGCCTCGACGGCAATGACGAACTCCCGTGGATCCCCTGGGGCTCCCAGGGCAAGGCGCGGGCCAGGATCGCCGCCCGCGCGGACGGCTACCACGTGGCCATCGTCGAGGCCGAGCCGGGCTACCGCACGGACCCACACGTGCACGAGCACGCCGAGTTCCTGTACGTCATCGAGGGCACGCTCAGCAACCAGGGCCGCACCATGACCACCGGCGACGTGTTCGCCGCTGCTGCAGGCTCCGCGCACACCCACTTCATTGCCGAAACACCCCTAAGGTACGTGTCGATCTTCAAAATCGAGAGCAGCGAAGAGAAGGCTTGACGCCGCGCATTCGGCGCAAGCGGCGCCGCCGCAGGCCGTGGCGCCGGCTCGTGTGGATTTCCGGGAACTGGGCGATCCAAGTGGGCCGGCCGGCCGAACAGGAGCTGGACCTGCCACCGACCGCCTGGCCTGCATCGGCGCGTCGCCGGGGTGGCGGCCTCAACTGCCTGGCGCGTACGCCCCTCCCGCAGACCCGGATGGCGGATGTCTGCGGCAGCCGACTCGTCGTGATCAGTGTCAAGTCGTGGGCATCATCACCATCACAGAGCCGAGGGTTCCCATGCATGTCGAATCGTCTTCCGACAGTGCCCACAAGACCTTCTTCCGCGTCCTGGGGCCGTTGCGGATCTGTTGCGGGGGCCGGGAGGTTCCCCTCCCGGAAAGCCGCCAACTCACCGTCCTGGCCGTCCTCTTGACCGAGGTCAACAAGGCTGTACCGCTCGGCAGGCTGGTTGACGCGGTGTGGGGCGACACGCCGCCGGTCACCGCGGACAAACAGATACAGACCTGTGTGTGGCGGGTACGCAAGGCACTGGTCGCCGCCGGGGCCCGCGCTGATCTCATCGAGACCGTCCCCGGCGGCTACCTGCTGCGTCTGCCCGACGGGTCCTTGGACACCCAGCTCTTCGAGGAGCTCAGGGGGCGCGGCCGCGTCCGGGCTCAGGCCGGTGATCCGAAGGGCGCCGTCGACGACTATCGCGCGGCTCTGGCGCTGTTCCGGGGAGAGCCGTTGGCCGGGCTGGCGGGCCGGGCACTCGAGCCGGTCGCGGCGTACTGGGCGGAGCGTCGGCTCGCCTTGCTGGAGGAGTGCTTCGACGTGGAACTCGCCCTCGGCCGCCATCGGGAACTGGTCGGCGAACTCAGCCTGCTGGTCGACGAGCACCCGTTGCGCGAACAGCTCCGCTGGCACCTGATGACGGCGCTGTACCTGTCCGACCGCCGGGCCGACGCCCTCGCGGTCTACCACGCGGGCCGGGCCGCACTGATCAGCCATGTCGGCCTCGACCCGTGCGCCCGCCTCCAGGAGCTGCACCAGCGGATCATCGCAGGTCACCCCGTCTTCCCGACCGAGGCCGGCTCGCGCCCGGGACCCGCCCTGCGGGGCGTTTCCCGAGCGGTCGGCTGACGGCACCCTCGACGAGGGACGCGCGGAGGGAGGCACAGGGCGGCACCCCGGCAGCCGCACAGCACGTGCGGCGTCATCACCGGGCACCGGCCGCTGCCGCCTCCTCGGCCTGTACGAGCTCGTCGGCGAGCGTCTCCAGCGCATGCCGGAGCACATCGATGGCCCTCACGTATTCGACGAGGTCGATGTGCTCCCGGTCGGTATGGTCAAGGCTGGAGTCGCCCGGGCCGTAGACGGCCATCGGCACGTTCCAGCACGGCTCGAGGATGTTGAGGTCGGCTGTGCCCGTCTTGAGCTTCAGCGTGGGACGCGCTCCCTGAGCGCGTATCGCGGAGCAGAGGGCGCGCACCGCGGCGCCACGGGTGTCGACGCGCACGGGCGGGGTCCGGTCGTCGATCGTCAGCACGGCGTCTTTGGCGGTGTCTGCCAGGAACCGCTCGAACTCCGCCAGGTCGAATCCCGGGGGAGTGCGGCAGGCTAGGGTCATCCGTGCCTCTTCGATCGTGCCGCCCATCTCCACCAGCGTCGGGATGGGCCGGTCGAAGGCGCGGCTTCCCGCTGTGTGCGCCTCGCAGTAGCCGACCACCTTGTTCCAGAAGGCGATGGCCGCCTCGGTGGCCTTCTCCTCGGGGCTGGCCGTGTGCCCGGCGGGACGGCACACGGCGTACCGCACCACGACCCGGCCCTTGTAGCCGATGCCGACGCCGGACCACCCGTTGGGTTCCCCGACGAAGGCGGCGTCGGGCCGGTGCCCCTCGAGAAGGTGTGTCGCACCCCGTCCGAACGTCTCTTCCTCGACCACTCCTGCGACCACCAGTTGGGCGTGGCCGACCTCGGCGGCCGCGGCCGCGCAGATCATGGTGGCCAGCGGCCCCTTGGCGTCCACCGTGCCGCGCCCGTGCAGGACGGTGCCTTCCTGCCGCACCTCCAGCCGGCTCGGCACGGTGTCCATGTGGCCGATCAGCATGATCGTCGGGCCGGCGGCCGGACCGCGCCTGGCGATGACGTTGCCGACCTCGTCGATGCGCGTCGTGAAGCCCCAGTCCCGCAGCTCGCCGGCCAGGAAGGCGGCCAGCTCCGCCTCTTGGCCCGACGGCGAGGGGATCTCGACCATTCGCCGAAGCAATGACTCGGCACGTGTACTCATCGGGTTCCTCTCACGAATGTCGTGCCGGCCCCCGCCCGTGCGGCGAGCACGGGGGAGTCCAGTCGGCCGTCGGCGAGGACGACGTGAGGCACCCCGGCCACGAAGGCCTCCCCTGCGCTTTGCAGTTTCACCTTCATGCGCCCTCCCGCGCCGTCCAGGTAGCGGGACAACTCCTCGCAGGGCACCTCGGTCACCAGGCTCGTGGGATCCGCGGGGTCGCGCAGCAGCCCGGGAACATCGGAGAGGATGATCAGCCAGTCGGCTGCCAGGGCGAGCGAGAGCCGGGCGGCGAACCGGTCGGCGTCGACGTTGAGCATGCCGAGGGCCGGATCCAGTGCGGGAGGCGACACCACGGGAACGTAGCCACCGCCCAGCAGGGTCAGCACGAGATCCGGATCGACCTCATGGATCCGCCCGGAGAAGTCGTCCCGGACGACCCGCTCGACGCCGTCGACCACGGCCCTGGCCGGCGGCGTTCGGCGGGCGGTGACCAGGGAACCGTCGATTCCGGACAGGCCGACAGCGCGGAGTCCGGCCCCGGTCAGCGCCGTGACCAGCGCCGGTTTGACACGGCCGAGCATCGCCATGGCGAGCGCGTCGAGTGCGGGCGCGTCGGTGTAGCGGCTGTGCCGGCCGTTGGGAGCGGTCATGGTGCGGGTGGGCCGGTCGAGTTCGGCGGCGAGCCGGTCGGCTTCCGCGCCGCCGCCGTGCACGACGACCACCTCGCCGCCCTGCTCGGCGAGTTCGGCGATGTCGGCGCATGCGCCGGCCATGTCCGCGCCGAGCGAACCGCCGACCTTGATCACGAAGCGCTCAGGCCGGGTGGAGCCCGGCGAACCGCAGGCCCGCGGTCTCGTCGTGGCCAGAGGCGATGTTGAAGCACTGGACGGCATTGCCGGCACCTCCTTTCACCAGGTTGTCGATGGCCGACACGACGATCAGGTGGTCTCCCTCCGAGTTGAGCGACAGACCGATGTCGCAGTAGTTGGTGCCGCTGAGGATCTTCGGCTCCGGCATCCGACGCAGCGCCGACCGTTTTCTGACCAGCCGCACGAAGGGCTCGTTCTGGTAGGCCGTGCGGTAGAGCGCCCACAGCTCGCGCTCGGTGACCGTCCGCGCCGGCGTGATGTGGCAGGCCACCTGGATGCCGCGCACGGCCTCGACGCCGGTCACCGTCATGTGCACCCGCACTCCGCATGCCTGCTCGATCTCCGCGGTGTGCCGGTGACCGTGCGGCTTGGCCATGCGCAGAGCGCCGCTGCGCTCGGGGTGGTGGCTGCCCTCGTCAGGAGTCCTGCCCCCGCCACTGGAGCCGGTACGGGCGTCGACCAGGACCGGGCCCGCGACCAGCCCCGCCGTGGCGAGCGGGTGCAGGGCCAGGATCGCGGCGTTGGCCATGCAGCCCGGCACCGCGATGTGACTCGCCCCGCGCAGCTGCTCCCGGTGCAGTTCGGGAATCCCCGGCTGGAAACGGGAGAGCCAGGACGCCTCCGGCGCGGCGCCGGGGTAGTGGCGTTCCCGCCGGCCGGGGTCGTGGAGCCGGAAGTCGGCGCTCAGGTCCACCACCATCGGCGCGAGCGCGGACCAGGTGGCGATGCTCTTCGTCGATGCCCCGTGCGGCGTCGCCAGGAAGACGACGTCGGACTCCGACAGGTCCTCCTCGGCCACGAAGGACAAGTCGCTCTGGCCGCGCAGGTTCGGGTGCGCGGCGCTGAGGGGACGTCCGCGGTGGCGAGTCGAGGTGGCCTGGCTGAGCTCCACGTGCGGATGCTGAAGCAGCAGCCTGACCAGTTCGCCGCCTATGTATCCGCCGGCGCCGATCACCGAGGCCTTCACCGCGCCACCACCGCCAAGACGTGGCTGACGAGGAGATCGGCGATGTCCAGCCCGGTGGCCGAGGCCAGTCCGTGGAACTCCATGGTGTGGTTGACCTCGGTGACCAGCACCTCGCCGTCGGGGCGTTCGATCAGGTCCACCGCGAGCATGCCGCCGCCGACCGCCTCCGCGGCCCGCAGCGCGAGCTTGGCCAGGTCCGGCGTCACCTCGCAGGGCTCCGTGGTGGCACCGCGCGCCGTGTTGGTGATCCAGTGCTCCGACCTGCGGTAGACGGCCGCGACGACCCGGTCGCCGAGCACGATGGCCCGTATGTCGCGGCCCGGCTTGTCGATGAGTTCCTGGACGTAGAAGACCGAGTGCACCGGTGAACGCATCGCCTGCTTGTGCTCGACGAGCGTCTCGGCCGCGTCCCGGTCGTTGACCTTCGACAGCAGCCGCCCCCACGACCCGACGGCGGGCTTGACCACCGCCGGGTACCCGATCTCCTCGATGGCCTGCAGCGCCGCGTCGGGGGTCACCGCCACGACGGTCCGCGGGGTCGGCAACCCGGCGCGTACCAGGGCCAGCGACGTGAGGATCTTGTCGCCGCAGACCTCGATGACGCTGCTCGGGTTCAATACCTGATGGCCTGTCGACTCCAACAGGTGCGCGGCGTAGAGGCTCCGCGTGTGCGACATGATCCGGTTCAGCACGCCCCGGTACCGCACCGGCGGCGGCGATTGCAGGTCACTTACCAGGGTCCGGTCGTCGACGGAGGCGTACGGGATGCCGCGCCGCTCGAGAGCGGCGAAGATCTGCCGCTCCTCCAGGCGGACGCGGGTGGTCAGGACGGCCAGGAGGCCGTCCTGCGACGCACTCGTGATCACCCGTTACTCCCCGAAGTCTTCCTCGATCTCCGGGGCGAGCGCGAACTCGGCCGGGTCGAGGGAGATGAGCTCCAACTCGACCCTGCAGGTCGGGCACACGACGATCGACGTCACGTGCATGTCCGGCGCCGTCGGTACGACCTCGGCGCATTCCGGGCAGGTGCTCGCCGTGGCGGTGGTCATGACGCAGTCTCCTTTGCGGTGTTGTGAACGGTTGTTGTGCAGGAACGGCCGCTCAGGACGGCCTTGGCGGCGGCGACGACGTGGTGTGGGCTGACGCCGCCGGCGCTGAGCTGGGCGCGGTGGCTGCCCGGCTTGGAAGAGAAGGCGTCGCGCACGCCGACCCGCAGCACCCGGGTCGGCTCGTGTTCCGCGACGGCCTCGGCGACCGCGCCGCCCAGCCCGCCGAGCAGCGCGTGGTCCTCGACGGTCACGATGCCGGCGGTGCTGCCGGCCGCCCTCACCACCGCCGTGACGTCAAGGGGCTTGATGGTGTGCATGTTCAGCACTGCTGCGTCGATGCCTTGCTCAGCGAGCTGTTCGGCCGCCTCCAGCGCGAACAGGACGGGGTAGGAGCCGGCCGCGATGATCGTCACGTCACCGCCGGCGCGCAGCTCCACCGCCTCGCCGACGGTGAAGCCGGCGTCGCCGTGGTGGACCGGGTCGGTCGGGCCGCGGCCGAGCCGGATGTACACCGGGCCGGGCAGGTACGCCGCCGCGTTGACCATCCGCACCGTCTCGGCGGCGTCCGCGGGCGTCATCACCGTCATGTTGGGCAGCGACCGCATCACCGCGAGGTCCTGCTGGGCGTGGTGGGTCGGGCCGAGGTGGCCCGCGGACAAGCCGGAGTGCGTGGCGACGATGCGTACCGGCAGCCTGTGGTAGGCGATATCGATCTTGACTTGTTCCAGGGCTCGGGCCGAGGCGAACGCGGCCATCGTGTTGACGAAGGGCAGGATGCCGGTGCCGGCGAGCGCGGCTGCGACGGACATCAGGTTGGCCTCGGCGATCCCGAGGTCCACGTACTGCTGCGGCAGCACGGCCTCGAACTGCTTCTCCAGCCCGCCCATGTCCGAATCAAGGCACCAGATCCGGCTGTCCGCTCGCGCCAGTTCGAGCAGTGTGGCGCGGTAGGCGGCCCGGTCGGAGCCGTCCTGCCGGTCCTCGGCGGCCCGCCGCGCCGTACCGTGCGCGCTCGGCGGGCCACTCATGTCGCGGCTCGCAGGGCGGCGAGTGCCCGCTCGTAGGCCGCCTCGCCGAGCTTGGCGAAGTGGCTCTGCTTGCGGTGCTCAAGATGGCGCACCCCGCGTCCCTTGACCGTGTCGGCGATCAGTACGGTCGGGCGCCCTGTGACCGGGGAGAACCGCAGTGCCGGCACCAGTTCGCCGAAGTCGTGGCCGTTCACCTGCGCCACCTGCCAGCCGAAGGCCCTCCACTTGTCGGCGAGGGGCTCCAGCCGCATCCGGTCCTCGGTCGGACCACTGATCTGCAGACGGTTGCGGTCCACCACGGCGGTGAGGTTGTCCAGTTCCAGGTGTGCGGCCGCCATGGCCGCCTCCCAGACCGACCCCTCCTGCAACTCGCCATCGCCCATCAGGGTGAAGACCCGGTTGGGGCGTCCGGCGCGGCGAGCGGCCAGCGCCAGTCCGGTGGCCAGCGACAGGCCGTGGCCCAGCGATCCGGTCGCGAACTCCACGCCAGGCACCGCGGGTGTGGGGTGCGCCATCAACCGCCCGGTGGCGCACCCGTAGGTGTCCAGCTCGGAGGTGTCCAGGAATCCCCGCTCGGCGAGCGTCGCGTACAGTGCCGCGCTGGCGTGCCCCTTGCTGAGTACGAAGTGGTCACGCCCGGCCCAGCCGGGATCGTGCGGCCGCACCCGCAGGACCCTGAAATAGAGGGCCACGAGGATGTCGGCCGCCGACAGGGACCCGCCCACGTGCGTGCCGATCGGCCCGGCCCCGATCCTGAGCACGTGCTCGCGGACCGCCGTCGCCCGGCACCGCAGGTCGTCCCAGGCCGCGTCCTCGCCGGTGACCGACTCGGCGATCTGGACGCTCACGCCGGCACACCGGCCTTCTGCTGGTACCCCTTGACGGCTGCCCACGGCGGCTCGTAGTCGAGGGCCCGGGCGAAGCGGGCGATGACGTCGAGGTTCTCCCAGACCCGTTCGAAGGCGGTCGCGTACTCGTCCAGAGCAGGACCGGCGTCGGGGTTGAGGTGCATGCGCCGCAGGCAGAGGGAGTCCTCGATGACCTGGCAGGTCACCGGGTAGTCGGCCAGGTCGTAACGCTGCGGATTGGCCCCTGGCAGCGACCACGGATAGCCCTTGCCATAGGCGTTCTGCTCCTGGAACACCGGCTGACCCGGCAGCGGAATGATCTGGTAGTGCGTCAGCGGCACGCCCTCCGCGAGCAGCGCCCGGCGCAGCGCCTGGCGGAAGCGGCCCGGCGTGACCCCGTCCAGGCCCGCCGCCCGCGGGTCGAAGCGGAAGCGCAGCATGTGCCACATGTGGGTGCGGTCAGCCGGGGTGAGCGGGACGACGATGCCCGGCAGCGCCGCCAGTCGCGACAGAAAGACGGGGATGTTCTGGTCGCGGCGGACCTGGTAGTCCCAGAACCTGGCGAGCTGGGCCCTGGTGAAGGCGGCCAGCACCGAGCTGAGCTTGAGGTTCGAGCCGCGGGTGGCGGACACGTACAGCCGTTCCTCCGTGCTGAGGTCCTCGCCGAGGATACGCAGGCTCCGGCAGCGCTCGGCGACGTTCTCGTCGTCCGTGACGATCAGTCCACCCTCGCCGCACGTCGGGATGCTCTTTTCGACGTTGAGGCTGAACACCGCGGCAGCGCCCATGGAGCCCGCGGTCTCACCGCGGTACTTCCCGCCCTGCGCCTGTACGGCGTCCTCGACCACCAGCAGGTCGTACTTGCGGGCCAGGCCCCGGATCTCGTCCATGTCGGCGGGCAGACCACCGAGGTGGACCGGGATGATCGCCCGGGTGCGGTGGGTGATTTTCGCTTCGATCTGCTGCACGTCGATGTTGAACGTGACCGGGTCGATGTCCACGAAGACAGGAATCGCCAACTGGTACAGGGGCGCCATCGCGGTCGCCACGTAGCTGAGCGCCGGGACGATCACCTCGTCGCCGGGCTGGAGGCCCAGGGCGGTCAGCGCCAGCTCCAGCGCCACCGTGCCGCTGTTGACGGCGACCGCGTAACGAGTGTCGCAGAACTCGGCCCATTCCCTCTCGAGCCCGCTGATCTCCTGTTCGTCCTTCGCGCCGACCGTGAACTTGCGGCTGTCGAGGACCCGCAGGACGGCGTCCCTGTCCGCCTGCGTCACCACCGGCCACTCCAGGCGCCGGTGTTCCGGACGCACCACGGGCTTGCTGCCGAACATCGCCAGCTGCGCCTTCATGTCTCCCCCTTGTGAGCCAAACAGGACGCGTCTGTTCCGTATCGCCGGGATACGGGAAGAGCCGTCCACGACGCCGTGGGCCGGGCCCTGTGGTGGACGCTAGGGCTCGCCGCTCTTGTCGCGTTCTCACGGCGATATCCGGCCACTCGATTCCCCGGGCGAGCGCTCCCGGGCACGGCAGTGCCGCCGGATGACGGAGATCGGGGCGGCGTGAGGCGGGATCGGCGTGAGACCACCGCGAGAGACGCCGTCCCTACCGTGTCCCAGTCTCGACCGATGGCTCAAGCGGGAGGTGTGCGGGGTGGGTACCACACGAACCGGCCAGTGCTTGGTGACCGCGTCCGACTGGCGGCTGTCCGACGAGGTGCCGGAGCGGGTGGTCGCCAGTTGCCTGTACGACTCCGCGAACTGGCTGCGCGCCTGGGAGAGGATCGGCATCGAGAAGCGCGCTCGGCACGCCTACGTCCACACCGACCCGGCACACCCGGACGGCGCGTCGGTTCTCCCGCTCTACGCCGTGTACGAGTCCCCCTTCTGGGACGGATACGAGCGGCAGGTCGGCCTCGTGGGCCGGTTCGGCAACCCGGTGGTCTTCGCCGGCTCCCCGTACTCCATGTACGGCAAACGCGGGCACGTGCCCGCTGCGCTGGTCCGGGGCGCGTACGCCACCGCGATGGAATGGATCGAATCCGGACCGGCCGAGGTGCTCGTCGTGCCCAACCTCACCGAGGAGGGCGTGGCCGACTGGCTGGCCGTGGCCGGGCCTCCGGTCGGCCGCGTACTGCTCGAACGCACCTACAGTTGCGACCTGTCCGGCGACTTCGACGACCACATGTACCGCGTCACCAACAAGATCAGGCGGGATGTGCAGAGGCGGCTGCGCCGGGCCGACGAGCGCGGCCTGCGGGTCCGGATGGTCGAAGGGCCGGAGGCGCACGCTCTGGTGCCGGCAGCGTTCCCGCTGACCGTCGACACCAGCGACAAGAACGACTGGCCGGCCCTGTTCGACGAGGACGCGCTGCACGGCATGCTCCGGGTGCCCGGCGCCATGATGGTCGCCGCCGAGGTGGACGACCGGCTGGTCGGTGCCTTCTTCGCGTTCCGGCGCGGGCCGGAAGTGACCTTCATGTGCGGGGGTGTCGACTACGCCACGCTCCACGACCTGAGCACCTACGTGGCGCTCATGTACCGCAGCACGGAGTGGGCGTACGGGCACGGCATGCGCCGCATCGAGTGGGGCCGCGACAACTACCGGTTCAAGGAACGGCACGCCCTGAGCGGCACCGACCTGTGGGCCTTGGTCTACGCCCCCGAGCGCCGCCCGGACCTGGAACCGGCGCTCGCCCACATGCACCAGGTGCTGTCCGCCTACATCAGGGGAGAATGAGATGGGTCCGGGCCGGCGCCCTGCCGCGCTGCTTCTGGCAGCCGTCGTCAGCGTCAACGCGTCCTACACGGTGATGATCCCGTTCGTGCCGGACCTGGAGCACCGGGTCGGGGCCGGACCGGTCGTCGTCGCGCTGACCTTCGCACTGTTCGCCGCGGCCAAAGCGCTCGCCCAGCCGGTCGGCGGATGGTGGGTCGACAAGTGGCGGGCGGACCGCGTCGCCATGCTGTCCATGCTCACCGCCGCGGTCGGCATCGTCCTCACGGCCCTGGCCCGGGACAGTCTCACCCTGCTGGGGGCCCGGGTGTGCTGGGGGATCAGTGAGGGACTCGTGTCCCCGGCTCTCTACGCCGGCATGACGGCGCTGTGCCGGCGGCACGGCATCCCCACCAGCCGGATGATGGGGAACTTCGGGTCGGCGGCGGTGGCCGGGTTCCTCCTCGGGCCGCTGATCGCCGGAGTGGCCGTACCCGCCGGCTTGACGGCGCTCTTCGTCGCGGGCGCCGCGGTGACCGCGGCGACGGCTCTCGGACTCCTACGGGCCATTCCCGGGCCGGAACCCGAGGGGTCCGAGGAGGAGCCGGAGTCCGTGCCCGCCCCGGCTGCCGCGGCGGCGGGGCCCGCACCGGTCCGGTGGTGGGTGTGGGCCCTCCTGCTCGGCGGGCTCGACATGTTCACCTTCCTGGTGTACTCGGCGCTCGAACCGGTCCTGCCGGTCTACCTCAGTACCGGAGCGCACGCGTCGGCACGAACGGCGATCTCGGCGGTCTTCGTCGCCGGACTGGCCGTCTCGGGCCTGGCCATGTGGCTGCTCGGCCGGTACACGCCGCCACTGCGGACCCTGGCGGCGATCGGACTGGGTCTCACGGCAGTCGGCCTGTGCGCCATGGCCGCCAGTGCCCACTTCGTGGCCGTCGGCGGAAGCTTCATGGTCTACATGTTCGGTTATGCGACGCTCTTCCTCGCCGCGCGGCGCGGGATTGTCGAGCTGAAGGCCGCCACTGCGCACGACGGCAAGGCATTCGGCCTGTTCGGCCTGGTCTCGGACCTCGGCAACGTCCTCGGCCCCGTCATCGGTATCGCCCTCTACGAGGTGACCGACCGCCTGCCGTTCCTCGTGCTGGGCGCCGTGAGCGGCCTGGTGCTGCTGGCCCTCGCCGCCGTGGGCCGGCGCCGGGGCACACTGCCCGGCAGCGCTCCCGCGGAGCGCGAGACGGCGGCGCAGCGGGTGGCGGGAGCGGCACACGACGCCGGCAGGTCGGCAGTGGTACCCGCCGCGGCGGCAGGAGAGCCGGACAGCCGATGACGTCCGTACGCGTCGGACGACAACCAATGAGGCCACGGCAGATCAGCCACGGCCCACCGAGACCTCCTGTGTCAGCGCTGTGTCCGAAGGGGCTGACTCGCCTGTGCTGAACGGGAGTTGTTCACCAGCCGATCTCATCACCGTTTCGAACAAACAGGGGAACCGATGTCCAACACCACCGGCACCGTGCCGGATGCAGGCCGCCGACAGAGACGACGGCACGTCCTGGCGATCCAGACGCTGGCAGCCGCGCTCCTGGTCCTTGCCGCCGCGGTCGTGTATTCCCGGGGCGCCTCGGCCGCGCCGACCTCGGCGTCGACGACGGATCAGCCGCTCTCGACGGCCCAGCAGCAGACGGGCATGACCTCCGGACAGCCTTTCGCCGACCCGCCGGTCCTCGACACCGTCACCAGCCCGAACATGACCATCACCCTGAACGCGCACGACACGCGTTTCGCGGTGGCCGGCAAGCAGGTGTGGGGCCAGTCCTACAACGGCTCGTTCATCGCCCCCACTCTGCACTTCGTGCCGGGTGAGCACGCCACGATCACCTTGGTCAACAACCTCGCGGTTGCAACCAATCTGCACTTTCACGGCCTGCACGTCTCGCCGTCGAACGACTCGGACGATTCGTTCCTGTGCGTCGCCCCGGGCAGCACGCTCCAGTACCACCTGGACCTGCCCGCCAACCATCCGGTCGGCACGTACTGGTACCACAGCCACGCCATGGGCACGACCTGCCCACCGGACGGCTCCGGCATGGCGGGCATGGACATGCCCCCTTCGCCCAGCGCCTCCTTCTCCCCTGGCGACGTGGAGAACCAGATCTTCGCCGGCCTCTCGGGTGCCATGGTCGTCGGCGACGACAGGGCCCTGCTGCCGCCCGCCCTGCGGGACATCACCACGCACACCGTGGATCTGAAGGACGTTCAGCTCGACAGGTCGGGCCACATCGTCCAGAACACCGACACCACGTCGATCGACTCCAACGCCCCGACAGTGCGGCTGGTCAACGGGCAGCTGCTGCCCGTGCTCACCATCAAGCCCGGTGAGACCCAGCTGTGGCGCCTGGCCAACGTCGGTGCTGACATCTGGTATCACCTGCAGCTCGACGGCTACCGGTTCACCGTGATCGGCCAGGACGGCGTTCCGGCCTCCGAGGTGACCACGGACGACACCCTGCTGTTGCCCCCCGGCAAGCGCTACGACGTGCTGGTCACCGCCGGCGGCCGGACCGGCGGGACCACCCTGCGCACGCTCGCTTTCAGCAACGGTCCGGACGGTGACAGCTACCCGGACACCCCGCTGTTCAACGTCAACATCGCCGGCAGCACGCGGGCCCAGCTGCCCACCGTCTCCGGCGCGCTGCCCACCTCGCCTCCCGACCTGTCCGACGCCACCATCGCGCAGCACCGCAGCGTGACCCTCAGCGGGGACGACTCGCACGGCTTCCTCATCAACGGCCGGCAGTTCCGTATGGACTCCTCGGTGTTCAGCACCCCCGCGAAGCTGAACACCGTCGAGGAGTGGACCCTCACCAACGAGGCCGGTGAGGATCACCCCTTCCACATCCACACCGACTCCTTCCAGGTCATGTCGATCAACGGCGTGCCCCAGCCCTACATCGGCCGTCAGGACACCATCCCGGTGCCCCACGCGGTCAACGGAGTGCCCGGCAAGGTGGTCATCCGCGTCCCGTTCTCCGACTTCACCGGCAAGGTCATGTTCCACTGCCACATCGCGGCCCATGAGGACAACGGCATGATGAGCTACATCGACGTCGTCGACTAGATTCGGCCGGTTGACCTGCGCGCGCACCCCGCCAGGCTGATCAACCGGCAGAAGGCTCCTGGCGCTCCTCGCGGCGTGCACGCTGTGCGGCTGCGCGCAGGAGCCGACTGCGATGCCGAGCGGTCTCGACCACATCGCCGAACCGACCTGCTGTGGTCGGCTCCATGGTCGGGGCCGTTTCGGGTGCGGCGAGGGCCGGAGTGCTCCGGGGCTGTCGCCGGATCGGCCGAAGCGGCGACAGCCACCGGGGGCTGCCGCCCGGTCGCGATCCGGCACCACGCTCGTGCGAGGACGGCGTCCGTGTGACGCGGTGCCGATGTGATCGCGGCACGCGGCGCGACGCCCGGTGTGCCGAACGGAACAAGAACACGCGGGGCTCCGCCCCAACCCCCAGGACCAGGAGGCACGGATGGTTGTCGAGACCGCGTACGGACTGACCACGGCAGTGGTGACGGCCGACGAAGCCCTGAACACGGACTGGGCTTCGCTGCGAGGTGAGTTCGACGTGGTCCGCGTCCTCGACCCCAAGCCGCGCAGCCGACCGCAACTGCGGCGGGCCGGGTTCGCCGTCCATCCGGCCTGGGTCACCTGGATCGCTCCGGCCTGCCCTTCCGAGGAGGCCTTTCTCGACGGGCTCTCCGGGAAGGAACGCCGTAGTGTCCGGGCCGGCATGCGCTTCGTGGACGAACAGGGCATCCGCATGAAGGCGGTCCTGCCACTGGATTCAGACACCTACGACGCCTTCCTGGAACTGTACGAACGCCAGATCAGCACCATGCGTCACGGTGTGCCCTTCGCGCGTCACGACCGTGACGACGTCCTCTCGCACGCCGACGAGTACTTCGCCGTGCAGGTCCTCGCGGACGACACGCTCGTCGGCTGCTGCGTGTGCCGCGTTCGCGAGGACGTGTCCACGGTGGTGATCCGCTTCGCCGCCACAGCCCCGGACAGCCGGCAGCATCGTGTCGTACGAGCCATGTACATGCAGGCCTTCCAGGTTGCCCGCGAACTGGGCTGCCGGGACATCTCACTGGGCACCGATCCGGCACTGTACGGCCACATCGCCAAGCCGGGCCTGTTCAGCTTCAAGACGGCGCTGCGCTTCACTCCGATCCCGGCCCGGTTCTTCGGCACGGTGGACGAACCCGACGAGGCCACCCGAGTGCTCCGCCTCGACGCGCTGAGCGAACCATCCCTGCTGCTGCGCTACCACCTGCCCGCTGATGACGGCTCCGGGCTGATCGTCGAAGGGGCCCCGCTGGGGCTCGATGTGTTGACCACCCAGCCGGCCCCCGACCTCCGGCCGTACCGGGCACCCTTTGTCCAGGACGTCGATGTGCGACTGGTCGGGTGATACGGCATCCCGGCCGGCGCCTTCGTAAAGCGTTCCCGCGGGCCCTTCGACGGACCTTGCAGCCGGAGTCTTCCCTGCGCGACCACGACCGTATCGTCCACGGTCAACTCGCCCCTCGGACACAACGCTTGACGATACGGTGATGAGGGCCTCGACCTTACGGTCGGGTCCTCGTTGCGTGTTCGTAGGTGATGGTGATGCCCAGGGCGTCGTAGAGCGGGCCCTTCTTCTCGATGGCGGCGGTCTGGATGCGCAATCTTTCCGAGACTCTCAGTGATCTGCCGGATCCGTCGCGCGTCGAGCGGGGATTGCTTCTGCCGGGTGACGGCGGGGTGCGCGTCGAGCTTCCTCTGTGCCGGGTCCTTGTCCCGCTGGGCGCCGTTGATCCACTGGGTGACGACAGCGGGGTCGGCTCCGGCGTCGAGGGCTGCCTGGTAGCGGGCGAGCGGCCGCTCGCATTCCTTGATCGCCTGGCGGGCTTGGGCCTGCTCGGGGGTGTGGGGCTCTGGGGTGCTTGCGGCGGCGCTCGCGTGGGTGAGCGCTTCGATGGTGGCGGAGAGCCGGTCAGGGGCGAAGGCCCGGGCGATCCACCGGTTCAGGGCCTGGCACACGATGTCTTCCCGCAGGTAGACGGTGCGCTGGCGCGCCAGGTCGGGGTAGAGGGCGGCTTCCTCCTCTTTGAACTCGCAGCGGTGGTAGACGCCGCTGCGGATGGTGGCGGGCTGCATCTTGCGCCCGCACAGGCTTTACCGGATCCGACCGCGCAGAGCGTAGGGGCTCCTCGGCGGGGGCATGTGGGTGCGGTGGCCGAGGGTGACGTCATCGACGTCGAGGAGGCGTTCTTCCTTGTGCTTCTCGTTCCGGACCTCGTGGCCGGTGTAGCGGGGCTTGAGGAGGATGGCGCGCACGGCGCCCTGTTGCCATGCGGTCTTCTTGCGGTGCGGATTGCCGGTGGCGTCGTGGGCGGAGGGGCAGGGGATGCACGGTTCCGCTCCACGGATGCCGCCGTGTGCGGCGCGGATCCTCCCGGGCTGAAGTACCGCCACACTCGGTCGCTGCTGCTCCGACAGTCCACCTGGCATGTCAGGTGGACTGCCCCATGCTGACACGTCAGCGAACGTCTCCGGGTCCCGGCGGCTCTGCGGACGTCACTCCACGAGTTGGGGGTACAGCGTCTCGATGTCCGCCGCCAACCCCGCCTTGACGCGCCGGGACAGGTCGTCGGCGAGCACCTCGTACGCTCCGGACTCGACCCCGTCGATGGCCAGCGCGGCCACTTCCTTGGGGCTGGACTTCGCCGCGTCGACGCCTGCTGCCATGTCGGTGTCGATGTATCCGACGTGCAGACCCGTCACATCGATACCGCGTGGTTTCAACTCCAGCCGCAGGGAGTTCGTCTGCGACCACAGGGCCGCCTTGGACGCGCTGTAGGAACCGGCGACACCGATCCAGGAGAGGACGGAGTGGACGTTGAGAACGTGGCCGCCGCCGTTGGCCTCGATGATAGGGACGAAGGCACGGGTGACCCGCAGGGGACCGTAGAAGTTCGTCTCGAACTCTCGCCGGACGTCCTCGATCGGCGAGGTGAGGAACGACGCCTGCACCGAGACGCCCGCGTTGTTGATGAGTACGGTGACGTCCTTCGCCTGCTCGGCCGCTGCTGCCACCGACGCCGGATCGGTGACCTCCAACGCCAGCGGCACGACGTCGGGGTTGGTCACCGAGCGAGGGTCCCGTGCCGTGGCGTACACCTTGGCCGCGCCACGCGCCAGCACCTCTTCGACCAGCGAGCGCCCCAGTCCGCGGCCGCCGCCGGTGACGAGGACCACTGCCTTTTCGAGCGATGTCATGTTCAGCTCCTCAGGAGAACCCGTCGCCCCGAAACCCAACCGACCGTCACGGTTGGACACGTATGAAACTGATACGTAGAGGCGACGCACACGTCATGAGACATGTGCTCAGCAGTTTCGTCAAGTCATCGCATACGTATATCGGCATGGTCGGGCGATCGGCGTCCCTGCGGGCCCTCAGCGCAGGAAGTCCAGGACCTCCCGCGCGAACTCTTCGTGGTGCTGGAACAGGAAGCCGTGTCCGGAGTCCGGGTACATACGCACGCGGGCGTTGGGCAGCGAACTCCCGAGCAGCTGGAGTGCGGGGGGCGGGACGACCAGATCGCTGTCGCCGCCCGCGACGAGTGCGGGCTGCTCGATCGCGTCGAGCCTGCGCAGCGCGTCCTGATCCGGCACGCCCCATTCGAGTATGGCCTCGTACTGGGCTTCCCGGGCGTCCGCACTCACCGGCAGATCTCGGTCGCGCTCCCGTTCCATGAGGCGTCCGAGGAGTTCCAGGCCGCTGCGCTGGCTGGACTCGGTGTGGTTGAAGAAGGTGTACAGATAGTCCTGGGCCCCCAACTGATCCGAGTTGACATGGGCGAGGATGTCGTCCCGCAGTCCGTGAATGCCCGGGGCGCCGCGTGGGGCGGTGGCCGCGAGGACGAGCCGGCGGACGGCGGCCGGCTGGAACACGGCCAGTTCCTGTGCTGTGTAGCCGCCCATGGAGAACCCGAGCACGTCCATGTGCCGCACTCCGAGTGCCTGGAGGAAGGCCACGGTGTCGAGGGCGATGTCCCCGATGGTGCGGGGTGTGCTGCCGCCGCTCAGACCGACACCGGCGTTGTCGAAGGCGATGACGTCGCGTTCCCTTGCCAGCGCGTCCACCAGAGCGGGATCCCAGCTGTCCAACGTGCCGCGGAAGTGCTGGAGAAGAAGCAGCGGAGGCTGTGAGTCCCTGGGACCGCATCGGCGGTAGACATAGGTGATGCCGTGGGCCGCTCCGACCGTGCGGTTCGGCGTCTCGATGTACATGTGGGCTCCTGCGCCGGTGAAGTGCTCATCGGTAGGCGACGAGCACACGGACGGCGTCGAGTCTGACGCCGTCTCCGACGCCGGTCATCAGCCATTTGACCGTACGCGGCTCTCATGGGCAGTGAAGCGCGGGCGATTTCCTGTGGTCACGGCCCGGAGCGGGCGTGCGGGCTCACCGGGCGTGCCGGCCCACCGGGCCGTACGGACAGGCCCGGGACGAGGCGAGGGTGGTCGGCGGCCGACGACGCAGGTGCGCCTCGGCCGCTCTGCCCTGTTTCCGCGCGGCCGGGTCAGTGCCCGCCTGCAACGGCATCGGCCGATGTGATCGGGGTGTACAGGACCGACCGGTCCTGCTTCTGGCGCCGAATGAGGCCCTTCGCGACGAGTCCTTCCAGAGTGTTGCGCACGACCTGGGGCGTGGGGACCCGGTCGGGATATGCCTCGATCAGCTCTTCCCGCAACTCCTGGGCCAGGCGCGGTTCGTCGTGCTTCTTGAGCAGGTCCAGCAGAAGGTCTCCGAGGAGGGGGCGCCGCGCGGCACGTCCCCGGGGTGCCTTGTCCTTGCGTGATGACCCACGCCCGGCGGCCCTGACCGCGCGCGGACGCGACGCGGACTTCTCCTTCGTGTCCGTGCTCGGTGCTTTCTCCGGCTCCGTGGCCTGAGCCTGTTCCGGCACCGTGGTGGAGTGCTCCGCGAGGTTGAGGATGTCCAGGAGGAGTTTCTCCTCCTGGCGCAGAGCATCGAGCTGACGTTGCAGCTCTTTCTGCTGCCGGTGGTTGTCCTCCAGGTCGGACGCGGCCTGCTCCATGTACCGCGACCGGACCGTGGCGGCGGCTGACTCGGTGGGCACAGCCCTCACTCCCTTGCATGTGGATGACCTGGGCATCGTACTCAGGAATGTCCACACGTGACGAGGGAGGAGAGATGTGCGATCGTCACGGGTGACATGTGCCGGGTCCGGGACCGGCACTCCTCGTCAGGCGGGCGGGAGGGGAATCCTCGTGAGGGCGTCCCAGTCCAGCAGGGCGTCCTCGTCACCGGCGGGCACGAGTTCATAGGTGTGTTCGAGCCACCGGTGCACTTCGGTCAGGTCGGCCGCGAAGGTCGCCTTCCTCTGGGGGCGCTCCAGTCTCAGATACAGCAGGGGAGTGGCGGACGGGGCGCGCGAGGGCCAGGCCTTGAAGTCGCCGTCTCCGCTGAGGCCTGAGACGCCGGCGCTCAGGACATCGCGCCCCACCACCCAGGTGACGTGGGTGTCCGCGGACACATGAAGCTCGAGGCGCACGGCGAGCGGATCGTCGGCGCCGTACTTAAACACACATTCGATCGTGCTGTCTTCGGGCGGCGCGGACAGGAAGTGGAGGCTGGTACGCAGCGCCGAGAGTGGCTGCCGCGTGTCGTTGCTGCGGTCGAGTCCGTCAGTCATGCGCCCGATGTCCTTTGTTTCGATGGCTTCGGCCCTCACCGGGTCAGCCCGAGCCCACCGACGGCGGGCGGGGGCGCCCCGGGATCTGGTGCGACGCGGAGACGGGAACCGTTCCGGGCTATTGGCTGGGAAGCGTCACCTCGGGAGCCAGCAGAACTGCGATTCCGCCTGCGTGCGCGACGGCGTCACTGACCCGGGGGTGGAAGAAGGCAGCGACCGAGCCACGGTGGTGGGGGCTGACGACCAGCAGGTCCGCCTTGAAGTCCTCCGCCGCAGCGGAGATGACGGAGGGCACCTGGTTCGTCAGGCTGTGAGCCAGGCTCCCTTCCGCCTCCACGCCAAGGTCGCGGAGTGTGGCCAGAGCCTCTTCCAGAATCGCCTCGCCCTGGTCTTCTTCTTCCAGCTCCACGACGGTGTCGCCCGCGACCATCGATGTCACGACGTGAAGCACGTGGACTGTGCCGTTCGCCGAGCGGGCCAGCTCGCCGGCCATCAGGAGCGCCGTCTTCCGGGCGGCACTGGGATCGATGGCCACCAGGATGCGTTCGAACACGGCGTTCTTCCTCTCTGTGACCGCCGCGGCCGGGGCTTGGGCGGTGTGGTGACGGTATGGCCGGGAGGGCGCGTCGACCTACCAGCGACAATATGACTGGTCGTCTTAAAAGTCAACGCCGACAGTGCCCTCCCGGCGCAGCCGGGTCAGGGCAGCAGCGGCGGCCCGACGATCTGGATGCCGTGTGCGGCGGCGAGCCGGGTCAGTTCCTCCGGGTCGGGACCCGGGCCGGGCTCCGGCACGGTGCCCTCGAACGGCACACCCACGTCGGCCACGAACGCGTCGAAACCTCCGCCCGGAGTGTGCAGCGTCAGAAAGCGAGCTGTCGGGGAAGTCACGACGAAGCCGTGCGCCAGCCCGCGCGGCAGCAGTGCGAGCGCGCCCGCCCCCACGCTCCGCACCTCGTTGCCGACCTCCACCCGCAGCGTGCCGTCCAGGATGAGGAATGTTTCCTCGTCGGACTCGTGCAGGTGCAGCGGCGACATGTAGCCGCGTTCACCGGTGTGCTCCAGCAGCGCGTAGGCGCCCGCGGTGTCGGCGGCCCGCGCCCGCATGCGCACGAGACCGCCGAGGAACCGCACCGCCTGCTGGGTGTCGGGGTCCGTCAGAACGGGGGATGTGATGTTGCCGGACAGGGAAGTCACTGCTCTCCTCGCTTCCGCTCAGTTCGGGTGACATTCGAGCAGAGGGCGCAACGAGCCGTCCAAGACGGATGCGGCATCGCCTCATGCCGGATCGGCATGCGCCGGGCGCGCGCCCGCGCGTCACGATCACAGCGGCGGTACCCGTCGGATAGGACGGAAACCGCAGTTCACGGACTTTTTGACAATCTCAAGCAGACCGGCCATATTGATGGCATGCCTCAGGTGAGCGTCAAGGGAAAGCTGATCGAACACGCGGAGACCGTGTTCCGCCGTCAGGGCTTCAATGGCGCCAGCGTCGCGGACATCACCAATGCGGCGGGTGTGCCGAAGGGCTCCTTCTACAACCACTTCAAGAGCAAGCAGGAACTCGCCGCCGAGATCGTCCGCCGCTACAGCCGCGGAACGGATCTGAGCATGCTCGGCACCGAGGGGCTCTCGGCGGTGGAGCAGCTGCGCGCACACTTCGCCGCCCAGGCCTCGCGTACCAGCTCCACCGGCGTCGAGTACGGATGCCTGCTGATGACCATGGCAAGCGAGGGACCCACGGTCGGCGACGAGGTCGGGACGGTCGTTCGCCGCAGCATCGCCGCGTGGGTCGGTGTACTGGCCCCGGTGATCGAGGAGGGGCAGCGGTCGGGTGAGATCACATCCCAGGAGCCCGCGAGTGACATCGCTGCTTTCCTGATCGACGCTTTCGAGGGCGCGGGGCTGCGCGGCAAGGCGACACGGGACGAGACCGCGGCCATGCGCTCCCTGAACCTGGCCCTCAACGCCATCAAGGCCTGACAACGGCATTCTTCCGGTGACCGGAGCGATCAGGACCACCGTTCGTCCCGTCGCTCTCACTCCGCGCGTCGCCGTACCGTGCTCCTGCGGTACGGCGTATCTCGCCCGGCGTGCCGGCTCCGTGTGATGGGGCGGCCACCTGGTGGTCCTGTCCGAGGAGCGCACCGGTGCCCTCTCGACCGTCAAGGGCGCAGCGCTTGGAGGGCGATGCTCATCTCCTCGGCCATGTGCGCGTGATCGGCCGCGGTCCTGGCCCGCAGCGTGGCGCCTTCGAACAGGTCGAGCAGGAAGGCGGCCATGGCGGCGGCGGACCAGGCAGTGGTGATCTCGCCTGACGCCTGACCGTCCGCGATCGTGGCAGTCATCGCATCGGTCCAGCTGTCCAGGGCCGCCCGGACCGCCTCACGAACCTTCTCGCCGGCGTTGGCGCCATCACTGGCGAACGTGCCGAGCAGACATCCGAACTCGATTCCGGAGCTGCGGATACGCTCGACCTGCGCGGTCAGGTGTCTTCGCAGGCGCTCCAGCGCGGGGCCCCCACCCTCCAGGATCGAGTAGTCGGTGGCACGCGCGTAGCGCAGGACGATCTCCACGGCGAGGTCCTGCTTGCTGCGGAAGTGGTTGTAGAAGGACCCTTTCGGCACGCCTGCCGCCTCGGCGACGTCCTGGATGCTCGCACCACTGAACCCCCTGCGGCGGAAGACGTCCTCGGCGTTGTCGACCAGTCGTTCCCGGACACTGATCTGTGGCATGTTCTCCGCTCCTCGGCGGTACGTGGCGGCACGACTGACGCGTCCGCGAAGTAGTGGACTGGGCGCCGGCCGTGGCCGGCCGAGCGACGACGGTGCCGTGAGGCACCGTCAGTGGTGCGCCACCTGGTCCGATGCCACCGGTTACCGCTCCGGCGGCAGGTGCGGGTCCGGCCGTCCTCACGACGGTGACGGCGTGGCCGCTGTCGTTGGTCGGAGCAGTGGGGAGCGGTGCAGCGAAACACGTCGACGTGCCACCGGACATATCTGCTCCCCCCTTTTCGTTTGGGCTGCGCTCTCAGCTCACGAACGGCTCGCGGTCTGGCCCCTGTCCCTCCCGCCACGAATGTGTCCGGTCGTCTTGGCAAAGTCAAGTCAGCCCACACGTGCGGCGATGCCGTCCCCCCTTACGAGTGCCGGCCTGCGGTCAAGAGTGTGGCCACAAAGATTCCACTACCGCACGCGATGCTGGGATCGATGGCCGGTGGGCACACACGGACCATCCGTTTCCCACACATACTCGCCTTTCCGCCAATGGAGTTGCTCATGACCATGTATCGCGCAGTCGAGGTCGCCCCGGACGGGGGCCTACGTCTCACTGAGCGGGAGCTGGTCCCGCCGGGTTCGGGTCAGGTGCGTATCCGGGTGGAGACTTGCGGCATCTGTCACAGTGACTCGATCGTCGTGCATCCGCATGACGAGGGGGAAACCGGCCGGGTTCCCGGACACGAGGCCGTCGGCCGCATCGACGCTCTCGGTGAGGGCGTCACGGGGTGGAACGTGGGCGACCGGGTGGGCGTGGGCTTCCTCGGCGGGCACTGCGGGGTGTGCGCGGCATGCCGGCTGGGTGACTTCGTCGGCTGCACCGACCAGCCGTACACGGGTGTGCATGTCGACGGTGGCTACGCCGAGTACATGTACGCCCGGCAGACCGGCCTGGTCGCCGTGCCGGAGGAGATGAGCGCCACCCGGGTGGCGCCGCTGCTGTGCGCCGGGTTCACCGTGTACAACGCCCTGGTCGACACCGTACGGCAGCCGGGCGGCCTGGTGGCCGGTGACCTGGTGGCCGTGCAGGGCATCGGCGGCCTGGGGCACCTGGCCCTGCAGTACGCGCGTGCCCTGGCACTGCGGGTGGTCGCGATCGCGCGCGGGGCCGACAAGGAGGAACTGGCCCTCGAACTGGGCGCGCACCACTACGTCGACAGCAAGGCCTCGGACGTCGCCGAGCAGTTGACCAAGCTCGGGGGTGCCCGGATGGTGCTGGGCACGGCGGCGGGCGGGGACGTGAGCCCGCTGCTGGATGGCCTGGCCCGCCGGGGCCGGCTGGTCCTGGTGGGGGTGTCGCCGGAGCCGGTCCGTGTCGCGCCGCGTCAACTGATCTTCGACGCGGTGCAGGTGTCCGGCTCCCTCACCGGAACCTCGGCGGAGAACGAGCAGAACCTCGCCTTCGCCCAGGCACATGACGTGGCGCCGATGGTGGAGCAGGTGTCGCTGCCCGACGCGCAGGCGGCCTACGACCGGATGCTGCGCGGCGAGGCACGGTTCCGCATGGTCATCGGCATCTGACGGCGGCGTACGTACTTCCGCCCAGCCCACTCTGACCGGTACCCCGGGAACGGGGCGCCGTCTTTCATGAACAGGAGTCCTTGCATGTCTGCTTATGTGGCCGATGCGGCCGAGACCCGTTACGTCGAGGGACCGCTGGGGGAGCGTTTCGCGTACCGCAGGTTCGGCCGGGCGGGCGGCCGTCCGCTGGTGATGCACATGCGGTTCCGTGGCACCGTTGACCACTGGGACCCCGCCTTCCTTGAGCCGCTGGCCGCCGAACGCGAAGTCATCGTCTTCGACAACCGGGGCATCAACCTGTCCAGTGGCAACCCGCCCGCCTCCATCGAGGACATGGTGGAGGGCTCCCTGGCCTTCATCCACGCGCTCGGTCTGACGGACATCGACGTGCTGGGCTGGTCCATGGGCGGCTTCGTCGCCCAGGGGGTGGCGCTGGCGGCTCCCGAGATCGTCCGTCACCTGGTGGTGGCGGGCAGCTCGGCGGGCGGTGTACCGGACCTGCCGCCGCCCTCGGCCCGCACCCAGCAGATCATGGCCAAGCCGGTCAACGTGGCCGAGGACTTCCTCTCCCTGTTCTTCCCCGAGACCGAGCAGGCGACCGCCGCGGGCCGGGCCTCCCTGGAGCGCCTGGAGTACCGGCTGAAGGACTCCCAGGCGGTCGTAGGCCCCGAGGCGGTGCGCGGCCAGCTGGGTGCCATCAGCTCGTTCAAGGGCTACTGGCACCGGCAGGAGGAATTGACCCTGCCGGTCCTGGTCGCCAACGGCGCCCACGACGTCATGATCCACGCCTACGCCACCTACGCGATGTCGCAGAAGCTCCCCGACGCGAAGGTGATCCTCTACAGCGACGCCGGACACGGCTTCCTCTTCCAGCATCCGGACGACTTTGCCCACGAGGTCAACCGCTTCCTTTCCGCCTGAGCCCGGTACTGCCGCGCGGGCGCCGCCCTCGTCCCCGCGCGGCCCCTTCATCGTGCACGCCGGTCCAAGAGGTTGCCCATGACCGCGGTTGCAGCGGAAGTCCATCTCGGTCACGCCGTGGCCCGTCTGTCCATGGGGCAGCCATCGCTGAGCCGCCACGTCCAGCGTTTCGAGAAGGCCTCGGGGTACTGCTCTTCACCGTGCCTCGAACGGGGGTGACCCTGACCGAGACCGGACGGCTCGTCGGCCGAGGCGGAGAACGCGCCCGCCCGGACGCCCGGTTGTTGCTCACCGCCCGCGCGTACGCCGGTGCGGCCCGGTCGGAGACGACCGTGGCGGCCCCCGTGGGTGCCGGTTTCGTCGGCGCCACCAACGCGGCGAGGAAGTCCCTGGTGCGCTCCCTCACCACAGAGCTGGACGGCTCGGGCCCGAGGGTCCACGAACTCGTCACCGGTCCCCTTCGCACGCGTCCGCGGGCGGCCATCGGAGCGGACCACCCCGGCTGGTTCAGCGCCGAGGCTCTCGGCCGGCACGCGGCCCTGATCGCCGGTGACGGCCCGTACGTCGAAGCACCGCTCCGGTACCTGATCACCCGCGCGCAGGGAGTACGGACCTCGCCGCCGCAGTGATCTCCGCGACGGCCCTGGCCTGTGCGTCACCGCCCAGTGGACGCCCCCGCACGTGGCGCACCGGGTGTGCCGCGTCGGGCCGGATGGGCCGAGGTCACACCGGAAGACCGCGTCACGCCGAAGCACGGCGGACCGGGTCAGGCCGAAGCATGGCCACATGTGCCGCGCACACGCCGGGGCGAGGCCTTCTCGGGCACGCCCCACACGAAGTGGACGACGTTGTCGCCGTCCTTCGCGCAGTCCTGCGTACCGTCCAGGGCCTCCGCCGGCTCGACATGCGCGTTGAGCGAGTTGCAGATGGCAGTCATACGGCGGTTGTCACGCGTCGTCACGACCACCGCTTGCCGGACTCCCAGGAACGGCGCCTGTGACACCGCCCAGTGCGCCAGCGCCGTGCCGAGGCCCACGTCCTGCCAGCCGTCCTCCACGAGCAAGGCCAGCTCACCGCTGTTGGCCCCTTGGGGCAACAGGTGGGTCGCGGCGACGACCACGTCGGGACGGTTCACGGGACTCGTCACCCAGCTCACACCCTGTCGGGTCAGGCGGGCCCACTCGTGCTCGCGCAGGGCGAAACGCCCGGTCTGGTAGCGACTGAAGAGCGTCTGCGGGGAACAGCGGCCGTGCATGGCGTTCACCGCCGCGAGATCCGCCGCCTCGGCTCGCCGGGTCACGGTCATCCGGCCCGATCGGGTGCGGATCCGGTGCCCCGCGGATCCGGCCGTGCCGGCGGTAGGGGCTGTCAGCGCATCAGGTGTCACAGTGAGGTCCTGTATCGGGTGCAGGGGCGGAAAAGCGCGACATCCGCTCCGTCGTGGATGTCGTCGGCACGTCGGTTCGGCTTGTGACAGTCGGGCGGACGGGCGGAGCGACCGGATGAGGGTGCGGCGGTCCGTGCCGTCGCCGACGACATGTGAGGCCAGTTCAGCGCGGAAAAGCGCTGTCCGCTTCCGTCGAACGACTGACGGTGGGCGAAGAATGACTGACGCGTCGGCCGGTGTTGCCCCGGCGGGCGAGCCCCCGTGGTCGGCCCCCGAGGAACACATGACACCACACGTTGGTCCACGGCCCCGCGTATGAGCGAAATGTGCCCGATCGGGCAGCGTTGGCGTCCGGCACCGCCCACGGCATGCCGACGGCCTTAGTGTCATGGTCAGTCGACCGGTCTTCTGAGACAGGGCCGGTGTGCCATTTCCTGCGTGCACCCTACGAACCGGGATTTCTCCATGTCGAACACCGCAACCGCCTCCACGCATACACCTGTGCGTGCCGAACAGCAGAGCCCTGGGTACTGGAAGGTCACCTTCGACAATCCTCCCCTCAACCTCTACGAGCCCGAGATGGAGTCCGCCCTGGCGAAGATCGTCGACCAGCTGGAGGCGGACCCCGACGTCAAGGTGGTCGTCTTCGACAGCGCCGTTCCTGACTTCTTCATGGCACACCTGAACCTGGGCAGGGTCGCGGAGTTCGGGGAGGGAATGCCGACGTGGTTCGACATCATCGGCCGTCTCGGCAGCGCCCGCTTCATCACGGTGGGTTCTCTGCGAGGCCGTGCGCGTGGCATCGGCAACGAGTTCCTGACCACTCTCGACGTGCGGTTCGCCAGCCGGGAGAAGGCTGTGCTCAGCCAGCTGGAGATCGGTACGGGGATCATCCCCGGCTGCGGTGGCATCCAGCGCCTGGTGCAGCTCACCGGGAGGTCACGGGCCCTGGAGATCATCACCTCCGGTGAGGACTACGACGCCGACACGGCCGCACTGTACGGCTGGGTCAACCGTGCCGTCCCTGACGCCGAACTGGACGCGGTCGTCGACCGTTTCGCGCGGCGGATCGCCTCCTTCGACACCGACGCCCTCCGCGCGGTCAAGGAGATCATCAACGAGGAGGCCCCGCTGCACAGCCCCGACGACCTGGCAGCCACCCACCAGCGCTTCGCCGGGCTGCTCGCCCGGGACTTCGTCCAGCAGCGCCTGCAGCTGTCGGCGAAGGCGAGCCCGGAGGTCATCTACGACCTGGAACTGAACATGGGCGAGCGCCTCGGCCCTCGCGCCTAGTCCGGGCACCTACTCCGCTCGCCGTAGCGCTGCACGCTGTAGCGCCGCATGCCCAGGGCGGCCCGAGGGCCCCGAACCAGCGGGCACGCGCCGGACGCCGGTCCGCGGCCCGCACGCTCCCGCCTGACCTCCCTATTCCGCTCATCAGTACTGAAAGGCGCTTACCGTGGCCACCGAATCCACTCACAGCCAGATCACGACGCCCAACCTCCATGTCGAGGCCGGCGACGGCGTCACCTACCGCTACCGCCGCTTCGGCCGCCCCAACGCGAGCGATCTGCCGGTGGTCTGCCTGGTGCACTTCCGCGCCAACCTCGACAACTGGGATCCCGAACTCGTCGACGCACTCGCGACCGAGCGCGAGGTCATCCTGGTGGATCTCGCCGGGGTCGGCGGTTCCACCGGGACCACTCCGAACACCGTCGAGGAGATGGCGCACAACGCGATCGCCTTCCTCGACGCCATCGAGCTGCGCCGCTTCGACCTGCTCGGCTTCTCCCTCGGCGGTTTCATCGCCCAGGAGATCACCCTCTTCCGCCCGTGGCAGGTACGCCGGCTGGTCCTCGCCGGTACGGCGCCCCGGGGCGGCCGGGACATCCACCAGTACACGGCCGGCGCCATTCGTGAGGCGGCCTTCGACGACGCCCCCTCTGCCGGGAATCTGCTCACCCTCTTCTTCGAGAAGAGCGAGTCCAGCCAGGCCAAGGGCATGGAGTTCCTCAAGCGCCTGGGGCTGCGCACCGCCGAGCGGGACACCGCGACGGACCTGGCCGTTCGTGACGCGCAGCTGACCGCCATCTCCGCCTGGGGTGTACGGGACGACTCGCGCCTGCAGCGCCTGGCGTCCATTCAGCAGCCGGTTCTGGTGGCCAACGGCGACAACGACGAGATGGTCCCCACCAAGAACACCTACCTGCTGGCCGAACACCTGCCCAACGCGAGGCTGAGCATCTACCCGGACGCCGGGCACGGATTCCTCTTCCAGTACCCGGCCGAGTTCGCCGAAGAGGTGAACGCCTTCCTCGGCAGCTGACGGCCCTCGCCCAGCGAGCGGTCCAGGCCCGCGCTCGCTCCGCGACTCATCCGTACCGCACGTATCCAGAAATCGGGAACACCTCCATGCGCAGCCAGCCTCACGTCCGCCTCCGTCGTGGCCTCGTCACCGGCCCCGGTGAGCACACGACATCCTCCGCGGTCACCTTCCTGCCGTCGGCCATATCGAGCAGGAGGGCTGGCTGACCATGGGCGCACATTACGACGTCGTCGTCCTGGGCGCCGGCCCGGGCGGATACACGGCCGCTGTCCGGTCGGCCCAACTGGGGCTGCGTACCGCGGTCGTCGAGGAACGCTTCTGGGGCGGGGTGTGCCTGAACGTGGGCTGCATCCCGGCGAAGGCGCTGCTGCGCAACGCCGAACTCGCGCACATCTTCACGCGGGAGGCCAGGACCTTCGGCATCGAGGTCGACGGCCAGGTGCGGTTCGACTATGGCGAGGCGTTCCGGCGGAGCCGGCGGGTCGCCGACGGCCGGGCCAAGGGCGTCAGCTTTCTCATGCGGAAGAACAAGATCACCCAGTACGACGGGCGCGGCCACTTCACCGACGCCCACACCCTGAGGGTGACGAGCGCCGACGGCGGGGTGGAAACGGTGACCTTCGACCACTGCATCATCGCCACCGGCGCCACCGCCAAGCTGCTGCCCGGCACCCGGCTGAGCGAGCGGGTGGTGACCTTCGAGGAGCAGATCCTCGTCGAGGAACTGCCGGACAGCGTCATCATCGCGGGCGCCGGCGCGATCGGCGTCGAGTTCGCGTACGTGCTGCACAACTACGGCGTCCGCGTGACCATGGTGGAGTTCGCGGACCGGCTGGCCCCGCTGGAGGACGAGGAGATCTCCTCGGAGCTGGCGCGGTGGTACCGGCGCCTCGGCATCGAGGTGCTGACCTCCACGCGGGTGGACGCCGTCTCGGAGGAGGCCGACAAGGTACGGGTCACCGTCACCCGCGGCGGTCAGCAGCAGGTTCTCGAAGCCGACAAGGTGCTCCAGGCCCTCGGCTTCCAACCGAACGTGACCGGCTACGGCCTGGAGAACACAGGGGTACGGCTCACCGCGCGGGGCGCCATCGACGTGGATGGCCGGCTGCGTACCCATGTCCCCCACATCTTCGCGATCGGCGATGTCACGGCCAAGCTGATGCTGGCGCATGCCGCCGAGTCGATGGGCATCGTGGCGGCGGAGACCATCGGCGGAGCGGAGACAATGGAACTCGACTACGTCATGATCCCGCGCGTCACGTTCTGCAAGCCCCAGATCGCCAGCTTCGGGTGGACGGAGGCACAGGCACGGGAGCGCGGCTTCGACGTGCGGGTGGCGAAGTTCCCGTTCACCGCGAACGGCAAGGCGCAGGGCCTCGGTGACCCGACGGGCTTCGTGAAGATCATAAGTGATGGAAGGTACGGTGAGCTGTTGGGCGCGCATCTCATCGGCGGAGAAGTGGCCGAGCTGCTGCCGGAGCTGACGCTGGCCCAGCAGTGGGACCTGACTGTCCATGAGGTCGCGCGCAACGTGCACGCGCATCCCACGCTCAGCGAGTCGGTCAAGGAGGCCATTCACGGCCTGTCCGGCCACATGATCAACATGTGACGCCGTGACCCGGCCGGAAGGTGACCGGAAGGTGACCGGAAGGTGATCCCGTCGGCCGCCGGCCGGGAATCGTCCTGGCCGGCGGCCGCCGGCCGGCAACCCGGCGGTCACCATGCCGGCCACGTGCCGGGCGGTGCCGTCAGCGACGGGAAGTCGGAGGCAGGGGCGGGTCGAGGGAGCGCAGCAGACTGCGGGCGGGGGGCCCTGTCGGCAGGGGTTCGTCGTCCGCCACGGCGCAGGCACGCAGGATGAACGCGATCAGCCGGCGGGACGCCTTGTCCGCGTCGGACCCGCTGCCCATGACGACGCCGGCGTTGGCGAGCAGCAGCAGCGGAAGATCGTGCGGGGAGAAGTCGGGGCGCAGAGCCCCGGCCTCCTTGGCGCGCCGGACCAGACGGGTGAAGCCGCGCATGGCACGGCGCCGGTGGGCTTCGAGTTCGGCCGAGGCCGGGAACGTCGTGTTCAGTACGACGGCCAGTCCCTGGTCCTCGCACTGCAGAGCGGCCACGTGCTCGATGTAACCGCAGAAGCCCACCCATGGATCGGGCTCTTCCAGGGCTCGGTCGGCGGCATCGGCGTATGCGCGGACCCGGGGCGTGAACACCGCGGCGACCAGTTCCTCGCGCCCGGCGAAGTTGCGCTGCAACGTGGCGATGCCCACTCCGGCACGCCGCCGATGTACCCGAGCTGTGTCGCCTCTCTCGGGGGCCCGGGCGGCCGTTCGCCGTCCCGGTGTGAGCCAGCATAACCGTAAGTGGTGTGGCTGCACCACTTATTGGGTGTGGCAGGTTTCCACCGCTGAATGACCTGTCCGCCATGGACGGCAGTCGTCGACGAGTGCAAACATGTGTGCATGAACGACACCACGCAGGCGTCCGCGACCATGCGCGCCTTCAGTCAGGACACACTCGGTGGCCCCGAGGTCCTCAAGCCCGTGAACGTATCTCGTCCCACTCCGGGGCTGGGGCAGATTCTGGTGCGGGTGCACGCCACGAGTGTGAACCCCGTCGATGTCATGAACCGGGCGTCGGGTGTGTTCGTCGGCAAGCCGCCCTTCGTGCTGGGCTATGACGTCTCGGGCACGGTCGCGGCGGTCGGCCCGGGTGTGACCGTGCACCGGGTCGGTGACGAGGTGTTCGGCATGCTGCCCTTCCCGCACGGCCTGGGTTCCTATGCCGAGTACGTGGTGGCCCCGGCTCGGCCTTTCGTGCGCAAGCCGGAGCGCCTGGACCATGTGCAGGCCGCGGCATTGCCCATGGCGGGTCTGACGGCCTGGCAGGCGCTGGTGGAGACCGCCGGGATCGGCGAGGGCAACCGTGTGCTGATCAACGGCGCGGCCGGCGGGGTCGGTCACCTGGCGGTGCAGATCGCCAAGGCACACGGGGCGTACGTGGTGGCGGTGGCGGCCGCGGCCAACGCCCACTTCGTGCGGGCGCTGGGTGCCGATGAGGTGATCGACTACACGACCACCGCCATCACCGAGGCCACCGGCGATCTGGACGTGGTCCTGGAGAGCATCGGCGGGGAGTACCCGGTCCAGGCCGTGCAGGTCCTCAAGCCCGGCGGGGTCCTGGTCTCGACGCTGCCTCCTTCCCTCGCCGCGGCGGCAGGGGCTGCCGCCGAGCGCGGGGTGCGTCTGGCGGGACTGTTCGTGGAGGCCGACCGGCTCGGCATGCGGGAACTGGCCTCGCTCGCGGCGGACGGCCGTATCACCCCCCACGTCGGTGCCACGTTTGCCCTGGAGGACCTGGCCAAGGCGCATGCCGGCAGGCCCGGCGCGGGCAAGACCGTCGTAGTGGTGTCCTGACACCAGCGTGCAGGCGCCGCGGTGATCGGCCGGACGGACCAGGTCGGCGCCGGCATCGGTCCGGTCGCCTGGGGGTCCGATCCCGGGCACGGTGACGCGGCGCGGCTGGTGGGCTCCTGGCGCCCCGGTTCGCCCAGGAAGGCAGGACCTCTTCGTCTTCGGGGCGGCCTGTCCTGGGCGGGACAGGTCATCTCCGCGCCTGAGTACGGGTCAGATCCCGGAAGTGAGCGCTTCGTTCCCCGCGGTGAGCTCTCGGAAGAGGCGCCGCTCCGTCGTGATGGCGTCGCCGAAGGGAAGGCGCGAACCGGCCACGACGGAGTGCTTCGCCGCGTGCAGCGCGGGCCCCGCGTTCCTGGCGATGGCCTCGACCCAGCGCAACGCCTCCCGCGGGAAATCGGTGCCCGTGAGGACGGTGTTGACCCATCCGACCCGCAGTGCCTCCTCGGCGAAGACGAGTCGTCCCGTGAGGATCGCCTCGGCCGCGCGACTGGGGCCTATCAGCCGAGGCAGCCGGACACTTCCTCCGCCGCCCGGAATGATTCCGACAGCGACTTCCGGCTGCTGGAAGCGGGAGCGCGGGGAAGCGACGCGCAGGGTGCACGCCAGGGCGATCTCATTGCCTCCGCCCGAGGCAAGACCGTCGACGGCCGCGACGGTGGGCTGGGGAATCTCCTCCAGCAGGCGCAGCGCACGCGACCACGAGCCGAGTTCCTCCTCGCTCGCCCGGCCCGCACCCGCCCGGGCCAGATCGGACAACTCGGCGTGGTCGATGAACTTGTCGTCCAGCCCGCTCGCCAGCATGACGACCTTCACCTGATCGGTCTGCCGACCCAAGTCCTCCAGCATGGACCCGAGTTGCACCATGGAGCTGAAGTCCATGAAGTTGCCGGGTTCCCTGGTGAACGTCAGGACAGCCACAGGGCCGAACCGATTCGAAGTCCATGTAGACATAGCCCGCTCCATATACGTGTGCGGACCGGCCAGGGTCTGGGCGTCCTGCTCGGTCCTGCCATCGGTGTCGGGACCAACCCTGTCCGATCGTCCCGGCCCGGCCATCAGTCATGTGACCAGTCTTTTCCAAGGAGCTGACATGCCAGCACTCGACCGTCAGAACGACGTGTTCGTCCTCGATCTCGGTGACGGCGAGAACCGCATCGACCGTGACTGGGTCACGGCCGTGGACGCCGCCCTGAAGGAGGTGGAAGAGGCTGAGGGTCCGCGGGCCCTCATCACCACCGGCACGGGCAAGTTCTACAGCAACGGCCTGGACCTGGACTGGCTGTCCGCCCATGACGACGAACGCCATGACTTCACCGTGCGCGTCCATGAACTCTTCGCGCGCCTGCTCTGCCTGCCGGTGATCACCGTGGCCTGCGTACAGGGCCACGCCTTCGGCGCCGGAGCGATCTTCTCCCTCGCACACGACTTCCGCGTGATGCGCGCGGACCGCGGTTACTGGTGTCTGCCCGAGTCGGAGATGGGTATGCCCTTCCCGCGCGGCATGGCCGCCCTGGCCCAGGCCCGTCTGAGCCCGCACATCGCTCAAGAGGCCATGCTCACCAGCCGCCGGTACGGCGGTGCGGAGGCCGAAGCCGCTCACATCGCCGACCGCGCGGTCGCGGGGGACGCCGTGCGCGGCACAGCGCTGGAGATCGCCGCAGCGCACGCGGCCAAGGCGGGTGACGCCCTGGGCACCACCAAGGCTCGCATGTTCACCGGGGTTCTGGCAGCGCTCCGGGACATCGACGCACCGTCGCACTGAGCTGGGGCACAGGTGCACGCACTGTCGGGCCGAGGCGTGCCGACGGGCTCCGTGCCCGCGGCCCTGTCAGGAAGCGTGGACGGGCGCGGGAGAGGATTTCACCAGGCCGGCCCGCTGCCAGTCGGTCACCTGCTCCTGAAGGAGCCGGCGAACCGCCGAGACGTCGACACCCCACGCGCTCCCGAGCACCGCGGCAGCGGCCCGGACGTTCCCACCGTGCTGCCGCAGGGCGATCCACATGGCGCTGGCCTCGGGCGCGTAGAAGTAGGGGGCGCCGTGGGGCGACAACAACGTGAGTGCCCCGTCCTCTGCGATGCCCGCCGTCACCCCGGCTTCGATCACGATGTTCACGTCGTCACGAGTCCCTTTCCGGCGGCAGTGGTAGAAAGCACGCCTCAGGAGTCCGAAGCCGCTTCGCTCACGTTCCCCCATATGAGCTCCGGACACCTGAGTCCGCCGTGGACGAGGCACCAACGTGCAACTGTCCTGCCCGAACCGTCAGGACCGGGTACGCCGCGACCCGTCCGCCCGTGGTACCGGCCCCTGGCGGGAGCGCCCTCCGCTCAAGGCGCCGCCACGGGCCGGAGATTTCTCAAAGCCGCCACCCATGACGAGTTGCGGTGCCGGAGGCGTCGGGGCGCTTCAGAAGCCGGTAAGAGTGATCTTGCCGATGGCGGTGCCGGATTCCATGATCCTGTGGGCCTCGCGCAGATTCGCCGCGTTGACGGGGCCCAGGTCCTTGGTCGCGGTGCTGACCAGGATGCCGGCGTCCACGAGGCGGGCCACCTGGGTGAGGATCCTGCGCTGCCGGTCCATGTCCGCGGTCTGGAACAGGGAGCGGGTGAACATGAACTCCCAGTGGAAGCTGATGCTCTTCGGCTTCAGCAGGCCGATGGGAAGGGCCTCGAAGTCGTCGATCGCGACGATCTGCCCGAACGGGTTGAGGGCCTCGGCGTAGGCGGCCAGGTTACGGTCGGTCCCGGCGGTGCTGAAGACATGGTCGATGCCGTGCGGAGCCACCTCCGCGAGCTGCGGCGACAACGCCCGGTGGTGGTCCACGATGTGGTGAGCGCCCATGCGGCGGGCGAAGTCGACCGTCTCCGGGCGAGACGCCGTCCCGATCACCGTCAGGTCGGTGAGCGCGTGGGCCAGCTGGCTGACCACGGCTCCGACACCGCCTGCGGCGGCCGTCACCAGCAGCGAGCCCGTCTCGTCGATCAGGTCGTGGTGCAGTCCGATCCGCTCGAACAGGCCTTCCCACGCGGTGAGCGAGGTCAATGGCAGCGACGCCGCCTCGGTGAAGGTAAGTGTGGTCGGCTTCAGAGCGACGAGGCGCTCGTCGACCGTGTGGTACTCGGAGTTGGCGCCCGGCCGGTCCAGGGATCCGGCGTAGAACACCTCGTCGCCGGGCTTGAAGTTCTCCACTTGGGCGCCGGTCGCGACGACCGTGCCGGCGGCGTCCCAGCCCAGCACCCGCTCACGGCCCTTCGGATCCTGGCTCTTCCGAATCTTGTGGTCGACCGGGTTGACGGCGATGGCCTCGACCTGGACGAGAAGGTCCCGGGGGCCGGGTTCGGGCACGGGCAGCTTGACGTCGAGGAGGCACTCGTCGTCGGTCAGCGGCAGGGACGCGCGGTAGGCGACGGCGCGCATGGTGGTGGTCATGTCGCAAGGTTCTCCTGGTAGGTGGGTCCTGGTGAGGACGAGGCCGTCCGGGCAGGCGGGCAGGTGGGCGGCGGGGAGGCCCCAAGGTTGCGGCTCGGTACCGGGTCACGCTGCCGTTCATCGGTCCGCCGCGGTGGCGCCGGTCTCGACCGGGGCCACCGCGGCGGAGGTGCGCCGGGCGGGTCAGGACACCGCGACGTTTTCGAGCCGGACCGAGACGACGAGCGGGTCAGGGATCTTGTGGCCGTTGTCGTCGCGGCTGTAGATCATCCGTGTGGTGGGGATGACCAGGCCGGATACTTCCTGGTGGCCGGAGATGTAGTGCGCGGCGGGGGTGTTGCCGGCGATCTCCACGCTGTAGTCGCGTCGGCGGATCAGCCCCTGCGAGTCGACGTAGACGGTCTGTTCGGTGCTGAGGGTGGCGATGCTGTCGGGGAAGGTGATGTGCAGGCGCCGGAACTTCTCCCCGTCCTCGGTCCACGGATCGATCTCTTCCGTCCGCACGCCGGGATAGGTCAGCGAGAGCGGCTCGGCGAGGTACGTCCACATGGCGCTGCCGGAGAAGTAGGCGAGCTGGAGCCTCGTCCACGGCGTCATCAGGTCGTGGCCGGCGAAGGAGGCGCGCGGATCGGTCAGTTCCTCGATCACGTTGCCGTCGGAGTCCTCCACCGCCACGCGGTCGGCGGAGAACGCCGTGTGGTGGTCGGGGTGGAAGAACGGCTTCTGGGTGACGTACTCGCGGCGCAGGTCGACGGTGACGTCGACGTCGTTGAGGGCGCCGGGGTGGCCCTTCATGCCCCACAGGGCGCCGCCGAAGAACTGCCGGGCGGTGATCCGGCTGGCTTCTTCCCAGCGGGTGCGCCCGCCGTAGGCGTCGAAGATGGTGCTGAGCAGGTCGGACATGGTGTTCTCCGTAATGACGTGGCGGGGGTCAGCCGAGGAAGGCGTTGACGTCCTTGGCGGCTTCGGCGGGGTACTGGAACAGCGAGGCGTGGGCGGCGTCGGGGTAGATCCGGATCTGCGCGTCCGGGATCAGACCGGCCATCAGGTAGCTGTTCTTCGTGGGGATCATCAGGTCGTCGTCGCCCTGGATGATGAGGGTGGGGCACTGGATGCCGGTGAGGCGCTGCAGCGCGGAGTGGTCCGGGATGCCCCACTCCAGTACGGCGTCGTACTGGGCGTCACGCGAGGCGAGGCTGCTGGGCACGTCCCGGCCCTCGGTACGGGCCATGAACCGGCCGAGGAATTCAACGCCCTTGGCCTGGCTGGTCTCGGTGTGGGCGAAGAAGATGTAGAGCAGGTCCTCACCGGTGGGCACCTCGGCGCGGGCGTGCGTCTCGATGTCCTTGCGCCAGCCGTGCATGCCGGGGGCGCCCTTGGGGCCGGTCCCGGCGAGGACGAGACGGCGGACCAGGCGGGGCCTGATCAGAGCGATGTCCTGGGCGGCGAAGCCGCCGATGGAGAAGCCGAGCAGGTCGATCCGTTCCAGGCCGAGGGCGGCGGTGAAGGTGATGATCTGCTGGGCCATCTGCGCGATGGTGGTGGCGAAGGCGCCGGTGGAGGAGGCGACGCCGGGGTAGTCGACCAGGATGACCTCGCGTTCGGCGGCGAGAGCGTCGACGAGGGCGGGGTCCCAGTTGTCGAGGTTGCCGGTGAAGTGCTGGAGCATGACGAGGGGGACCTCGCCGCCGGAGCCGAGCCGGCGGTAGGCGTAGCGGACACCGTCGGCCTCGACGAACTGCGTAGGAGCGGTGTGGTGGGTATCAGCGGACATGTTTCTCCCTGCCGGAACGGGATCGGAATCCTGGGGGTGGTGAAGCCGGGGGCGGCTTTCCGTGGGCTCGCCGTCCGTTCCAGAACGGTCTGCGTCGGCGGCGGTCGGTGGTCCGGTCGCTCCGGGCCACGCGTGCCTCCTGAACAGCATGCGGAGTGGGGAGTGGAAACTTTGTGGTGAGTGTCTTGACCCGAAGGTGAGGGGCGGCCGAGCAGGGGGTGGCGCAGATACCGGAAGGGGGCGTAACCGGGCCGCGCCGACGGCGGCAGCCGGGGACCGGCGGCGTACGGCGGTCCCCGGGGGACAAACCGCAGCCGGCCCGGCGTTCACGCCCACCGGGCGGACGTATCGCAGGGCGGCGCTCTCCACGGCGGGTGGTTACTCGGTGGGCCGGGCCCGCCGCGGAGAGTGTGTCACGCGGCCGGGGTCGGTTCCGTGTCCGCCCCGGCCCGCAGGGCGAGGGGGCCGGCCGCTTCAGGGAGTCGCCACACGTCCCCGTGAGCGGCGGCCAGGGACCGGGCCGCTTCACGACAGGCCGCCACGAAGCCCGCCACGGCCCGGGAGGCGTCGTCGCGCCGCCAGACCACGCTCATCGTGCCGGACAGCCCCTCCAGCGGTACGAACGTCACGCCCGGATACCCGGCGAACCGAAACGATCCCGGTACGGCGGAGACACCCAGGCCGGCTGCCACCAGGTCGGCCACCGCCGAGGGTGCCGTGGGCACCGGTGTGATGCCCACCCCCTCAGCCGTCGCCACGGCGTCCAGCTGGGCCCAGCAGTGGCTGCGCTCGCGCACGGGAAACAAAACGGCTTGCGCCCCGAGCGCTGCGAGCGACATCAGCTCCGCTCCGGCGCGAGGATGCCCCTGGGCCAGGAGCGCGCTGGTGCGCTCCTCCACCAGTACTTCGGTGGCCAGCCCGTCCGTCACCGGCGGATCCCAGGTGAGGACGGCGTCGACACGCCCGTCGGCGAGTGCGGCTGCCTGCTGTCCGTCCCGCAGCTCCACGACCGACACGCGCGTGCGCGCGCGGCCGGACCACAGACGGCGGACCGCTTCGGCGAGCAACCCGCCCGGTGGGCTGGGCATCGGGGCCGAGATCGTCAGGACACCGGCTCCGGCCTCGGCCACGGACCGGGCGGCCCGTACGAGGCGCCGGTTGTGCGCCAGGGCGCGCTCCGCCTCCGGTACGACGGTCCTTCCGGCCTCGGTGAGTTCGGCGCCCCGCGGTGTGCGGATCAGCAGGTCGGTTCCCAGAAGACGTTCCAGCCGGCGCACCTGCCTGCTGAGCGCGGGCTGGGCGATGCCCAGGCCGGCGGCGGCATGCCCGAAATGCCCCTCCCTGGCCACGGCGAGAAAGGCGCGCAGCAGTCTCGGGTCGATGTCCGGCTCGGTGGAGGTCGGCAACGTGTCCGCCTCATACGTGTTCACAGCGGGCTGCCCTTTCTGACGGAGGCCATGGGTTCGGCAACCGACGTGCCTGGTGTCGCCGCAGGAGGTCCGGGAGCACCGAGGAGGCATGCCGTACCGGCATCGTCCGATGACGTATCCGTCTTGGACGCGCCGGTCAGGCTCTGATCCAATAGGGGGCGTGGCCGGCCGGACGACGACAGGACAGGCGGCCACGGCCGGTGAGCCCGCGGTTCCTCCCCACGGCGAACGTCGCCTGGACGGTACCAGGTTGACCCGTGAAGGCCGGCCCGGGTCCGGCAGCGAGACGGCTCACGCCAGGCGTTTCCCCCGGACGCCCCTGGCTCGTCGCCCGTGCTGACGAGCCGGCGGCGTGAGCCGTCTCCGGCCGTGCGCCACGCCGTACGGCCGGCAGAGTGCCGCACGACAACCGCTCCTCGGGCTCACACCTAGTGCCAGGTGTGCAGGGCTGCCGGAGAGGTGTGCGCCACATCGCTCAGCGGTGATTCCGACAGGCCGGCGCCGCGGGGGCGCGTTCACAGGGCCCATTCCTCCAGGTGCGCGTCGGCTCGGCCGGGCAGCGGCCGCGCCACGGGCCGCGCGGACCGACGGGAGTGCACGTACGAGCGCCGCGGAGCGGCCGAACGGTCCGCTTTTCCGGCACAGTCGAGTTCGGCCGCGTAGGCCAGTACCAGGTCGTGCGCCCCGTACCGGTCACGGCCCCGGACGTCCAGCAGACGGGCGCGCACCAGTTCCCCGGCAGCCGTGGCCGCCGCGCCCCGCGAGATACCGGCCGCACTCGCCAGCGCGGCCGTGCTGATGTCGGAAGCCCGGTGCAGGGGCAGCAGACAGAAGACCCGCTTGGCCTCGGCACCGAGCGTCCGATAGGACCAGGAGAAGACACCGCGCAGCGCGTTCGCGCGGTCGTCCTCGTCGAAGCCTTCGAGGCTGCCTTGCGCGGCGGCCAGTTCGGCGGCCAACCGGGTCAGCGGCTGTTCGGGACGGCTCGCCGCGCGGGCGGCCACGATGGCCAGGGCGAGAGGCAGCCGGCCGCAGCGCGCCACGATCTCCTCGACGACGGCCGTGCCGACGTCGGTCCGTGCGGGGCCGACACGTCGGAGGAAGCACGCCGTCGCCTCGGCCACCGAGGGCACGTCCAGGGAGAGCAGCCGTGCTCCGTGCGCGGTCGCCAGGCCGATCAGCCGACTCCGGCTGGTCACCACGACCATGCACTCGGGGGTTCCGGGCAACAGCGGCCGTACCTGGTCCGCGTCGAGCGCGTTGTCGAGCACCACGAGCACGCGACGCCCGGACAGGACGCTGCGGAAGAGAGCCGACCTGGCCTCCACCGAGGCGGGGATACGGTGTCGGTCGACGCCCAGGGCTTCCAGGAATCCGTGCAGCACCTCACTCGGATCCGCGGGGTTACCGTGTGCCGCGAAGCCGCCCAGATCCGTGTAGAGCTGCCCGTCGGGGAAGTCCGCTGCCACCCGGTGGGCGAAGTGGACCGCCAGCGCGGTCTTGCCGACCCCGGGAATGCCGTCGACGGCCAGGACACGCAGCCCGTCGCCGACCCGGTTCGCGGTGTCCAGCGCCTGGTCGAGGGCTCGCTCGCGTCCGGTGAAGAAAGGCAGGTCCGGCGGTAGCTGGGCGGGCTCGATCCACGGCGGCCGGGATCGCGGGAGCGACGCCGCGGGCGGTGCCGCGGACCCGGCGGCCGCCGGCCCCCGGGGCTCCGCCGGGCTGCCACGCAGAACGCTCTGGTGAGCGGCCCGCAGCTCCGCCCCGGGGTCGACCCCCAGCTCGTCCGACAGCCGGGTCCTGATGCTCTGGTACAGCCTGATCGCTTCCGCCTGCTTGCCGTCCGCGGCCAGCACGAGCAGCAGGGACGCCTGGAGCGCTTCGTCGAGCGGGCAGCGGTCGGCGGCCTGGCGCACGGGCAGCAGGACGGAGCCGGCCCGACCGCAGCCCAGGGCCGCGGTGGCCACCTCACACACGACCGGAGCGTATTCGTGTTCCACCATGGCGAAGGCCGGGTGCACCGCGGCGACAGCGCCCAGGTCCTCTGCGCAGTGGCCCTGCCACAGGCCCAGCGCCTCCAGATACATGTCGACGGCCGCCGGGAGGTCGCCCGTGGCGCCCGCGGCGCGGGCCTGCCGGACGAGGTCGCGGAACCTGAGCAGGTCCAGACCGTCCGCGTCCACACGCAGCAGGTAGCTCCCTGCCTGCCCGACGAGCCACCGGCCGGACGACCTGGCCGGCAGGCCCGGTTCGAGAAGCCGCCGCAGTGAACCGACATACCGGTGGACCGCGTTCACCGCGCTGACCGGCGGGTCACCGTCCCACAGCAGGCCGATGAGTTCCGTCAGCGGGACGGGCCGTCCCGCGCCCGCCAGCAGCGCGGCCAGGATCAGGCGTTGCTGACGCGGGCCGAGCGGGAGTTCCGCCTCGCCCCGCCAGGCTCGCACCGGCCCCAGCAGCGTGAAACGTATCGCCTGTGCCGACTCCTGGTCTTCGCCGATGCGTCGGCGCGGTGCCACGGGCATCGAGATGTCCTCCTTTCGCCGTCCGGACGGCGATCCGGCAGCTGGACCGCCGCCCGGATCCGCACCGGTCGTACCCCTCCACCGACGTGGTGCTCCGTCCGGCGGCTACGCCGAAAAGGTAGGTCCGGGCCACTCGACGGGCATCAGTCGGTTGACTCACGGCGGTGGACGACACCTGGCCTTGCGCCGTCGGGGCTGCCGGAACACTCGTGACGGCCCCGCGACCTGTGTCCGGGTAACCGGCGCGCACGTCGCTCCGCTGTCGGTGTTCTTCGTTCCGCACTCCGTCACGGTCAGGAGCGAGACGTTTCTCGCAGCGCGCCGCGAGCTGGTTGGTCATTCGACTGATACGGCCGCTTGGCACAACGGCGAACCTTGACCGGGGACCGGTGCGTGAGGCGCCGGCTGTCCCACCGCACCACTGGTGCACGGCCGAGGAGGACGGAGAGGGAATGAGCGTTGCGGAGGACATCGTGGAGGATGTGGACCTGCTGGTGGTGGGTGGTGGCAAGGCCGGCAAGACGCTGGCCATGGACACCGCGCGGGCCGGCGGCAGGGTGGTCATGGTGGAGCGGGGCATGATCGGCGGCACCTGTATCAACGTCGCCTGTATCCCCACCAAGACGCTGGTGACCAGCGCCCGGCTGGCCCGCAGGGCCGGCAGCGCCGAGTCGCTGGGGCTCCGGCTGGGAACGCCGCAGGTGGACCTGGAACTGCTGCGCGCGCACAAGGAGGGCGTCGTCTCCGGCATGGTCGAGCTGAACCACCGGCAGTTCCTGGACAGCGGCATGGACTTCGTCCTGGGCACGGCGCGCTTCGTGGCGGAGCGGACGGTGGAGATCGACCTCAACGACGGAGGCCGCCGTGTCGTACGCGGCACCGACGTGGTGATCAACACGGGGACGAAGCCGCACATCGCGGCCATACCCGGGCTTGCCGAGGCGGGACCGCTGACCAGCGAGAGCATCATGGACCTGCGCCGCATCCCGGAGCGGCTCGTGGTCCTCGGCGGCGGTTACGTAGGGCTGGAGTTCGCCCACATGTTCGCCGCGTTCGGTAGTCAGGTGACCGTCCTGGAACGCGGCCCCCACCTGCTACGGAGCGAGGACCGGGACATCGCCACGGCTCTGGCGGCATACCTTCAGCAGGACGGTGTCGAACTGATCACCGACATCACCGTGAAGGAAGTGGTCCGGGAGCGGCAGACGGTGCGGGTGCTGCTGGAGGACGGGCGGACCCTGACCGCCGACGACGTTCTCGCGGCGACCGGCCGGGACCCTGTCACACGCGACCTCAACCTGGAGGCGGCGGGGGTGCGGACCGACGACCGCGGGTTCGTACGGGTGGACGACAGGCTGGCGACCGACGCCCCGCACACCTGGGCGGTGGGCGACGTGGCCGGCAGCCCGCAGTTCACCCACGTGTCGCTGGACGACTACCGCATCGTCAAGGCCAACATCAACGGGGGTGCCCGCAGTACGGCCGGCCGGCTGGTGCCCTGGAACCTGTTCACCGACCCGGAACTCGCCCGTGTCGGTCTCACCGAGGAACAGGCCCGCGCCACGGGCCGTTCCATCAGGGTCGCGAAACTGCCGGTCGAGGCCATCCCGCGGGCGCGCACACTACGGGACACGCGAGGCCTGTGGAAGGCGGTGGTCGACCGGGACACCGAACAGATCCTGGGTGCCGCCCTGCTCGGCCCCGAATCGGCGGAGGTGTTGTCCGTGGTGCAGACGGCCATGTGGGCCCAGATGCCGTTCACTCGGCTGCGGGACGGGATGATCGCGCACCCGACCATGGCGGAGGGACTCAACGCGCTGTTCGCCTCCTGGGTGGACTGAGAAGCCGTGCCGCATGCCGCTTGCCGCTGCGGCATGCGGCGTTCCTCCAGGCGGCTTCCCCTTGGCCGCCGCCTCACATCGCCGACAGCGACCGAAAACCCTTCGGTCGCTGTCGGCATGCTGGACAACCGCATACGTCAGAGGCGTCCAGGCGGGAAGTCGGGGATTCAAGCGACCAAACCTCCCCGTATATTCCATATATTCCGGATATTCCGCGTGGCCTGCGTCGGCCTCGCGCCGCGATACGCGGCAGCCGTCGGTCGGCCAGGTCACGAGGGGGATTGCTGCTCGTCCGGCTCATCGGACCGGCGTCTTCCTGTGAGGCCGTCGCGGTCGGACCGGATCGGCAGGGGCGGCTGCCCCTGCCGGGCACGCACACCACAGAGGCCTCCTCGTGCCTTTCGCCAGTCAGGACCGGTAGTTCTCCACCTGGGCCTGCGGCCGCACACGGGCCTCGTCGGGGTCTTCCCCGAATTCGGCCCTGGCGCGCCGCTGTCGCAGCAGGTCCCAGCACTGATCCAACTCCCGTTCGAGGGCGCCGAGTCGGTCGTGATCAGCAGTGCGGTTCGCGCCACCCGCGGCGAGAGCGTCCCGCAGTCTGCGTTCCTCGTCCGCCATCTCTGTGATCCGGTGCAGGATTCGCTGGTCGGTATCCATCGGTGTGGTCTCCTGGTTCATCGAGGGTGTGGCGGCCTGGCCGTCGCGGTCATCCGCGGTTCTCGGCCTGGAACATCCAGCTCTGCTTCTCCAGCGCGGCCGTCAAGGAGATGAGCAGGTCCTGGGTCACGACATCCGACCGTCCGGCCTCCTCGATGCGGGTACGCATCCGGCCGATGAGGGTGGAGAACACCTCCACGATCTCCTCCACGACCTTCCCGTCGGCGATCCAGCCGGCTTGGAAGGCGGGCAGCCCGCTGCTCTCCGCGACGGTGCCGGCCCGGCCGTCCGGGCTGATCCCGAGTGTGGCCGCCCTCTCGGCGAGTTGGTCGGCGAAGTCCCGGGCCGTGGTCACCACTTCGTCGAGCTGCTGGTGGACGGCGCGGAAGCGGGGGCCGTAGACGTTCCAGTGCGCCTGCTTGGCCAGCAGGGACAGGTCCAGCAGATCCACCAGGGTGCTCTGCAGCACGGCACCGGTGTCGTCGCGGTCCTGCTCGGCGAGTGGGCCCGTGATGATGGTCATGATGACGTCTGATCCCTTTCCGGGCGACTCCATCGGCCGTGGCAGACGGTCGGACCCACGACTGCCGGGTGACGACATGTCACCTGACGGAGGCTCGACGTGGGTTGTGGGACGCCCTCGGCCCCCGATTCTTCCCTTCGCGCCGTCCGGGGTGATCCGTTGTTTGACTTACCGGCACGGACGGAGGCCGTCGGTCATGTGACCCGGTGATCGCGTTGCGGCTACCGCCGGCTCACCAACCGCGACGGTGTCTCGCCGGGGTCGGCGACAGGGCGCCTGAGCGGCATGGTCCCGGTTCCGGACACGTGTTCCAGTGTCCGCTCCCGCGGCTTCCCGGCGTGGCTGAGCGCGTCGTGGAGCTGGGTCCGCCTGCTGACCCCCAGCTTGGGGAACACCTGGTACAGGTGGAAGCCCACGGTGCGAGCGGACAGCTGCAACCGCTCGCCGATCTGCCGATTGGTGAGCCCCGTGGCCGCCAGCCGTGCGATCTGCAGCTGCTGCGGGGTGAGACGCTCCACCGACCCCGGGTTCCCCTCCGCGTCCCGCACGGGCACCCCACAGGCCCGCAGCTCTCCCGTCGTCCGCTCCACCCACGGATGCGCCTTCAACCGCTCGAACACCGCCAAGGCCCGCGCCAGTTCGGGCCGCGCCTCGCTCATCCGACGCCTACGGCGCAGCCACTCACCGAACTCCAGCGACACCACCGCCCGCTCGAACGGCCACTGCTCTCCCACCGGATCCCCCACGACCGCACGGAACAGCGCTTCCGCTTCCTCCCCCTCGCACAGCAACGCCCGCGCCCGCCCCACGATCAGCCGCAGGCGGGGTGACATCCCCTCGCCCACCCACCGCTCGACCGCGTCCACCACCGCGACCGCCTCCTCGGGCCGCCCCACCCGGACGGCAGCGGCGGCCAGGTCCCCCACGCCGTACAGGGAGCAGTGGTAGTGCACCGGCCGCGGATCGGGGCCCGCCGTGAACAACCCGCGCAGCAACTCGAACTCCACCGCGTGATCACCGGCGGCGGCGGCCACCGCCGCTCGCACCATCGCCATACGCACGCCCAGCGCCCGGCTCTCCGACACGTCGAGCCTCTGCACGGCCTGCGCCATCAGCTCCCGGGCATCCTCCCCGCGCAAGGCCAGCACCATGGCGTTCACGTAGACGGCCACCCACGCCGCCGCCTCCAGCCCGTTCTCCTCCGCCACCCGCCGCGCGTCCTCGGCGGACTCCCACGCCGCCTCCCACGCACCGGCGTCGAACTGTGCCAACGCCAGCGTCTGTCCCACCATCGCGCTGGAGCCTGCGGCCGGCACCGTCCGGAGACGTTCCATCACCGCACTCAGCAACCGCACTGCCAACGCCGTCTCGTCCAGGACCCACGCTGCGCCTCCCAGCACGCTCAACCGTCCCGGCACGCCGTCCGCCCCGGCCGCGGCATGTTCCAGCGCCGCCAGCACACCACGACGGTCACCGAAGGGATCACAACAGGCGCGGGCCCACACCTGTTCGTACGCGCAGCCCGCATCCCCCGGGATACGTGCCAGCAACTCCAGCGCCTGGCGGCGGAAAGCCTCGTCACCGCTGCAGTACAGCACCACCGCACTGTGACTGATCGCGTCCAGCGCCGTCGCCGGCGAGGCATCCATCATGTCGGCGGCCAGCGGCAGCAGATGCGAGAGCGCGGGCTTCTGCCGGCCGGTCGCCGCCAGCGCCCACCCTCTGCGCAACGCCGCCGCGGCCAGCATCCCGGTGTCGTCCGTCGCCGCGGCCACCTCGCCGGCCAGCGTCTCGACCCACCACGGCTCACCCGCGTGCGCGGCGAGATCACACGCGTCCAGCAACCGCCGCGCCCGCGACCACCCCCGTTCGCTCAACTGCGCCGCACGCTCCAACGCCGCGGCCGCCACGCGATAGCCCCCACGCCGGCGCGCCCGGCCCGCCGTCTCCACCAGCGCGCCCGCGACCGACTCGTCCGGTGCCAAGGACGCCGCGGCCAGGTGCCATGCCCGCCGGTCGGGATCTCCCGCCAGCCCGTCGGCCAACCGCAGATGCACCTCGCGACGCTCCGCGAACGACGCCGTCCCGTACACCACGGACCGCATCAGGGGATGCCGGAACTCGACTCTCCCGCTCACCAGACGCACCAGTCCCGCGTCCTCCGCGGCCGCCCAGGCCTCGACGCCCCCGTCAGGCGCCGACGCTGCCGCCGACAAAGCCGCCCTCATGTCCGGCCCGTCCGCCGCCGCCGCGAACAACAGCACCCGGCGTGTCGCTTCCGGCAATCCGTCCAACCGTTCCGCGAAGGCCTTCTCCAACCGGGCCGGCAGCGAGAATCCCGCCCCCACAGCTGCGTCCCACCCCGAAGAGCCCCGCTCCGCGGTCTCCCGCGCCAACTCCACCAGGGCCAACGGATTACCCGCCGCCAGCCGCAGCATCCGCCCGCGCGCCCTGCCCCGCGGAACCACAGGCTGCGCGTCCAGCAAGCGCCCAGCCGCTTCGCCCGACAAGGGCCCGACCGGCACCGGCTCGAAAGCGGACCACATGGGCGGGGACGCGCTGTCGCCGCGTACCGCCGCCAGCAGGCCCACCGGTTCGCCGGCTATGCGTCGCGCGACGAACAGCACGGTCTCCAAGGAGGAGTCGTCGAGCCACTGCAGGTCGTCCACGACGAGCGTGACCGGGCGGTCGCTCGCCGAAGCCAGCAGCAGGTTCAGGGACGCGAGCCCGACGAGCAGCCGGTCGCCACCGCCTTCCGTGTCGCCGGCCCGGGCAGGCGCGTGCTGCATGCCGAGGGCGCGGGAGAGGGCGGCGCGCTGCGGAGCCGGCAACTGGGGGAGGCGATCCAGGATGGGCCTCAGCAACTGGTGCAGGGCCCCGTGTTCGAGCGTTCGCTCTGCCTGGTTGCCGGCGCAGCTGAGGATGCTGGTCCCGCGGCGGGCCGCTTCCGCCGTCACGGCCTGCAGCAGGGTGGTCTTGCCGGTGCCGGACTCACCCACGAGGAGAAGGGCACCTGCCTCTTCTGCCCGCTCCGGAAAAAGGCCGCGCAGGACACGCGATATCTCAGGCTCACGCCCGATGATCCCGTCCAGTGGATCCTCTTCCACGCCTCCACGGACCATTGTTCCTCCCCGGCTCCTCGGAATCAATCGGAAGCTATCACGGAATACCGGAGGGCCTGGGTATTTATTTGTGATGGGAAGTCCGGAACGCGTCGGAGGCCGCTCTTCCAGAGATAATCAAGAATTCTCGCAGAAAAAGTGGAGGGAATTCCAGATTCATTCCACAACCCGCGCGGGCCCGCCGCCGCATTGCCATGGACACGGTGCGCGGTGTTCCGCGTCGACGCAAACCCGGGATCCCGTCAGCGCGGCTGAAAGGCTGCGGGCAGTCTCCAGATGTCGGGGTGCGCGGCGCTCAGCCCTGCGGCCGCGGACCGGCAGGATGCGACGAAGGCCCCCGCGACGGCGAAACTGTCTCCGCCGTGCCACACGACGCTCATCCGGTGGTGCAGACCGGGCAGCGGTACGAAGACCACGTCCGTGTAGTCGGCGAAGCCGAAGGATGCCGGCACGACGGACACCCCCAGACCAGCCGCGACCAGGTCCGGGACGGCGGAGGGAGCCGTGGGCACGGGGGTCAGCCGTACCTGTGCGGCGGCGGCCATCTCGCTCAGCGAGTCCCAGCAGTGTTCGCGTTCTCGGACCGGGAAGAGGACAGGGTCCTCGGTCAGCGCGGCCAAGGGCATTTCCGGCGCCGCGGCCCAGGCGTGATGCCGGCTCAGCAGTGCGCCGGCGCCCTCTTCCAGCAGTACCTGCGCCTGTTCGGCGTCAAGGTCCCCGCCCCAGGTGAGAGCCGCGTCGATGCGGCCGTCCCGCAGTGCGGCGGCGACGTCGCGGTCGTCCAGTCCCACGACCGAGACCTGCACGTCCGGGTGCGTGGCGCGGAAATGACGCACGGCCTCCGCCAGCAGTCCGCCGGGAGGGCTGGGCAGGGGTGCGGAGATCGTCAATGTGCGCGTTCCGTACTGCCCGGCCGCCGATCTCGCGAGGCGGACGAGCCGACGGTTCTGAGCGATGGCCTGTTCGGCATGCGGCATCACGAGCCGTCCCACGGCGGTCAGCCGGGCACCCCGCGACGTACGTGTGAACAGGGGCGCCCCCAGCAGGCGTTCGAGTTGCTGCACCTGTCTGCTCAACGCCGACTGGGCGACCATGAGACTGTCCGCGGCATGACCGAAGTGACCTTCCCGGGCGACAGCCAGGAACGCCCGCAGCAGTCGTGGGTCGATGTCGGGCTCGGAACGCGTCACCTGAAGATCCGCCAGGGCGACGGAAGAGGAGTCTGTCATTTCTGACCTGCCTCGGTCTCTTGTACGGAACCACATGGCACACGGATAGCGCACGGGCGGCGGTCGGGCGGTGAGTGGCCACAGCGTTGTTCAGGCTAGGAGGCCTCACACGGCAACGCATCAGTCGACTGACTGTGCTCCACGAGAGGGCGGCACGCCGACGTCCGGAACTGAGGGCCCATGGTCATATGTCCGATGCCGCGTCCCTGGCGCGCCGACACACTCGACGGCATACGGTGCTCCCCACTGAGCGGGAAGCAAGGCCCCGGAGAAGGATCCGACATGTACATCGACGCACCGAACCACGTCGTCGACGCCGCCAACGGCGTCAGATACGCCTATCGGCGCTGCGGTCCCTCCGGCTCACAGCCGCCGCTGCTCATGCTCCACCACTTCCGGGGCACCCTGGACAGCTGGGACCCGGCACTGGTCAACGCCCTGGCGGTGGAACGCGATGTCATCGCCTTCGACAACGCCGGGGTCGGTCTGAGTACCGGCCACACCCCCCGCACCATCGCGGAGACAGCGGTGGACACCCTCGCCTTCATGGCCGCCATCGGGGTGCGTCAGGCGGACCTGCTGGGATTCTCGATGGGGGGCTACACGGCCCAGGAACTGGCCCTGTCGCGCCCCGCCGCCGTCCGCCGCGTGGTGCTGGCGGCCACCGCGCCTCGCGGTGGCCCGGGCGTACCCGGCTGGCCGGACGACATCTTCGCCCGCGCCGACGTCGACCAGCCGAGCCTGGAGGACTACCTCTACACCTTCTTCCATCACACCGAGTCCAGTCAGCGCAGTGGGCTCGAGTTTCTGGGCAGGTACATCGAGCGGGAGCACGACCGGGACCTGCCGGCCGGCCGATCGGCCAGGCAGGCGCAGTACGAGGCGATGACCGAGTGGGGCCTCCCGGATCACGGTGCTTTGGAAAGGCTCTCCCACATCAGGCACCCCGCGCTCGTGGTGCACGGCGACCACGACCTCGTCACACCGCCCAGCGCGTCCCATCTGCTCGCGGGCCTGCTGCCCGACGCGCGGGTGCAAACGTATCCCGACTCCGGTCACGGCTTCCTTTTCCAGCACCACGAGGAGGTCGCGCGGGAAGTGCTCGGCTTCCTGGCCGAAGGCTGCTGAAACCCGGCCGATACCAGTCGACCGACAGATGCGACACGCGCCCGCCGGCAGCCATCATGTGAGCGCCGGCAGGGGCAACCGCCCTCCGGCGTGGGAGGAACGTTGTCGTTGGTGGGCCGTACGTCCGAGTTGCATGCCCTGGAAGCACTGCTGGTCGAGGCGGAGAACGAGGGAGCAGCGCTGCTGCTCCAAGGCGACCCCGGGGTGGGGAAGACCGCGCTGCTGGACGCCGTGACCGCCCACGCCCGGACGGGCGGACTGCGTGTGCTCCAGGTCGTCGGAGTCGAGAGCGAGCAGGAACTCGCGTTCTCCGCGCTGCACCAGCTTCTGTATCCGCTGTTCGATCACCTCGCGGGACTGCCGTCCTTCCAGAGCGGCGTGCTGGAACAGGCGCTCTCCATCCGTGAGGGCTCGGCGCCGGGACGCTTCGCCATCTCGGCGGCGGCCCTGGCGCTGCTCCAGGCCGCGGCCAAGCGGCAGCCACTGTGCGTGGTGGTGGACGACGTGCACTGGATCGACCGTTCCAGCGCCGAGGTGCTGACCTTCATCACCCGCAGGCTCAGCAGTTGCCGGGCAGCCTTCATCATGGCCGCGCGCAGCGGAGCACACGGCTTCCTCGACCCCACGGGCCTGCGCGTGCTCGATGTCGGTCCGCTGCCGGCCCGCGATGCGCTGGTGCTGCTCGACAGCAGTCACCCGGGGCTTGCCGAACCGACCAGGCGGCGCCTGCTGGACGAGTCCGAAGGCAACCCGCTCGCCCTGGTGGAGCTGCCGAGCCAGCTCACCGACGCGCAGCGGGACGGCGCCGAAGCCCTGCCGACGAACCTGCCGCTCAGCAGCCGGCTGGAGAGCGTGTTCGCCGACCGCATCCGGCAGCTCGGCTCCGCGCCACGATTCGTCCTGTTGCTGACAGCGTTGGACGGAGAGCGTCCCGGAAATCTGGAGGACATCCGGGCGGCCTTCGGCGCAGTGGGCGAGGAGTGGCACGACGGCCTGCTGGAGACGAGCGAGCACACCGGGCTGGTCCGTATCGACCACGTCGCGGAGCAGGTCACCTTCCGTCATCCCCTGGTCCGTTCCTGCGTGGTGCACATGTCCCCGGCCGGCCGCCGCAGATCCGCGCACCGTGCGCTGGCCGAGGTGCTGAAGGCGGAGCCGGAGCGACGCGCCCTGCACCTCGCCCACGCCGCGGACGACCCCGACGAGGCGGTCGCCGTCGAACTCACCCGCGCCGCGGAGCGGGCCATGGCCCGTGGTGGCGCCGCGGAGGCCGCCACGGCGTACCGCCGTGCCGCGGAACTCAGCCAGGACTCCACCGAACGCGCCCGCCGCCTGGAGCAGGCCGCGTTCGCCGCCGGCATCGCCGGCCTCCTGGACACGGCCCACGAACTGGCCGGCCAGACCACCGAGTCACTGCGAGGCGCGGCAGCCGCGGGCTACGTGCAGTTCCACCGGGAGGGAGACATCGACGCGGTCTACCGCATCCTGCCCCCTGCCATGGAGGCGGCGCGCGAAAGCACCGCCCCGGAGGACGTGGAAGCGTTCGACGACGCGTTCTACGTCCTGCTCAACGCGGCGGTGTGGGGAGGACGCGCGGAACTGTGGCCTCCCGTGTACCGCGCGCTCGACCGGATCTCCGAGTCCGCGCGCATGTGCTTCGACTGCGTCGCCGACCCGGCGCGGACGGCTCATGACGTGCGGGAGCGACTGGACCGGGCGACGGCCGCACTGTCTCCCGACACGCCCCTGTGGCGCGTCACCTGGCTGATCTACACGGCCATGTATCTCGACTGCTTCACGTTCTACGACGGCGTGTGGCGGGAGGCCGTCGGCCACGGTGCGTACGACAGCCTGCGCTTCGGCGTGGTGGCCAGGGCTCACGAGGCGTTCATGCGGGGTGAATGGGACAGGATTCAGGCGATCGCATCCCAGGGCATCGCGGACGCCACCGAGCACGAGTACAACCTCATTCACATCATCTTCACCTACGGACTGGCCATGGTCGCGTCCGGCCGCGGGGACGAGGAAGCCCTGCGCCGGCACTGCGACACGATCACCGCGTGGGCCCAGCCGCGACGCATGCAGCTGTTGATGTCCACCGTGAACGAGACCTGGGCCCGCGCCGCGGTCGGCCGGGGGGACTTCGAGGAGGCCTACCTGCTGACCTCCGCGTTGACCCCACCGGGAGAACTGCCCTCGCACTTCCCCCATTTTTCACGCGTGTTCCTGGACCTCGTGGAGTCCGCGATGCGCACCGGCAGAACCGCGGAGGCCCGCGCACACGTCGAAGCGGGCCGGCAGGCGCGTCTGGACGCCATCTCACCGCACCACGCGGTCACCCTCGCTGCGGCTGTCGCGGTCGTCGCACCCGACGACGAGGCGGGGCGGCTGTACGAGGCGGCCCTGGCGGTGCCGGACGCCTCCCTGTGGATCTATGAATACGCTCGTATCCGGCTCTGGTACGGCGAGTGGCTCCGCCGGCGCCGGGAGTACACGGCCGCGCGCGTCCAGCTGGGTGTGGCGCTGGAACTGTTCGAGCAGCAGTTGAAGGCGCCGCTCTGGGCGCAGCGCGCGCGGGACGAACTGCGCGCGGCCGGCGTGGGTGTCGGGGTGGCCGACGCCAGGACCGGCGTGAAGATGAGCGCACAGGAGCGTCGCATCGCGGAGCTCGCGGCGAGCGGCCTGTCCAACAAGGAGATCGGCCGGCAGCTCAACATCTCGCCCCGCACCGCCGGCGCCCACCTCTACCGGGTGTTCCCCAAGCTGGGCATCACCTCCCGCGCCGCTCTGCGCGACGCACTGAAGGCCTTCGACGAAGTCAACGGTACGTGACGGCGGCGCCGCCGGCGGTCGCGGACCAGGGCGGGGGCGCGTGACACCATGCTCGGGACCACGGGTACGCCCGGGCAGGGAGTGACCGCGAGACTCAGTGCGCGCGGGTCCAGGGCTTCCACCCAGCCGTCTCGCACGCTCCAGCCGCACACCCGGGTGCCGACCGCCGCCGTCCTGGCCACCAGAACGGCGGCGCTGATCCCCCTGCCCGACAGCGCCGACGCGAGCAAGGCCCGCACATCCGCCAGCTCTCCCACCGGCTCCGGGCCGGCGGCACCGGGCCTGCCGGCGGAGCCCTCGTCCATGGCGCCCTCGGCCCGGTCGAGGGTGCCGTCGCTCCACTCGACCACCAGGTCGAAGCGGTGATACCCGGGGCCGAGGACCGTGGGCAGCGCCGCGCAGATCGCGCCCGCGTCCGCCGTCGCACGGGCGAGCGCGGCGGACCGGTACGTCGACCGGACGAACCTCGGCAGGAACATATCGGTCCCCTCCGCACGACCGTTGGCGAGTGGTGGACTGCCCCAGGATCAGGGGCACTTGTGGATTTTTTGTGGGGCGCTTGCCCGATGGTGCAGTAACGGGCCGCCGGACCGCCCGTTGGATACGTGTGCGTCGTGCGTCAGCGGCTGCGCCGTTATGGTCGATGCCGATCGCACCGCGCACCAGCCAGGAGGCGAAATGAGTACGTTCCCCGTGCGGCGTCTGGACGTGGCCGTGCCGTCCGTGTCCGACTTCCGGCAGAGCTACGAGGCCGCCGTACCACGAGTTCCGGAGGAGGAGCTGGAGTCCCTGATCCGCCGGGAAGCCTCCTGGTCGGAGATCACCGGGCTCATCGACTCGGCGGCCCCGCACGGGTTCATGATCTTCGCGAAGAACGCGGCGCACCCCGTCTTCCGCCGCGCCGGAGACCAGACGATCTGCTTCTGGTACTTGATGGGCAACCACACCATCGCCGAGCGCATGTACCGCCACGACCCGCGGACCATGCTCTACGCGCCGCTGCGCACCGTGATCTGGCAGGACGAGGCCGGAGCCGCCTGGTTCAGCGTGGACCAGCCCAGCACCCATTTCGCCGGGCTCGGCATCCCGGAGGTGACCGAGGTCGGTGTCGAACTCGACCGGAAACTCGCCGCCCTCCTCGACTTCCTCGGTACCGAGGTACCGAACGAACTGCTGCAGAGCTGACCCGGCCCGGCACCGGCGGAACACCGGCTTCGGACTCCGTCTCGCACATGTCACAGGCACCTCGCCCTGTGACACACGTATCTGTGCTGCCCTCTTGGGTGTGCTGTCCACTGATCTCGGCCGCGTACATATCTGTCTCTGCGTCTCGCCGACAGACCGCGACGGCACGGTGCCGGGCGGCGGCCCCCGGAGCGTACCGGCCCGGTTCTTCTCCTGCGTCAGCGCATACGACACCTTCCGCGCTGTCGACACCTTCCGCGCTGTCGTCATACGCGGCGATCCAGTCCCCGAAAGGAGCTTCGTGGCCACTCTCACCGTCTGGAAGTTCTCCACCCCCGACGGCGCCGACCGCGTCGAGGACACCCTGCTGTCCCTGCAGAAGCAGGGACTCGTCCAGGTCCACGACGCGGCGGTCGTCACCTGGCCGGAGGGTCGCAAGCACCCCAAGACCAAGCAGCTTTACAACCTGACTGCCGCGGGCGCGCTGTCCGGCACCTTCTGGGGCATGTTGTTCGGCCTGATCTTCTTCGTGCCGCTGCTCGGCGCCGCCGTAGGCGCTTTCAGCGGTGCGCTGGGCGGCTCGCTGGCCGACGTCGGCATTGACGACGACTTCATCGAGAGCGTCCGGGGTGAGGTCAAGCAGGGCACGTCCGCTCTGTTCCTGCTCACCTCCGACGCGGTCGTGGACCGAGTCCACGAGGCGTTCCCCCAGGGCAACGCCCAGCTGATCCGCAGCAACCTCTCCCAGCAGGACGAGGCCAAGCTGCGCGAGGTCTTCGAGGCGTAGCGCGGGACCGAGAGGCCGGGGAGCCTGTCTCCCCGGCCTCTCGCCGCGTTCTGAAGACAGCCGGGTACGTGTAGCCTTCGTGAGCAGTCGGCGGCGCAGACTACGGTGCGCGCAGCGTCAGTTCATCTGCGAGGCCGGTGGCGTCGACACCGTCCTTGACGATCACCCAGTTGGTGTTGCTGCGCGACACCAGATGGACGTCGTCGTCGATGTGAACGATGTCGTCAGCGCGCAGTGGCCTGTTCCTGAGCGTTCCCGTCTCAGACCGTCGCGAGGTACTGGTGGACCGAACGGACGGCGCTGGCGCCGTCACCGACTGCGGCGGCGACCCGTTTCATCGACGCCAGACGCACGTCACCGGCGGCGAACACGCCGGGCACGCTGGTCTCGTACGGCAGCGGCTCGCGCTCCAGTTCCTTCCAGCGCGGTCCGAGGTCCTCCGGCGACAACTGCCGGTCCGTCGGCACGAACCCGTCCGCGTCCAGGACCACTCCGCCGAGCCATGTCGTCGCCGGCCGGGCGCCGATGAAGCAGAACAGGCCCGCGCAGTCGATTCGGCGTGCCCCGGTGCCGTCGGCCCGGGTGGTCAGGTCCACACCTTCCAGGTGCGGCCTGCCGTGCAGCGCCGTCACCTCGGTACCGGTGAGCACGGTGATCCGCGGGTCGTTCAGAATGCGTTCCACGAGGTACGCGGACATGCGAGCGCCGAGATCGGCTCCCCGTACCACCAGGGTGACCTCGGAGGCGTACCGGGCCAGGTGCAAGGCGGCCTGCCCGGCGGAGTTGGCGCCGCCGACCACCGCGACCGGCCGGCCGGCCACCGCCTGGGCCTCCAGGTCGGTGGCCGCGTAGTAGATGCCGCACCCGGTCAGCTCCGTCCAGCCGTCGAGGGGGAGCGCCCGGTATTCCGCTCCGGTGGCGACGATCACCGCCCGCGTCCCGATGCGGGTTCCGTCCATCAGGGTCACGACGTGGTCGCGGCCCTCGGTGCTCAGCCCGACGACACCGCAGGGACTGGCGAGGTGCACTCCGAATTTCAGGGCCTGTACGGCGGCCCGCGCGGTCAGATCGGCTCCGCTGAGCCCGAAGGGGAAACCGAGGTAGTTCTCGATACGTGCGCTCGTGGCGGCCTGGCCGCCGACGGCCACCCCGTCCAGCAGCACCGTCTCCAGGCCCTCCGAGGCGCCGTACACCGCGGCCGCCAGCCCGGCCGGACCGGCGCCCACGACGGTGAGGTCGGCCGAGCCGCGTCCGGTACGGCGGTAGGCGAGGTTGAGCTGCTGGCTCAGCACGCCCGGGGTCACACGTGGCGTCGCCTCGCGCGACGACAGTGCCGCGGGCAGGTCCTCCTCGGCGAGACCGGACGAGCGCATCGCGTCCGCGCCCTGCGGGGAGCCGCTGTCGAGCCACCGGTGCGGCACGCCCTGACGGTCCAGGAAGGTGCGCATGGCCAGGCCCGCGGCCGACCCGGCGTCGCCGACGATCCGCAGCGTCTGTTCCGTCGCCTGGCGCAGCAGCCGGCGCCGGGCGAGGATCGCGCGCAGGAGAAGGTCGGAGAGATCGGTCTCCTGGGCCATCAGCCGGCGGAAGGCCGCCGGCTGCACCCGGTGGATCGTGCCACCGGTCGCCACGCGTACGGTCAGCCCGCGCCGCTGCCCGGTGAGCAGGTTGAGTTCGCCCGCGAACTGGCCGGGGCCGTGCGTCATGAAGAGGTGCCCGTCGCCGCCCTCCGAGGACGGGATGATCGCCTCCAGCGTCGCTGTCTCGCACAGGAAGAGGTCGACCGAATCGTCCTCGACCTGGTAGAGGACGTCGCCTGCTCGGACCTCCTCGCGGCTTGCGTACCGGGCGGCCCGGGCGAGCTGACCGTCGTCCAGCCGCACTTCGGCGGCGGAGGCGAGATCGTCGGGACGATCACCGATCTCGGGGAATGAGGTTGCCATGCCCGAAGAATGCCACCGGGTCACACCTCCGGGCCACGGATCGCCCTCCGTATGTGGCTCTGACGGCGAACATGTGCACGCTGGGACAGTTTCCGTGCACGAACGGCTCCACTGCCCGGGGAGTATGTTCGGCGGTGCCCCGGCAGTGGGGTGCGCATATCCAAGGAGAGTGTTCCGCATGTCCGCCCGACCCGTGGTGCGGGGTCTGCACCACATCAAGATTCCCGTGTCGGATCTGGAGCGGAGCATCGCCTCGTACGGCTCCGTCCTGGGCGCACGTCGCCTTGAGGAGTTCGACCACGTCACCCCGGACGGGGAGCTGTGCGCCGTCATCCTCGACATCCCGGGTGTGGACGTGCCCGTGGAACTGCGTCTCGACCCGGCGACCGCCGCACGGCTGGCCGGCTTCGACCCGCTGACCTTCACGGTGACGGGCCGGGCGGAACTCGACGGCTGGATCCGTCACCTCGACACGCTCGGCGTGACCCATTCACCGCCCATCGTCGCCTGGTCGGCCATCTCCTGGTGGTTCCCGACCCCGACGGTGTCCGGCTGCGGTTCTACACCGACGAGCCCCACGGACTGGGCGCCGAACACGTGGACTTCGCGTCTGCCTGGCTGCGCCCCGACTCCGTGCCCGCCCCGGATGCCTGACCGGCCGTGAGCCGCCCGGCGACCGGGGAAGCGCCGTCGCTCACCGCGGGGACGCCGTGACCGTACGCCGTCCCGGAAGCTCGCCATCGTCCGCGCCGTCGCCTGGGGGCGCCCCGCATGCGCCGAGTGCCCGGTGTCCGCCGGGACGGTGTGCCGGGCGCGTGGGAGACCGTGCATGCCAGGTATGCGATCGCCGCTGTTGTCGGTCAGGTGTGCATCAACATGTGCACACGCTCGCTGTCCCGCTGGGCGGTCTCCAGTTCCTCGGGGGTCGGCCGTTCCAGTCGTACCGGCATGTCCTTGTGGTGCGGTGTGCCGGCGATCGGGTCGCGGTCGGTGGCGTCGGTGAGCAGATTGATCCGCGGTCCATGGGTGACACGCCCACCGCGGCCGTCGGGGACCGACATGCCGAAGCCGTGGGGCAGGGCCACCTGCCCGGCCCGCAGCGTCTCGTCGGCCTCGGCCCGCGCGACCAGGCGTCCGGTCCTCGACACCACGGCCACCCAGTCGCCCGGGGCGACACCGGCGGCGGAGAGGTCCTCGGAACGGGCGCGCAGCGCGCCGTCCGGGTCGCTCTTGCGCCATGCGGGCGGGCGCAGGATCTGGTTGGCGTTGTGGCTGCGGCGCTGACCGTTGATCAGGGACAGCGGGAACTCGGGGTCATGGCGGTCGGTGGCCGGGTCCAGGGACGTGAGCCAGGTGAGCAGTTCGGGCACGGCGAGCGTGACGCGTTCGCTGCGCATCAGGCTCCACACCTCGTCGTAGGTGTGCTTGCTGAAGGCGAGACCGCTCGGTGACCGCAGGACACGGTCGAAGAGTTCCTCGCCGAGTGCGGTCCCGGACGCCTCGGTGTCCAGCGCCCGTTGGACGGCGGGTCCCAGCCGGTGCGCGGCGGTGTGGCAGCCGGGCCACAGGACCGCCGCGGAGGCCGCGCCCTCGGGGAGCGTACGGCCGAGTGTGCGGTACAGCAGGACGGGGGCGATGCCCGGGGCCTTGCGCAGGGCGGCAGCGGCGTGCCGCAGCAGGTTCGGCCGGTCGGTGCGGGCCAGCTCCGTGAGCCGGTCGAGCTCCGCCCGGTCCGGCAGAGCGCCGAGCTTCTCCAGAAGCCGGGTGTAGATCTCGGCCTCCACCAGGGTGCCCGGCAGCGGAGCGAACAGCGGCCGCCGGAGCTGGAAGTAGTTCGTCGGCCACTCGAAGTCGAAGAACGTCCACTCCCACTTCTCGTGCTGCGAGGCCGCGGGCAGGACGTAATCGGCCAGTGCCGCCGTCTCCGTGTAGGCGATGTCGACGACCACCGACAGTTCGCACTCCGAGAGGGCGCGCTCGACGGACGCCGTGTCCGCCGCGGTGTTGGCCGGATTGGACGAGTCCACCCATATGGCACGGGCCCGGTGCGGATGGTCGGCGAGGACCTCCTCGGCCAGGGTGTTCATGGGCAGGTACCCGCCGATGTACTCGAACCCGGTGATCTGCGAGCGCTCCCCGTGGGATTCCTTCCACAACGGGATCAGCCAGGAGTGCAGGGCGTTGGTGCCCGGCCGGCCGAAGTGCCCGGTGACCAGGTACAGCAGCTTCTCGAGGTAGCTGTTGAGCGTGGAGTTGCGCCCCTGCTGGACGCCCAGTTCGACGCGGACGGTCATCGACCGCGCGGCCAGGATCAGCTCCACGGCCCGCTCCACCTGAGACCGCGGCACCTCGGCGTGCGCGATCCACTCGTCGACGGGGATGCGGAGCAGGGCGTCGGCGACCTGTTCGTATCCCTCGGTGTGTTCCCGCAGGAACGCCTCGTCCGCGCCGCCGCGCCGCACGATCAGGGCGAGGATCGCACCCAGCAGGTAGGCGTCGGTTCCGGGCCGCAACGGCAGGTGGACGTCGGCGACGTCCGCCGTCTCGGTGCGCCGCGGATCGATGACGATCATCTTCCGGCCGGGGTCGTTCTTGATGGTGTTCACCGCGGTGCGAGCCCGGTTGAAGCCGTGTGCCAGCCACGGGTTGCAGCCGATCGCCACCAGGAGGTCGCACTCCTCGACGCCCTCGGACGTGTGGCAGACCTGCCCCCCGAACAGTTTGCCGTTGACCCAGAAGTCCCCGGTCTTCTCCTGCGACAGGGCGCCGAAGAGCCGCGTGGAGTTCATCCAGCTCATCAGCGCGTTCCCGTACGCACCACCGGAGTGGTTGCCCTGGCCCCCGCCGCCGACGTAGGCGAGCGCGCCGGGGCCTCCCGGCTCGGTGGTGTCCCGGATGTCACGCAGGCGCCGCGCGATGTCGGTCAGCGCGGTGTCCCAGTCCACGGGCTCGTGGCCGCCGTCGGGGCGGCGGCGCAGCGGCGTGGTGAGACGGTCCGGGTGGTCGCCGTACCACGTCAGTCGCTGCGGCTTCTGGCAGAGGTAGCCCCGGGTGCGTGGGTTCTCCTTGTCGCCGCGGACGCGGGTGATCGCACGCTGGTCGATCGCCACCTCCAGACCGCAGTTGACGTAGCAGAGGCTGCAGGCTGTCTTGTGCCAGTCGGTCATACGTGTTTCCCGCTTCCGCGACGGCCCCGCACCGGGTCACGGGCCGCTCGGCGAGCGGCGACGCCTGGGTGCCTGATGGGGTGAACACATTCCGAAGCACAGGGTTTCTTCGTCGAACCCTCCCTGTCAAGGCGGCGATGTGGCCCGTTTCCTTGGGCGTCAGCGCGGAGCGCCGCGGGCAGGTGCCGGCGCGAGGTCACACCTGTCTCGGCGAAGACATGTGACGATGACTCGCGACCGTGCGATGGCTCCAGTGCGCAGCTGCGGGCCGATCCGCTGGCTCGTCAGCCCGTCGACCGTGAGGCGGGTCATCCCGGCCTGGTGGGGCGTCAGACGGTACGTGGCGGCTCACGCGGGACGTGTCCCCCGCCTCGCCGGCGGCCGGCCACCGGCCCGCGGTGTCGTTCTCACAGCGCACCGTTGCGGATGGCGTAGGCCACCGCCTGAGTCCGGTTGCGCAGGCCAAGCCGGGTGATGACGTCGTGCAGCACGTTCTTGATCGTGCGTTCCGAGTAGTTGAGGCGTCCCGCCACCTCGGCGGTGCTCAATCCCTCGGCCAGCAGCCGCAGGACGTCCACCTCCCGGGCGGACAGCTCGGACGAACCGGGCTGGTGCGCGGGCAGCGAGCGAAGGCGCTCGACCAGCGCGCGCACCAGGGTGGGCGGCAGCGGCGACTCCCCCTGCAGCGCCCTGCGGCTCGCCCGCACGATGTCGGCGTAACCGACCTCGCCGCGCAGCAGCACACCCACCACCCCGCGGTCGACCGCGTACAACAGGTGTCGCTCGCTGATCGAGTCCACCGCCAGCAGCACCGGCAGCCCCCGTCCCTGGTTCGGCCCGGTTACCTCCTCGATACGTTTGAACGTCGCCAGGGTGACCTTGTGGGCCAGCACCAGTGCCACGTCGGCACCGTGTCGGTCCTCCCAGGGCACCACGCGCACACCCGACGCCCCGCGGAGGTAGGCCTGAGCGCCCTCCTCCGTGAGCACGTCGCTCGCCGTCAGGGTGAGCGTCACCGGGAGGGCGTCCCGGTCCTCGCCCCCTCCCACGGCCCTCATCGCCGGCGCTTCCGGTACGGACGCCAGATGGAACCGGTCGGCCGCGCCCGGACGCTCCCACGCGGGTGCCTCGACGGCGCTTCGTCTCATGTGTGATCACCGAGTTCCTGTGATGCGCGGTCGAGTTTCCGTCGGGAGCTGACCCGGCCGCGGAGACATCTTGTACAGATGGAAAGCCATCGTCCGTGGCGCGATTTGCTCCGCCGCGTGCGCCGGATCCACGGTGCTGACGCCCGCCTCCGGTCGGCGCGAGAAAGGCCAGGAGATCGCGGGTACGGGGACGACGTCCCTGACGTCTGTCAATCGACGTGGCCGGAGACAGGTCAGGCAGGTGTTCCGGTCCGTCCCGCCGGCTCCGGACGTGGCCGCGAGGGATCCTCGGGCCCGGGAGGATGCACGGACTCACTGCTCCGGGTCGTACGCGGGAGGTGCGCCCGGGTGGCCCGCACCGCTGGATCGCGGAGTGGGCCACCGTGGCCTCGGCAGCGACTACTTGGCGAGGAAGGTGAGGAGGGCGTTGTTGACTTCCTCGGCGTGGGTCCACAGGAGGCCGTGGGGGGCACCGTCGATCTCGACGTAGTCGGCGTGCGGGAGGGCCTTGTGGAAGGGGCGGCCGGTGGAGTCGATGGGGAGGATGTTGTCGGCGGTGCCGTGGAGGATGAGGGCGGGGACGTCGATCTTGGGGATGTCGTTGCGGAAGTCGGTGGGCCAGGTGAGGGGGGCGGCCCAGGCGGCGTGGGCGCTGCCGCCGGCGGCGACGTTCCAGCTGTTGCGGACGGCTTCTTCGCTGATGCGGGTGCCGAGGTTTTCGTCGAGGTTGTAGAAGTCGTTGTAGAAGGTGGTGAAGTAGGCGTAGCGGTCGTTCTTGGCGGTGTCGGAGACGCCCTGGAAGAAGGCGTGGTCGCCGGCGCCGGTGGGGTTGTCGTCGGTCTTGAGCAGGAAGGGCTCCAGGGAGGCGAGGAAGGCGGCCTTGGCGATGCGGGCGGAGCCGTAGGTGGAGAGGTAGCGGGCGACTTCGCCGGTGCCCATGGAGAAACCGACGAGGGTGGCGCCGTGGAGGTCGAGGGTTTCGATGAGGGTGTTGAGGTCGGCGGCGAAGGTGTCGTAGTCGTAGCCGGTGGTGGGCTGGCTGGACTGGCCGAAGCCACGGCGGTCGTAGGTGATGACGCGGTAGCCGGCGGCGAGGAGGGCGGTGGTCTGCTTCTCCCAGGAGTGGCCGTCGAGGGGGTAGCCGTGGATGAGGACGACGGGTCGGCCGGTGCCGTGGTCCTCGTAGTACAGCTCGATGTCGGTGGTGTTTTCCTGACCGACGGTGATGTACGGCATGGTGGTGGCCTTTCGGGTGTGGGGCGGTGCGACGGAACCGCACTGCCGGACGACGGACACACTGTCTCTCGACAGCGAGCACGGCCGAATCTGTCTAACGACTTATCTCTTGAACCCCGACCCATATCGAGGCCCGTGCAGCAGGCCGGCATACATGGTCCGACCCTTGCGGTGCTACAGGTGTTTCCCGATGACGAGGACGGACCCGGGTCCGTCCACGCATCACCGGTCGCGGGCCGGTCCGGGAGTGATGGCCCACTCGGCGGGTGCCCCGGGCCGCCGGCGGCGGGTGCGGCCATGGCCCTGGAACCTTGCGTGTAGTCAAATGACCGATGCCGCTCGGCGCTCCTCCTTCGCCGTGTCCAACTGGGCCAGTTTCTCCCGGGCCTGGACGACCAGCGGCAGGTCGGGATCGTCCAGGCTTCCGAGGGCTTCGGTCCAGGCCTGTCGTGCTCCCGCCACGTCCCGGGCATCGAGCCGTACGTCGCCGAGCGCCATCAATTCCTCCGCGACGTTCGCCCGGCTGCCGGCCAGCCGCAGCCGTTCGATGCCCCGTTCGTAGTACGAGACCGACCGGGCGTAGTCGCGCCACTGGTCGAACACCTGCCCGATCACCGTCAGGGTCACTCCCTCACCGTTGAGGTCGCGCAGCTCGCGGAACATCGCGACAGCGGTGCGCAGCAGTCGCAGAGCCTCCCCCAGGTCACCGAGTTTCACACGAGTCATTCCGGCCATGCACAGAATCGTGGCCTTGAGCTGGCCCGGCTCGGGCCCGCTCAGCAGGTCCAAGGCCGTTTCCAAATGACGCAGGGCGCGGAGGTGGTCCCCCTGGGTGTGACGCACGAGCCCGAGGTTCCGCAGCACGTGTGCCAGGTCGGCGGTGGAGTGCAGTTGTTCGAAGTGGTGACGTGCGTGTTCCAGGTGGCGCAGCGCACCGGGCTGGTCACCGAGGTAGTGCAGGGCGCCGGCCAGGCCGTGATGGGTCCGCGCCATGCCCTCCACGTCATCGGCCTTGCGTGCCGCTCCGAGGGCGGCCCGCATGGTGGCGGCCCAGTCGTGCCACCATCCCATGCGCTGCTGGCACATCTGCAGGGTCACGGCGAGTTCCCACGCCGTCCGGCCGTCGCCGTGCGCGGCTGCCGTTTCCACCACCGAACGCAGTACCGCCCGCTCCTGGGTGTACCAGGCTGTCGCCGCGGCGGTGTCCGCCAGCGGCTCCGGCGTCACGGACGGCAGGGGCGACTGAGGAGCGACCGGCTGGGGTCCGGGCCGCAGCAGGAGGTTCGCCGCGTGAGCGGTCTGGCGGTAGTGGTCGTACATGCGGGACCGGACGGCCGGCCGGTCCGGCTGGTACTGGACGGACAGTTCGGCGGCGTACGCGAGGATCAAGTCGTGGGCCCGGTAACGGTTGCGCCCACGCGCGGTCAGCAGTCTGGCTCGTACGAGTTCGCCCACGGCCTGGGCCGCTTCGTGCGGTGTGATGCCGGCCATGCTGGCGAGGGCGGCGGTGGTGACGTCGGGGCCGGGGTGCTGGGGGAGGAGGCGGAAAAGGTGTGCGGCCCGGGGGCCGAGTGTGCGGTAGGACCAGGAGAAGACGCCTCGTACGTCGTTGTCCAGGTTGTCGTCGCTGAAGCCGTCCAGGCTGTGGCCGCTGGTGGACAGTTCGAGGTCGATGTCGTGGAGGCTGCGCTCGGGGTAGGCGGCGGCTCGGGCGGCGACGATGGCGACGGCGAGGGGGAGGCGGCCGCAGCGTTCGACAAGGGGGCGGATCTCGTGGGCGCCGTCGTGCGGGCGGCTGGTGCGGACGCGTTCGAGGAAGGTGGTGGTCGCTTCGGTGGCGGTGGGGACGTCGAGGGTGAGCAGGTGTGCTCCGTGGGCGGTGGCCAGTGCGGTGAGGCGGCTGCGGCTGGTGATGATGACCATGCAGTTGCCGGTCCCGGGCAGCAGGGGTCTGATCTGGGCGAGGTCGCGTGCGTTGTCGAGGACGACGAGGACGCGTCGGTCGGCCAGGACGCTGCGGTAGAGCGCGGAGCGCGTGTCGGGCTGGGTGGGGACGCGTTGGGGGGCGACACCGAGGGCGTCGAGGAAGCCCTGGAGGATGTCGGTGGGGTCGGTGGGTTCGCCGTCCGGCGCGAAGCCGCGCAGGTCGGCGTAGAGCTGTCCGTCGGGGAAGTCGGAGGCGACCTGGTGGGCGAAGTGCACGGCCAGAGCGGTCTTTCCGATGCCGGGCATGCCGTCGACGGCCAGCACCCGCAAAGCACCCCCACCCCGCGCGGCAAGGGCTCGGGCCTGCGCGAGTGCGTCCTCACGTCCCGTGAATCCCGGCAGGGCGGGAGGCAACTGGGCCGGTCGTGCCGTTCTCACCGACGACGGGCGGGACGCCCCGGAACCGGCCGGAACCGGTGGACCGCAGGCAGCGGCTCCCCTGTCCTTCTCCGCCTCCGCGGGCGTGCCTGTGTCGACGCGGTGCCGAAGAATCCGCTCGTGGGCGGCCCGCAGCTCCGCGCCGGGGTCCACACTCAGTTCCTCCAGCAACCGCAGCCGGATCTCCTCGTACATCGCCAGGGCCTCGGCCTGCTTGCCGTCCGAAGCGAGCACCAGCAGCAGGCGCGCCAGCAGCGCCTCGTCCAGCGGATTGCGCTCCGCGGCCTGCCGCAACGGCAACAACACCGACTCGGCACGATGGCAACTCAGCGCCCTGTCCGCTGCCTCGCACACCACCGACACGTATTCGTGCTCCAGCATGACGAAGGCGGGGTGGCTGCCGCTGACCGGTTCCAGGTCCGCCGCGCACCGACCCTGCCACAGGCCCAGAGCGGTGGTGAACAGCCCGACGGAGCCCGTCGGGTCGCCCGCTGCGTCCGCCTGCCGTGCCTGATCGACCAGAGCCCGGAAGTTCAGCAGGTCGAGGCAGTCGGCATCGACGCGCAGCAGGTATCCACCCGCCTGCCGGGCGAGCCACCGCCCGGGCGACCTCGCGGGCAGGTCCGGTTCCAGGAGCCGGCGCAGTGCTCCGACGTACCGGTGCACCGCGTTGGTCGCACTCGACGGCGGATCACCGTCCCACAGCAGATCGATGAACTCGTGCATCGACACAGGCCGCCCGGCACGAGCCAGGAGCACAGCGAGGATGAGCCGCTGCTGCTTCGGGCCGAGCAGCAGCTCGCTGCCGCCCCGCCGGACTTGCACCGGTCCCAGGACGGAGAACTGGATGGCGTGATCACCTGACTCGCGCGACAACCCTGTCATCGTGCATCTCTCCTTGCCACCGACTCCGTTCGTCTCCCGCCACCGCCTCACGCACCGGTCAGCGGCGCCGGCCCGGTCACGGTCGGCTCATGTCTTCGATGTGCTGCTCATACGGGTCGTACGGACGGCGGGCATCCCCATCGGCGTACATGGCCGTCCAGGACGTTGCCCGACCCGGATCCCTCGTTCATACGTTGCTCGGAAACCTCTGCGGAGCATGGTGTGCGGAAAGGTGTGTGAGCCGCCGCGCTGCGCGCCGCCTCCGTCGGCCGTCGGCGGCGGCCCAGCCGCCCGCGTGCGCGGCGAACCGCGACAGGAGGCGCTGCCCGCCGCGGCGAGGCGTGTGCGCCGGTTTCCCCTACGGCCGACCGCTCCCGGGACCGTGGTCGGCGCGGATATCGGTGCGGGCCTCAGGGACAACCGACGAGAGCACCTACGCCGGCCGGAGGACGGCGCGGCGGGTCCCGCGGCCGGTTGCCGCTCCTCCTTCGCACGCGTACCGGCCGGCAAGGAGGCCCGGGTGCTGACGGAAGGCGCATAACGCGGCCACGAGGCCGGCGGTGACCGGTCCGGCGGATCCAAGCCAGGGGGCTTCGCTCCGGGGCCCGGCCGGCTCGTCGCGGACGGCCGGAGAGGGCCCGGGCCCTCTCCGCAACGCGAGAGACGGCCCGTCGCTTCTCCGCGGGGCGCGGGACGGGCTGCGGAACAAGGCGTCCGCCTCGGACGGCTCGATCGGATCGGTGGGGATGGACTCGGTCATGCAGCTCTCCACATCGTCACGAGGGAGACCCGCCGCCGAGTGGCCGGCACCGACGGCTTCGCGGGACAGGGCCACGGCTCCGACCGTTCGCCCGGGTCTCCCGGCGGCCGGATCCGTGCAGGTGGGCTCGCTGGACCGGTTGATCACAGCACCCCCAAGCCCCGTCGATGAACGCCAAGTGTGTGGCGACGAATCCAATATGGTCGGTCATTTTCATTCTGTCAAACGGGTCTCGCCTGCCGCTTCGGCTCGAATCGACCAAATCGGACAGTCGTCCCTTGTCGGCTTCCGGCTGTCGGCATTACAGGCAGCCGGACCCGACCTCGCGGGGGTCTCCTCGGCCGGGTTCACGGGCTCGCCTCGTACGCCGGGCCTTGGACGCCGAGTGCGCGACAAGGCCACAACTCTGCCCGATCGGGCGGAGCGGTCTTTGGGATGCCGAGCGCCCGCACCACGAGCAGCGAGACTGCGCACGCACCGAATCCGTGGGGATCCGTGCCCGGCCCGACGGTGGGTTGCCGTCGATGCCGATCCGTCTCCTGAAACGCGGGTACGACCTCAAGAGGCGAGGACCGCTGCCCAGGACGTCCGGTCGCCACGGCGGGGCGGCAGCCGGCGGGGTGGCCGGGGCTCCGGCTGCCCCTGCCTCGCGGTCCAGGGGTGGCTGGGGTTCTTGGTTCTCCCTGCCCCGCTCTCCCCGCCCCGTCGCGTCCGCCGCGAGAAACATGTGACCAGCCACCGTTTCCAGGTGTGCGGCGAGCGATGCCGAGTCGAGCCGGCAATTCCCAGTCGTGTCACACCTCTTGACACAAGCCGTTCAACGAAACAGCCTATGGCAACGTTGTCAGGCAGGGCAGCTCGCTGCCTGGAGCCACGTCGGCCAAGACCTTCCTCCCCGCATCGTCACCCGATTGGACGCCCCACACATGGCAGCTCACGGTGATTCGGCGCCCCGCCATCCCTCCCGGCGGTCGGTCGTAGCCTCCGGTTCCACCCTCCTGGCCGGCCTCGGACTCGGCGGAGTGTTGCCGGCGGCCGCTTACGCCACCGAGCGCGCAGGCGCCTCCGCCGCGCACTCCACTTCCGGTGATCTGGCGGTCTACCGCCCGGTCGAGGTCTCCTCGACCGCGTACGCGCCCACCCCGGCCTCCTTCGTGGTCGACGGGATGACGGTTCAGGGTGTGCGCGGCACCGGATGGCGGGCGGCCGACGGCGATCCGCAGTGGGTCGCGGTCGATCTCCAGACGGACTGCGAGGTCACCGACATCCGTCTGACGTTCGAAGCCGCTGCGGGCGACCCGGTCTTCGTACCGCCGCCGAGCGGCAACTGGGCCGACGGCACCACCGGCAAGGAGATCCTCTCGAGTTACGCCACCGACTTCGTCGTGGAGACCTCCCAGGACCACGAGTCGTGGACCGGCGTCTACCGCACCACCGCCGGAACGGGTGGCGTCGTGGAGATCCGGCTGCCCCGTCCGGTGACCGCCCGCTGGGTGCGCATGACCTCGCACCGGCGTTCCAGCGTCAACCCGCTGGGCCTCAACGGATTCGAGGTCTACGGCACCGTAGGCGGCCACCGCCCGGCGGCGTCGGGCTGGACGGACTGGGGCACGCACCACGGCCAGGCGCCGTCGCTCGTGGTCGCCGACGACGGCACGGTGGTCCTGGAGTCCGGCTGGACGCTGACTCTCGACGACCGGGAGCAGCGCGACGGGGCCCACCTGTCGGTGCCGGACGTGGACACCAGCGACTGGCTGCCCGCGACCGTGCCCGGCACGGTGCTGGCCTCACTCGTCGAGCAGGGCCTGCTGCCCGACCCGGTCGCCGGCCTGAACAACCTGCGCGTTCCCGAGGCCCTCTCGCGCCACTCCTGGTGGTACCGGCGGGAATTCACCCTGCCCGGGGGCCTGCGCACGGGGCCCGGCCGCAGGGTGTGGCTGGAGTGCGACGGAGTCAACCACCAGGCGGACATCTGGCTCAACGGCGGCAGTGTGGGCCGGCTGACCTACCCCTTCGCCCGCTGCGCCCACGACGTCACCGCGCTCGTCGCGGACCGGCGCGAGCACGCCCTCGCGGTCCGGATCACGCCGATGCCGGTTCCGGGAAGCCCCGGAGACAAGGGACCGGCGGGTGAGTCCTGGGTGGACGCCGGCGCGGGACAGATGAACCTCAACTCGCCCACGTACCTGGCCGCTTCCGGGTGGGACTGGATGCCCGCCGTGCGCGACCGCGCCGCCGGCATCTGGAACCACGTCCGGCTCAGGTCCACCGGCGACGTCGTGATCGGTGACCCGCGCGTCGACACGGTCCTGCCCCACCTTCCCGACACCTCGGTCGCCGAGCTGACCCTCACCGTCCCGGTCCGCAACGCCGGCGCGACCGACCGCACGGCCACGGTCTCCGCGGCCTTCGACGACGTGAACGTCTCCACCGTCGTCACGATCCCGGCCGGCCAGAGCCTGGACGTCACCTTCCGCCCCGACACCCGTCCCGCCCTGCGGGTGAAGAACCCCGAGTTGTGGTGGCCCAACGGCATGGGCGACCCGCACCTGCACGACCTGACTCTCCGGGCCACCGTGGACGGCGCGGAGAGCGACCGGCGGACCACCCGGTTCGGCATCCGCCAGTTCGGTTACGAGTACGAGGTGCCGCTGCCCTTCGCCACCTACGGCAACGCCTGCGCGCAGTCCGTGCCCACCGGCCCGCAGCAGGCCCGGTACGTACGGATCAGGTGCCTGACCAGGGCCACCAGCTGGGGCAGCTCCCTGTGGTCGCTGTCCGTGGCCGACAGCGGCCGTCCCGGCGTCGACCTCGCCCTGCACGCGCCGGCCACCGCCTCCAGCACCAGTGGCGACGACCTGGGGCCCGGCAACGCGACCGACGGCGACTCCGGCACCCGGTGGTCCTCGGCCTACGAGGACGACCAGTGGATACGTGTCGACCTCGGCTCCCCGCAGTCCTTCGACCGCGTCGACCTGGTGTGGGAGCAGGCGTACGCCGCCACCTACGTCGTCCAGGTGTCCGCCGACGACGAGACCTGGGCCGACGCCGCACACGTCGACAACACGGCGGTGCCCCTGCTGTTCAACCGGGGAAACGCCAGTCTGCGGACGCACGACTTCGAGGCCCGGACCGCCCGCTTCGTCCGGATCGCCTGCGGTCTGCGGCAGACGAGCTGGGGGAACTCGCTGTGGTCCCTGTCGGTGATCGACAGCAAGGAGCCGGGGACCGACCTCGCCCTTCACCGCCCGGCGACCGCGTCGACCGAGGAAGCCGACCACCCCGCCGCCCACGCCACCGACGGCGACAGCGGCACCCGGTGGTCCTCGAAGGCGGAGGACCACCAGTGGATCCAGGTCGACCTCGGCTCCGGGCGGACGTTCGACCGGGTGGCCGTCATGTGGGAGACGGCCTATCCGAAGACCTACGTCGTCCAGGTGTCCGACGACGGCGAGACCTGGACCGACGTGGTCTCCGCCACGAACACTCCCGAGCCGCTGAAGATCAGCGTCAACGGTGTCCGGGTCCTGGCGCGCGGCGGCAACTGGGGCTGGGACGAGCTGCTGCGCCGGATGCCCGCCGAGCGGATGGACGCCGCCGTGCGGATGCACCGCGACATGAACTTCACCATGATCCGCAACTGGGTCGGCAGCAGCAACCGCGAGGAGTTCTACGCCAGTTGCGACGAGCACGGCATCCTGGTGTGGAACGACTTCCCCAATGCCTGGGGCATGGACCCGCCGGACCACGACGCCTTCAACACGATCGCGCGGGACACCGTACTGCGGTACCGCATCCACCCGTGCGTCGTGGTCTGGTGCGGCGCGAACGAGGGCAACCCGCCGGCCGCGATCGACGCGGGCATGCGCGAGGCGGTCGAGCGGCTGGCCCCGGGCATCCTCTACCAGAACAACTCGGCCGGCGGGATCATCAACGGCGGCGGACCGTACAACTGGGTCGAGCCGCACAAGTACTACGACCCGTCCTCCTACGGCAGCAACAGCTTCGGCTTCCACAGCGAGATCGGCATGCCCGTGGTCTCCACCGCCGCCGGCACGCGCGCCATGGCCGGTGACGAGCCGGCCTGGCCGATCGGCGACGTCTGGTACCACCACGACTGGAGCGAGCACGGCAATCAGGCACCGCAGGGCTACAGGGCGGCCATCGAGGAGCGCCTCGGCGCCGCGACGGACCTGGACGACTTCACACGCAAGGCACAGTTCGTCAACTTCGACAACGTCCGCGCCATGTTCGAGGCGTGGAACGCCAACCTCTGGAACGACGCCTCCGGCCTGATGCTGTGGATGTCCCACCCGGCCTGGCACAGCACCGTCTGGCAGACGTACGACTACGACTTCGACGTCAACGGGGCCTACTACGGGGCCCGCAGCGCCTGCGAGCCGCTGCACGTCCAGGCGGACCCGCTCCGCTGGGAGGTGTGCGCGGTCAACCACACGAGCCGCGCGCTGGGGGGTGCGACCGTCACCGCGCAGCTTCACGACCTCAACGGCGACCGGCTGGGAGCGCCGAGCAGCGCCGAGGTGAACCTCGCCCCGGCGTCGGTCGCCCGCACGTTCACCGTCGACTTCGCGGACGCGCTGCCCGACCTGCACCTGCTGCGCCTGACCCTGAAGGACCGCGGCGGTGCCGTCCTGTCCCGCAACACCTACTGGCGCCACCGCACACCCGCGGCCATGCGGCGGCTGACCACCCTCAGACGGGTCGTGCTGTCCGCGACGATCACCCGTCTCTCACGGTCGGGCAGCCGCCACGAACTGACCGCCACCGTCGCCAACCGGGGTCCGGCCGTCGCCGCGATGGTGCGGCTGTCCCTGCTGGACGGCGGCGGCGACCGCGTACTGCCGACGCTGTACGGCGACAACTACCTCTGGCTGCTGCCCGGCGAGTCACGGACGGTCACCCTGTCGTGGCCCGCAGAGGCCCTGCGTTCGGGCCGCCCCGTGCTGCACGCGGAGGCCTTCAACAGCCGTCCGGTGCGGACGCGCTCCTGACATCCGTACCGGGCAGGGAATCCGGCCGTCCGCGAGGGGTGTCCGGTGCACGCGTCACCGGATCTGATTGGCTGTCGCAATGACCAAGTCAACTTCCACCTCATCACCCGCCGTTGACGCCGGTGAGCTGTTCCAGGACCCCTACGCCGTCTACGGCCGACTGCGTGAGGAGGGACCGGTCCACCGGATCACCGGCACGGACGGCCTTCCCGCGTGGCTGGTCACCCGGTACGACGACGTCCGCCAGGCGCTCGCCGATCCCCGGCTGTCCCTGGACAAGCGCAACGCGACTCCGGGCGGCTACCGGGGCATGGCCCTGCCGCCCGCGCTGGACGCCAACCTCCTCAACATGGACCCGCCGGACCACACACGTATCCGGCGCATGGTGTCCAAGGTCTTCACCCCCCGGCACGTCGAAGGGCTCCGGGTGCCGATCCGACACACCGCGGACCGGCTGCTCGACTCCCTCTCGGGGCAGGACGAGGTCGACCTGATCCCGTCCTACGCCGCTCCGCTGCCGATCATCGTCATCTGCGACCTCCTCGGCGTGCCCCAGGCCCAGCGCCCCGACTTCCGCGCCTGGACCGACGCCCTGGTCGCGCCCGACCCGACGCGGCCGGAACGTGCCAGGGAGGCCGTCGGCCACCTGCTGTCCTTCTTCACCCGGCTGATCGCCGACAAGCGTGCCCGTCCGGCCGACGACCTGCTGTCCGCCCTGATCGCCGTACGCGACCAGGAGGACCGGCTCAGCGAGGACGAGCTGATGTCGCTGGCCTTCCTCATCCTCGTCGCAGGATACGAGAACACGGTGCACCTGATCGGCAACGCGGTCGCGGCACTGCTCGCCCACCCGGACCAGCTGGCGGCGTTGCGGGCCGATGCCGGTCTGCTGGACCGGGCGATCGAGGAACTGGCCCGCTACGACGGTCCGGTACCTCTGGCGATCCGCCGCTTCCCCACCGAGGACGTCCTCATCGGTGGCGTCACCGTACCCGCCGGTGAGACCGTCCTGCTGTCGCTCGCCGCCGCGCACCGCGACCCGCGCCGCTTCACCGACCCCGACCGGCTGGACCTCGGCCGTGACGCCACCGGGCACCTGGCGCTGGGACACGGCATCCACTACTGCCTCGGCGCTCCGCTGGCCCGGATGGAGACGGGCATCGCGCTCACCGCGCTCTTCGACCGCTTCCCCGGCCTCTCGCTCGCCGTCTCCCCGCAGAACCTGCGCCGACGCCCGTCCATGCGCTCGCGTGGCCTGATCGCGCTCCCGGTACGCACAGCGGACCAGCCGGGACGGACCACCGCCGCGGTGGTCGGATGACCGATGCCGAGGACGCGGGGAGGGGGAAGGGTTGGCCGTATCGATGCGAACGTTGCTGAAGGGCGCGACATGTCACACCGGTGGAACGGCCACCGCTACTTCGTGGACCTCGGCATCCTCACCTTCGAGACACACTGTGTCGCCGATTGGGAAGCGGTCGGCGACGGCGACGGAAACGACCGCGACGGTAGGCTCGGCCCATGGCCGCACCCGATTCCGACCCGCCCGCGCCGCCCCGCCGTACGCGCAACCCGGAACTGCACCGCCGAGCCATTCTGGAGGCCGCGTCCCAGGCCTTCGCCGAGCGCGGCTACCACCGGGCCACCCTGCGGGACATCGCCCGGCGGGCCGGCGTCACCCATGGATCGGTGCTGCGCCATTTCGGCAGCAAGGAGAGCCTGTTCCTGGCGGCTGTCCCGGGCACCCGGGACATCGACGCCCTGGCCGAGGACACCCGGGAGCCACTCGCGGCTCGTATCGCCCGTGGTTACATGCATCGCATGGAGAGCGCCGACGGCAACGACACGTTCGTGGCGCTGCTGCGCAGTGCCGCCGACGACACCGGCAGCGCCGCCGCCCTGTACGTGGCGATGCAGGAACGTACCGACGAGGTGTACCGCCGGCTCCTGGACGAGCACGACCTGCGGCACCGGCTGCCGTTCGTGGCCGCCTTGCTCGTCGGCGTCACGTTCAGCCGGTACGTGGTACGAGCCGGAGCCCTGGCGGAGATGAGCGCGGAGCAACTGACCGCGGACCTGACCGCTTCCCTCGAAGCCCTGCTCCAGGGGAATTCCGGCACCGAGGACGCGCCCGTCGAGCAGGGCCGGGGACGGTAGCGGCCGACGGAAGCCGCCGACGATCACCAGCGTCGGCGCTTCGACAGGATCGTGTTCAGGCAGCGCTGGTGCGATTTGTCGTCGTCACGTACCAGCGTCCCGGCCACGACGGCCGCCTCCCACGTCCTGCCTGCCTCGACCGCCTCCGGCCGGTCCGGCCGGCGCTGGACGAAGGCGGCCATCTTGGAGGTGGCCGCCTCCATGGGTTCCGCCTGTACACGGGAGCGGTGTCGTAAAAGATCAGCCCGTCGAGGCGGTCGGGGTGGTCGATGGCGAACTGCAGGCCGGCTCACCTGTCACGACGCACGTCAGCGCACACGTCCCAGCAGGGCCGCGAGCGCCAGGTGTGACTTCTCCTCCGTTCTCAGCAGCGGCAGCAACTGAAAGCCCCCTCGGGAATCGGGAAACGCCGAGCCGCGTCCGCGAGGGCCAGGAGGACCTGGTCGGTCGCGTCCGCAGGATCCGCGCGTCCCGATATCAACCCGTCCACCATGGAGCTGACGCGCCCGAGCAGTTCCGTCTTGCGCCGCGTCTCCAGGTCACCGTCGCCCATGTCGTCCACCCGCCGCGCCAACGCGTAAATCGCGGACATGGCGCGCCGCTTGGGACCCGGTAACAGCCGGACGCCGTAGCTGAAGTTCTTCGCTTCTTTGCGTGTCACTGCCTCGCAATGACGGTATGCCGCCCGCACATCGTCCGTCCGGGCATGGGAGAGGTCATGGAATGCAGTCACACTGATCGACTCTTCCACTGAAGGACAGGACCGAGCGCTCACCACCGGAGCTGCCGGACGCGGTACGTCAGAGCAGGTCAACTGCGCAAGGCACCGATCCGCGAGTGACCATAGGTGAAGCAAGTCGTCCCGACCGACTCGCCGTTGGGGGAGGAGTGAACCGTCCCGCGTGGTGCAGCGCATACGTGTGACGCGCGGAACGGCAAGGCAGGTGAAACTGGCCGACTGCTATGTTGCTCCGAGTACATGTGTGACGGTCGTACGGCATGTGCCGTGCCGGACCACGGTCGCCGACGCCGGGTTGCCACCGGGTCGTTGAGCAGGAGGACATATGCCGAACATCGCGGAGAACCTGTCGAGTACGGCGCGGCTCCACCCCGATCACCCCGCACTCCGGATCGGTGATTGATGACATACGCGGAGCTGGACACCGCCGCCTCCCGCGTCGCGGGGACGCTCCGGGCGGAAGGGCTGGCGGCCGGTGACCGGGTGTGCGTGATGCTGCCCAACGTCCCGGCGTTCGTTGCGCTCTACTACGGCATCCTTCGTGAAGGCGCGTGTCGCCCCCTACAAGTACCCGCGGGTGATCTGGTTCCTCCCCTCCCTGCCGAAGGGTTCCACGGGGAAGATCCTGAAGCGGGAGATCCAGCTCTGTCGATGAACCTGTAGGCGGCCTGCAGCGCTCAGCTTTCCGTGCCGGAAGCCTCGGATGCGGAGCGCTGCAGGCGGCCGGTCCGGCATCCGGGGAAATACAGGCCAGCCACTCCGCCTGCCGGACCACGGACGGGCACGCCCGGACCGGCCCCACGAGCGTGGCAGCGGAGGCTCCGACTGACAAGATCAACGCTGCCGACCTGCCCTCGTGGCCAGGATGTGGTGACCTGTCAGGCAGCGTCAGGCCTCGGGCTCAGCCGACGGAGCCGCGGCCCGTACGACCTGTACAGCGGGGGCGTGGCCGGCCGCGCCGCCGTGAAAGCGGGGTCGGCCCCACAGGGTTCCGCCGTCAGTGGCGAGGGGCGGCGGTACGGCCGTAGCGCCGCTGGAAGCGCTCCACCCGGCCCGCGGTGTCCACGACGCGCGAGGTGCCGGTGTAGAACGGGTGGCTCGCCGACGAGATCTCGACGTCCACGACCGGATACGTGGTGCCGTCCTCCCACTCGACCGTTCGCTCGGTGTCGATGGTGGAGCGGGTGAGCAGCTGGAAGCCTGCCACGCGGTCGCGGAAGACGACGGGGCGGGAGACGGGGTGGATGCCGTGTCTCATGAGGGTGTTCCTCCTCGGGGGAGTGCGTTCATCGCCGGGGTCGGCGTGCGCGGGGACCGGTGTGCGCGGGGGTCAGCGTTCCTCGCGGAACACGACGTGCGCGTCGGCCACCGGGTCGTACTTGCGCAGGACGAGCCGGTCGGGGTCGTTCAGTCGGTTCTTGCGGGTCACGTAGGTGACTCCGGTGCCGGCCGTCGACTTCAGCTTGACGACGGGGCGTGTGGTGCTGCGTGCCATGAAGGACTCCTTCCGTCAACACGCGAGCCGATTGACTCGAACATGCCAGACGGCCCCTGCAACGCCGGCACCCGGTGATGCATTCCCGGCCCTCATCGCCCTCCGCGGGCGCCGATCGCCGCCCTCTCCGGAGCGGCCCGCACAGCCGCCGACCGGCATCCGCTGCCGGCCGGCGGCACCTCCAGGTGCTCAGAACCGCGCGGGCAAGGTTTCCAGGGCCTTGACCGTCTCACTTTCGAAGTCGGCTGTGGCGGCGGGCTGTTCGGTCGCCCACCACACGTGCCCGTCAGGCCGCAGCAGCGCCGCGGTCACGCCGGCCCAGTGCTCCCCGCCCGTGGTGGACAGCCGGCTGCGGTGGACCGCGACACCGGCCGTTGCCACCCGTTCGGCCACCTCTGCGGAGACCGGGGTGTCACCCATGGTCAGCAGCACCGGACGGCCGTCGTGCAGCAGCGGGAGAACCCCCTGGCCTTCGGGGTCGTAGGCGCGGACGCCGGTGAGGGGGTGGGCGTCCGTGTCGGCCGGCGGGTAGGCCGTGTCGAGTCCGGAGAGCTTGCCGGCCAGCATCCTGGAGAAGTGCGGCTCGTCGGCGATCGCGTTGCTCAGCAGGGACCGCAGCGCGGTGACGTCCGGAGTGAGACCCGTGATCAGCGCGCTCTGCGCCAGGGTGTGCTCCGCCAGTTCCTCGCCCACCGCGTGCCGTTCCGAGTGATAGGTGTCGAGCAGCTCCGAGCCGGCCCTGCCCTGTGCGACGGCGGCCAGTTTCCAGCCGAGGTTCATGGCGTCCTGAAGCCCGACGTTGAGGCCGACCCCGCCCGCGGGGAAGTGGCTGTGCGCGGCGTCCCCGGCCAGCAGCACACGGCCGGCGCGGTAGGACGAGGCCAGGCGCGTCGCGTTGCCGAACCGGGTCAGCCAGGACGGGTCGCGCATCCCGAAGTCGGTGCCGGCGATGCGCCGTGCGGCGTCCCGGAGCTCGTCCAGCGTGAGCGGATCGCGGTGCTGGTTGAGCGGGTCGTACCCGGTGACGCGGTACCTGCCCTGCGGGAGCGGCACCACCAGGAGGCGACCGGCCTGGTTCAGGGCGTGGAACCCGGACGGCGGCGGACTGTCCAGCACGACCTCGCCGAGGTATCCGTACGCGGAGGTCTCGGTCCCGGGGAAGTCGACACCCGCTTCCCGGCGCACGGTGCTGCGGGTGCCGTCGGCGCCGACGACGTACCGAGCGGTCACCTCGTAGGTGCCGGCGGGACCCCTGACCTGGAGCGTGACGGCCGCGTCGTCCTGGGTCAGGGAGACCACCTCGTGACCCCGCCGGACCTCCGCGCCCAACTCGACCGCGTACCGCTCCAGCAGTTCCTCGGTGGCCGACTGCGGGAAGGCCAGCATGAAGGGGAAGGGTGTGGGCAGCGTCCGGAAGTCCAGACGACTGTCCAGCATGCCGAAATGCCAGTTCGGCACAGGCCGGCCGCCTGCCAGGATCTCCTCGTGACGCCCGCGCATGGCCAGCACCTCGATCGTGCGGGGATGCACGCCCAGGGCCTTGGAATGCGGGCTGCGGTGCTCGCCCTGCTCCAGGACGAGGGGGCGTACGCCCGCGAGGGCCAGTTCGTGAGCGGTCCACAGGCCGACGGGGCCGCCGCCGACGATGACCACTTGGTGACGCGTGGGCTCCCAGTCTTCGGACATGCCGTCTCATCTCCTGACGGGTAGATGCGCCGCCGGGCCGTAATGACCGGGCGGTCATTAGCAGGGTACGACTCTGCCCACCGTAATGACCAGTCGGTCATTCAAGGAACGCCGGGCCGATCCGGCGCACCGGTCCGGCCGCCTCGGCGGCTCGGCGTGGATCCGGCCGCCCGCACACATCGCTAAGTCATGTGGCAGATGCCGACGCCGTGGGGTGCCAGCACAGTGGGGTGCAGGGCCGAGCGATGGCACACGCGTCGGAACACGTGTGCCGAGCGCTCCCTGCCGAGCAACAAGAACCACGAGGAGTACGAGCATGAGTGATCTCGTCGAACTGGCGATCAAGGCGCATGGAGGGCTGGAGCAGTTCAGCCGCTTCTCCTCGCTGACCGCCAAGCTGCATCAGGGCGGTGTCCTGTGGGGCCTCAAGGGCAAGCCCACGGTCCTGGAGGACTGCCACGTGCGGGTCGACCTCACACGTGAGCGGGTGTCCCACTGGCCGTTCGCGCCGACCCCGAACCACTCCGTCTTCACTCCGGACCGGGTCACGATCGAGACCCCGGACGGCGAGGTGGTCGAGGAACTGAACGAACCCCGCAAGTCGTTCGCGGGCTATGAGATGGAGACGCCCTGGAGCGACGCGCAGGTCGCGTACTTCAGCGGGTACACGATGTGGACCTATCTCACCTCGCCCTTCGTCCTCAAGCAGCCGGGCGTGACGGCCGAGGAGATCGAACCGTGGCAGGAGAACGGTGAGGAGTGGCGGCGTCTGCGGGTCGTCTTCCCGGACACCATCGCGACGCACAGCGAGGTCCAGACCTACTACTTCAACGAGGGCGGACTTCTCGTCCGGCACGACTACGAGGTGGACATCCAGGGCAGCAATCCCGCGGCCCGCTACCTCATCGACCCGGTGCAGGTCCAGGGGATCACGCTGCCGTCCAAGCTGCGCATCTACCCGCGTCAGCCGGACAACACCCCGGCACCGGAGCCGCTGATCGTCTCCGTCGACCTGTCCGACCACCACTTCGAGTGAGAACCGGTCCGGCAAGCCGGCAACGCCTCTCACCAAGACGCTGACCTGCCCGCCGGGGCTCCGGCCCGGTTCACCGGCTGTGGCCGGGGCCGGGCCCCCTCGGGTCGCCGCCCCGCTGCCGGATCAGCGCGTGTGACACATGTGTCGGTGCCACAGGTGTCTCCCGTGATACGTATGTCGTTGCGGACCCCCGGACCGACCTGGAGAAGCGAGTGTCACCCTCACCCATTGCCGTGTTCCAGCGCCTGAGTGCTTCCCGGGCGCCCGCCGACACCTCCGTCCTGTTCGGCACCGTGCATGTTCTGGGCGCGGGAATCGGGGGACTGTTCGCCGCCAGGGTCCTCTCCGACCACGCGGAGCGTGTCGTCGTGATCGACCCCGACGCGGGAGCAGGGGACATCGGCAGAACCCCACGCCCCGGCGTACCTCAGGGGTCCCAGGTCCACACCCTGATGCCCGGCGGCCTGCGGCAGTTGGAGCGGTGGTACCCCGGAGCCGCGCGCCAGGCCGAGGCCCGCGGAGCGGTGCTGCCGGGCCCGGACCGGAGCGCCTCGTACGTGGACGGAGTCCAGCAGGTCAGCACCCCCAACGTGGACTTCCTCATCTGCACCCGGCCCTTCCTCGAGGGACTGATACGCGAGCGCACCCTCGGCCTGCCGAACGTCGAGCTGGTTGCCGGCCGCGTCACAGGTCTGGTCCACGACGGCCAACGCGTCGCGGCGGTGCGGTACTCGACCGAGGCGGGCGAGACTGTCCAGGCCGGCGACTTCTTCGTGGACGCCACCGGGCGCGGCAGCCGGATGGCCGACTGGCTGGAGGCGGGGGAGTGGCCCCGGCCACGGACGGAGCGGCTCCACGTCGACGTCCGCTATGTCACGGCTCATTTCGAACGCCCACCCGACTGGGCCGGTCCGCTCAGCGGCATCACGCGCCACAGTCCACGATTCGCGTCCGCGCGGTTCGCCGGGGCGGCGGTGAACGCCGTCGAGGACCAGCGATGGGCCGTCATGCTGGCCACCTACGGCGACGACCCGCAGGTGGCGGAGGCCGAGGGCTTCCGGGCCCGGTGCGCCGAACTGCAACCGGTCTACCAGGAAGCCGTGAAGGGCCGGCTGATCGGGGAGCTTGCACCCTTCCGGCATCCCGACAACCGCTGGCGTCACTTCGAAGCCCTCGATCGTTTCCCTGCCCGCCTGGTGGTGACCGGGGAGGCTGTGGCGTCGTTCAACCCGGTCTACGGCCAGGGCATGAGTTCCGCGATGCTGCACGCTTCGTGCCTGTCGGAGTACTTGCGCGGTGCGCCGGACCTCGACACCCCTGCCCGGCACTTCTTCGAGCTTCAACACGTGGTCGTCGCCGCTGCATGGCAGACGTCGGCTACCGCGGATGCCGCACGCCTGGGCCTGGCCGGGCGCCCGGCCACCGCCCAACAGCAGCGCACCGCTTGGGCGATGCGGCACATCATGGCCGCGGCGGTTCACGACAGCCAGGTGGCCGAGGCCTTCCGCGACGTGAGCTTCATGCTCGCGCATCCGGCGACACTCCTCGCGCCTGACCTCGTACGACGTGCGGCGCTGGCCACCGGGGTGCCGGACGAGGAGTTCGACCGCGAGTACGGGCCCGCCGCCGATGTCGCCTGAGCGTTCGTCCCGCAGTGGCGGCTCAGCCGGCTCCCGCCCGGACCGCGGACACCACGCATACCGCAAGCACTTCGCAGAGCACACCCCCCTCGGCACCGAAAGCACGGGAAGGGAGACCAGATGTCCGCACTGCCCTCCACAGTTCTCGACCGCTACGTCGGGCTGGCCGATCGAGTCGTGACAGATCCGGCGATCGTGGAAAGAGAACTGGCGAACATCTTCGCCCCGGATGCCACGGTCAACATCACCGGAACGCCGGTGACGGGCTTCGAAGCGATCGTCGGTTTCTACCGTCAGTTCGTCACGAGGTTCGCCGAGTCGCGGCACCTGTGGCAGACCACGACCAATCCCGACGGCACGCTGCGGGCCGAGTGGGCCGCCTCCTTCCGCACCCGCGACGGCCGTATCGGCGCTGTCGCGGGTGTCGAGATCGCCGAACTGAACGAGGAGGGACTGATCATCTCCCTGGTGAACGCGTACACCGTTCCACCCGCCGTCCGACACCAGGCCGTTTCCTCCGGGGGAAGGCCTGCGTCAAGTGCCGGTGAACGGGAGGAGGTTGACCTCTAAAGATAGGGGTCGGCGGCGCGGTGGGCGTGTTGCCGGGCGAGAGCGCAAGGGGCGGTGGCAGTGACAAGGCCTCGTGGCAGGCTGGCGCCAACCTCCCGCTACAGCGACGACTACGTCCGTTTCCTTCCAGCAGGACCGATACGACGGCACCGTGTACGAGGCGAAGACCGGCCGCAAGCTCGGCAGCACGGAAGGCGGCGGGGACCACGACTGCAAGTGCCCGGCCCATTGGTCGTTCTTCCAGGGGAACCCAGACGAAGACGGAGTGGCTGAATCCGTCCCCCCGGGGCATTGCGGAAGGCCCTGGCCCCCTGGGTGAACGCCGGGAAGTCGTGGTTACGCGGGTCGGAAGCGATGCCTCACACCTGACTCATTCGGCCCAGCGTCCGACCGCGGTCAGCCACGCGATGCCCGGGTTCAACCATGCCGGGAACCTCTGCGTCATCGCCTCGAAGTACTCCCCCCGGCTGGTGGCACCGCCGAAAACCTCTGCGGCCGCACGCAGGTAATCGCGAGTGTCCTCAATGATGGACGCCGAATCGTCACGCTCGGGATTCTTGTGCCCGGCCACGACGGTGGTCGGGTTGACGGCGGCCACGGCGTCGATCGCGCTGAGCCAGCTGTCGATGCCGTGGGCGCCGGCCTCGGCGAGGTATTGGTGCACCTGGTTGTAGATGACGTCGCCACTGACGACCAGGTCCAAGGACGGCACGTGCAGGAACGTCGTGTGCTCGGTGTCGGTGTGCCCGGCGGCATGGGGAACGAGCGGCTGCCCGTCCACCTGGAGGCCGCCTTCCGGGACGGCCTCGGCGATGACAGGGGTGTCGCCGATGAGACCGGGGAACGCCGCTCCCCAGAACGGGTTCGGCAGACCGCCGGGGGTGGTCCGCTCCATCTCCGCGATCGTATCGGCCGTGGCCCACACCGTCAGGTCCGGGAACCGCTCACGAACAGGCGCCGTCGCATACCAGTGGTCGCCGTGCGCATGCGTGACGTAGACGCCGGTGATCGTGCGATCGAAACCGGCGGCCCACTTCGCGACGGCGAGCCCCTGCTCCGTGGTCAGCCCAGGGTCGACCAGGACGGCCTCGCGTGGACCGTAGATGAGAGTCGTGGACAGCGGAGACCACAGCAGCGGGCCGCCGTCCGGCCGGGGAGGCAGGGCGGTCGGCGCCAACGGCTGCATCGGACTGACGTGCACCGCGTAGGCCAAGGACGTCATCGTTGTTCCTCTCACCTGATGAGAACGGGTGAACATCACCCAGACCACGCCTGGGTGGGTAGCTGAGCGGGTGCGAGACGCCTGCTTCGAGCCGGCCGCACTGACCCTGTGTCACGGAGTGGAGGAGAGCCGGGCGCTACCGCGTTCCCGTCCCTGCGAGTCATCCACACCGCGCTGTCCCACATCCTCTGCCGCCACGGTCGGAAAACGGCCGTGCAGAGACAGGAACGAGCCGTTGGGGCAGCCCTTTTGCCTCAACACACACGACACCGTCCCGCGAGTCGAACAAAGGGGAGACGGAATCCGTGGCGCGGGGACGGCGTCGTCCGCTGACCGTGGAGACCACTTCGGCATCGCGTCGTTCCTCACGCCGTCAGTCAACTCACGCGGCCGATCAGTGAGTTGGAATATCCAACTCAATGGATCGGTTGGCCTGACAGCGACCCTGGCGTGGGAGGACAGGCAGCGCGAGCAGGGTGCACAGGAGCGTCAGCCGCCGACACATGCGAGGGCACCCATCGTGAACAGAACACTCAGTCCTGACCGAGAAAGCGTGTTTGTGGAGGTACCGTCTTCAACGGACGCCTGCCGGGTGATCAGCCTCGCCGATTTTGGGCGCGCGGAGCAGCGGGCTCGGGAAGCGGTGCGAAAGACATGTGCGGAGTTTCTCGGAGCGAGGTTGCCGGACGCCCTCCTCGTCGTCACCGAGCTGGTGGCGAACGCGGTCTCCCACACAGCCGGCGTCAGGGGCCTGATGCTCCGCCACGACCGGAACGTCACCGCGCTGACGGTCTTCGACAAGGGCGGTACGACGAGCTGGCCGAGGGCAGCCGAAGCGGACCCGCTGGCTGAGTCCGGCCGGGGCCTGCACCTCGTCGCCGCGCTCGCCGACTCCTGGCACGCCCGTCCAGCGCTCGAAGGCAAAGCCGTCACCGCCGTCTTCCGGAACGGCACTCGGGAGCCGGAGTCAGCCTGACGAAGGCTGCTTGCCGTCCCCACGGATGGGCCCGACCCCGTGGCCCTCGGCATCTGCCCCAGTGCTTCGTCACCTGGGTGATCTCACTTGGCGCTGCCGACAGGTTCGGGCCGTTGCCGCGGCGGGATCGGCGGCGGTGGAGCGAGTGTTGTCCGCGGACTCCGGTGCCCGAAGGCCGGCGCACGACGATCCAGCCGATCGCCGAGCGGCTGCCGAACGGCAACATGCAGGCCCACGATCCGGCCTCCTGCGACACCTCCGGGGTTTCCGTTCGCGGCCGACGGCCGGGTACGCCGGCACGCTGAACGTCAGCAACCGCCCGCAGCAGTCGGCCCACCCCACGGCGAACTCCTGGCCCGTCGCCGGCAGTTCGTCGGTCGTGAGCCTGTCGTGCCGGCCACGGCCGCCAGGGCGACGGGTTCGGTACCACGCCGCTCCAGCCGCGTGTCGAGGTCGGCCGTCGTCGAAACATCGAGGTTCTTGTGCGGGGCGATGGTCACGTCGTTCGAGCCGGCATGCGCGGGGCTGGTCACTTCTCGTCGTCGTGTGCGTACGTGCCCCGCGGCTCGGGGCATGGTCCTGACCTGGCGAGCGCCGGGTGACGGTGCCGTGCAGCAAGAACTCCTTCAGCACCGGCCTCGACACGGCGGTCCACGCGGCGGGCTCCGGCATCGAGTCGGAGGTCCGGAACCTGGCCAAGAACGCAGAGAAAGTGGGCGAGTGATCTATGTACGGTGAGCTCGGGAACGTGATCCTCGCGGGGGTCGCCCACAACAACCCGAACTACGACCCCGGCTGGAAGGGCTTCTTCTCGGCGCTGGTCGTTATTGCTGGGGGTGCACTCATCCTCGCGGGTGTGACCGTGGGTTTCACCACGTGGCGCCACGCCGAACAGCCGCGTGAAAAGGGTCTTTGGCGGGTGCTCCTTGCCACGACGGGGTGCTTCGGGGTCGTGGGCCTCGCGATCATCGCCGTCGGCGTGTGGCTGTGGTGAGCCGCACACCCCGTGGCGCCTGCCGGGGGCGGCGGGGCGACAGCGTGCCGAACAGCAGGCCTGCTACGCCTGAAGGGTGCCGATCCCTCGATCGGGAGCGCCCACGCCGCGAGCACCGCGACGCCGGCCTTCGTGAAGGACCCCGCGTCCCTGGTCAACCCCCTCCTCGGCACCTCGTGTGCGGTGGACACCTTCCCCTGCCCACTCATGAGGCCGGCCGCACCTCAGTGCGGGCCGTCCCTGCGGATGCGGCGAGTGGCGTGTTCCGTGATCTCGTGGCGGCCGGGCGGGCGCGGACCCCGCCGCTGCTCCGGACGGCGGTACCCGCTCGGCGGGTTGCAGGTGCGGTCCCGGCACCTGGCATAGGCCTGCAGCGCGGAACCCGGTGGCCGTCGGCTTCTCGGTGTCGTCGGCGTCGACCGGGACGGCGGCCGGCGATGCCGCCTTGAGACGGCTCGTTGTTCGTTCTCAGATCACGCCCCTCCCCGCCTCGCGTGTTTTCCAGACGTTTTCCCCAGGGCTCTGGACACCCTCCTACTCATCAGTAGGGTGGGCGCGGCGGACGCGTCCCGTGGGCGGACGTCACGACCAAGTGCCGCGGGCGAAGGGGGATCGATGAGCGGGATGAGCCGCCGCCGGTTTGTGTCCGGCATGTCTGCGACGGCCGCAGGGGCTGCCCTGTGGCCGGTACTGACGCCCGGGCGGGCGCTTGCGCGGGACCAGGCTTCGGCGGTCACGGCGGCGCGAGCGGTGCGGATCGACGGGACCACTCTCGAGCAGGTGGCGACGCCGACCGGTGATGGGGCGTACAAGCGGTTGGTGGCGGGCCCGGGTTGGCCCTTGGTGGTGCGGGGCGAGCTGGCCGGCGCCGGGTCCGGGCGGGACGGCCGCCGCACCGGGCTGGCTTCCTTCGTGCAGTTCACCGACCTGCATCTGACGGACACCGAGTCGCCGGTGCGGTTCGAGTACCTGGCGCCTTTCAACGACAGTGCGCACCGGCCGCAGGAGGCGCTGACCGTGCGGGGTGCCTCTGCCCTCATCGAGCGCGTGAACGCCGTGCGCCGAGGTCCGTACACCGGGCTTCCGTTCAGCCTGGTGATGGCCACCGGGGACAACACGGACAATCACGAGTTGATCGAGCTCGACTGGTACCTGACCGTCATGAGTGGCGGACGGATCACTCCGAACAGCGGCGACCCCACGCGGTACGAGGGCGTGCAGAACTCCGGCAGCACGCAGTACTGGAACCCCGAGTCGTCCCTGCAGGATGCCTACAAGGCCAAGGGCCTGCCGCTGATACCCGGTTTCCTGAGCAGCGCGATCCGCCCCTTCGACGCACCCGGGCTGAGCGTGCCCTGGTACACCACGGTCGGCAACCACGACGACAGCATCGCGGGCAGCCTGCCCGACCTGGGACTGCTGAACGACCTGTACACCGGCTCGCGCAAGGTGGAAGGCTGCGACGATGCGACCGCCGCCAGGCTGGCGGACGCCCTGCTGCACAACCCGGGCGAGGCCGTGGTCCTGCTGAGCAAGCTGCTGACAAGGGGGAGTGCGGTTCGCGCCGTCACGCCCGACGAGGGGCGCCGCCCGTTCAGCCCGGTCGAGTTCGCCAAGGCGCACCTGAAGCCCGCGTACACCGGCGCCGGCCCCGTGGGCCATGGTTTCACCCAGGACTCGGTCGGCAGCGGGCACCTCTACTACACCTTCGATCTCGCCGACGGCATCCTGGGCGTCAGCCTCGACACCACCAACCGGGCGGGTTTCGCGGACGGTTCGCTGGGCACCGCCCAGCTGAGCTGGCTCGAGTCGGTCCTCAAGGCACACAGCGGCCGCTGGTACGACGGTGACGGCCACGTGGTGCGCGGTGGATCCGACAGCAGACTCGTCGTCGTCTTCAGCCACCACACCAGTGGCACGATGGGCAACCTGCTGCCCGACCCCTATCACCCGTTCGAGGGCCGCCACAGCGGTGGCGAACTGGTGGCGCTGCTCCAGCGTTTCCCGAACGTGGTGGCCTGGGTCAACGGCCACACCCACGAGAACCGGATCATCCCGCACGGCCATACCGTCCCCGAGCGGGCCTTCTGGGAGATCAACACCGCCTCCCACGTGGACTACCCGCACCACGCTCGGATCGTCGAGATCGTCGACAACCAGGACGGCACTCTGTCGTTGTTCACCACGCTCATCGAGTCCGCCGCCCCGTACGCCACCGATTTCACCGACACCTCGGACCGGGGCCTGGCCGCCCTGTACCGCGAGCTCGCCTACAACGACCCCTTCGCCACCCCTGCCGCCCGCATCGGCACGGCCGCCGATCACAACACCGAACTGCTCCTGGCCAGGCCTGTGATGTAGCAGGCGGGCGCATCGAGCCTCGGAGGGTGAGGTTCGCGCCGGCGTCGCGCGCAGCACCCTGGGCAGAAGGCCGCGCCGCCCGGCACCGGGGCGGAACAGGACGAGCACTGGTGCCGCTGGGCCGGCTGGTAGCCGCAGCCGGAGCAGAAGGCGGCTCCGCGGGTCTCGGTGTGGCGGCGTGGGCACACCAACTGTCGTGGCGTGGGGAAGGCGCACGGCGCCGTGTCCGGCCGGCGAGCCGGGGCAGTCGGATACCGACGGCGGCCCGTGCGGGCCTGACCCAGTGCGACCGCAAGCGTCCCGGCCCGCCCGGGACCGGGTGCGGTGTGCGTCCAGCCCCTGTCTGAGGTGGTGCTGCTCCAGCGCCGACCGTGGAACGTCACGGACGTGGCGTGCAGTTCGGCGGCGTGGCAGACCAGCCACAGGGCGAGGGACCAGCCCGTGGAAGGCCGATCCGTTGCAATCGGGTAGCTGACGCGCCGCCGCCGATCCCGGGCAGGGCGACCGGTGCGCGGCCGAACTCCCGCCGGACGGCTGCCGCAACACCGCCACCGTCACCGGCCTCCCTCACGGCGCCCGCCGCACCGCTTCCTGTGTCGGAGGGAGCCGGATCGGCCGGCTCACCGGCAACTGAGCCGGCCCCTCCCGCCCAGTCAGTACGTCGGCCAGTGTCGCCGCCATGTCCTCGTGCTGGGCGTACGACTCCGGGTAGCCGTTGTGCTGGACCCGCTGCACGGCGACGGTGACCGGCAGCCGACGTAGTCCGGCACCTTGACCGGCGCGTCGAAGAACCTGCCCGACGCGTAGACGGGGTCGCGGAGCTGTGCGGGGCTGCCCCAGCCCTGGGACGGGCGCTGCTGGAACAGACCGATCGAATCCCGGTCCCCGTACGTGAGATTGTGGAGTTCGGACTCATCGATCGCCGTCGCCAGGGCGATGGTGACGGCCCGTTCCGGGAGGCCGCGCGCATGGGCCACGGCCGCGATGGTCGCGGCGTGGGACGCCTGGTCCGGGTCGAGCGTGACCGTCGTGCCGTCCGGGCCTTGGGCCGTGCACCCGTCGGGAGTCGTGGAGTGCACGCGCCGGACGGCGAGGTGGCTCACGAGCGCCGGGAGCACGCTCTCGGTCGCCGCCGCCCACGCCTTGCGGCGCCCCCTCGTGCGTGCCGCCACGTCGCCCCTCCTCTTACCCGGCCTCGGCTACAGTTCAGTTGCGTTGTTGCGCAACCATATAACCTTGTTGGCCGTGGCCCGCAGCGGGATCGCGGCGGTGGAACCGATCGAGGGGGAAGGCATGGCTGGTCGGCGTGGACCGGTGAAATCCGCCGTGCGGCCGAGCCGGTCAGGACGCTTCAGCGACCGTAACCTGGAGCTGGTCCTCCTGCTCGGCGCGGTCCTCATCTGCTGCTACGGCTATGCCGAGACGGCCCTCGCCGTCAGCGGCAAGCTGTCGCCGAGTATGGCACTGACGTGTCTGGCGGCGATCGCACTGCCCGTGGTGTGCCATGGCGCGGTACGCCGGTTCGCACCGCACGCCGATCCGCTGATCCTTCCGCTGGCCACCCTGCTCAGCGGTCTGGGGCTCGTCCTCATCCACCGGCTCGACCTCGCCTACGCGGCCCACTACCGTCACGCGGCGGTGGCGGCGTCCGGGCAGCTGGTGTGGTGTGTCATCGCCGTGGTGGTGTTCGCGGCGGCGGTGGCCCTTCTCAGGGACCACCGCAGGCTCCAGCGCTATCCGTACGTCACGATCACCGTGGGACTCGTCCTGCTGATGGCGCCCGCGTTCTATCCCGGTGACGTCTACGGCGCCAAGCGGTGGATCTTCATCGGGCCGCTGTCCTTCCAGCCCGGCGAGTTCGTGAAGATCATCATCGTGGTGTTCTTCGCCGGCTACCTGACGCTGCGCAGGGATGCCCTCGCGCTCGCCGGACGGCGGCTCTTGGGCATGTATCTGCCGCGGGGGCGGCAGCTCGGTCCGGTTGCGGCCGTGTGGATCCTGAGCCTGCTCGTCCTGATCTTCGAGCGGGACCTGGGCACCTCGCTGATCTTCTTCGGCCTGTTCGTGATGATGCTGTACATCGCGACCGAGCGGACCAGCTGGGTGGTGTTCGGCGTCGTGATGTTCGCCGTCGGCGCCTTCGTCGTCGGTTCCTTTGAACCGCATGTGCACGGCCGTGTCGTCGCCTGGCTGCATCCCATGGACATCTTTCTGCCGCCTGACAAGCGACCGGCGGGACTGGTCTCGGACCAGGCCGCCCAGGCGCTGTTCAGCTTCGGCTCGGGCGGCATCCTCGGCACCGGCCTCGGCCAGGGCCATCCGGAGCTGATCGGCTTCGCCGGGCGCAGCGACTTCATCCTGACCACGGTCGGCGAGGAACTGGGCCTGACCGGCGTTACGATCGTCATCCTGCTCTACGCGCTGCTCGCCGAGCGCGGCCTGCGGACGGCCCTGACGGTCACCGACCCGTTCGGCAAACTGCTCGCCGGCGGTCTGGCCGCGGCGCTCGTGCTGCAGGTCTTCGTCGTGTGCGGCGGTGTCACCGGGCTGATCCCGCTCACCGGAAAAGCACTGCCGTTCCTCGCCCAGGGCGGCTCGTCCATGGTGGCCAACTGGCTGCTGGTCGCCGTCCTGATCAAGGTCAGCGACACCGCCCGGCGGCCCCCGCCGGTGCCGACCGCGGACGTCAGCGCCGCGGAGACCCAGTTGGTACGGCCGTGAGCCCGGCATCCCCTTCGGCGACGGAGCAGAGGCACCGATGTTGTTCGACGTGAGCCCCCTGGACCTGCGTCCGCTCCGCCCAGGAGGAGCGTGTGCCCCTCTGGTGGCAGCCGCCGCCCACGCCGACCTGCGGCAGACGCCCCTCGCACTGTCGTGAACCGGCCGGCCCCCGGCCCCAGTTTGAGGCAGACGATCCTTACACCAACGTGAACAGCTCCTGCCCGTGTTCCGTCTCGACCCAGGCCTCCTCGTGGAACGCCAGCATGCGATCACGTACCAGGTAACGCAGGGAGAACCCCGCCCGGATCCGGAGATGGCAAGCAACGTCCGTCCGCGATAATAGTTCCGCCGTTGCGTAAGACAGCAAGGGCATCCGCACGTGAAACGGGGAGTCACACATGGCCATTGCATACCGCCGCCCCATGAAGGGCCGCGTGGCGGCGCTGCTCCTGGCGCTGCTGCTCGGACTGGGCCTGACGGCGACACCGACGGCCGCCGCGACCGGCCCGCAGCAGCGGGCGACGGCGGCCGTCGCCACCGTACGCACCGGGTACGCGTCGCCGAACACCGCCTCCAACCTCAGCCTCCGCTACCACACGTCCCGGCATCACCCCTCGTCGGCTCGGCTCCGCACTTCGAAGACCAAGAAGAAGAGCGGCTTCTTCAAGAAGCTCGGCATCTTCCTCCTGGTCATCGTCATCCTCGTCATCCTCGTCATCGTCCTGCTGATATGGTTCCTGGTCCGGCTCCTGCGCCGGGCATTCGCCCGCGGTCGCCGACGCTGAGGCGGCCACCGGACTTGTGCACCCGGGCGTCAAGAACACGCCCTAATTCCGGGGCGCTGCGCTTCGGGCCTGATGCCGCCGAGCGGCGGTCACAACTACAACACCTGGTCGGCGAAGTACTCGGCGGCCTTCGGCTGATTGAAGCAATGGCTCTCGGCGCCGCGTTGACTCCGTGCCGCGCCTCGGCGGGCCCGGGACGCCAAGGCATCTGGCGCTGCACGCGGTCGTCTCGTCAACATCCTTCGACCGGAGGGACTTTCACGCGCAAGGGGTGCGCGATCAGTTGATCGCGCACCCCTTGCGTGCGCGATCAGTCGATCCACCAGGCCCAACGGCTTGCGGTCAAGGCCACAGGAGACGGCCACCGGGGAGGAAGGGGATGCCGTGCCCTCGCGTTCCGGGGCGGGTGGGATGCCGTGCTCCTTGCAGGATGTCCCAGAGTGCCTGCGATGAGGCGCGGGCGACGCCCGAGGCGTCTGTGCCTCATCGCGACCGGACTCGGTTACAGCCCGGCTCGTTTGCTTCCACAGCCCTGGCAGAGCTCACGCGGAAGAAAAATACACCAGACTCTTTTTGAATTCTTTCCGAGATCGGAGCGGGCGTATGGAAGGAGATCCAAAGCGCTCATCCCGGTCTATGGATGGTCAATTTCCCCCCATGGGCGAGTAGTAAATCAATTGCGTGGAGTTGGTGAACGTCGCGGTGACGAGGAGCATCTGACGGCCCGTAAGGGGATTTGACGCCCGTCTGTACCGAAAGCCTGAGGCACCACCTTGACATCGACCGCACTCGATGCCCCGCCACCGTCCCCCGAGTCCCCCGGGGGCCGGGCACTGTTCCGCTCTGCGGCAGCTGCGCCGCCCCGCACCCTTGTCGACGTCCTGCAGGCCACTGCCGCCCTGCACCCGGACGCACCCGCCCTGGACACCGGCGCCGAGGTGCTGTCCTACCTCGAACTGTGCGCCGAGGCCCAGCGGCGCGCCCGGCGGCTCACCGAACAGGGGATCGGCCCCGGCGACCGGGTCGGCATACGAGTGCCGTCGGGTAGCGCCGACCTGTATCTGTCGATCCTCGCCGTACTGCACTGCGGTGCGGCCTACGTCCCGGTCGACGCCGACGACCCCGAGGAGCGCGCCGCCACCGTGTTCCGCGAGGCCGGCGTGTGCCACGTCATGGGGCCGCACCCGCAGCCCGCCGACCTCGCGGCACCGTCCGGAGCGGCGGCGGGATCCGCGCCCGCTCCTGGGGACGACGCCTGGATCATCTTCACGTCCGGTTCGACCGGCGCGCCGAAAGGCGTTGCCGTCACCCACCGGTCCGCTGCGGCCTTCGTGGACGCCGAGGCGGCGCTTTTCCTGCCCGACCGTCCGCTCGGCCCCGGCGACCGTGTGCTGGCGGGACTGTCCGTCGCCTTCGACGCCTCCTGCGAGGAGATGTGGCTGGCATGGCGCTCCGGCGCCTGCCTGGTGCCGGCCGAACGGGCTCTGGTACGGGCCGGCCACGAGCTGGGCCCCTGGCTCGAGAAGCGTGACATCACCGTCGTCTCCACCGTCCCCACCCTGCTGGCCATGTGGCCCCAGGAGGCGCTGAGCCGGGTGCGGTTGCTGATCCTCGGCGGCGAAGCCTGCCCTCCCGGACTCGCCGAACGGTTCTCCCGCGCCGGGCGCGAGATGTGGAACACCTACGGGCCGACGGAGACCACCGTTGTGGCCTGCGCCGCCCGCCTGGAGCCCGGGCAGCCGGTGCGCATCGGACTGCCGCTGGCCGGCTGGGAGCTGGCGGTGGTGGACGAGTCCGGGGAACCGGTGGCGCACGGCGAGCAGGGTGAACTGGTCATCGCCGGCGCCGGAACCGCACGCTACCTCGACCCGGTCAAGGACGCTGAGCGCTTCCGGCCGTGCCCGGCGCTGGGCTCGCCGCGCGCCTACCACTCGGGTGACCTGGTGCGCGCCGACGCCGAGGGACTGGTCTTCCTCGGACGCATCGACGACCAGATCAAGATCGGCGGGCGCCGTGTCGAACTCGGTGAGATCGACGCGGCCCTCCTCGCTCTGCCCGGAGTGCGCGGCGCGGCGGCGGCCGTGCAGCCGACCGCGGCCGGTGCCCAGATACTCGTCGGCTACATCCTCCCGCAGCAGGCGGCCGACGGCCGCTCCGCCTTCGAGGCCGACAAGGCGAGGGCACGGCTGAGTGAGTGGCTGCCCGCACCGCTGGTACCGGTCCTGGCCGAGGTGACTGAGCTGCCCACGCGTGCGTCCGGCAAAGTCGACCGGAAGGCGCTGCCCTGGCCCGTGCCCCTGGCCGGCGCTGACCACGGGGGCGACACGGCGCACCGGCTGCACGGGACGGCCGCACGGCTGGCGGACGTCTGGGAGCAGCTGCTGGGCCTGCGGCCCGGCCCCGAAAGCGATTTCGTGGAGCTCGGCGGCAGCAGCCTGACCGCCGCCCGGATGGCCTCGACGCTGCGCGAGGACTATCCGGGACTCTCCGTCGCCGACCTCTACCGGCACCCCGTGCTCCAGGGCATGGCCGACCATCTCGACTCCCTGGCCGGCGCCGTGCGGGAGGTGCGGCCCGCCCGGCCGGTACCCCGGCGAACCGCTGTCGTCCAGTTCCTCGTCACCCTGGCCGGTTACGGGATCACCGGGCTGCGCGGCCTGGTCGGCCTGGCGGCGGCGGACAACGTGCTCGGGTGGATCGCTCCGCACCGCTGGGCCCCGCACACCTCCTGGTGGCTCGTCCTGGTGGGCTGGGTGCTGCTGTTCAGCGCACCGATGCGCTGCCTGATCGGCGCGCTCCTCGCCCGTACGCTGGCCGGCTCCATCACCCCGGGCGAGTACCCGCGCGGCGGAGGTGTCCATCTGCGGCTGTGGACCGCGGAACGGGCGGTTGCCGCGTTCGGCGTTCCCGCCCTGCTCGGCACCCCGTGGGCCGCTCTGTACGCCCGGATCCTCGGCTGCCGGACCGGACGCGAGGTACAGCTGCACACCATGCCCCCGGTGACAGGCTTGGCCGAGCTGGGCGACGGATGCAGTGTCGAGCCCGAGGCGGACATCGCGGGCTGGTGGCTCGACGGCGACACGCTGCACATCGGCCCCGTCACCGTCGGCGCGGGTGCGCGGGTGGGCCACCGCAGCACCCTGCTGCCCGGCGCCGTGGTGGGGCGCGGTGCGGAACTGACCGCCGGCGGCTGTCTGGACGACCGGATCCCCGACGGCCAGGTGTGGACCGGATCCCCCGCCCGGCCGGCCGAACCCGCCGAACGCTTCGCGGGCTCCGGCCGACCCGCCCGGCCGGCGGACCGCTCGCGCCGCTGGCACCTGGCCTACGCGCTGTCCCTCGGCCTGCTGCCCGTGCTGTCCCTGCTCGCGGCGGCCCCGGCGCTGATCGTCACCTGGCTGCTGGTGCGCGACACGCCGACACTCCCGGGCGCGGCCGGGCATCTACTCGCCGCCGCACCGCTGCTCGCGGTCCTGACCACGGTGTGCGGAATGCTGATCACCGCGGTCACCGTGCGTCTGCTGGGCCGGTCGATCAAGCCGGGTCTGCACCGCGCGGACGGCGGCGTGGCCTGGCGGGCGTGGCTGGTGACCCGCCTGCTCGACGGTGCGCGCGGCAGCCTGTTCCCGCTCTACGCGAGTCTGGCCACGCCGTACTGGCTGCGTCTGCTCGGCGCACGCGTCGGCCGCGGCACCGAGATCTCGACCGTACTGCCGCTGCCGTCCCTGCTGGAGGTGGACGACGGCGCCTTCCTGGCCGACGACACGCTCGTCGCACCGTTCGAACTGCGCGACGGATGGATGCGGCTGGGGCCCGTGCGCATCGGGGCGCGCGCGTTCGTCGGGAACTCGGGCATCGTCGCACCCGGCCGCAACGTCCCCGACCGGGCACTCGTCGGTGTGCTGTCCGACGCACCGGCCCACGGCAGCCCGGGCATGTCCTGGATCGGCCGGCCCGTGATGCCGTTGCCGCGCGTCCCCGGCAGCACCGACCCGGCCCGGACGTTCGCCCCACCCCGGCGGCTGGTGGCGGCCCGCGCGGCGGTGGAGATGTGCCGGCTGCTGCCCGTCATCCTGGGCACACTCCTCGCCGAGTGCCTGTTCCTCGCCGAGCAGGAGGCCCTGGACCGCGGCGGGCTTCGCCTGGCCGCGCTCGTCGGCGCCCCGTTGCTCCTCGCCGCGTCCGTCCTGGCCTGCCTGACCACGACCGGCGCCAAGTGGCTGCTCGTGGGCCGATTCCGGCCGGTCGAACGGCCCCTGTGGTCGTCGTTCGTGTGGCGCAACGAGCTGTTCGACACGTTCGTGGAGGTGCTGGCCGTGCCGTGGGGCGCGGCGGCGCACCTGGGCACGCCCGCCTTGAACTGGTGGCTGCGCACGCTGGGCGCGCGCATCGGCCGGGGGGTGTGGTGCGAGACGTACTGGCTGCCGGAGACCGATCTGGTCAGCCTCGGCGACGGGGTCAGCGTCAACCGCGGATGTGTGCTCCAGACACATCTCTTCCACGACCGGATCATGCGGATGGACACCGTGCACCTGGCCGCCGGAGCGTCCCTCGGCCCGCACAGCATCGCCCTGCCCGGCACCACGATCGGCACCGGCGCATCCGTCGCCGCAGCCTCCCTCGTGATGCGCGGTGAGACGGTGCCCGACGGCACACGCTGGGCCGGCAACCCCATCGCCGGTGCCTCCGCGACCGGCACCGCCGCGCGGTCCACCGGGGGTGAAGCGGCATGATGTGGTGCAGCCGACGCGCGTTGATCCGCGGCGCGGCGCTCACCCCCTTGGCCCTGACGGCCGCGGACCGCCTGTCACGGCGGGCCGAACGCTACTTCGCGAGCCATGGCACCTACGATCACCGCACCCGCGCCTACGACCTGCACCTGGCGTACGACCCGGCCGCCGGCCTGCTCGACGGCCGGGCGCACGTCCACGCGGTCGCCGAGCGGACGTTGCGGCAGGTCCACCTCGACCTCGACCTCGCGAAGCTGAGCGTCCACGACGCCCTGGTCGACGGGGTCTCCGTGCGCCCCGGCCGGAAGGGGAACAAGCTGGTCCTGCCCGCGCCGCGCCCGATCACGGCGGGCACGCCGTTCACCCTGGAGATCGCCTACGGCGGCCGGCCGGGCCCGATGCGCACGCCGTTCGGCCAGATCGGCTGGGACCGCACAGGCGACCCGCACGACGGCACCCTGGTGGCCGCTCAGCCGCTCGGCGCCCCGTCGTGGTTCCCGTGCAACGACCGACCGGACGACAAGGCCGAGTTCACCTTCCGGGTGACCGTGCCACGCGGCCACCAGGCGCTCGCCAACGGCACACTCCTGGAGCGGAGCAGTACGGGGTCCACCGAGTGCTGGACGTACCACCACCCGGGCCCCATGGCTCCCTATCTCGCCGCGCTGTACACGGGCCGCTTCACCCACGAGACCTGGCACGCCCGCGACACCACGACCGGCCGCCGGGTCACCGGCCGCAACGCCTACCCCGTCCACCTCTCCCGGCAGGCCCGGTACGACCTGGCTCGCCAGCCCGAGATGTTCGAGACGTTCACCGGATGGTTCGGACCGTATCCCTTCGAGACGTACGGCGCGGTCGTGGTGGACGCCGACCTCGACCAGCCCGTCGAGAACCAGACCGTTTCCGTCTTCGGCCGCAACCACGTCGACGGCGACCGGACGTGGGAGACGCTCGTCGCCCACGAACTCGTCCACCAGTGGTACGGCAACAGCGTGAGCCTGCGCGACTGGCGGGACATCTGGCTCAACGAGGGCTTCGCCACCTACGGGGAGTGGCTGTGGTCGGAGCACATCGGCGAGGACTCCGCCGACACCATCGCGAGGGCAGCCTGGCACTCGCTGGCGAAGAAGCACGACGGCCTGCGGATCGCCGACCCCGGACCGGGCCGCATCTTCGACGACCGCGTCTACACCCGCGGCGCGTGCACCCTGCACGCGCTGCGCCTGACACTGGGCGACGAGCGGTTCTTCGCGATGCTGCGCGCCTGGCACGACATCCATCGCGGTACCAGCATCGACACCGCAGCCTTCATCGCCCATGCCGGACGCTCCACGCCTGCGACAGTCGAGCCGCTGCTCAGTGCCTGGCTCTACGACAAGCACCTTCCGCCTCTGCCCCCACCATGCGCCGAGAGTACGCGGAGCTGACGTCGGCGGCCCGTTGCCGGGCGGGAAGAACAACCGCCCGGCCCGGCATGCCGCTCGGAGAGGCGCCGACGGCAGTGGTCGGCATGCTGGATCTGTGCTGGTCCCGTCCCGGGCCGGGCGACCGCTGTAGGCGGCAGCCCGGCGGAAGTCGGCGACGAGCGTCGTGGAACGGAAACGGAGCGCTGGGTCGACCAGGTGGGAAGCGCGTCAAACAGGCTTCCCGGAAGCCGAGTACGCCGTCACGGACGTCGTCGAAGGGCTGGGTCCGGCGATCGGCGTCCGGAGGAAGACGGGCGAGGTATCGGCCTCCGGTCGGTTCCCTCCTCGCGCGCCACACGGCGCACGCCGGTCATCGGCGCACCGCATCCGGCGGCAACTGCCGGAACGCGATGGGAGGGCAGTCGACGTCGCTCGCCGCTGGAGGGGATGCCAGGACGGTGAGCAGCGAGAACATCAGCGCGTGCACGAGCCCGGCATCCGGAGGGGCCGATGGGGGAGTGCGTTGCGTCGGACTCCGGTTGCGTGGACGTTGCTGCTGTTGGGGCGCAAACGGGCGCGCTCTGCCGCAGGTTGTCCCTTCAGCCACCACGCGGTCAGCAGCAGGGCCGTCACATACACGGCGGTACCGGCAGCCACCGCCTCGACGTCCTCGCAGCCCTCATCCCCGTCCATCTCCTGTGATGCGCTCTCGGCGTGTGCGCTCGGGTACTCCCGGACGATATGCCCGGCCTTCTCGGGAAGAGACCGTCGGTCGCTGCTCCCGGTTCCGATGGCGGCCAACATGAAAGGATTTCTCACCAGGTGATGCCGTATTACCCCGCATCGATCAGTGGTGCGGCACAGGGGGAAGGAGTTCGCGTGATGGAACGCTGGACGGAGGCGCCCGTGCGGACGCCGCGCGGCGGCGGTGCGGGTCGCGCCTCCGTCAGTCGGCGCCGGGTGTTGGCCGCGACGGCCGCGTCCGCGGTCCTTGCAGGCTGCGGCGGCAGGCACGCGCGCAAAGCCGCGTCCCACCCGGCCGACGCGCCCGTTTCCGGGGTGCCGGTCGCTGACAACACCACCATCATGATCATCCGGCACGGGGAGAAGCCCGGCCGACATGAATCCGGCATCGACGAGAACGGCCGTCCGGACGCCAAGTCCCTCACCCAACGCGGGTGGGACCGGGCCAGGGCACTGACGGTGCTGTTCGACCCGCCCCAGGGCCAGGCCCGGAAACCCGGCATCGCACGCCCGAGGACCATCTACGCCGCCGCGGACCGGGGCCCGCTCGCCGGCGCCCACCGGATGCGGGAGACCGTCACACCGCTCGCCCAGCACATGGGCATCACACCGGACATGACCTATGCCGAGACGCAGGAAGCCGCACTGGCCGAGGCCGCGCTCTCCGCTTTCCAACCGGTCCTGATCTGCTGGGAGCACTCGCGTATTCCGGCAATCGTCAACGCCCTTGGCGCATCGCGCAGCGGTGCGCCCGCGGCGTGGCCGAACCGCTTCGACCTGGTGTGGGTCTTCACCCACAGCCATGGCTCCTGGGCCTTCCGCCAGATCGGCCAGCACCTGCTCCCCGGCGACGCCTGAGGCCCCCGCGTGCGGGTTCGCCGCTGGTGGTTCCTTCTTCCGGGCGACGGTCGAGTCCGCGTTCTCCACCGTCAAGCTCCGCACCAAGTCACCCGGCGGTGCCGGCAGCTCTGCCGCCGCCGTCGCGATGGTGTTCAGGCTCGTCGAATCCGCCCAGGCCCGCCGGCGCGCGATCACCGGCGCCCACCTCGTGCCCTTGGTCCGGGTAGGCGCCCGCTTCGACTACGACGTCCTGGTCGAGCGCCGGTAGGACACCCCCGCCTGATCACACCTGACGCGATCCCTTCAGACCGCGAGGGCAAGCCTGCCCTGCACGTGGCCGGCAGGGGCGGCACGCCCGCCAACGTCATGACGCTGACGACGAGCTGAAGCGTCAGCACACCCGTCAGGGCACCGAAGACCGAACCCTTGCCGCCGTTGAGGCTGACCCCGTCGATGACGGTCGCGGCGAAGACCTGGAAGATCCAACCGCTGCCCTGTGTGGCGCTCCTGGACCAGGACGGCCTCACCCAACGGCTGCCGGAGGCCACCGCCCGCGGCCGGAGCGTGATCAGCGGTGGCGTCTTCAACTCCGGGCTGCTCACCGCCCCGCGACCCGGCGCCACGTACTTTGTGCGTGTAGGCGAACCAGGAGGTCCGTCGACCCCGCCGCGTTGAGCCACTCCCGACCCTCTGGTTCGATGAGGACCCCGAATGGGAGCAATACTGACGGTCACACCGACAAGCCCGCAGCGCGCAACACCGCAGCCCGGAACGGAGCCCAAGGAGCACCTCTGGTGATCGACGAACCCACATTCCGGACGTTCGGTCCGGCCGGCGACGACGAGTCCGGTGAGTCCCCGGTGCACCGCCTCGCCGGGATCTGCGTACCGCGCAAGGTCGGCCCCTATTTCACCACTCTCGACCGCGACCCGGTGGCGCTCGGCGCGTACGCCGCCGCAGCCGGGCGCCGTGTCGCCCACGAAGAGTGCGCTTCCTGGGCGCGGCTGGGCAGCGACGGCGGTTTCGAACTGTGCGCCGACCCGCGTGGCGCCGTATGGGCGGTGCTGTTGGACTACGACGAGGAGCGGCGGTTCGTCAGCTCCTCCCCCGAGGCCTTCGCCTCCTGTCTCGTGGAACTGGCTGACGCCTTGCGCGCCATCGTCACCACCGACCGACCAGCCGTGGCTGCCGCGGCGTTCGAGACCCTTCGGGAACGCCTGCAGGCCTGCGACCCGTCTGCTTTCGGCGACCGGGAGGACTGGTGGCCCCGCGTCCTGGACGACATCCGTGACACCGCGAGCGTGGAGAACTACGCGGCCTTCGAGTACGTCGACGCCGAGCACGGCAAGCGGATCGTCACGCAGGCCGGCGCGATCGCCGCCCATCCCGAAGAGCGGTTGTGGGCCAGGCTGCAGGCCGCCGGCGTCGGTCCGGAGCAGGTCCTGCGTATCCACACCGACCTGCAGCCCTGCTTCATGCCGGGCCACTATTGCTCCATGTGGCTGGCCGAGGTCTTCCCGCACGTGGAGATGACACACACCTTTCCCTACGGCGAGTCGGCTGACTCCCGCACGGAGGGCATCCGCCTGCTGCGCGAGAATGCCGGCACTGCGGGCGACGGCACGGCGGCGGAACAGTGAGCCTTGCCCCGGCGTCCGCAGGTCCGGACATCGCGCAATGGCCGCCCCTCGACGGGGTCGCCGCCACCCATGGACCAGCCCTGCTCGAGTGGGCGGCCTGCGCCCCGCCGGAGAAGTCCAAGCTCTGCCTGGTCCGCGGGGCACGGGGCAGCGGCAAAAGCCAGTTGCTGGCCTGGTTCCTCGCCGGCTCCGCGAGCCACCCGACGACCACGGTCCACGCGACGGTCCTGGCCGAGGGACTCTTCACGGACGCTGCCGCGTGGGAACTCGGGCGCCAACTCGGCTACGGTCCGCTCGCGCCCGAGCGGCTGCTGGAGCGGCTAGCCGTGGACCAAAGGCCACTGTTGGTGTTGGTGGTGGACCTGCACCGATCCGGCCGTGGACCGGCCGACCGCCCGGCGGCCGACCCGGCGACCTTGGTCCGGGATCTTCTTGCCCCTCTTCTGGATCTGCCGCAGACCCGCGCCGTCGTCGAGGTCGGCGACACCGGCTTACTCGACGGCCTGCCAGGCGTCGGACCGGTGACGACCATCGACGTCGGCGACAAGCTGTTCACGGACGCCGGTGAGGCTCCGACCACGGAAGACGACTTTCTGCTTCCCCGCACTCCCGAGGGGCGCGTGCGGTGGGACAGGGCCTCCGACACCGTCCGTGAACATGCCCTGGACCGGGCACTGACCGCACCCGATCCTGGGCCCGCCATTGCGGCGCTCGTCAGTGACCCCGGATTCCTGCTCCACGGGTCGACCGTTTCCATCGCCGCGTGTCTGGCCGATGAGCGGATCCCCGCCCCGCGCGGCCTTCGGCAGACATGGAGGCTGGCCGCGCCCCACCTCTCGGACGTCGAGTACCAGACCTCCGAGCGGGCGGCCATACTCCACACGGCCGCCCTGGGGCCCAGCCCCCTCCTCTCCCGCTACCTGCAGTCCCTCCTGGCAGACCACGCCTACGCGGGTGTCTGGGTCCGGCAGGACATGGCCGTGAGCGCCCTGACAGCCATTCCCGGCAAGCCGGGGAAGATCCTGGCCGCTGATCCTCTGGGGAGCCTCTTCGAGGTGGAGGCTGTCACCGGCAGGTACGGCGTTCCCATCCCGCAGACCGCAGCCGGAATGCCCCACCTCGATGGTGTGGCCGCGTGCGCCGAGCACGGCGCACTTCTCCTCAGTGACACTGGCGCTCTGCACCACACCGGTGGAGAGCCGGGAGGCGTCCTCGGCCGCATCGCAACCCACCACGGCCAGGCGGGTCTCGGACATCCGGATCTGCGGCCCAGTGCCCTCGGACACAGCCCGTGCGGCAGGTTCGTCGTGATCGGTGACGAGCAGGGAAGCGTTCACGTATGGGACCTGGAGGCTGCCGAGACTGCCCCCCTCTCACGTGTCCTGCATTCCGCTCCCATCACTGCCGTCACGTGCTTGGCCCTTCCCGGTGAAGGGCAAACGCTGGTGATGAGCACGGCCATGGACGGCACCGTCCGCCTCTGGAAAACCTCCGCGGACCCGATGCCCCGTCCCGTCGAGCAGCGGCCCTCCCTCGCCACTGCCATGACCACCCAGCAGACTTCCGCGGGCCCTCTCCTGGCCGTCGCCTGGAATGACGCCTCACTCCATCTGTGGCATCTCCCTTCCGGCAGGGTTCGTGTCCTTCCGCTTCTCCTCCCGTGTTCCTCCCTCGCCTGCACCGCTGCACCGGCGGCCCCGGGCCTTCCGGATCCTTCCGGTTCCCGGCTCTGCCTCACGGTCGGCGGCAGCGAAGGCTCCTACGCACTCAGCCTCAACCCCGCGCGGCTGTGGAGTGATGAGTGAGACCAGGCCCGGCCCCTGGGGTGCCGGACAGCATGGCGGCGTGTACGAGCCGCCCTTGGTTGAGATCTCAGCAGCGTCACACGGGTGGAGGAAGCGTTTCATTGTCGAACCTTTGCCCGATCGTGGCGTCGAGCGAACAGATCCGCGCCAACCTGGTTGAGCCGTAGTGGACTTGACGGGGGAGCGGGAACCTTGGCCCTTGAACTACCGGAGGAAGTCGTCTCGTTGCTCCAGTTCATCGGCGTCAACTGGCCGAACGTGAACGAGGACAAGGTTCGGGAGTTCGCTGAGCACATACGCGACTTCGCCAGGAAAGTGGACGAGACACACCAGGACTCCACGGCCACCATCAAGAAGATGGCTGACGTGTACCAGGGTGCCTCCTACGACGCGCTGCTCGCCAAGTGGGGGCAGATGTCGGGCAGTCACATGTCCGAGCTGCTGACCGCCTGCCACGCCGTGGCGACCGCGCTGGACATGGCTGCCGACGTCATCGTGGCCATGAAGGAGGCCGCCATCGCCGAACTGGTCGCCCTGGCGGCATCGTTCGTAGCCGATCAGGCAGCCGCCGTCGCCACGCTCGGACTCGCGGAGGCCGCCGAGGCGCTGATCGTGGAGGCGGCGGAAAAGGCCGTTGACTACCTCGAGCAACAGCTGGAGCAATACATCATCGGCGAGGTCATCGAAGCCGCGGTCAACCCGCTGATCGAGGTCGTCGGGCGGGCGGCGAGCGGTTTGATGTTCAAGGCCACCGAGTCCGCGCTCGGTGTGTCGGCCGATGCCGGGGGAGCCGGGACCGGCTTCTTCGTCCATCCGCAGGAACTCCAGGCCCGTGCGGAGCTGATGAAGACCCACGCCGGCACCGTCGCCTCGCACGCGGAGGAGTTCAGGGTTCGGGCCGCCGGGATCTCGTTCGAATGACCAACAAGATCACAGCGGCGCTGGAGGGCGGCGCGAAGAAACTGGGCAAGGCTCTCGGTGAGGACGCCGGCAAGACCATAGAAGCCCTCTATCACGATACACATGCCCGCCTCAAGAAAGTCTCGCACAACTATCTCAAGGCGGATTCCAAGCATGCGGCGGAAATCCAAAAGATCGCCAAGGGTGAGACGCCGATCTACCATATGGCCGACGATGGAAGTATCCGCCGACTGCACCCCGACGGCAGTCATTCCGATCTTACGGCGGAAGACAAGGGCCGCCTTGGGCTTGACGAAGCCAACATCGGACGCCCAAAGCAGGGCGAACAGAACGCCAAGCTCAAATCGGACAAGGAAGGCAAGGAAACCCCACGGCCGCAGGTGTCGTCGCAACAGGTGACGGCGGGGAGTACCGACCTCTCCGTGGCCACACAGCTCGCCCGCCACGCAGACCAGAGTTACGGCGGGCTGGACAGGAAGGGGGAATTCTCCAGCAACAACTACGCGGCGGCCAGAGTGACCGGCGCGAACGGCAAGAACGACTTCATATTGGTCGCGCGGAGCAACGGGTACCGGCACTCGGAACGCATGATCGGTATTCCGTTCCTCAGGCAGGGAGAAGAAAACCGAATAACCCACCTCTATACAGAACGAGCGCCATGCGTCAACGGAGTCAACTGCAGTGCCTGGATGGCCGAGAGATTACCGAACACCAAGGTCACACACAGTTTCGGTGCCGGGAACGACGAGATGAAATTCTATCTCCCCGAACTGCAGGCCAACAGATGATACCCTTGCATTCTCGAACGCCAGCCATAAATGACAGGAAAAGAGCATGAGCCGTCCCTCCGCCCTCACTCGTGAGATGCTGGAGACCGTGTTTGATCCGGCCGAATTGATTGTTGCGCCGGAAGAAAACCTGCCTGCTGTCGGTGACCCTGACGCCAGGGAAGTTCTGGGAACGCTGGGAATTCCGGTCTGGGACAATCCGTGGTTCGACATGGACGCCGAGCTGGCAGAGCGGTTCGAACGCGTCGAGGATTGGGATGGCGAACTCGCCGACCGCTACTCCGTCGTGCCGGAGGGAGCGGACAAGTGGATCGGCTTGGGCATGATCCCCTATGACGATCTCGCCTTCGATCCGGACACCGGCACGGTCTACTGCCTGCCCGACGACTCCGAGATCTACCTGTGGAACACTTCGCTCCGGTCCTTCGTGCACTTCCTGTACATCCTCCAACTGGAACGCCCACACTTCGACGCGCAATGGGAAAGCGAGATCGAGGTTCCTTACGACCCCGAGGCCGCACAGGCCCGCGTCCGCGAGGCGATGATGTCTGTGGACCCCGCCGCACTGGAGAACCCCGATTCTCGCTGGCACGGGATCCTCACCTACATCGTGGATCCCGAGCACCACTTCCTTTGAGCCCCACCTGTCGGTGACCCGGCGCTGGGTGAGGACGCTGCCGGCGTGCTCCACCGCGGCCGGCAGCTTGCCGGGTCGATGCCCGCATCGTTGTCCCAGGCCGGCATCCCGGGGGCGGCGCTCTCGGGATCCAAGCATCAACATCGACTGACCTGGCTATGGCCTCACCTGTCGGTGATCTCGGAGAGCCACGCTGTGTCCTCCGGGCCCGGCGCTTCGAGGCCGGGTGCGGGCAGCCAGCGCACCATGCCCGTGCGCAGAGCGACCGTGGCACGTGGCCGCATCGGCCCGTGACCCCTGCGGGAGAGCAGGACGAGTTCCCAGACTGTCGCCGTCATGGCGTCCAGCCGGGCGGCGACGTCGGCGGTGACTCGGAGCGGATCCCTCGTGCGGCCCAGGGACAGATGTGGGGTGAAGTTCTTGGCGGGCCCACGACAGCCGGGGAAGCGCTGCTGCAGTGCGCGGTGCAGGTCCGCCCACGGCGCCGTGCCGGCCGCCGTGGGGTCGAGCCACACGGTGAAGTACGCCCTGTGCCGGAAGGTGCGCACCCCGTCCAGTCGGGCGGTGAAGACGGGCGTCTCGGCCGTCGCTGCGGCGAGCAGCGGGGCGGCCCGCTCGAAGTCGGACTCGGGCACGAAGCCGAAGAGGACATTGACGTGCGGCGGCCAGCGGTGGATCTGCGGATCGTAATCCCGGCGGATGTCCTGGATCGGCAGCCACAGCTCCGCTGGCGGGATCCAGGCCACCGCGGTGCGTGGCGTCGGGGAGACGCCGAGGGCGCCGACGGGCTCGCTCCCGCCCGAGCTCGTGTCGAAGCCGGGGTCCGCTTGCCGGTCCCGAACCCGGCCGACGCCCGACGCGTCGATGCGGTCCACACCCGTGGCCCGGTCCCAGACCACCTCGCCGTCCGCCTCGATGAACACCACCCGGTGCCACGGGATCTCGCCCCCAGGTACGAAGGAGGACAGCGGGACGCGCTTGAAGGCACCCCCACGCTGGCTGACCCCCAGCACGAACCGGGCCGGGTCGAACCGCGGGTCCCAACGGACCCGGTGATAGATCTCGTCGCTGGTCCGCATCACGCCTCCTCTCCCACTGTCACACCTTCTCGTCCAGGGTGCCGCCCACCCTGCCCTCGACGGTGGTGCCGCTCGCACCGCGACGCTTCAGGTGCGGTACGTGATGGTGCGGAGCGCGTTGTGCGTTGTGTCCGAGGAGAAGTCGGTCGTCCTGCCTGGCGGCAGGGTCACGTCGGTCTCCCCTTCGGGACGGCGGGTGCGGATCGCGGTGACCGGGAGCCAGACCTCGGTTCGGGTCACCGTAGATGCCCCCCGTCCGCTGGTCCCGAAGTGGACGCGGCCGTAGATCCGGGGGTCTCCGGTCATGGTCTGGCCGGTCCAGGCGTACCGGTGGCGGTCGGTCGTCGTTGATGCGGGGCCGGGTCCGGCCCGCGTCGTCGGACCGGAAGATGCCGATCACGCCGCGGATCTTGGAGCTGGTGTACACGGCGGGGTACGTGGCGCCGGGTGTGCTTGCCGAATCCGACGACGTGCGCCGTCTACAACCTCGTATGCCTCGACTCGGCGGCGGTCGCCCTCACGGCAGCCGGTCTGGCGAAGCAGTACCGGACGTCCGTGGCCGCCGTCCTGCAAGCCGCATACGCGTGCGCACTCGCCGAGCACCTCGGCATCGGCAGATGCGTGTTCAACACCGCGATGGCCAACCGGCAGACCGCTTTCGCCCGCGAGGCGGTGGCCCATGTCGCCGGCAGGGCCCTCGTCCCGGTCGACACGTCCCTGGGCAGTGACCGGTTCCCAGCGCTGTGCCGGGCCGTCGACGCGGCACTCGCCGGATCCTCCTCCGTCAGCCTGCGAGAGCCCGACCGCTACGCCAGATCCCCGGACGGGGTCTCCGCCGAACTGGGACGCTCCGCAGACAACCCGTCCGTGGTCAACATCCGCCCCGTGGCGCCCCGCACGCTGATCCGGGCGAGCGCGGAGCGGGCACAGCAGGACTTCGAACGAGCCATGGTATCCAGCCGTTGCGGACGATTCCCCAAACAGATACCGCGGTCCTTCGAGAAGCGGCTCATCGGGGCCGCGATCGGCGGGCGCGCCGCACGGAGCGGCTCCTTCGCCGGCGCGTAGCCGGGGAAGCGGCGGCAGGCCGCCGCAACGCTGCGCACGGCCTTGGGTCAGTGCGGGGCGGAGAGCCACTGGCTGAGCCAGGCGAAGGCCGGAGGGAACTCCGTGGACCAGGTGTTGTAGTTGTGGCCGCCGTTCGGCAGGAACAGCGTGCGCACCGTGACCGGCGAGGACACCGCGGCCGCCTGGAACTGCGTGATGTAGGAGGGAGGGCTGAGACGGTCCTCGCGTGAGGTCGTGAGGAACAGGTTGACGTGGGACTTCACGTGCCGCACCAGGTAGGTCGGGCTGTTGACCCGACGCACGGTCGAATCCGGGAGGACGGACTTGTCGCCGGTCAGCGGGTCGGGGTCGAGAGCGGCGCCCGCGCCGAAGATCTTCGGGTACTGAAGGGGCAGCTTCGCGGCGCAGAAGCCGCCGGTCGAGAAGCCCATCAGGCCCCAGCCACTGGCGCCCTGCAGGGTACGGAACTTGTGGCTGATCAGGTCCGGAACGTCCACCGACATCCAGGTCGCGACCTTACGGTTGGGCAGGTCCGTGCAGTCGGTGTCCACACTGCCCGGGTTGACCACGGGCATCACCAGGATGAAGGGGTGCACCTTGTTCTGGTTCAGCAAGGTCGAGAAGGCGCCCGGCATGCCGCCGTGCTCCAGCCAGGACTGCGGGGAGCCGGGCACGCCGTGCAGCAGCATGATGACCGGGAACCGCTTGTTCTTGTAGGCCGGCTCGTCGTACTGCGGCGGCGTCCACACCAGCACCTGCCCGGACAGGGCGGACTTCTGGCCGTGGAAGTACGTGTCCAGGACACCGCCCTCGGTGCTGTGGTTGAATTTCGCGCGTTTCGCCGGCGGGCCCGGCATCGCGACCGCGTTGGTGTTGTCGGTGTTGCCCATCAGGTCGTCCCAGGACGCGTACAGCCCGTAGCTGTTGTTGATCCAGGTGGCCACGACGCTGATCGCGGTGAGCTGGCACAGACCGATCATCACGGCGTGCGCCAGCCAGCGCGCCGGCCTAGGCCCGCGGATCCTGGGCCACAGGGCGATCGTGCCGATCATCGCCACGACCGTCGCGACGATGAGGCCGACGAAGAACGGCGTTCCGGTGAGAGACACGCGACCACCTTTCCGGACCACTGGACGGGGATGAAAGGGGCAATACCGGTCGTGACGTCCAGAATGCCCACGCAGTGTGGCTACTTGGATAGAGGGGGTCCGACGATCACCGGTTCCGTCCGAGGGAGGAACCCGGGTTCGATTCACGCAGTCGTGCAGAAGCCGCTGGGGAGGACCGGCGGCGCAACTTCGCAGCGTCGACCTCTACGACGGCAGCACCCAGCAGATCCCCCACGCCGCTGACGCCTGCGTCGGCGAGCAGGTCCAGCGCAGCGGCAGCACCACCGGCGTCCACGGCGGACAAGTCACCGCACTCGACGCCACCGTCAACTACCAGGGCAGCCTCTGGGCACTCGGAGCTCACCACAGGTACCGCTGCTCACTGTGTTACGCCCCTGTGACGCTGAACGGACGATTCGAGCATCACGGCCTGTCAAGCTCGGCTTGTAACAGAGCGGCAGGCGGTCGCGTGGCCTTCAGCGACCAGGACGACGCCGGAGCGGCTCTGGCGCATGTGCACCGACCTGACCTGTCGACCTTCCTGGGGGAATTCCGTCATGACCACCCGTACCCGCACCATGGCCGCCGCCATCGCCGTGGCCGCGGCCGTCACCGGCTCGGCGCTGCTGGGCGCCTCGGGCGCCGCCTCGGCCGCCACCAGCGCCCGGCACGGCACCCTTACGGTCAGCAACGGCACCAAGTACGTGCTGATCGACGGCCACAAGGTGAACTTCGGGGTACCCGTCCGGGACCTGGCCTGGTCCCCGAACGGCGCCAAGGCCGTCTTCATCGACGGCTCCGGGAACCTTGACATCGCCAACCCCGACGGCAGCGGGCGCGTCGTCGTCGCCAAGAACCCCGGAAACCAGAACTGGTCCCACCCGACCTGGCAGGTGACCGCGAAGGACACCCGGTACAACATCCCCGCCAAGGACAACCTCATCTTCGCGGCGCGTGCGAACAGCGTGTCCAGGCTGAAGTACATCTCCGCCAAGGCCGTCCACGGCACGCCCAAGACGCTGTCCCTGTACGGCGACCCCGGTCCGGGCGGTGCGCTGCCGCAGACCGGGAACGTCTGGCCGAACGCCGCCGGTCACTACGGCACGTCGGTCTACGCCAACGACCACACCGGCGATGTCTACATCCGTGACGACTACCTGCGCCAGCAGGGCGGCAAGCTCACCCACGGCTCCGAGCCGGCCCTGTCCCCGAACGAGGAGGAGGTCGTCTTCGTGCGCTCGGTCGCAGGCCACGACCACGTGCTCGTGGAGGACCTCATGCACGGCAACCACATCAAGGACCTCACCCCGCACGCCACAACCGACTACACCGAGCCGGCCTGGTCCCCCGACGGCAAGACCCTCGCGGTGCGCACCCCGTCCGGCACGGTGACGCTGCCGGCCGACGGCACGGGCCGCCCGACCAAGGTCACCTCGACGGTCGGCCTGGCGGCGTACCGCCCCTGACCTCGGCACACGGGGCGGGCCGGGCGCGTCGGGACCGGCAAGTGCGGGTCACTTCGCGGTCCGGGCGAGCTCGGCCCGCAGTTCGTCCAGGTGTGCGTCGGCCGTGTCGTGCGGCAGGAACTCGACGACGTCGAGGAACCGGAAGAGCACGCGGCCCGCGGTGACGGCGTACTCGTACTCGCCGAACCCCACCACCGCGCCCATGGCGCCCCGGACGGCGCCCCGCACCACATGGGAGGTCATGTCGTCCGGCTCCGCCGCCGACATGCCGCGCCGGGCGTTGGGCCGGGCCAGATAGGGGCACACCATCGAGGCATACAGCATGCACGCGCGGTGCCCCGGTCCTTCCAGGGTCGGCGCCAGATTGCGGTAGGGCCGCCCGGCGTTCAGCGCCTCCCCGATCGCCGCGCTCTCCGCGGCCCCCACGACACGCCACACCGGCCCCTGGGGCATGCCCTGGTTGCACACCGAGCACAGACGCTTCCGCGCGCATGAGGCGCTGCGCTCGTAGTCGGTCAGCGCGAACTGGGGCTCCTCCCCTTCCCAGGGAGTGATCGCCGGCACGGGATACCCGCGAGCGTCACGGGGTCGGGCCGCGACCGCCGCCGGCATGGGAACACTCTCGAATCGCACAAGCCATGCCTACCAGGCCCAACTGCTCGCGGCCAAGGCCGCAGGAGCGCCGCCTCTGGCGCTGAGGCGGCGCTCACCGAGGTGGGCAGGAGCCGGTCGTCGACGACTGCGCCCATGTACCGGTGCATCTGACGACCGTTACCCGATGCCCGTGTGCACGGCTACCAGTGTGGTGGCCGGTGGGGTCGGCCTCGGGCTTGTGCGATGAGACGCCCCGGCCTGTGACGGTGACCCTGCTGCCCAGGGCGGGGGCGGAGGCGGGGGCGGGAAGGCGAACCGGCCCAGTGACCTCGACGCCGGATTCCTGCCGGGTGCCGATCATGATCACTGTGGTGGCGCTGGCTGCGACCACGCCGAGCGGAATTGCCCTGGCGAAGAAGCGGTGTTGTCGTCTCCCGGTTGCCGGCATGCTCATGGCCCTTCTGCGTCGCGCATGGGGAGCGCGTTACGTGTAGGACGGTTTGTCGTACGGGTCATCGCGGGCGGACCCGGACCCCTGGTTGCGGCTGGAGATGCCCGTCGGTGACGGTGACCGAGCCCGGTCACGGCCGCACGATCTGAGTCTCGGCGGCGCTGAGGTCTGTGCTGGGCTGGGGTGCGGGTCGCCGGGCGGTGTCGCTGACTTTGATGAGAAGGGCGACCAGCAACCAGTTGGCGACCATGGAGGATCCGCCCTGGGCGAGGAAGGGCAGGGCCTTGCCGGTGAGGGGGATGAGGCCGGTGACACCGCCGGTGACGACGAAGACCTGGAGGACGAGCGAGGTGGCCAGGCCGGCGGCGAGGAGCTTGCCGAACGGGTCGGTCACGGTGATCGCGGTGCGCAGGCCCCGCTCGGCGAGGATCGCGTAGAGGAGCAGGACGAGCGTGACACCGACCAGGCCGAGTTCCTCGCCGACGGTGGTGAGGATGAAGTCGCTGCGTCCGGCGAAGCCGATGAGCTCCGGATGGCCCTGTCCCAGGCCGGTGCCGAGGATGCCGCCGGAGCCGAAGCTGAACAGGGCCTGGGCGGCCTGGTCGGAGACGAGTCCGGCCGGGCGCCGGGCCGGTGGGAGGTAGATGTCCATCGGGTGCAGCCAGGCCACCACACGGCCGTGGACGTGCGGTTCGAAGGAGCCGACGACGAAGGCGCCGACGGCGAACATCGCGACGCCGAACACCACCCAGCTGGTGCGTTCGGTGGCGATGTACAACATGATCACGAAGATGCCGAAGAAGATCAGTGAGGTGCCCAGGTCCCGTTCGAAGATCAGGACGAGCAGGCTGAGGATCCACACGGCCGCGATCGGGCCGAGTTGTCGGCCGCGGGGCAGGTAGAGGCTCATGAGCCGACGTCCCGCCAGCGCCAGGGCGTCGCGGCGCATGGTGAGGTAGCCGGCGAAGAACACCACGATGACGATCTTCACGAACTCGCCGGGCTGGAAGGACAGCGGCCCGATGAAGATCCAGCGTTTGGCGCCGTAGACGTCACCGGGATAGAAGGCGGGTGCCATCAGCAGCACCAGGCCGACGGTGATGGCGAGGTAGGGGTAGCGCTGGAGCCTGCGGTGGTCCGCCAGGGCGATCACCAGCGCAGCGAAGCCCACCGCCGCGATGGCGCACCACATGAGCTGTCCCGACGTTGCTGCCGGGGAGCCGTAGCGGGCCTTGTAGGCGATGTCGAGATGGTGGATGAGGACGATGCCCAGCCCGCTCAGCAACGTGGCCACCGGCAGGATCAGCGGATCGGCGTGGCGGGCGGAGCGGCGTATCGCCACATGGCACAGCAGTGGCAGAACACCCAGGGCCGCGACCTGTCCCGGCAGGGCGGCCGTCAACGTGCCGCCGGTGGCGAGTGTCGTTTCGGTGTAGGCGTACCCGCAGATCAGCACGGCGCCCAGCAGCAAGGCCAGTTCCACATCACGGCTGGTGAACCGGCCGTGGAGCACAACTGGCTCGCGTCGACCGCGCATGCGGCTCCCCCTTGGGGTGAAAGTGAGTAGACCCGCCCGAGATGGATCTCTGCCCGGGCTCCGACCGGAAAGGATATAGAGTTGCGCAACAACGCAACTGTAAGTCGAAGGGGGCGGTGGGACTGAGCGGGCCGGCAAGGAGGCGACGGCGCCGGGTGTGGCCGGTGGCCGTAGGGCTCGGGATGGTTCTGGCGCTGATCGGCTATCTCGCGGTGCGCTACGTCCATTCGACACTGGTGGAGCAGTGCACCGCGCACGGCACGGAAGGTACAACGGTCACGCTCGACCTTGACCAGGCCGCCAACGCCGCGACCATTGCGGCCGTGGCCACCGCTCGCGGACTGCCGCAACGCGCCGTCACCGTGGCCCTGGCCACCGCGATGCAGGAATCCAAGCTCCGGGACATCGACTACGGTGACCGGGACTCGCTCGGGCTCTTCCAGCAGCGGCCCTCCCAGGGCTGGGGCACCCCCGCCCAGGTACTCGACCCCGTCCACGCGTCGGCGAAGTTCTACGACGCGCTCGTCAAGGTGCCCGACTATCTGAGCCTGCCCGTGACCGTCGCCGCGCAGAAGGTCCAGCACAGCGGTTACCCCGAGGCGTACGCCCAGCACGAGCAGGACGCCACCGCTCTGGCCGCCGCCCTGGCCGGGCACGAGGGGGCCGCTCTCAGCTGCCAGGTACGGAGCGTCGGCACACCCGGCTCCGCCCGGACCGGCGGCACGGCCGTCACGGCAGAGGTCCGGCGCGAGTTCGGCACCGACCTCGTCACCGACCCGCCCCCCGCAGCCACCACCGAGATCACCTATCAGGCGACCGACACCACGACGGGCTGGGCCCTGGCCCTGTGGCTGGTCTGCCACGCCACCAAACTGCACATCGCTTCGGTGGACTTCGAGGATCGTGAATGGAACAGCTCCTCCTCGGACAAGAGCTGGACCAGCCGAACCGCTTCCTCTGCGCCCACCGGCGAAGTCATAGCCAGGCTCGCTCCTGCCAAAGCATGACGAGCCACCACACGGGCGCCGCGAACCGCTCGGCGACGCGATCCGACCAAGCGCGACAACGGCCGCCGAGCTGCACGAGATCGCCCGCCCAGGCGACGATCAGGACGTCGCCCGCGGAGACCGACCGCGCCATCCACAGGCGAGGAAGCCGGAGGCCCCTGACATGACCGGTGCGAACACCTTCTCCGTCTCCGGCTACGGTCCCCAGCGCGCCCGCTGGACACGGATGTTCGCCCGTGGCTCGCTGCTCCGCCGGCTGGACTGGCCGATACTGCTGGCCGCCCTGGCGCTGTCGCTCATCGGCTCGCTCCTGGTGTACTCCGCGACCCGCAACCGGACCCAAATCAATCACGGGGACCCGCAGTACTTCCTGGTCCGGCACCTGATGAACCTCGGCATCGGGCTCGTCCTGATGATCGGCACGATCTGGCTGGGCCACCGTGCTCTGCGCAACGCGGTGCCTGTCCTCTACGGCATCTCCGTCCTCGGGGTGCTGCTGGTGCTCACCCCGCTGGGCGCCACCATCAACGGCAACCGGAACTGGATCGTGCTGGGCGGTGGATTCTCCCTGCAGCCGTCCGAGTTCGTGAAGGTCGCGATCATCCTCGGCATGGCAATGCTGCTGTCCGCCCGGGTCGACGCGGGCGACAGGAAGTACCCCGACAGCCGCACGGTGATTCAGGCCCTGGGCCTGGCCGCCGTGCCGATCATGGTCGTCATGATGATGCCCGACCTCGGCTCGACGATGGTCATGGCAGTCACCATCCTGGGCGTACTGCTCGCCTCCGGCGCCTCCAACCGGTGGATCTTCGGCCTGCTCGCCGTCGGCCTCGTCGGTGCCGCCGCGGTGTGGCAGCTGCACCTGCTGGACCAGTACCAGATCAACCGCTTCGCGGCCTTCGCCGACCCGAACCTGGACCCCTCCGGCGTCGGCTACAACACCAACCAGGCCCGCATCGCCATCGGCTCCGGCGGGCTGACCGGCGCCGGCCTGTTCCACGGCGCCCAGACCACCGGCCAGTTCGTGCCGGAACAGCAGACCGACTTCGTCTTCACCGTCGCCGGCGAGGAGTTGGGCTTCGTCGGCGGAAGCCTGATCATCTTCCTGCTCGGTCTGGTCCTGTGGCGAGCCTGCCGCATCGCCCGCGAAACGCCCGAACTGTACGGCACGATCGTCGCCGCCGGAATCGTCGCCTGGTTCTCCTTCCAGTCCTTCGAGAACATCGGCATGGCCCTCGGAATCATGCCGGTGGCGGGCATTCCGCTGCCCTTCGTCTCCTACGGCGGCTCGTCGATGTTCGCGGTGTGGGTGGCGATCGGGCTGCTGCAGTCGATCCGGGTACAGCGGCCCCTGTCGGCGTGAGCCCGCGGCGAGCCGTTCACCCCCGGCGGTGCAGTCACCTGCAGGGCGGTCGCCGCGCCCGGCTCCACAGTGGCCGCCCGCAAGGTGCCGGCCTCCCGTAGCCCCGGCCCGGCCCCGGGGGACCGCGCCCCGACGCCGTCTGGCCGAGGCGGGGGAGATCCTAGGCACGGGCCCCAAGCATTCGGCCCGCCGGCGCGAGCGGTTCCTCGGCGCGCTGGGTCAGTTGGCCGACCATGAGGCGGACGACGGTGGCGATGTCGGGGTCGCCGATGTAGTAGATCTGCCGCCGTCCCTCACGGCGGGCGCGGACGAGACCGGCGAGCTTCAGCTTCGACAAGTGCTGACTGACCGAGGGCAGTGCCCCGCCCACCCGGTCGGCGAGATGACTCACGTCGCACTCGCCCTGGGAGAGGGCCCACATGATGTGCAGCCGGGACGTCGAGGCCAGCAGCCCGAACGCGGCGGCGGCCTCCTCCAGGACGTCCGCGGGCGGATCACCGAAGTCCCCGACGGTCTTCGCCACAGTCCTCTCCCGTCCGCCGCACTCACCGTCAACGCATACGCGCCCACCCAGTGTAGGTATCATCCGCCGTGTGTCGTTCGGTCCCAGGTAAACGGTGGCCCTCGAGAACCCCGGCCAGGCAAGGCCGGATGCCGGGGGAACCGCCGATCCGCAGAGCCGAGCCGGCCGACGGTGAGGCGGCGGAGCCGAACCTCACACTCCCGAACACGGCCCGGGCAGACGCCGTTACGCCCCACCACACGGCGATGGCCCGGCACCGAGCCGAAGGGCCGACAACTATGATGACTGCGCGTAACCGCGCACCCTCGCATGAGATTTCTCGCCTGCGAATCAGGGCAGGCCGCGTGATGAACCGGCCATGAGTTTGCTAGGTTGCGCAACTACGCAATCAAAGTACGCCCCACTTCGCCCGACGGACCGGCCGCAGACCCTGGCCGCACTCCCGAGGGCCTGCTGGGCCCGACCGTTCGTGGGAGTGGGAAATGAGCGACCTGCGGGACGGCCGCACCGGCCGGGGCAGCGCGCGCAACCGCACCGCCGGGGTACCCCGCCAACGTACTGACGGACCAACCGATCCGCGCCCCGCGGGCGGCCGGGCTGCCTCCCGCACCGGCTACCAGAGCCACCCGCGTCGCCGCGGCCGGCCGCGGCGACGCGACAAGAGGGGACTGCGGATCGCCGGTATATGCCTGACCGTGCTGGTCCTGGTCGTCAGCGGCGGCGGATGGTGGCTCTACGAGCATCTGAACGGCAACATCCACAGTGTCGCGCTCGACGGCAGCGGGGGCAGCGAGAAGGCGGACGCCTTCGGCCGCACCCCGATCAACATCCTGGTGATCGGATCAGACGGACGCACCAGCAAGGCCGACTGCAACCTGGGCGGCGGCTGCTCGCAGACCGGCGTGCAGTCCGGCAACGGGAACGCGGACGTCGAGATGGTCGTGCACATCGCCGCCGACCGATCCAACGCCACCGTCATGAGCATTCCCCGCGACACCATGACCAACATCCCCGCCTGCACCGACCCCACGTCGAAGCAGAGCACGGCCGGCTACTACGGACAGGTCAACAGCGCCCTGTCGTACGGCCCCGCCTGCCAGGTCGCCACCATTCACCAGATGACCGGCATCCCCATCGACCACTTCGTCAAGCTCGACTTCTCCGGCGTGGTCAGCATGTCCGACGCCGTCGGCGGTGTCTCCGTGTGCGTCAGCGACAACGTCTACGACACCTACTCGCACCTGAAACTGTCCAAGGGCACGCACACCCTCAAGGGTGTCGCGGCCCTGGAGTTCGTCCGCTCCCGGCACGGCTTCGGTGACGGCAGCGACCTGGGCCGCACCTACGCCCAGCACCTGTTCCTCAGCTCGATGCTCCGCAAGTTCAAGAGCGCGGGCACCCTGGCCGACCCCACGGCCGTCTACGGCCTCGCCGACGCCGCCACCAAGGCACTCACCGTCGATGACGGGCTGGGCAGCATCAGCAAGCTGATCGGTCTGGCCGCGGACGTGAACAAGGTGCCGCCGAAGGCGATCACCTTCACCACCATGCAGACCGCTCCCGACCCCTACAACAAGGAACGGCTGGTCGTCGGGCCGGGTGCCAGGTCCCTGTTCGCCACCATCGTCAACGACCAGTCCCTGACCGGGTCCGGCGGCAAGAAGTCCCCCGCGCCGTCTGCCACCGCCACGGCGCAGGCTGTCGACCCCTCCCAGGTCGCCGTGAAGGTCGAGAACGGCACCACCGTCAGCGGCCGCGCGTCCGTCATCGCCACCGCCCTGACCGGCAAGGGCTTCAGCTCGGGCACGACCACCGCCAACGCCCCCGCCCCCACAGCGACCACCACCCTCACCTACGGCACCGGTCAGAAACCGCAGGCCCAGGCAGTGGCCCGCGCCCTCGGCCTGCCCTCCTCGCGCCTCAAGCAGGGCAGCGTCAGCGGCCTGACCCTCGTGATCGGCAGTGACTGGCCCAGCGGCACGGATTATCCGGCCGGCGGCGACAGCTCCTCCGCGGCGCCCGCCGACACTCACGCCGCGGTCTCCCACGCCCACGCCCAGACCGCCGACGAGTCCAAGACCTGCGCCCAGGTCAGCCCCTACAAGACGGTCCAGCTCAACGGCATCAACATGACCCCGGCGCAGGCGTACGCAGCCGCCCGCAACCAACCGGACTCCGACGCCTGAGGGTTGTGCCCGACACGATCACTGCGGCGGACGTGCCTCGTGTCCCCGCACCCCGGGTGCCGCCCGCATCCTGCTGCCCACTCGTCGAGGTCCAGGTGGCGGCGGCCCGGTGGAAGGCGGCCGCTGCCCGGGCTTCGAGGAACGCGCGGTACTCGGCGGCCGCCGCACCGGCAGTGCACCACGTGTCCGAGACGCTTGGCGTCCCGAGCGCTCAGTGCGTGTTCCGTCCGTACCGCGCCGTGATCCACGCGGCGCCGCGCTCGGCCAGGGCCCGCCTTCGTGCCCATCGCGAGCGCCGCGCGGAAACGGGACGGGACCGGGACTCCGCCGGCACGGCCGCCAGGGCCACAAGGCGACCGGCAGCACGCGCCAGCTCCGCCTGCAGCCGTCGGCGTCGTTCGGACGAACCTGCCTTCAACAACGCCGAATAGAGTCCCTCCACCTCGGCGAGCGCAGCGCCCAGCCGAAGGTTCGCCTCACGCACTCGCCGAATGTCCTCGCGCGGCATGGACGCACTTCCTCCCCCGATGTCAGGGCTCAACCCCTGACTTCAATTGTTGCGCAAGGCTGCAACAAATAGTCTGCCACAGCTCCGCACCGCTCGGGGGCGGCATCATCCTGTAGGGGCAGCGCTCCTCAGATGCTCCCGCAGCCACCGCTCGGTGTGGCTCACATGCATCAGTGCGGCGGCCTGGCTGAGGGCGGCGTCACGGGTGGACAGGGCATCGAAGATCGCCTCGTGCTCCGCGAGGGTCCTGCCCGCGGCCTGGTCGTCGACCAGACCGCGCCAGATGCGGGCGCGCAGGGTACGGCCCGAGATGCCCTCCAGCAGCGTGAGCAGCGTTTCGTTGCCCGTGGCCGAGACCACGGCGCGGTGGAACGCCGCGTCGTGCGCGTTCAGCTGTTCGACGTCGTCGCGGGCCGCTCGCATGGCGTCCAGGTGCTGCTTGACCTCGGCCAGCTGGTCGTCGGAGATCCGGGTGGCGGCGAGAGCGGTGGCCACCGGTTCGAGGAGCCGGCGCACCTCCATCAGGTCCAGCAGCGCCGCCGAGTCGCTCTGCAGCAGCTCGACCGCGCCGCCGAGACCTTCGAGCAGCAGGCTCGGCTGGAGGCTGGTCACATAGGTGCCGTCGCCCCGGCGGACTTCGAGCACGCGGGCGACCGCCAGCGCCTTGACCGCCTCGCGGGCCAGGTTGCGGGACAGGCCCAGCTGGGCCGCCAGCTCCGGCTCCGGCGGCAGCTTCGAGCCCGGTGGCAGCGCGCCGGTGCGGATGAGCTCGCGGATCCGCTCAATGGCCTTGTCCGTCAGAGACAACGCGCACCCCTTCCGTCTCCGGAGTGTTCTCCGCGCTGTTCGGCGTGGGTACGTCCGGCCTGATCAGGCCCTGGGTGCGAAGGTCGTCCCAGAGAGTTTCCGGCACGTGCCGACCGTGGAGGTCCACGTTGCGCCTGACCTGCTCCTGATCCCTCATTCCCAGGGTGACGTTGATGATACTGGGATGGCTGAAGGGGAACGCGATCGCGGCGGCGGGCAGGGTGGTGCCGTGACGTTCGCAGACCTCGGCGATGGCCAGGGCACGGGCGACGAGGTCGGGCGGGGCGTCCTTGTAGTCGTACTTCATGCCCGGCGCCGGACGGTCCTGGGAGAGCAGGCCCGAGTTGAACACGCCCACGGCGACCACGCTCTTGCGGTGCTCCCACGCGGCGGGCAGCACGTCGTCCAGCGCCGACTGGTCGAGGAGCGTGTAGCGTCCGGCCAGCATCACCACGTCGGCCGCGGTCTCGCGCAGGAAGCGGGCGAGCATGGCCGACTGGTTCATGCCGGCGCCGATCGCGCCGATCACTCCCTGGTCGCGCAGGTCCGCGAGGGCGGGCAGGGCCTCCTCGGCGGCCTGCCGCCAGTGGTCGTCGGGATCGTGCACGTAGACGATGTCGAGACGGTCGAGACCCGTACGCTCCAGGGTGGCGTCGATGGAGCGGAGCACGCCGTCCCGGCTGAAGTCCCACTGGCGGCGCAGGTCGTCCCGGACGGCGAAACCCTCGCTGTCGACGCCCCGCGGCCGCTCGTTGGGCACGAGCAGCCGGCCCACCTTCGAGGAGACGACGTACTGCTCGCGGGGGCGGTCGCGCAGGGCGGCCCCCAGCCGCCGCTCGGACAGGCCGAGCCCGTAGTGCGGCGCGGTGTCGAAGTACCGGATGCCGCTGTCCCAGGCCGCCTCGATCGCGGCTGCCGCGTCCTGGACCGGTGTGACCCGGTAGAGGTTGCCGATGACGGAGGCCCCGAAGCCCAGTTCGGTGACATCGACGGTGGTGTTCATGATCTTCCGGGTTCGCACAACATGCTCCTCGGGTCCTACGGGTGGGACAGGGGCGCCGATCAGCGCCTGACGGCGGCCGAGCCGCCCGCCACCAGCGTTTCGACCTCGGCGAGCGAGGCCATGGAGACATCGCCGGGCGTGGTCATGGCGAGCGCGCCGTGAGCGGTGCCGTAGGCGAGGGCCCGCTGCAGACGGGCGATGGTGGGCGGGCCACCGGTCGGCTCTGCACCCGTGAGCGGCTCGGAGGCGGTGGACCGGAGCCGTGCGTGCTCCGATCGGGACCGGCCGAGCAGGTCGTGTCCCGGAGCCTCGCCGCTCCGCCGTCCGTGAGCCGGCCCGCCATCGGCCTGCTCGGTCTCAGGTCCCGGGGCCGAGGCCAGCAGCCCGTAGATCAGTCCGGCCGCGAAGGCGTCGCCGGAGCCGATGCGGTCCAGGACGTGCAGGCCGGGCATGTCCGGGCCCGCGACGAAGCCGGTCGAGGCCGACCAGGCCGCCGAGGACCAGTCGTTCACACCTGCCGAGGGCACGCCGCGCAGCGTCGTGGCCAGCACCGTCACCCCGGGCACCAGATCGGCCACCGCGGCGAGCGCGTCCGGCACCTCGTCCGCGCGGACGCGCACCGCTCCGGGGTACGGTCCGGCGAGGCCGAGGGCACCCACCACCACATCGGCGTGCCGGGCGAGCCGCAGGTCCACCTCCCGGGCCCGTGCGGCGCCGCCACGGTCGGCCCAGAGGCTCGGGCGGTAGTTGGGATCGTAGGAAACGGTGACGCCGTGCCGCCGTGCCGCGGCCATCGCCTCGTCCGCCATGTCCACCGTGGTGTCCGACAACCCGGCGAAGATGCCGCCTGTGTGGAACCAGCGCGGGCCCCCGGCGAACAGGGTGTCCCAGTCGATGTCCCCCTTGCGCAGCTGGGACACGGCCGTGTTCGCGCGGTCGCTCACGCCGAGCGCGCCCCGGATGCCGAATCCCCGCTCCACGAAGTTCAGCCCGTTGCGGGCGGTGCGGCCGATACCGTCGTCGGGCACCCAGCGGATCAGTGACGTGTCGACTCCGCCCTGGAGGATCAGGTCCTCGGCAAGCCTCCCCACCGCGTTGTCGACCAGGGCGGTCACGACCGCCGTGCGCAGGCCGAAGCAGCGGCGCAGTCCGCGCACGACGTTGTACTCGCCGCCGCCCTCCCAGACCTGGAAGGTGCGGGCGGTGCGGACGCGGCCCTCGCCCGGGTCGAAGCGGAGCATCACCTCGCCCAGAGCCACCACGTCGGTCACGGTGTCCTCCTGAAGGAGGGGAGAGACGCGGTCATCGGCCCAGCCATCCGCCGTCGACGGGCAGGACGGTGCCGTGGACGTAGGCGGCGGCGTCGGAGGCCAGGAACACGGTGGCGCCCGCGAGGTCGTCCGCGGAGCCCCAGCGTCCGGCGGGGATGCGGTCCAGGATCGCCTTGCTGCGCACCGGATCGTCCCGCAACGCCTGGGTGTTGTCGGTGGCGATGTACCCCGGCGCGATGGCGTTGACGTTGACGCCGTGCGGGGCCCACTCGTTGGCCAGCGCCTTGGTCAGTCCGGCGATGCCGTGCTTGGCGGCGGTGTACCCGGGCACCGTGATACCGCCCTGGAAGCTGAGCAGCGACGCCGTGAAGATGATCTTCCCTCGGCCGCGGGCCACCATCGCCGCGCCGACCGCCCGAGTGAGTACGAACTGGGCGTTGAGGTTGACCTGGAGGACCAACTCCCAGTCGGCGTCCGGGTGTTCGGCCGCAGGAGACCGACGGATCGTGCCCGCGTTGTTGACCAGGATGTCCACCGGCCGCCGACGGCCCGCCAGGTCCGCGCCCAGGGCCCGTACGGCGTCGGGGTCGGCGAAGTCGGTCCGGATCGCCTCGAAGGTGCGCCCCGCGGCGACGACGTCCTTCTCCACCGCGCTGCCGGACTCCTCCAGTGAGGCGCTCACGCCGATGACGTCGGCGCCGGCCTCGGCCAGCGCACGGGCCATGGCCCGGCCGATGCCGCGCCGGGCGCCGGTGACGACGGCGAGACGGCCGGTCAGGTCGAAAAGAGGCATCTCAGGCTCCCGTCGTGTCGTTGCCGCAGTCCACCAGGATCTTCATCACGTCCCCGCCCGCCTCCAGCGCCGCGAAGGCCGCGGGCGCCTCGGTGAGGGGCACGACCTTGCTGATCAGCCGGTCGGCGGGAATCGTGCCGTCCGCCACCAGCGTCACCGCCCGCTCGAAGTCCGAGCGGTCGTACAACCGGGCACCCACGAGGGTGAGTTCACGCCAGAAGAAGCGGTGCAGGTTCACCTCGCGCGGCCGGGGGTGGATGGCCACCAGGCACAGACGGCCGCGCACGCCCAGCACCTCCACGGCGGTGTCGACTCCGCCCGCCGCGCCGGAGACCTCGAAGGCGACGTCTGCGCCCGCGTCGCCGGTCCACCGCCGCACCAGGTCGGGCACGTCGCCGGCGGCCGGGTCCCAGACGGCCAGGCCCGACTCCTCGGCCAGGAGGCGCCGGTGGGCACTCGGCTCCACCACGCGGACCTGCGCACCGGCGGCCCGCGCCACCAGCGCGATGAGCACCCCGACCGGTCCGCCGCCGACCACGACGACCCGCTCACCCTCCCGCACCTGGGCCCGACCGACGTCGTGCACGGCGACGGCGGTGGGCTCGACGAGGGCGGCCCGGTCCAGCGAGACGGACTCCGGCAGACGTACGAGTGTGGCAGCGGGCACCGTCCAGCGCTGCTGCATGGCGCCCGGCGAGTCGATGCCGATGAAGTCGAGGTTCTGGCAGATGTGTTGACGGCCTCGGCGACAGGCCGGGCAGGTGTCGTCCCAGCGCAGCGGCATCACGGTCACCGCGTCACCGGGCCGCCAGCCCTCCACGTCCGGCCCCACGCGTACCACGCGGCCGGACATCTCGTGCCCGAGGACGGCGGGCGCGGCGACCCGGGCGTCCATGTCGCCGTGGAAGATGTGCAGATCGGTGCCGCAGATGCCGACGTAGGCGGGGGCCAGTTCGACCTCGCCGGGGCCGGGGGAGCGGGTCTTGGCGGGCGCCGTGTCCAGGGTGCGGGCGGCCGTGTAACGGACTGCGAGTGTCATCGTGGGGTCAGGGTCCCTTCAGCGCGGACGCCGATGGTCAGCAGCAGATTGGCGTACGTACGGATGTCGGCGGTGACGATCGCCAGCGCCAGGTCGGGGGAACGTGCCGCGTCGTAGAAGGCGAACCGGTCCAGCGGCTCCACCGGGGCGGGTGCCAGCCGGGCGCGGTACTCGGCGATGGCCGGCGGCTCCGGGTCACCCGCGGGCGGCACCATCACCTGGGCCGACTCCACGGGGATCGCCCGCAGGAGGACGTCGAGCACGGTGGTGACGTCCAGCAGGCCCGGCCTGAGGTTGAGGTGGACGGTTCTGGCCCGCTCGCCGGTGGCCGTACTGGCGGGGTAGTGGCCGTCGGCGAGCAGGACGCGGGCGCCGTGGCCGGCTCCGGCCAGGGCTTCGAGGATTCCGGGGTGCAGCAGTTCCGTCAGGAGCACGTCGTCCCCTCCTTCGTCGGGGCGGGCGTCAGGTGGTAGAAGTCCGTCGCGGTGCCGGCGAGGATCGCGTGGATCTCGGCGTCCGAGCAGCCGTCCAGGAGTTCCTCGACGGTGGCGGCCCAGCGGTTCCAGCCGCCGGCGAGGACGCAGACCGGCCAGTCGGAGCCGAACATCAGCCGCTCGGGGCCGAAGGCGGAGAGCAGGACGTCCCACACCGGGCGGATGTCGTCGACGGTCCACCTCTCGTGGTCGGCCTCCGTGCCGAGGCCCGACACCTTGCAGCGGACCTGGGGATGCCGCGCCAGTGCCCGCACCTGCTGTGTCCAGTCGCTCAGCTCCCGCCGTACGAGGGGCGGTTTGCCCGCGTGGTCCAGGACGAGGGGCAGCTCGGGGAGCCTTTCCGCGAGACGGATCGCCTGTGGGAACTGGTGGCTGCGGATCAGCACGTCGTATCCGAACCCGCGCTCCGCGACCGCTCGCAATCCCCGCTCCACCTCCGGGCGTTGGAGCCAGTGCGGGTCGGACTCACCCTGCACGATGTGCCGTAGGGCCCGCAGGTACCGGCCCGCGGACCCTGTCCGCAGGTCGTCGAGTACGTCGCCGATCGCGGGAGACGTCAGGTCCGCCCAGCCGACGACGGCGCCGATCAGCGGGTCGCTGCCGGCCAGGGCGAGCAGGTCGCGTGTCTCGGGGACGGACGCGACGCACTGGACGACCACCGTGCTCGTCAGCCGCCGCCCGGCGATCGGCCGGGTCGCGGCCGAGCGCAGGGCGTGCGAGCTGAAGCTCCGGCGGAGCGGCTCGTGCCCGGGTTCGTCCAGCCAGGGCTGCGGCCGGACGTCGAGGTTCCAGACGTGGTGGTGGGCGTCGACGAGGGCTTGGACATCAGACACGGGCGGTCCAGACGGGTCCGTCGGGGTAGGCGTACTCCTTGAGGGACTCCGGGTGCATCTGCGCGCTCAGCCCGGGCAGCTCCGGCGCCAGGTAGTGGCCGTCGGCGATGCGCACCGGGTCGACGAAGTGCTCGTGCAGGTGGTCGACGTATTCGATGACCCGGTCCTCCAGGGTGCCGGAGACGGCGACGTAGTCGAACATCGACAGGTGCTGCACCATCTCGCACAGACCGACGCCGCCGGCGTGCGGGCAGACCGGCACGCCGAACTTGGCGGCGAGCAGCAGGATCGCGACGTTCTCGTTGACGCCGCCGACCCGTGCCGAGTCGATCTGCACGATGTCCACCGCGCCGGCCTGGAGAAGCTGCTTGAAGACGACCCGGTTGGCGACGTGCTCGCCGGTGGCCACCTTGATGGGACTGACGGCCTTGCGCACCGCTGCGTGACCGAGGATGTCGTCCGGGGACGTCGGTTCCTCGATCCAGTACGGCTGGTAGGGCGCCAGGGCACGCATCCAGTCGATGGCCTGCGCGACGTCCCATCTCTGGTTGGCGTCCACCGCGATGCGGATGCCGTTGCCGACCGTCTCGCGGGCGGTGCGCATCCGTCGTACGTCGTCCTCCAGCGACGCGCCGACCTTCAGCTTGATCTGCGTGAAGCCGTCGGCGACGGCCTCCCGGGCCAGGCGGGCCAGCTTCTCGTCGGAGTAGCCGAGCCAGCCGGGGGTGGTGGTGTAGGCGGGGTAACCGCGCTCCAGCAGGCGGGCGACGCGTTCCTGGCGGCCCGGTTCGGCCCGGCGCAGGATGTCCAGGGCGTCCTCGGGGGTGAGCGCGTCGCTCAGCCAGCGGAAGTCGACCTGGGCGGCCAGCTCCTCGGGCGACATCTCGCTGAGAAAGCGCCACACGGGCTTGCCCGCGCGCTTGGCGGCCAGGTCCCAGGCGGCGTTGACCACCGCGCCGGTGGCCATGTGGATGGCGCCCTTCTCCGGGCCCAGCCAGCGCAGTTGGGGGTCGTGCACGAGGGAGCGGGAGAACGCGCCGAGGTCGGCGCAGACTTCCTCGACCGACAGGCCCACCACGTGCGGGGCGAGGGCCGCGATGGCGGCGGCCTGTACGTCGTTGCCGCGTCCGGTGGTGAAGGCCAGGGCGTGGCCCTCCAGTCCGTCGCCGGCGTCGGTGCGCAGGACGACATAGGCGGCCGAGTAGTCGGGTTCGGGGTTCATCGCGTCCGACCCGTCCAGGTGCTCGGACGTCGGAAACCGCACGTCCAGGACGTCGAGGGCGGTGATACGGGCGGATGCGGACACGGCAGAGGACATGACGGACACTCCTGTGAGAGCAGGTGGGAGCACGGGCCCCCTGCGACGGAACGGGCAGCGGCGAGCGGTGTGCGGCGGCGACGGCCGCCTGATCAGTCCTGGACCTTGCCGCCGGTGATGCGCGAGATGGTCAGGGCGACCAGGATGATCAGGCCGTTGAGGGCGCCGATCCACTGCGCGGGGACGCCCGCGAGGGTCAGCACGTTCTGGATCATGAACAGCAGGAGGATGCCGCTGAAGGCCCCGAACATGGTGCCCTTGCCACCGTTGAGGCTGATTCCGCCGATCACGGCGGCGGCGAAGACGGTGAAGATGTAGCCGTTGCCCTGCGCCGAGGCCACCGAGGCCAGGCGTCCGGACAGCAGCAGTCCGGCGAGGGCGGCGAGCACGCTGCCGGTGACGATGACGATCCACAGCACCCGGTCGGTGCGGATACCGGCCGCCTTCGCCGCGTCGACGTTGCCGCCGATGGCGTACAGCGAGCGGCCGAAGCTGGTCCAGCCCAGGACGACGATGGCGACGGCGAACAGCACCAGGCAGATCCAGATGGAGGCCGGCATCCCGAACCACTCGGCGGTGCCCAGGTAGAGCATCGACTTCGGCAGCTGGAAGAAGGTCTGGCCGCCGGAGATACCGGTGAGGACGCCGCGCAGCACGATCAGCATGCCGAGGGTGACGATGAAGCCGTTGAGGCCGAAGCGGATGATCAGCAGGGCGTTGATCACTCCCACGAGCAGGCCCACGGCGAGCGTGACGGGAATCGCCCAGGCACCGGGCAGCAGGCCGAGGCCGTGGCCCGCGCCGGTCGGCACCACGAGCCAGGCCGCGACGCCGGGTGCGAGGCCCATGGTGGACTCCAGTGACAGGTCCATCTTCTTGACGATCAGGATCATCGTCTGGGCGAGGACCAGCAGCGCGATCTCGGACATGGTCTGCAGGACGTTGATGAGGTTGTCCGCCTGCAGGAAGACCGGGTTGACGATCTGGCCGACGATCGCGATGGCGACGATCGCGGGGACGAGGGCGAGGTCGCGCAGCCGGGCCATGGGTACCCGGCCGCCGAACAGACCGCGCCCGGCCTTCGGCTCGGTGGTCCCGGGGGCGGGGGTGTCCGCCGCGAGGACGGTGTCAGGCATCGAGGTCCACTCCTTCCATCGCGGCCACGAGTTCGTGGTCGTGCCAGCCGCGGGCGATCTCTGAGGTCACGCGGCCCTGGAACATCACCAGGACCCGGTCGCACATACGCAGGTCGTCGAGTTCGTCGGAGGCGATGAGCACTCCGGTGCCGGTCTCCGCGGTCTCCTGGACCTTGCCGAGGAGGAACTCCTTGGAGCGCACGTCGACGCCCGCGGTCGGGTTGATCAGAACCAGCAGCCGGGGGTCGTCGGCGAGGGCGCGGGCCATGACGACCTTCTGCTGGTTGCCGCCGGAGAGGGCGGAGACGGGCAGGTCGGGGCCGGGCGTCTTGATCGCCAGGTGCTCGATCATCCCCGCGGCGAGCCGGTCCCGTCGGCTGCGGCTGAGCAGTCCGTTCCTGCCGATCCTGCGGGGCACGGACAGCGTGGCGTTGTCCGCGATCGACATGTCGGGCACGAAGCCCTGGTGGTGCCGGTCCTGCGGGACGAACCCGGCGCCCGCGGCGAGCGCGGCGGGCACGCTGCCGGGACGCGGACGGTTGCCGGCGATCTCCACCTCGCCGCTGTCGGCGGCCCGCAGTCCCACGACGGTCTCGGCCACCTCGGTGCGTCCGCTGCCCGCGGCCCCCGCGAGCCCGACGATCTCCCCGGCGCCGACCTGGAAGGTGATGTCGCCGTAGGCCTCACCGCTCAGACCCCGGACGCTGAGCGCGGCCGTGGTGCCGGCGTCGAGGGTGCTCGTCCGTTCCTCGCGGCGGTCGGCCGCCGCCTCACCGGTCATGGCGGCGACGAGTTCGGCGCGGGGCAGCTCCGCGACCGGGGCGGTCAGGATGTGGCGGGCGTCCCGGAACACCGTCACCATGTCGCAGATCTCGTAGATCTCCTGTAGGTGGTGGCTGATGAACAGGAAGGTCACGCCCTGGCGTTGCAGGTCGCGGATGCGGTCGAAGAGACGGTTGATCGCGGCCGCGTCGAGCTGGGCGGTCGGCTCGTCCAGGATGATGAACCGGGCGCCGAAGGACAGCGCGCGGGCGATCTCCACGAATTGCCGTTGCTCCACGCCGAGATCACCGGCCGGGGTCTGTGGGTCGACGTCCACGGACCAGGTCGACAGCAGGTCCTGTGCCCGGCGGCGTACGGCCTGCCAGCTGATCAGGCGGCTGCGGCCGTGGTCGTGCCGGTTGAGGAAGAGGTTCTCGGCGACGGTCAGCGTGGGGATGATCGTCGACTTCTGGTAGACGCAGGCCACCCGCTGCCGCCAGGCGTCTCGGTCCGTGAGCCGTGGCGCCGGCTCACCGCCGAAGGTCACCGTCCCCTCGTCCGGAGCCTGCAGGCCGGTCAGGACGGACACCAGGGTCGACTTGCCGGCTCCGTTGCGGCCGACGAGGGCATGCGTCTCGCCGGGCCTGATGGTGATCCGGGCGCCGTTCAGGGCCACCGTCGGACCGAATCGTTTGACAATGCCCGTCGCCTCGACGACGGGCGGATCTGCCGGGATCCGTCCGTCGTACGCCGGGGCGGGCGCGGGGCTGACTGCTCGTTCCCCGTCGCTCATCTCAACCGCCTTGGTCTCGTTGACTGCCAGCCGTCACCTGACGTGCTGTCAGCTGAGGTTGTTGCCCCACAGCGACTTGTCGTCGCTCTTGACGCTGGGCACGCCGCCGTAGGTGCCGCCGTCGGCGGTGACGAGCGGGGCCGAGAGCTGGTCCTCCAGCAGGCCGTCGCGGACCTTGACGATGGTGCTGTCGTGGTCGGTCCTGCCGGGCTGGAACGTCTTCCCGTCGATCGCCGCCTTCAGGTAGTACAGGGCGTACTTGGCGTAGAGGTCGGCCGGCTGGGAGACCGTGGCGTCGATCTGCCCGGCGGCGATGTCCTTCAGCTCCTCGGGGATGCCGTCGTTGGAGACGACGAACACGTGCTTGGTGTCCTTCGGGCCGACCAACAGGCCCTTCTGCTTGAGGACCTGGAGCGTCCCGGACAGCGCGAAGCTGGACTGCATGTAGACGCCCTTGATGTCGGGGTTGGCGGTCAGGTCCGTCTGCAGCTTCTGCGCGGCGACGGCACCGTCCCAGTTCGTGGCCTCGCCGAACACCTTGATGCCGGGGTAGTTCTTCTTCATGCAGTCGTTGAACGCCTCGGTGCGGTCACGGCCGTTGATGGAGGACAGGTCGCCCTGGAGCATGACGACCTTGCCCTTGCCGCCGAGCTTGGTGCCCAGGTACTGGCAGGCCTTCTCGCCGTACGCGCGGTTGTCGGCCCGGACGACCATGTAGACGTTGCCGGTGTCGGGGCGGGTGTCGACGGTGACGACCGGGATCTTCTTCGCCTCCAGCTGTGCCAGCGTCGGCGCGATGGCGGCGGTGTCCTGCGGGGCCATCGCAATGCCCTTGACGCCCTGGCTGATGAACGTCTGCGCGTTGGCGGTCAGCTTGGCGACGTCGTTCTGCGAGTTGGTGGTCTTGAGCGAGAGGCCGAGCTGCTTGGCGAACTCCGGTGTGTACTTGATGTACGAGTTCCAGAAGTCGGTGTCGGAACGCGGGTAGTCGACACCGACCAGCGGCGCGTCGTTCGACGTGGACGCGGTGCCCGAGCCACTGCCGCAGGCGCTGAGCAGCGCCAGGGCGGACAGGGCCGAGGCGGTGGAGCAGAGAGCGGTTCTGAGTCTCATCGGTACTTCCTCGCGCTGGTCCCGGAGCGGGAGATGGTGTGCAGGGCGATAGCTGCTGCCGCCGCATCGAAGAGATGGGATGTATGTATAGGTGGCGACCGAGGGTGCTGTCTAGGTGTCGGGAGAAGTCGCTGCAAAATGGTGGAGCTGAAGCTCGCTACGGTGACCGGTGCGCTAAATCAATCCCATCAATAATGGCGTGTTTGTGATCAGCCGGCGGCTTGTCCGCGGACTTCCCGTGCGGGGTCGCGCCCTTCGTGCACCGCGCAAACATGCCATGTCTGGGTCTGAAGAAATGGCGCATAGGCGTCTATATAAGAACGAAGCTGTGAGTCGAGAGGGTGCTTTCATCCCTGCACACCCGTTGACATCAGTGCGTCACATGGTCGAACTTCGTGCGTGACGTCCGGTGCTCCGGAGGCGTGGGCGTCGCGTCTTCCCTTGTCCCCCACTTCAGGGATGTCCTCATGTCGAGCTCGTTCAACAGACGCCAGTTCCTGGCCGGCGCCACCTGCGTCGCGGCGGCAGCCGTCGGCGGCGGCGGTCTCGAGGCCGGCGTCGCACAGGCGGCACCGAGCGCCTACACACCGGCGTGGACCTCGGTCGACCAGCACCCGCCCGCCCCCGAGTGGTTCCAGGACGCCAAGTTCGGCATCTACTTCCACTGGGGCGTCTTCAGCGTTCCCGCCTACGACAACGAGTGGTACCCGCGCAACATGTACATCGCCGGCAGCGCGGCCAACCAGCACCACATCGCGACCTACGGCGACCCGTCCGTGTGGCCCTACCACAACTTCATCAACGGGGCGAAGGACCTCGCCGGGAACACCGTGCAGTTCGCACCGAAGCTCAAGTCGGCGGGCGGGAACTTCGACCCCGACGCGTGGGCGCAGCTGTTCGTCGACGCGGGCGCGAGGTTCGCCGGACCGGTCGCCGAACACCACGACGGCTTCTCCATGTGGAACAGCCAGGTCAACGAGTGGAACTCGGTCGCCAAGGGACCGAAGCTCAACCTCCTGCAGCTGTTCACCACGGCGATCCGGGCCAAGGGGCTCAAGCTGCTGGTCGCCATGCACCACGCGTACAACTTCAACGGCTACTACGACCATGTCCCCACGCAGTCGGACCCGAGCCTCAAGAAGCTGTACGGGCAGTTGGGCGCCGCGCAGGAGAACCAGCTCTGGTACGACAAACTGAAGGAGGTCATCGACCTCGCCCAACCGGACATCCTCTGGCAGGACTTCAAACTGGACGCGGTCGACGAGACACAGCGCCTGAACTTCCTGTCGTACTACTACAACCAGGCGAACGCCTGGGGCCGCGAGGTCGTCGCCACCTACAAGGACGGTCTCGACAGCAAGGGGGAGGTCTTCGACTACGAGCGCGGCGGCCCGGCCGACCTGACCGCTCCGTACTGGCTCACCGACGACAGCATCTCCAGCTCGAGCTGGTGCTACACGCAGGGCATCGGCTACTACAGCATCCGGCAGATGCTGCACTCGCTCATCGACCGGGTGAGCAAGAACGGCAACATGCTGCTGAACATCGCGCCGATGGCCGACGGCACGATCCCGCAGGCACAGAAGGACATCCTGCTCGGCATCGGTGACCACCTGAAGCGCTTCGGCGAGTCGGTCTACTCGACCCGGCCGTGGACGGCGTACGGCGAAGGCCCGACGAAGATGGGCGGCGGCTCCTTCACCACCCCGACGGCCGGCACCGCACAGGACATACGCTTCACCCGGAACAAGGCGGGCACGGTCCTGTACGCCACCGTCCTGGGGTGGCCCGGCAGTTCACTGACGATCAAGACTCTCGGTTCCGACCGGATCGACCTCTCCTCGCTGGCCTCGGTCAAGCTGCTCGACTCGACGGCCGGCACCTACATCAGCCTCGCCACGCCTGCGCAGGACGCCTCCGGACTGAAGGTGACCCTGCCGTCGTCGGCGCCGTTCAGCGCGAACGCCTACGTCCTGAAGCTCGCCTTCGCGGGGCAGATCCCCAGCCTGCGGCCCCTCTCCGGCGCCGTGGTCTTCAAGGACGTCAACTACTCCGGCACAAGCGCCGTGCTCGCCGTCGGCGACTACACTGCGGACCGGTTGACGCTCGCCGGTCTGGGCCCACTCACCCTCTCGTCCCTGCGCCTGGCTCCCGGCTTCCAGGTGATCGGCTACTCGGGGGACAACTTCACCGGCACCTCGTGGACCTTCACCGCCGACAACCCCGACCTCCGGGTCACCGGCAACAACGACCAGGTCACCTCGCTGAAGGTCCAGTTCGATCCGTCGACGTACTTCCGGATCACCAACGTCACCGACAGCCTCGCACTGGACAGCGGCGGGAACGTGCCCTCCGGGTCCACCCTCAAACAGTGGGCCTGGGACGGCAGTTCCAACCTCCAGTGGCAGGCCGTCGAGGTCGGCGGCGGCTACTACAAGCTGGTCAACCGCACCAACGGCATGGTCGCCGACGGTTGGGGGGCCACTGCCGACGGTTCGGAGGCCAGGCAGGCACCGTGGAACGGCGGCACGAACCAGCAGTGGACGATCACCCACCGAGGCGACGGCCACCACACGATCGCCAACCGCACCACAGGCCTGGTCCTCGACGGCGGCGGCAACGTGGCCTCGGGCTCCGTCACCAAGCAGTGGGCGTACGGAAGCAGCACCAACCTGCTGTGGACCTTCACAGCACTGCCCGCCACGCCTGCCGGTGCAGCCCCGACTGGCTGACGCCTGAGATCCGCGACCTGGCGGGGTTTCCTTGCCGGCAGGGGGGAAGCGGGCTGGTTCAGCGGCTGAGGGGCTCGTACTCGAACCAGTCGAAGTGGACCGTGCCTGCCGCGGCGTACATACCGATGACCCGGCCGGTGAAGCCGCCGGCGACCTCGGTCGACAGGTAGCGGCCGTCGAGGGTCGCGAGGTCGGTGAACGTGCCGCCGGGTTGCTCGACGCCGAGGGAGACGACGTCGGGTCCGGCGCACGGCCCGTGCGGAGGCGGCGGGTCGCTGATCGTGACGCCGAGGACCACGGGGCCGTCGGGTACGGGCTGTGCGGCCACGACCGTGCGCAGGGAGCCGACACGCGCGATCACCCGCACCTCCGTACCGGACGCCTCGATCGCGTAGTGGTGCCGCTCGTCCAGCCGGACGGCGAGGCCGCCGGACCCCTGCGAGGGATCGACCAGCGTGCGTGCCCGGCACGACAGGTGCTGCTGGCGCCGGCCGGTGAACACCACGTCGGGCTCGTCCAGGGAGCCGCCCCGCGCGCGGAGCGTCAGCCACCCGGGGCGCTCCTTGGTGGTGCAGTGCTCGGCGGGCCGGTCCCGCAGGGAGATCCAGGACGGCCGCAGCTCGCTGAGCTCGAAGTTGTCCCGGTGCTCCTCGACGGGGCCGGGAGAGAGCGGCCACGGGAGCGCGGACAGGTCCAGGGCGACCTCGCCGACGACGGGCCAGCCGTCCACCCAGGTCACGGGCGCCAGGAAGGTCTCCCGGCCGAGCACGTGCCAGCCGGGGGTGCCACCGCGCGGCCGTACGCCGAGCAGCACCATCCACCACGAGCCGTCGGGGGCCTGGACCAGGTCCGCGTGCCCGGTGTTCTGCACGGGGTGATCCGTGCCGCGGTGGGTGAGGACCGGGTTGGCCGGGCACGGTTCGAACGGGCCGTTGGGCGTGTCGCTGCGCGCGATCGACACGCCGTGGCCGCGCTCGGTGCCGCCCTCGGCTAGGAGCAGATACCAGTGGTCGCCGATCCGGTAAAGGTGCGGCGCCTCCGGGGCCTTGGCGCCGGGTGTGCCCGACCAGAGCTTGTGCGGTGTTCCGTACGTCTGCCCGGTGGACGGGTCGATACGGACCTGGGCGACCCCGGCCACCGTGCACCAGCAGGTGCCGTCCTCGTCCCAAGCGAGGTCGGGATCGATACCGGGCACGCCGGGCGCCAGGATCGGATCCGACCAGGGGCCGGCCGGGTCGGTGGCTGTGACGATCAGGTTGCCGCCGCCCTCCCTCACATTCGTGACGATCAGCCAGAAGCGTCCGTCGTGGTGGCGCAGGGTGGGGGCGTAGATCCCGCCGGAGGACCGCATGGAGGCCGGCAGACGCAGTTGGTCCGGCCGGTCCAGGGCGTTGCCGATCTGCGTCCAGTGCACGAGGTCGCGACTGTGGAAGACGGGTACGCCGGGAAAGTACTCGAAACTGGAGCACGCGAGGTAGTAGTCGTCGCCCACGCGGCAGACGCTGGGGTCGGGGTGGAAGCCGGGGATCACGGGGTTCACCGCGCGGGAGACCTGCTGCTGGAGGGGCATCCGTTCTGTCCTTTCGTCGGGTGAGCCGCCGGACGGCAGGTTCAACTCATGGCTCATGGCGGCGACCCTTCCCTCGGAAGGGTGTCGAAGCGCTTCGCTTCGCGGCGAAGGTAGTGGACGCCTTTCGCGCGAAACAAGAGCGGCACAACAGGAAAATTCCTTGTGTCTTGTGACGTTGATAGGTCGATCGAAACGATGGTGGTGCGTCGATGCGCTTCGACGCCCTCACCACCTCATGACCGACATCCGCGCCCGCGCTGCCGCTGCGGCCGTTGCGTCGCAGCTTTCGTGATCTGTTTCACCCTGCGCTCGCCTGAAAGTCTTTTGCCCGGTCAGCGCAGTGAGCCCGGCGCGTGGCAGGAATCGTCAACTGCCTGTCATTGTGGACGGTCCTCCGCCGGGAACAGGCTGTCACCATGAGACAACGACGTGTTGTTATCGTGGTCTACCCCGGTGCCCAGACCCTGGACGTGAGCGGACCGCTCGAAGTCTTCGACACGGTGAACCGGCTCATGGCCGAGCACGGAAGCGCCTACCGTCTGCGGTGCGTTTCCCCTGATTCCCCGTCAGTGGCCACGTCGACGGGACTCGTCGTGCAGGCCGATCCCCTGGAGGCGGCGGAGGGGGCGATCGACACCCTCGTCGTGCCCGGTGGACCGGGCCTCAAAGAGGCGTTGACGGACACGTCCTTCGTCGCGTGGATCAGGCGGGCCGCGGCACGGTCCCGACGCGTGGCCTCCGTGTGCGGCGGGGCGTTCCTGCTGGCGGAGGCCGGTCTCCTCGACGGACGACGGGCCACCACACACTGGGCCTTCGGGGAGCAGATGGCGCGTCGCTACCCCGAGGTGACGGTGGATGCCGAGCCGATCTACGTCCGGGACGGCCCGTACATCACCTCCGCGGGGGTGTCCACCGGTATCGACATGGCCCTGGCCCTGGTGGAGGACGACCTCGGAGCGGCGTGCGCCCTGGAGGTGGCGAAGTTCCTGGTGCTGTACTTCAAACGGCCCGGCGGCCAGACCCAGTTCAGCATGGTTCTCGACACACAGCTGACCGATCAGGAGCCGATCCGGTCCGTTCAGGACTGGATCCAGGAGAACCTCCATCGCACGCTGACGGTGCCCGAACTCGCCGAACGCGCGAACATGAGTCCACGTCATTTCGCCCGCGTCTTCGCGCAGGCGGTGGGGATGACGCCGGGCCAGTACGTGCGGCGATTACGTATCGCCCGGGCCCGTCAACTCCTGGAGGCGACCGATCTGTCGGTGCGCCAGATCGCGAGCCGCTGCGGGTTCACCGCGATCGAGACGTTCCTGCGCGCCTTCGCCGCCGTCGTCGGTCTCACCCCGGCACAGTACCGGCACCACTTCCAGCTGCGGACGCACTCCGGCCCGACCATCGAGCAGGCATGGGCGGAACGGAGGTCCGCATGACCTGCCGGATGCGTCTGGTGGACTACGTCGCCGCCGAACTGGAACGGGCCGGTGTCCGGTACGTGTTCGGTGTGGGTGGGGCCAACATCGAGGACTTGTACGAGGCGGTGCACCGTGCCCCCGGTCGCATCCGCGGTGTCGTGGCCAAACACGAGTTCTCCGCGGTCACGATGGCGGACGGGTACGCCCGGGCCACCGGGCGTCTCGGCGTCGTCGCGGCCACGTCGGGGGGCGGTGCGATGAATCTGGTACCGGGACTGGCGGAGGCCCACGCCTCACGCATCCCGGTCCTGGCCCTGGTGGGACAGCCACCCACCTTTCAGGAAGGCCGGGGCGCCTTCCAGGACTCCAGCGGCAAGGGGGGCTCCTTCGACGCGCTGGACGTCTTCGCACCCGTCTCACGCTTCTGCGCCCGAGTGACCGAACCGGACGCGATCCCCGGGCTGCTGGCCCGCGCGATCACCGTGGCACAGACCGAGCCCCGGGGCCCCGCCGTGCTGATCCTGCCCAAGGACGCCCAGCAAGGACACCTGGAGGTGCCCCACGCCGTGAGAGGAGCGGGCAGGGCGGCGCAGACGGCAGGGGCGCCGCACGCGCCCGCCGCCCCACGGCCGGATCCCGCCTGCCTGGCCGAGGCGGTCGGTGTGCTGGCGCAAGCCTCCCACGTCATGGTGATCGCCGGGGAAGGTGCGGCCGGGACGAGGGCGCGCGAGGAACTGGCCGGCCTGGTGCGGCACCTCGGCGCCTGCGTTGCCGTGTCGCCGGACGCCAAGGATGTCTACGACAACCGCAGTCCCCGGTTCGTGGGCGTGGCGGGGGTGATGGGCCATCCCGAGGTCGAGGACTGCCTGCGCCGGGCCGACGCCTGCCTGCTGGTGGGCACGCGCCTTCCCGTCCTGGCGCGGGGCGGACTGGAGTCGCTGCTCACCGGGATGCCCGTGGTCTGCGTCGATCCGGAGCCGCCCTTCGTGCCGGGAGTCCCTCTGCTCGGGCCGGTGGCCGACACTCTGCGGACGCTGGGGCGCCGTCTGCCACCGCGGCCAGAGGCCTGCCCGGCCCATCACCCGCCGTCCCTCCTCGGCCCCGCTGCGGACTCCGGTGCGGCCCCCGGCTACACCTCAGCGGTCGGCGCGATCGCCGAGGCGCTGCCACAGGACGCGCATGTCTTCGTGGACGCCGGCAACGTGGGGGCCGCCGCCATCCACGCTCTGCCGGCCCCCCGCGACGGCCGCTTCGTCGTGGCGGTGGGCATGGGAGGCATGGGCTACACCTTCGGCGCCGGGATCGGCGCCGCGTTGGCCACGGGCCGGCGGACCTATGTGGTGGCCGGTGACGGGGCGTTCTTCATGCACGGTATGGAGATGCACACCGCCGTCGAGTACGACGCGCCGGTCACCTTCGTCGTCCTCAACAACAACGCGCACGCCATGTGCGTCACGCGCGAGGAGCTCTTCCAAGGCGGCGCCCGCCGCGAGAACGTCTTCCACCCGTCGCGCATAGCAGCCGGCGCGTCGGCGATGTTCCCCAGGCTGCGCGTCGCCTCGGCCGGCAATCCCGCACAGTTGCGGTCCGCGTTGCTGCACAGCAACGACGGCGGTGGGCCGGCCCTGGTCGCCATGGACCTGGACCACCGCGAGACACCACCGTTCCAGCCCTTCCTGACCACCTCCGCAGCCGGTCGGGGCGCCGCCGTCGCGCCCGGACACCGGCCGATCCACGACGAGGAGACACACACCCATGACCGACCGATCCACGTTGGCTGACATCCCGGGCCTCGTGCGGGTGGAGAACACCGGCCCCGAGGAACTGGCCGCCCGCTGCCTGGAGATGACCTCGGACGCCTACCCGCACCAGCAGGTCTACGGCGAGTACTGCACCATCCAGGAGTACGTCGACTGCCCGCCGGAGGCGACGTACGAATATCTCAGCCGCGGCCACCATCTGGAGGAGTGGACGTGCAGCCTGCGGGGGTTCGAGCCCGCGGGCGCACCGGGGCTGTGGGTGGGCCACGACCTGCTGGAGAAAGGCACCCGGATCTACTGCCGGACCGAGGCGCACCCCGGTGCGATGACCGTCGACTACCACTGTGCCTGGGACCAGGGCGACGCGCTGTGGATGGTCTACCTGATGAGGGTGGTTCCGGCCGCCCTCGTCCTCGGCCGCCCCGGATCGGTGATCACCTGGACCAACTGCCGTCACCCGTACTACCGGCGCAATCCCCACCCGGACCTGGCGCCACACCCCGACCGGCGCTGGGTGGGCGAGTACTGGGACCTGTTCTACGCCGGTCACACCCTCGAAATGCGCAACCTCAAGGCGATTCTCGAGCACCGGCACCGCAACGGTCTTCCCGTCAGCACCTCCCCGGCCAAGCGGGTGGCCCGATGACGTCAGTGAGCCTGACCGACGTCTCCACCTACCTCCCCGGCGAGCCCGTACCCGCCGCCTTCTTCACCGAGCACCCGGCGGCGGAGGACAAGCTGCGCGACAGCCCCATGTTCAAGGTGCCCCCGGCACGCCACCACGTGGCGCCCGACGAGACCAACGCGGACATGGTCGAGCGTGCCGTCCAGCCGCTGATCGAACGGCACGGCCGCGCGGCGATCCGCCGCGTCGACGTCCTGCTCGTGCACAGCCAACTACCGGACCAGCCCTTCGTGGGCGCCGGCACCGAAGTGGCGCGCCGACTGGGTCTGACGCCCCGGTGGCTGATCGACGTGGCCAACGCCGGCTGTGCCTCCTTCGTGCACATGCTCGACCTCGCCCGGCAGATCCTGCTCCACGGCGACGCCCGCACGGCCCTGATCTGCAATGCCCAGAGCGCCGCGGGCCAGTTGTTCACCCAGTCACAGGTGCGCGGTCTGTCCCAGGCCGCCATCCCGGGGGACGGATGCGGAGTCGGCTACGTGACAACCTCCGCACACGCCCCTGTCCTCGGGATCGAGAGCCGGCACATCGCCGCCCATGCCGGCGACATGACCATGGTGCGTGACGACGGGCGCAAGTACTGGGAGGCAGGCGAAGCCCAGGTCCACATCGGGTTCACCGAGACCGGAGTCACCCACGTGCTTCAGCGGGGCAACCGCCTGGTGCCGCAGGTCGCGCGAGACCTGATCCGTCGCCTGGGAAGGAAGACCACCGACATCGACCACCTGATCACCAACCAGCCCAACCGCACCTTCTTGCGCAACTGGCGTGACGCCCTGGGCCTGCCCGCCGAGCGCCACCCCGACACCTTCGACCGGTACGGCAACCTCTTCGGCGCGGCGATGCCCATCACACTCGACGACGCGATCCGCTCCCGGCGGATCCGGGAGGGCGACCTGGTGGTGCTGGCCGGATTCGCCCACGCCGGGGACTACGCCGGGGCCGCCGCGATCCGCTGGGGGCAGGGATGGTGACCGCGGTGTCCCCCTCCCCGCGCCTCCTGGGACTCAACGAGAGCCCGTACCCGCCGCTGCCGTCCGTCTGGAAGGCGATCCGGGACACCGCCGACCGGGCCCACCGGTACCCACCGTTCCACCCCGACCGACTGGCCCGGCGGATCGCCGGCTGGTGCGGTGTTGACGGCGACGCCGTCGCGGTCGGCAGCGGCTCGGTGGGCGTGGCGCTCCAACTCCTCCGGGCCGTGATCCGGCCGGGAGACCGCATGGTGTACGCCTGGCCGGGGTTCGACGCCTATCCGATGCTGGCCACCATGGCGGGCGCCGAGCCGGTTCCCGTGCCACTGCTGCCCGACGGGCGACAGAACCTGGCCGCCCTGGCCGGGGCGATCGACGTGACCACCGGCGTCGTGGTGGTCTGCAATCCGCACAACCCGACGGGCAGCCTCGTCACCGCGCCCGAGCTCGCGGAGTTCCTCGCCCGCGTACCGGAGCATGTCACCGTGCTGCTGGACGAGGCGTACATCGAGTTCGTGCGCCACCCCGCGGCCCCCGACAGTCTCCCCCTGCTCGCCGGCCGGCCGAACCTCCTGGTGCTGCGGACCTTCTCCAAGGCCTACGGACTGGCCGCCCTGCGGGTGGGCTACGGCCTGGGCGATCCCCGTCTGGTGGCACGCGTACGCAAGCAGCAACTGCCCTACGGCATCAACGCCGTGGCCGCCGCCGCGGTGGAGGCCACGGTGGAGGCCGGCCAGGAACTCGCCGCACGCGTGGACGCCGTCATCGGCGAACGGGAACGCCTGCACCGCCGGCTCACGAGGTACGGGCTGCCCGTCCTGCCCAGCCAGGCCAATTTCCTCTGGCTCCCCGCCGGACCCGGTTCCGGCACCGACCATGCGGCGCACACGCTCGACACCGCCCGGATCCAGGTCCGTCACTGGGCCGGGCAGGGGGTACGGCTGACGGTCGGCCGTCCGGAGGACGGGGATGCGGTGCTGTCCGCCCTGGCGCCGGTGCGAGGGGAGGTCACGGATCGGTGAGCGGGCGCTCGCACGCCGGTGCGCCTGAACGTGTGCCGGGGCCGTCACCTACAGCCTGAGCACCGGCGAACGGCCGGCGCAACAGCGCGCCGGCCGACCCCGGCCGGCCGGGGCGCAACCGTCTGCCGGTCCCTCGGCAGTCCGACGCGGACCTACCGCGGTTCCCCCCGGCGGCCGGGCGTAGACTCGACCCGCTATGCCCCTGGGCAGGGCACGGGGCGGGAAGTTGGTGTCCATGAGCGGGGAATGGACGGGGGCTGGGCTGCCCCCGGAGGCAGCCGCGCGCATCGCGGAGGTGCGGAGCAGCGGCACGTGGTCCTCGGCGCTGTCCACCGGTGAGTTCGCCGCACTGCGCGCCGTGGGGTTCGAGCCGGTGGGCCAGGTGATGGGCTCGGCCGTCTACCACGTGGGCCGCAGCGGCCGGTACTGGGGCTATCACGACTGCCTTTACGGGGGCATGCAGTCCGTCTTCAGCACCGCCCCGGCGCCCATAACCCTCTCCGGGCGCGGCGCCCCGTCCGCCGGGCTCGTCGAGGTGCTCGACCAGGCGCGTCGCTCGGCCCTCGAGCGGATGATCGCGGAGTGCTCGTCCCTCGGCGGCGATGGCGTCGTCGCGGCACAGCTGACCGTCGCGCCCTTCGTGGCGCAGCCCAACTGCCTCGAGTTCAAGGTGATCGGGACCGCGGTGCGCGCGGCCGGAACGGTACGGGCACCGCAGCCGTTCACCTGCCACCTCGACGGCCGGGCGTTCGCGAAGCTGGTGACCGCAGGATGGGTCCCGGTGGAGCTGCTGTACGGGATGTCCATCGGCGTGCGCCACGACGACTACCGCACCCGCGCACAGACGCGCTCGTGGAACAACACCGAGGTCAGCGGCTGGACCGAGCTAGTGCAGGCGGTGCGCTCCGACGCCCGTGCGCATCTGGGGGCGCAGACGGGGCGGCGGGGCGGCGACGGCGTGATCCTCTCCGCGGGTCGCCTGCGCATCTGGGGCGAGTCGTGCCTGCGCAGAAGCAACGACGACCAGAAGGACCACGTGGCCGAGGCGACGCTGCTGGGTACCACCGTCGCCCGCTTCACGGCACGCGAAGAGCCGCCCCGCACACTCACCGTGATGCCGCTCGACCCGGAACGACGCCGGCGGAGCACCCGCCGCACCGCCACCGACATGCGATGAGGGGAACCCGTTCATGACCGTCTTCAACCCCGCCGACGGCAGTCCCGACGGCATCTCCGCCCAGGGCGTGCCGGCCGACGCCATGCGGCGGCTCGCCGAGCTGCAGCCGGGCAGGCCGGGTTCCATCTTCACCAGCGACCTGTCGGTCAATGAGTTCCTGCTGGTGCGCGAGGCGGGATTCCGGCCCATCGGCCTCGTACTGGGCAGCTCGATCTACCACGTGGGCATCCAGCTGGGACGCTGGGGCAAGAACCAGGAGCTGACGACGCTCAGCCAGGCGATGTACCACGCCCGTGAGCTGGCGATGACCCGCATGGAGGCGGAGGCGGCCCAGCTGGGCGCCGACGGCATCGTCGGCGTGCGGCTCAGCGTCGAGGCCCGTGAATTCGGCAGTGACATCGCGGAGTTCATCGCGGTCGGTACCGCCGTCAAGGCCGAGCACCCGGCACCGGGCGGGAACGGCGGCAGCTGGCGCAACCTCAAGGGCCAGCCGTTCACCTCCGACCTCAACGGCCAGGACTTCTGGACGCTCATCCGCGCCGGCTACGCACCGCTGGGCATGGTGATGGGTACCTGTGTCTACCACATCGCGCACCAGCGGATGGGGCAGATGTTCTCCAACCTCGGCAAGAACGTGGAGATCGAGCAGTTCACGCAGGCGCTGTACGACGCGCGGGAGCTGGCGATGGCGCGTATGCAGCACGAGGCGGAGGAACTGCAGGCGGAGGGCGTCGTCGGCGTGCAGCTCAATGCGCACAACCACCGCTGGGGCGGTCACACCACCGAGTTCTTCGCGATCGGCACGGCCGTGCGGCCACTGCGCGAGGACCACGTCATCGAGCGCCCGACGATGGTTCTCAGCCTGGACGGCTGAGCGCCCGGCCCAGCAGACCCGGATCAACCGCACACCACGAGAGGCCCCGCGATGACCTCCCCACACCACCCCGTCCCGTTCGAGCCCGGCGGGGAATCGGATTCCCTCGACCTGCTGACGGCCGCGCTCCGCAGGGACGCCGCCGACCTGGAGGTCTACGCCCAGGTGCTCACCGGGACACTTTCGGAGGCGCTGCCGCCGGGTGCCGTCGCCGTCGAGCGCAAAAGGAGCATGGCCGACCGGCTCGCGGGGCGCGAGGGCCGCGTCGAACGGGTCGAGGTCTTCCTCGGCGAGCAGCGTCTCGTGCTCGACCTGGCGGGCACGCATCCCAAGGGCGAGGTCTGCAAGGAGGTCCGCGGCGTGGTGCTCTCGCGGCGCCCGGTCGCGCTCGACGAGTGGGTACGGGAGCTGGCGATCGCGGTCGCGGCCCGCGCACAGTCCGACGCGCGGGCACGGGCGGCGCTGGAGCGGCTGGTGCTCGGGGAGTAAGGGCGCCGCCTCCCCGACCGCGGGCCCGGTTGTGCCGCAGGCGTACGGAGGACGTGGACTGCTCGTCCTCGGCCTCAGTCGCCGACCGAGGCCGACTCCGGGACCACGCCACCCGCCGGACCCCACTCGGGCGGGACGCTCAGCGCTGCCTCGACACGGTGGGAACTCATGCTGACGGTCCAGGCCGTCGGGCAGGTCGAGGAGATCGCGGCACGGGCACTGGCCGGCCTGTCGGACATGGCGCGACGGGCTTGATGGGGCGGTCCGAACCGGGCAGGAAGGCGTCCGCCCCTGCCCGGTCGGTCTCCAAGGCTCTTGCCGCGATGGCGAGGTGAGGCGGTGTTGGGTGCGCTGTGCAGGCCGGACCGGGTAGACGCCTCGCCGACGATCCGACCACGGCGAACGATGCCTCGGAAGGCGCCGTGAAGTTCACCTGTGCAGCCGGACACCTGCTGAACCTCTGACCGGTGAGCTTCCTGTGCCTGGAGAAGCATTGCCGTACGAGGGGTGTTGACGGGACTCGCCGACACCTTAAGATCCCTGCTGCTCGAAGTACCGATCGCTGTACGGAATATCGAACCAGGTCGGCCGGCAGCTTCTGCAGGCTGCCCTGCTCCGGCCGGTACGCAACGCAACGGTCTGCCACAAAGGAATGAGCCGCATGCCTTCAGAAGCCGGAGTGCCCCGCAGAACCGTCCTCACCGTCCTGGGCGCCGCCTCCCTCGCCGGGACCTTCGCCGCCGCCGCTCCCGCCGGAGCCACCGAACTCACCGGCACCACCGCAAGCGCCCCTGCCGCGCAGCTTCCCGCCGCAGCCGCCCGCTGGACCTTCGACGAAGGGTCCGGCACCTCGGCCGCCGACTCCTCCGGCAACGGTCGCACCGCGACGCTCCAGGGCGCGGCCGGCTGGGACACCGGCAAGGTCGGCACCCACAGCCTGAGTCTCACGGCAGGCGGCAACGCCACGGCGTCCGGGCCGGCCCTCGACACCTCCAAGGCGTTCTCGGTGGGCGCCTGGGTCAACCTCGCTCAACTCGGCGGCTACCAGACCGCTGTCAGCATCGACGGCAAGGTCGTCAGCTCCTTCTACCTGGGGCTGCGCGACGACACCGGCACCTTCGCCTTCGCCCGGCTGGGTTCGGACGCCACGCAGAGTGCCGCGGTGGCGGCCGCCGCTTCAGCGCCCACCACCAGCACCTGGACCCATCTGGTCGGCGTCAGCGACCCGACCGCCGGCGTCATCCGCCTCTACGTCAACGGCGTGCTGGAGGGGGAGACCGCCTACACCGCGGGCTGGGCCGGCAGCGGCGACACCGCCATCGGCCGTGCGCTCTACGGCGGTGGGCACGTCGACCAGTGGCACGGCCTGATCGACGACGTATGGATGTTCCCGTCCGTCCTCACCTCCGACCAGGTCGCAGCGCTGGCCGGGGTCCCCGTGGAGACCACGACGCCGCTGCTGAGCGTGGACGTCGGCAACCCCGCGCACGCCGCGTCCCCCATCCTCCCCGGCTTGATGTTCGAGGACATCAACCACTCCGGCGAGGGTGGCATCTACGCCGAACTGGTGCAGAACCGCTCGATGATGGCCAGTGACACCACGCCCGTCCACTGGTCCGCCGTCGGCGCAGCGACCCTCGCACTCGACACCGCCACCCCGCTCAACGCCGCACTCAACCGGTCCCTCAAGGTGGTGCTGCCGAGCAGCACCGGAGCCCGAAACCGGGCCGGCGTCGAGAACGAGGGCTTCTGGGGCATACCCGTGCGGCCCAGAACCACCTACACCGCCCGGCTGTTCGCCAAGGCGTCGCGACGCATCGGCCCGCTCACCGTGGCCATCGAGTCGCCGGACGGCGCGACCGTGTACGCGTCCGCCCACGTGCCCCACATCGGCACCGCCTTCCCCGACCGCCCGTTCGAGTTGACCCTGCGCACCGGTTCGCGCACCCCCGTGGTGGGTGACGCGAGGCTGACCGTCACCACGGCCGACCCCGCCGCCGCGGGCGAGACTCTGTGGCTCCAGCACGTGTCCCTCTTCCCGCCCACCTACAACAACCGCCCCAACGGCCTGCGCATCGATCTGATGGAGAAACTGGTCGCCCTGAAACCGAAGTTCCTGCGCTTCCCCGGCGGAAACTTCCTCGAGGGCAACACCATCGCGACACGGTTCAACTGGAAGAACACCATCGGCCCGGTCTGGGAGCGCCCCGGCCACCTGGACGACGCCTGGGGCTACTGGTCCACGGACGGCCTCGGCCTCCTCGAATACCTGGAATGGGTCGAGGACATGCACGCCCAGCCGGTCCTCGCCGTGTTCGCCGGCTACTCGCTCAAGGGCGAACACGTCACCGGCGACGCGCTCAAGCCGTTCATCCAGGACGCACTCGACGAGATCGAGTACGTCACCGGGCCCGTCACCAGCACCTGGGGTGCACGACGTGCCGCCGACGGACACCCCGAGCCGTTCCCGCTGGAGTACGTCGAGATCGGCAACGAGGACTGGTTCGACTCCTCCGGGTCGTACAACGAGCGGTTCGCGGCGTTCCACGACGCGATCAAGGCGAAGTACCCGCATCTGAAGCTGATCGCCACGACGACCGTGACGAGCCGAACGCCGGACCTGATCGACGAGCACTACTACCTCGCGCCGTCCGCCGCCCAGGCCTCCACCCACAAGTACGACAACCGGGACCGCAGTTCGACGAAGGTGTTCGTCGGAGAGTGGGCCGCGCAGGAGGGCCGCCCCACACCCGACCTCAATGCGGCACTCGGTGACGCCGCTTGGCTGGCCGGGCTGATCCGGAACTCGGACCAAGTGCTCATGGAGTGCTACGCGCCCCTCTTCTCGCACGTCAAGAACAACGTCTGGGCCACCAACCTGATCGCCTACGACAACCTCACCAGCTACGCGTCGCCCAGCTACTGGGCACAGCACATGCTGACCAGCAGGCTCGGCAACACGGTGCTGCCGGCCACCGCACGCGCACTGCCCGGCCTCGCCACCGTGGCCACCCGCTCCGGGAACCGCCTCTACCTCGCGGTCGTCAATTGCGGGACGGAGAAGGTGAACGTGCCGGTCGAGCTGAAGGGGCTGGCCAAGGGGGTCAGGAGGCAGGCCAGGGCGACGGTCCTGACCGGCCCCTCCCGCACCACCACCAACACGCTGACGGCGCCCGACACGCTGGTGCCCAGGACCAGCACCGTGACCGGCGCGGCAGCGTCCTTCACCAGCACCGTGCCGCCGCTGTCGGTCACCGTACTGGAACTCGTCCTGACCTGACCGGTCACTGCCGACCCCCCTGTTCCTCGGCGCACGTCGGTTTCAGAGGCAGGGCTTGCCCGGACACTTGCTCCAGCGATACGAGGGCGAGGGCCTCGACCTCACGGTCGGGGTCCTCGCCGGGCTGCCGTTGCCCAGGGCTTGCTTGGTGGAGGGGCCTTTCCGGCGACTCCGCTTCAGTGGCTGCACCGATGCCCGACGGCCGGCAGCCCGGACGGCTCGGGGCTGACGTCGCCCCTCGACGTGCGGACACCCCGCGAAGTCAGGGACGCGACGGCCACCGTCAGGCCATAGCCGGTGACCAGGAGACCGACCGCTGAGAGAGACACCCGAAGGCTTTCGGAGATGAGCTGCAGGAGGCCGATCAGCAGGTTCTCCGCGGTGTTGAAGGTGAAGGCGGCCAGCATCAAGGCACCAAGCACCGCCGCCCGTGCCATGGAGCCGGTTGTGCTGGATGCGGGCCTCGCGGTCGTAGATCACGAAGGCGGTGGGGTGCTGGTCGAACGCCCACTTCACCAGGGCCGCGGTTCCGTCCTCCCCGCCGCTGTCCGGCCTGCCCTGTGCCGGCAGGACGAACCCGGCGGGCTGCTCGTCCGGCCCCAGGGGGAACAGACGCCCCCGTGTGTCCGGAACCCTGCCGTCGCGGTGCCTCACCGTCGTCTCGTCGGCCGTCACCACATCGGCCGGCGGTCGGCCGATGAGTTCCTCGGGGGCGCACCCCCCAGCGCCGACGCGCCGGCGCTCGCGTGTGTCACTCGCCCGACCGAGTCCGTGATCACGATCGCTTCGGGCGTGTCGTGTTCGAGTGTGTCGAAGGGGACGCCCGCCGGCCGTGGAGCGAGCCGGCCGGGTGGCTTGTCGGGCTCCGTCGTCGTGCACGCCTTGTGCTGGTGTCCTGCGCCGATCACCGGCCAACCACCACGATGCTCCGGCCGCGGGCGGACGGCAGGGCGTGCGGTCGCGGCACCGACTCGACGTCCTCGCCGCCGCAGACACCGGTCCCGGCATGGTCTTCGTGAGCGGGTCACGGTACGGCGCACTCGTGCTCTCCGTCCCTCAGCGAACCGCCGCAGCCGGCGGCCGCTCGCGCACGGCGCCGTAGGCGAGGAAGTACGCCGGCACCCGTTTCAGCCATCGCGAGGTGCTGAGAAGCCCGGCCAACCGCTCCGCCCGTCCTGGGTTGCCGAACGGCGGGCGGCCCGCCAGCAGCGGTTCGATGACCCGTGCGTGGGCGGCCCGCTGCAGCGCTTGTGTCGCGGCCGTGGTGGGCCGACGGCGGCGCTGCACGGCGCGTACGTCACGCAGGCCGACCGTTCCCGCGCGCAGCGGCTCGACGAGATACCGCGCCGCGGCCACGGCGTCCTCCACAGCGAGGTTGATGCCGATGCCGAAGACCGGCGACATGGCGTGCGCCGCGTCGCCGATGCACAGCAGACCCGGGCGGTGCCAGCGCCTGAGGCGGTCGAGGCGTACGTCGAGCAGCTTCACCTGGTCCCATGACCGCAGCGTGTGCACACGGTCGCCGAGCCAGGGAACGGCGGCCGTGAAGTCGGCCGTGAACCGCTCGAGGCCGGCCGCCCGGCGCCGGCCGTCGGAGCCCTTGGAGATCAGCACGGCGCACTGCCAGTAGTCCCCGCGGTCGATCATGGCCGTGAGGAACCGGTCGCCGACTCCTCCCACGAGCCCGTGCGGGTCGCCGTCCCGCCGGGGCAGCCGGAACCACCAGGCGTCCATCGGGCAGCGGAACTCCCGCAGGCGCAGTTCGGGCAGTGACCTGGCCAGCGATCCCCGGCCGTCGCATGCGACGGTGAGGGTGGCCCGCAGCTCACCGGTACGGCCGTCGGACGTCCGGTACCGCACCCCGGTCACCCTCCCCGGAGCTCTCGACCCCGGTCGCCCAGGTGGGGCACCCGTGCGCTCCACCAGGAAGGACGTCGCCTCCGTGCCCATCCGCACGGAGAAGGACGGCTGCCGCCGGGCCTCCTCCGCCAGAAGGTTGAGCAGGTCCCACTGCGGCACCATGGCGATGTAGTTGTACGTGCCCCGCAGTGCGCCGATGTCTCCGACGGTGACCAGGGAACGGTCCGGGCCGATCGGCAGCTGTACGGTTCTCACCCGCCGTTGCGGCAGACGGGCGAACCGCTCGGCGAGGCCCAGCTCGTCCAGCAGGGCCAGGGTCGAGGGATGCACCGTGTCGCCGCGGAAGTCGCGCAGGAAGTCGCCGTGCTTCTCCAGTACGGTGACCTCCACGCCGGACCGGGCCAGCAGCAGGGCGAGGACCATTCCGGCGGGGCCACCGCCCACCACACAGCACGTGGTCCGCTCCATCGCACCCCTCCCATCGCCGTGGATCTCAAACTCACAATACTGGGACATACATCAACGAAGTCCGCTGAATCCGCCATACAGTCCCTGGCCACCCCAGACGTTCTGTGAAGCACGTCGACGCACTTCGGGAGCCCCGTAATGAGCGAGCAGCCGGTCATCCTGCCCTATGCCGACCCGGCCTTCGTGGCAGACCCGTTCCCGTTCTACCGACAACTGCGCGAGGGGGGTGCGGTCAGGCGCGCGGTCATCGTCGGCGGCCTGGAGGCCTGGCTGGTCACGCGCTACGAGGACGGCGTCGCCGCGCTCTGCGATCCGCGTCTGGGCAGCGACATCCGCGACGCGTCGGACCGCCGGCTCCTGCAGCAGCTGCCCGCCACGGAACGCGAGTCCATGCTGCGCACCATGCTCCGGGCGGACCCGCCCGACCACACCCGGCTGCGCCGCCTGGTCTCGAAGGCGTTCACCGCGCGCCGGGTGGCCGAGTTGCGGCCCCGCGTCCAAGCCATCACCGACGCGCTGCTCGACGCGATCGTGCGGGCCGGCCACGCGGACCTCGTCGCCGACTTCGCGCTGCCGCTTCCGGTCACCGTGATCAGCGAGCTGCTCGGGGTGCCGACGACGGACCGGCACGACTTCCAGCGGTGGACCGACGACATGATCCCGCGGGGACCCGAGCCGCCCGACCCGACCGTGGTCGACGCTGCCTGGCAGCAGATGCGCGCGTACCTGACCGGGCTTCTGGGGGCCAAGCGCGCCCACCCCGCAGACGACCTGCTCAGCGCTCTGATCACCGCCCGTGACGAGGAGCAGCGGCTGGACGAGGACGAACTGATCGCCATGGCGTTCCTGCTGCTGGTGGCGGGATACATCACCACGGTCAACCTGATCGGCGGCGGCATCGCCGCACTGCTGGCACACCCCGACCAGCTACAGCTGCTGCGGGACCAGCCGGCGCTGCTGCCGGACGCGATCGAGGAATTCCTGCGCCACGACGGACCGGTCAACCCCGGCATCGCCCGCTTCGCTCGGGAGGACGTCGAGATCGCGGGCGTGACGATCCCGCGCGGCGCCACCGTGCTGGTGGCCTCCGCCATCGCCGACCGCGATCCGGCGCGGTTCCCGGACCCCGACCGTCTGGACATCACCCGTCGTGACAACGCCCACCTGGCGTTCGGGCATGGCATCCACTACTGCCTGGGCGCGCCGCTGGCCCGTCTGGAGGGTGAGGTCGCCATCGGGACCGCGCTGCGCCGCCTTCCCGGTCTGGCCCTGGCCGTGCCAGCGGGCGAACTGCGGTGGAGGCCAAGCGGCCTGCGCGGCCCCGAGTGCCTGCCGGTGACGTTCACGCCCACTTTGGTGCGCGACGTCGAGGGCCCGGCCGCTCCGGCGTGATCCGGACACCAGGGGGTGTCCCGTGGTGGCCGTGGTGCCCGGCGAAAGCGTCTGGACCATCCGAATGATTCGTCGGCGCCACGGGGTGAACGAGGGCATGATGTTCCACGCGCCTGCGGCCGGCAGCCGCTCGTGACCATACGTTGAGTCCTGTGTCGCTGAGCTATGCCTTTGTGAACCTCAAGCCCGGAGTGGGAAAGACGATCAGCGCGGTCTGGTTGGCCCACGCACTTCACGAGTCGGGTGTTCCCCCGCTGCTGGTCGACAGTGACCCCGCGTCCTCCGCACTGCACTGGAGCGAATTGGCGGGTGGCTTCCCGTTTCCTGTGGTCGCTCTTCCGGTGGGCGACGTGCACCGGCGCGTGAACGACTTCCTGGGCGACCGGCAGGCCGTCGTGTTCGACGCTCCACAGCTGGAGGACCACGCGCACATCTCCCGGAGCATCATGAGGTACGCAAGCGAGTGGATCCTGCCGGTGGCTCCGGCTCCCATCGAGTTGGATCGCATGGCGCCCATCGGCCGCGAGATGGGCGACGTACAGTCCTTGCGCCTCGAGCCGGCCCGCGCCGCCGTTCTGCTGAACCGGACGAATCGGCCCGACGCCACGCGTACCGGTCCCGACGCCGACGCCCGGGAAGCTCTCACCGAGCGGGGATTCGACGTGTTGTCCACCCACATTCCCCGGCTCGACCTGTACGCCCAGTCCTTCGGCAGTCCGGTCAGGGCGAAGGGCTCGGCGTACATGGACCTCGCCGACGAACTCATCAAGCGACAGGGCACGGCATGAATCAGCGCAAGGACACCTACCGAGCGGCATTGCAGCACGGACCCGATGCCGCCGTACCGCGTCCCGTCAAGGTCACCCAGCTGTACACCCGATACGTCCGGGTGACCATCGAGCTCGACACCGGCCTGCCGCGCGACCTCATGCGATGGGTGGGCTCACCGGTGTCCGCGGTGCGACGGGCCGGCGCCGCCGCACTGCGCCCCCTGAGGAGTGCCCCGTAGGCGACGCTGCGAAGCGGCCTTTCACGTCGGGCCGCAGAGGGCTAGGCTCCGGGTGGAGCGAGTCAGCCACGAGGAGCTGAGACATGGTCGGTTTTCCGAGCGCGCGTTGACGTTGTAGGCCGTGATCGGCCTGTCATCGCGTGCTGCCCTTGATGTTGCGGCACAGCGAGCCCTTTCCTGCCTGAACCTCGGTGCCCCTGATGCACGCCGGGTGACGGCCTCGTTGTCGGCAACCCAAGGGATCCCCGTGCCGTTCGCTTCCTCCGCTGTATCCGATGCCGGTCGACCTGCTCCGTCAAGCCTGTGGCGGAACGTCGACTTCCGCAGGCTGTGGATGGGTCAGACAGTCTCCCAACTCGGTGAACAGGCAAGTCTGGTGGTTCTGCCGCTGTTCGCCGTCCTGACGCTCAACGCCGGTTCCGGCGAGCTGGGCGCCCTTCGCGCGGTGGGGCAGGCGCCGATCCTGTTGCTCTCGCTCTTCGTCGGCGCGTGGGTGGACGGGTGGCGGACCCGCACGACGATGATGCTCACGGACTTCGGTCGGGCCTCGGCCCTGGGCGCTGCCGCCGTGGCCGGCCTCTTCGGCCGGCTCGGCCTGCCCGGCCTGCTTGCGCTCGCCTTCGCCGTCGGGACCCTGTCCGTGTTCTTCGACGTGGCATACCAGGCGTCCCTGGTACGACTGGTGAAACGCGACCAACTGGTGCAAGGCAACAGCGCGCTGGAGGGCAGCCGGTCCGCGGCGCAGATGGGCGGTCCCGCGATAGGCGGTGCGTTGGTGTCCCTGCTGTCGGCGCCGGTTGCTGCCGCCTCCAGCGCGCTGTTCTTCGCGCTGTCGTTCCTGTCGATCCGGCGGATGAACCGAGCCGAATCGATCCCAGGGCGCCCGGAACGCCCCCCTCGGGTCCGGCGGCGGATTCATGAGGGCCTGCGTTTCGTCGCCCGCGACACCGCGCTTCGGGCCGTGTGCCTGGCCTCGGCCGTCTTCCAGTTCTCCTTCGCGGCCATGATGACCGTCTATCTGCTCTTCCTGCCGCGGGAACTGCACCTGTCGGGCACCGTCGTCGGGCTGGCGCTCGCGGCGGCGGGACCGGGTGCGCTGCTGGGCTCGCTGCTGGCCGCGCGCCTGCCGAGCCGGTTCGGTCATGGTGCGGTGCTCGTGTGTGCGGCGGCACTCGGCGACGGAGTGTTCCTGTGTGTGCCCGCGCTGCACGGCCCCCCTGCGGTGACGGTTCCCGCACTCCTTGCGGTCGGCTTCGTGTTCGGATCCGGTGGCCAGTTGGTGAATGTCACGGTCATGGCCGTCCGGCAGGCCGTCACTCCGGATGGCATGCAGGGCCGCGTGGCCGCGACGATCACGTTTGTCGGTATGGGGCTGACCCCGCTGGGTTCGCTGGTCGGCGGATTTCTCGCGGAGGCGTGGGGGCTGCGGGCCGGCCTGCTGGTGACGGCCGCAGGCATGATGCTGTCCCCGGTGGTGATGGCTTTCTCACCGCTCGCACGCCTGGGACGGGAGCTTCCGGCCCCGCATGACGCGCCGCTGACGGCCGCCCACCCCGCATGACTCCTGGGACGCGTTCAGCGCTGCCAGAGGAACGCTGCCTCACCGCAGGGCCGGCAGCTGAAGAGGTAACCTCGGCCCCCGCCGCCGAAGTTCGCCGAAGTGGCGAAGTCGTAACCCTCCTCCAGCTCGGCTGTGAACGTCATGCGGGTGGCGCACGAGGGACAGTCGGGAGTCTCGTCACCCTGGATCCAGTCGGGCTCGCCGCCCAGCCGTCCGAGTACCGGCTCCTGCGTGGGTTCGTCAGCGGGATGGAGACGCAGAGCGGTCACCGCGCCCAGGAGTGTCTCGCCGTCGGCCGGGACAGTGGCCGGGGCGAGCTCGCCGGAGAACAGATAGGCGCGGTTGGCGCCGGCAGTGGCATCCCAGTCGTCGCACATCCCGGGATCGTTCTGGCAGAAGAACACCGCGACCACGCCGGCATCAAGGGGCAGGTGGGCGAGGAACTGCATGGCCCCACCGCATGTGCGGCACCTCGGCCATACGAACTCACCAGGGACGAGCGGGACTCCGCCGGTGCGCGGTGTGGGCGCGTCGGCAGTGGTCTTCCCGGCGTGGATCAGCAGCATGATCACAGCATAGGGTCAGTCCTTTGCATCTGACGCGACCTGCTCGGAACCGGCGAGAGCCAGGCGAACGGGCTGCAGTGGAGATCGTGATTCTCGGAGCTCGTCCCAGCGTCGGGAACTACTGTCGCGAGCATGGTCGAAGACGATGCCCTCAGAGCCACCCGCGATGCCTACGATGCTGCTGCCCCCGTCTATGCGCAGCTGTTCCGCGACGAGCTGCGTGACAGGCCCCTGGACCGCGCGATCTTGAGTGCCTTCGCCGAGGTTGTCAGCGCGAGTGGTAACGGTCAGGTCGCGGACCTGGGGTGCGGCCCCGGCCACATCACCGCTCATCTCGATGAGTTGGGGCTGGCGGCGTTCGGCGTTGACGCCTCCCCTGAGATGATCAAGTTGGCTCGAGATGCCTATCCGGGCCTGCGGTTCGACGTGGGCTCGATGGCCGCGCTGGACATCGCCGACGGCGGGCTGGGCGGCGTCCTCTCACGTTGGTCCGTCATCCACACCCCACCGCAGGAGCTCCCCGTCATCTTCGCGGAGTTCCACCGCGTGCTGGCACCTGGCGGCCACCTTCTGATCGGCTTTTCGGCCGGCGATGATCCGTCGCACGCGCCACAGGTCTTCGATCACACGGTCGCGCCGGCCTATCGGTGGTCGCCGGATCACCTCGCCGCGATGCTGCACGAGTCCGGGCTCGCCGAGGTGGCCCGGATGGTGCGCCGACCTCAGCCCACCGACCGACGGCAGTTCCAGGAGATTCACCTGCTCGCCCGCAAAGCGTAGGCAGGGGCGGGTTCCATGCCCCACTCGCTCGCGGCTTCCGCCGCTGCCGCAGCGGCGGAAGCCGCGAGCGAGTCAGGCCGAGGGCCATCGCAAGACGTGGCTGGAGCGGGGCCGCACCGGCGGCGAAGCGGGCGCCCCGCCAGGCCGGTCTTGGGGAGCGGAGCCCCCGCTGCCGGCCTCCGTACGCCTCGCGTCGCCGCCGGTGGCGATCACCTCACCGCACCTCCCGGGCGTACGGTGCGACGGTGATGCGGTCGATCAGTGGTGCGTATCGGGAGCGGAGCAGCACCCCGGGGAAGGTGTCCGACGCGTAGGTGGTGCCGTCGAAGTTCGGCAGTTCCGCGGAGCGGAAGGTGATCGTGTTCTGTCCCTTCTCGAGGTGGACGGGGACGGTCAGCTCCCAGAAGTTGTTCTGGTGGAAGCTGTGGGGGAAGTTGACGCGCTGCGTCTCGCCGCCGCCCACGGTGATGTCGGCGTGGCGGGCGAGCGGGTCCGGGTTGTAGTGGGTGGCCTGGGACTGTTCCGGGTTGGAGTAGCGGATGCGCAGCGCGTACAGGCCGGCCTTGTCCGCGGCGACCGTGAACGTGGCCGTGTTGCCGTTGCCCGGGTCACCGCCGACACCGCTGATCGCCGTCCCGTCGGTGGCCAGGGACAGCGGCGTCAGCGTGGCCGAGCCCGCGAGCTCGGCGTCCTGCGCCTCGTACGTACGCGCCTTCAGCGTGCCGTCGGTGGGCGTGACCGTCAGGCGGTCGACGAGGGTCGGGGACGAACCGCCGGTCACCGTCACCTTGTTGATGCCGCCGGAAAGGGAGACCGCCACCGCGTCCCTGCCCTTGGACAGGCGCAGCACGTCATGCCCGTTGACGGAGAGCCGCGCGTCCGCGCCGCCGAGGGTGTCCACCCGGAGGGTGGCCTCGCGGTCGGCGGGGGAGTAGACCCAGAACGTGGCCGTCTGGTTCCTCGCGACCCGGACCGCGCCCGAGCCGGTGGCGGGGGTTGCGGTGTGCTTCGGCAGATCGTAGACGGGCCGCGCCCCGCCCCCCGTCCAGGACAGTTCGCCCTCGTAGACCTGGGTGCGGGCGGAAGCCTCCGGCAGGGACAGGGTGAGACGGTCGACGATGGCGTCGCCCTTCGTGGCGCGCTTGCCGTCGAGGCTCTTCGCGGCGAGCGTGAGGGTGTGCTTGCCCTTGGTCAGGTGCACCTTGGTGTCCGTGTGGTCCCACACCACCCACTTGTAGCCGAGCGGCAGGTACAGCTCCTGCTCGCTGTCGGCCTTGCCGTCCACGCGCAGGAACACGTTGGTGGGGCCCTGCTCCTTCACCTGGTCGTAGGTGTTCAGGGAGTTGGCGAAGACGCTCAGGTCGTAGGTGCCGTCCTGGGGCACGTCCACGGTGAAGTCCAGCGCGACGTCGGAGCCCGTGCGCAGGCCGCCCACGTCGTAACCACCGGAGGTGTAGAACTTCGACACGTCGCGCGGCGAGCCCTCCGGGCCGTTCTTCGAGTAGCCGGCCCCGGTGTGGGCGGCGTCCTCCGCCTCGTACGACGCCTGCCAGCGCACCGGCGGGGACTGCGTGCCCTTCGCCGTGCCGGCCGGGCTGAGGACGATCTCGTAGGCCGAGGACTCCTTCAGCCTCGGCAGTGTGCCGTCGCCGAAGTCGACGACGACCCGGCCGTCGTCACCGACCTTCAGGTTCGTCTCCGTCAGCAGCTTCGGGCCGGAGTTGTCGCCGACCTGCCCGCTCCACTCGATCTCGCGCACCCAGGCGTGCACGCGGTCCCCGAAGACCTTCTTCGGGACGCCCGCGAAGGTGATGTGGCCCTGGCCGCCGGAGCCGCCGAAGAGCAGCCTGGCCTGCCGCTTCTTCGCGTCGAGCGTGGCCACGCCCTGCATGGTGTAGTTCTCGCCGGGGAAGGGCGGGGTCACCTTCACCGTGTGCCCGCTCATCGAGGCGTACGAGTGCAGCAGCCACCACTGGCCGTTGCCGCGGTTGGACTGGACCGCGGAGTCGGAGAGGTTGCCGTCGATGTTCCAGTACGCGATGTCGGCGTCCACCTTGGACTCCTCGATCGCGGACACCCACTGGATCATCTGGCCGGGGACGGAGGTGTGGTAGTTGAAGGCGTACTCGTTGATGTTGATCGGGAGCTGGGTGCCCTCCTTGTCGGTGCCCTTGAACAGCTCCTTCTCCCACGCCCGGTACTTGGCGACGCTCTCACGCACTGCCTCCGGGTGGCTCAGCTCGTGCCAGGTGATGACGTCCGGGAGCGTGCCGGCGGCCAGGGTGTGGGTCAGGAAACCCTTCACCTGGTCGTACAGGATGCTGGTGTTGGGGCCGGCGATACGGGCACCGGGCATCTTGCCCTTGATGAGCTTGTGGACCTCGTCCCAGGCGGCGAAGTAGTCCTTGGGGTCGGTGAGCCAGCTGACCTTGTCGTAGCTCCACTCGCCGGTGCCGAACATGTTGCCCTCGGGCTCGTTGAACGGCACGAAGACTATGTTGCCCTGGTATCTCGCGGGCAGCCGCAGGACCTGGTCGACCTGCTTGGCGATCTTCTCCTCGTAGAGCTTGAGCTTCTCCCGGGGAGTGTCGCCCGGCCACTCGTACGGGAAACCGCGGTGGATGTCGGTCATGTAGACGTAGACGTCGCCGTCGGTGGAATCGGCCAGCGGCTTGACCACCTCCAGGGCGTCGGCGCCCGGGTGCTGCGGGCCGTCCTGGGCCTTCGTGGAGACCGTACGCAGGCCCATGCCCTCGATGAGGTTGTTCGTGGGGACGCCCGGCCCGTACACGCCGTAGAGGGTGCCGGAGGCGCCGCCGTGGAAGGCCCCGGTGTCCGAGCCGAGGTCGACGGTCAGTTCTCCCTCGCGGACCACGGTGACGGTCGCCCGCACCGCGCGCCCGGCCGCGGTCCCGGCCACCGTGAACGTGCCCGGCCGGGCGTACTTCTCCGGCGGTACGGCGTCCCAGGTGATCGGTGTGTCGCGGTCGTAGCCGTCGGAGAAGGAGGAGCGGACCGCCGCGGGGAGGGCGGGCGCCGTCCCGGTCGTCGTGCGCACCTCGAAGGACGTCTGCGAGAGCTGCTGCAGGGCGGGCACGTTCCCGACCGTGCCGGCCACCTGCTCTGGGGTGAGCGCCGTGTGCCACACGGTGAAGTCGTCGATCGCGCCCTTGAGCAGCGGATCCGGGTAGAACGACTTGCCGATGTAACCGGCGGCCGTGGCCGAACCGTCCAGCAGATCCCTGGCCTTGACGCCGGTGGCGGCGGAGGAGACCGCCACGCCGTCGAGGTAGGTGGTGACTCGGCCGGCGGAGCTGTCGAGGGTGACGGTGACGGTCCGCCACTCGTCCGCGGGCAGCGCCGCGTACCCGGAGACCTGTGCCTCCGCGCCTCCTCCGCCGGTGGTGACGGCGGTGCGCAGGACGTTGCCGTTGTACGGGGTGGTGAACAGGTACTTGGTGGTGTTGCTGCCCAGATCGAAGATCCGCTGCCACGGCGATCCGCCACCGCTCCACTTGACGCGGGCGGAGACCGTCAAGTCGGTGGCAGCGCCGAGCACTTCGCGCGGCAGACGGACGTACGCGCCGTCGGAGTCGGATGCTCCGCCGGGCAGGGCGAGGGCCTTGCCTCCGCTCGCGCCCGCGACGGCCTGCGCGGTGGAGGCGTTCACCAGACTCGCCGTCAGGCCGTTGCCGGAGCTGTCGGTGATCTTGCCGGAGGCGAGGTCGTCCTGGTCGAAGGTGTAGTGGGCCGCGGGCTGGGGCGTATCGGCTGCCTGAGCGGGGAGGGCCGGTGCGGCCAGCAGGCCCGCACCGAGAGCCAGCGCCACGGCGGCGGGGGGCCGGCGCCGGGCGGAACGGTCAGCGGATGACATGGCGTGCGTCCTCAATCCTTGAGTCAGGGGTCCCGGCCGGCCCACCTCGGTCGGTTGCTCCTCCGCGGCCGTCTCCGGTGCGGAGAGACCGAGGCGGCGGCTGTCGAACTGGTTCGATCGCATGCGCCACCGAGGCGAGGAGACTCCTGTGCAGTGGGGGCGCCGCCCGACGCTCCGGGAGGGGTGGAACGGGTCCCCGGTTGTCGGAAGGATCACTTCATCGAACCGGTTCGGGGAAGCTAGCACCGGGAAACCCGGCCAGCAATCCCTCCGACGGAAGGTTCTCGCGTGCGTTTCTCGCGGATGTTTCCCGCGCCAGGAAAGTGCGGCCAGGATATTGACAGCCGTCGGGGCAGTTCCTACGTTCGCTTTCATGCGAACCGGTTCGACGACCGGCCCTTCGCCCCTCGATCCGTCCCACACCCCTCACGACCGGCGGTACTTCCCCCTCCGAGGAGTCGAACCGGTTCGAGCTAGGAGCCGCCGTGAACATCGGTGAGATCGCCCGGCGGGCCGGTGTCTCGCGGAGCACCGTGTCCTACGCGCTCAGCGGCAAGCGCCCGGTGTCGGAGCCCACACGTCGGAAGATCCAGCAGGTCATCGACGAACTGGGCTACCGCCCGAACGCGAGCGCGCGTGCCCTGGCCAACGGCCGGACCAGCACCATCGGCTTGGTGTTTCCGCCGGCCGGCAACCACTACACCGGGATGCAGCTGGACTTCATCGGCAGCGTGGTGGAGGCGGCCGCCGCCTATGACTACGACGTGCTGCTGTCACCGAGCGGTGTGGAGAGTGACCGCTCGTTCCAGCGGCTGCTGGGGGAACGGCGGGTCGACGGCGCCATTCTGATGGAGATCAGGCTGCAGGACGACCGGGTCGATCACCTGGCCGCCCTGGGCTTCCCCTCCGTCGCCATCGGCCGCACCGCGCACCCGGAGGACGGCTGGTGGGTCGGCCTGGACCACACCGCGCTGGCGGCGGCGTGCGTCCACCACCTGGCGGATCTCGGCCACAGCAGGGTCGCCTTCGTCAACCGTCCCGAGCAGTTGCTCCGGGCCGGGTACGAGTCCGCGCACCGAGGACTGGACGGCTTCACCAAGGCCGCGGCCGAGCGCGGGCTGACGGTGCGGACGTACTGCTGCGGGGACGATGCCGCCTCGGGCCAGGCATGCCTGGAGCGGATCCTGCACGACGACCCGGCCACCACGGCCCTGGTCACGCTGAACGAGGCCGCTCTGGGCGGCCTCTACCGGGGGCTCGCCCGGGCGGGCCGCCATGTACCGCGCGACTTCTCCGTCACCGGGGTCGTGGCCGGCCGCTGGGCGGAGACGGTGACCCCGCAGCTGACCGCCGCGGACGTACCGGCCGAGGAGATGGGCCGACGCGCCGTCGAACTGCTGGTGGAGCGGCTCGACCACCCCGACGCGCCGCCCCGGCATCATCTCCTCGCTCCGCCCATCTCCCTGCGGGCCAGCACCGGGCCGGCGGGAGTCGCGCCCACCGCGGACGCCGGGTCCGTCGGCACGCCCTGACCGCACCCGCCCCAACCGCCAACCTCCTCGCACCTCCACCAACAGGCAACGCTCGCCATGCCGGGGCACCAGAACCGCCCAACACCGCCGTTCGACCTGCCCGTCCCTCCTCACCACCCCGTGCCCTCGGCACTCGTATGCCCGGAACGAAGGAACCCGCGATGAACAGCTCTCCCGGACAGCGCCGTCTGACCGCCGCAGCCCTGACCGCCCTGGCCGTGGCCCTCGGCGCCACCGCCTGCTCCTCCGGTTCGGGCAGCACCGACACCAAGGGCGCCGGCAGCGGGACGTACACCATCTGGGACCCGTACCCGCAGTTCGACAAGGGCTCGGCCTGGGTGAAGCTGCTGGACCAGTGCGGCACCAAGGCCGGAGTGAAGGTCAAGCGGACCGGGTTCGACACCAGCGACCTGGGCAACAAGGCGCTGCTGGCGGCGCAGCAGGGCAACTCCCCGGACGTCCTCATCGTCGACAACCCGGTGGTGTCGACCCTGGCCGAGGCGGGCGTGCTCACCACGACCGACGACAACAAGCTGGACACCTCGAAGGTGGACCCCAACCTGCTCGCGGCCGGCCAGTCGGGTGGCAAGACCTACGGCACGCCGATCGGTGCCAACACCCTCGCCCTCTACTACAACAAGAAGGTGCTGAAGGAGGCCGGGGTGGACATCGCCTGGGTCAAGGACTGGACGTCGCTGACGGCGGCGCTGGAGAAGGTCAAGAACGCCGGCAAGAAGGGCATCACGTTCTCGGCGATCGGCACGGAGGAGGGCAGCTTCCAGTTCCTGCCCTGGTTCTGGGGCGCGGGCGCCAAACTGACCCAACTGGACTCGCCGCAGGCCGCGTCCGCCCTTTCCCTGTGGAAGGACTGGCTGAAGAACGGCTACGCGCCCAACTCGGTGCTCAACAACACCCAGACCACCAGCTGGCAGGAGTTCGCGAGCGGCGACTACGCCTTCGCGGAGAACGGCACCTGGCAGCTCGCGGGCGCCGAGAAGATCGGCTTCGACTACGGCGTCCTGCCCATCCCCGGCGCGGACGGAGGCAACGCCGCGGCCCCGACCGGCGGTGAGTTCGTGTCCGTCCCGGTCCAGGAGGACACTGGCCGCTACGCGACCTCCCAGAAGCTGGCGACCTGCCTGACCAGCACCGACAACCTGTACAACACCGACACCACCCTGTCCTACGTGGCCCCCACGAGCGAGGTCCAGGACAAGCAGGTGGCCGCGAACGCCGAGCTGAAGCCGTGGGTCGCCGCGGTCAAGGCGGCCAGGGGCCGCACCAGTGACGACCTGGGCACCAAGTACCCGAAGATCTCCGAGCAGATGTGGAAGGCCGTCCAGTCCGCCCTCAGCGGCTCCAAGTCGCCCAAGGACGCGCTGGCCACGGCGCAGTCCGCCGTCAAGTAGCCGGGACACCAGGGTCGTTCATGAACCACACGACACAGCTGCCGGATCACGGGTCCGCGCGCGTCCGGAACGGGGCGGCCACCGCCGCGCCACCCCCGGCCCGCCGCGGGAAGCGCCGCCGGCCCACGTCCACGCAGTGGGCCGTGGCCCTGTTCGCCTTCCTGTGGTCCTGGTCCGACTTCGTCTTCGCCGGCACCCTGGTCAACGGCGGCGCCCACGAGCCGATCACGCTCGGCATCTACCACTACATCGGCAACAACAACCAGGAGTGGAACGCCATCATGGCCACCGCCGTCGTGGCCTCGCTGCCGGCCGCGGTCATCCTCGTCCTCGCCCAGCGCTACGTCGCCGCCGGGGTGACCGCCGGTGCCGTCAAGGACTGAGTCCCCCCAACCCCGCCACGACCCCTGACCGGTCCGCACGTCTGCCCGGCCGTCACCCCTGCTCCAGAAACGAGTAACACCACATGACCGCCGCCCGATCCGGCCCGGCCTTCTCCGTCCACGACATCCCGTTCAGCACGTACGGATCCTGGTTCGACATCTCGCCCGTGGTGGCCGAGAAGACGTACGCCGCGGACCTCCACCTCGTCTCGCACCAGAACGGCATGCACGGCGTCCTGCGCCTGGTCCCCCGGGACCCGGCGAGCGGCGACCGGGCCGAAACCCGCGTCGAGGCGACACCGGGCCTGCTCCGCTGGATCGGTGAGCGCGGGCACATCGATCTCGCCTACGAGTCGCCGGACACCGTACGCCTGCGGGGGAGCGGCCTCGGCCTCGGAGTCTTCGCCGCCGCGCAGACCCTCACCCCGTTCAGCGGAACGTACTTCTTCCACGACCCGGCGGCGGACGCACACGTGTTCACGTCGTACGAGACCGGGCGCCGTTACCGTGTCACCCTGCTGTCCGGCACCGTCGCCGACACGGCCGGAACCCAGGCCCTGGGCGGCGCCGACCGCGGTCTCGCCGTGACGGCGCAGGCGGACGGAGCCTGGGAGATCGCCATCGAGGAACTCGACACCGCTCGCACGCCCTACACGTCCTCGGCGAGCTTCGACGACATCGTGGAGTCCGTACGGGGCTCGTTCGCGGACTTCGCCGACGCGGTGGCCCCCTGGCGCTCGTCCGCCACCCCCGCGGCCGAACTGGCCGCCTACGTCGTCTGGTCGGCGACCGTACGGCCGGCCGGCCTGGTCGCCCGGCCCGCCGTACTGATGTCCAAACACTGGATGGACAAGGTCTGGAGCTGGGACCACTGCTTCAACGCCCTGGCCCTCGCGCCGGGTTGTCCGGAGCTCGCACTCGACCAGTTCGCCGTGCCCTTCGACCACCAGGACGGCAGCGGTGCCCTACCCGATTCCGTCACCCACTCCGAGGTCCTGCACAACTTCGTCAAGCCGCCCATCCATGGCTGGACCTTCAGCCGCCTGCGCCGCCGACTGCCGACGCCTCCCGGTCGGGCCGAACTGGCCGAGGCGTACGAGCGACTGGAACGCTGGACCGAGTTCTGGCTCACCGCGCGGCGAGCCCCCGGGGCCATCCTGGCCCACTACCAGCACGGCAACGACAGCGGCTGGGACAACGCCACCACCTTCGACCCCGAGCGGGTGGTCGTCACCGCCGATCTGGCCGCCTTCCTCGTCCTCCAACTGCGTGAACTAGCTGATCTCGCCGTTGAGTTGGGCAAGCCGGACGAAACGCTCCGGTGGACGGCCGTCGCCGAGGAGATCCAGGCGGCGATGCTCGACCAGCTCTGGACCGGAGACAGGTTCGTCTCCCGTGGAGTCGCCACCGGGGACACCTGGAGCAGCGCCGGCCTCCTCGACCTGATGCCCATCGTGCTGGGCGAACAGCTGCCCGATGAGGTCGGCGGCGCACTGGCCGACCGGATCAAGGCCCACCTGACGCCGTACGGCCTGGCCACCGAACTGACGAGTTCGCCGCACTACCTCCCCGACGGCTACTGGCGCGGCCCGATCTGGGCACCCGCTACCGTCCTCGTCGAGGACGGCCTGCGCCGCGCCGGCCACCACCGGCTGGCGGACGACATCAGCGCCCGCTTCCGCGCCCTGTGCGAGACCCACGGCTTCGCCGAGAACTTCGACGCCCTCACCGGAACGGGCCTGCGTGACCGTGCCTACACCTGGACCGCGAGCAGCTACCTCCTCCTCGCCGAAGCACACGTACACCGAGGTGGCCACTGAGGGCCGAGCGGCGCCGGCGATCGACGAGTGGAGAGTCGCCTGACAGATCCTTGACCGCTGCTTCGGCCTCCGCGATGCTGTGTTGCGAAAGATGAGATGCGTACCGCATTAGGCAACATACCGTCCCTCTGTCAGCCGAGGAGTGGCCATGTCCCAGCAGGTTCGTGCTGTCGTCGCGCGGAGCAAGGGCGCCCCCGTCAGCCTGGAAACGATCGTCGTGCCCGATCCCGGCCCGGGTGAGGCGCTGGTCAAGATCGAGGCCTGCGGTGTCTGCCACACCGATCTCCACTACCGCGAGGGTGGCATCAGCGACGACTTCCCGTTCTTGCTGGGACACGAGGCGGCGGGGGTGGTCGAGGCGGTCGGCGACGGGGTCACCGATGTGGCACCCGGTGACTTCGTGATCCTCAACTGGCGTGCCGTGTGCGGCCAGTGCCGGGCCTGTCTGCGCGGGCGGCCCTGGTACTGCTTCAGCACCCACAACGCGAAGCAGAAGATGACCCTGACCGACGGCACGGAACTGTCGCCGGCCCTGGGGATCGGCGCCTTCGCGGAGAAGACGCTGGTGGCGGCCGGTCAGTGCACCAAGGTGGACCGAGCGGCGTCCCCGGCCGCGGCCGGGCTGCTGGGTTGCGGGGTGATGGCCGGCATCGGCGCGGCCATCAACACCGGCGGCGTCGGACGCGGTGACACCGTGGCGGTGATCGGTTGCGGCGGCGTCGGGGACGCGGCGATCGTCGGGGCGAACCTGGCGGGCGCGGCGAAGATCATCGCCGTGGACATCGACGACCGCAAACTGGCCACGGCGAGGAAGCTGGGCGCCACCCACACGGTCAACTCCAAGGAGACCGACGCGGTCGACGCGGTGCGCGAGCTGACCGGGGGGTTCGGTGCCGATGTGGTGATCGAGGCGGTGGGCCGTCCGGAGACGTACCGGCAGGCCTTCTACGCCCGTGACCTCGCCGGGACCGTGGTGCTGGTCGGCGTACCGACCCCGGAGATGAAGCTCGAGCTGCCGCTGCTGGACGTGTTCGGCCGGGGCGGGGCGCTGAAGTCGTCCTGGTACGGCGACTGCCTGCCCTCGCGCGACTTCCCGATGCTCATCGACCTCTATCTGCAGGGACGCCTCGACCTGGACGCCTTCGTCACCGAGACCATCTCCCTGGACGAGGTGGAAAAGGCCTTCGAGCGCATGCACCACGGTGACGTTCTGCGCTCGGTGGTGATCTTCTGATGCCGGACGTGATACCGGGCGCCCGCATCGAACGCCTCGTCACCTCGGGGACGTTCTCGCTGGACGGCGGCACATGGGACGTCGACAACAACGTGTGGATCGTCGGAGACGAGACCGAGGCCGTGGTCGTCGACGCCGCCCACGACGCCGACGCGATCGTCCGGGCCCTCGGCGGACGCGCCCTGCGCGCGATCGTGTGCACCCACGCGCACAACGACCACATCGACGCCGCGCCCGAGCTCGCCGCCCGGACCGGCGCCCCGATCCTGCTGCACGCCGACGATCTGCCGCTGTGGAAGCAGACCCATCCCGAGCGGCTGCCCGACGGCGAACTGTCCGACGGGCAGAGCATTCCGGTCGCGGGCATCGGGCTGACCGTGCTGCACACCCCGGGCCATGCCCCCGGAGCCGTCTGTCTGCACGCCCCGCACCTCTCCGCGCTCTTCAGCGGAGACACCCTGTTCGCCGGTGGCCCGGGAGCGACGGGAAGGTCGTACAGCGACTTCCCCACCATCATCGACTCGATCAGCGAGCGCCTCCTCACTCTCCCGGCCGACACCGTCGTGCACACCGGCCACGGAGAGACCACCACCATCGGCGCCGAGGCGCCGCACCTGCAGGAGTGGATCGACCGCGGTTTCTGACCGCCCCGGCGGTGAAGCGGCCCTGCCCCGGTCACGGACGCCCTTCCACGGGACGCCGGGGCAGGGCCGCCGTCGCGCCCTGATGAAGCGCCCCTTCACCCTGTTCACCTGCGCTTTCGGGGTCGCTTCGGCATGCCCGGAAATCCGTCCTCGCAGCGTGCGCAAACCGGCTCCGGATGCCTTGACAACGCTTCAGAGCCGCCCGCAGACTGGCGTTGCGTTCACCGCAATCCGTTTCGCTATACGCACCGAGGTGTCATGATGATTCCCGCGTGCCGTCTCGCGGATCTGCCGCGAGGCGAGGCCCACCGGCTCGACATCGACCCGCCTGTGTCGGTGTTCCACACCGACGACGGCGAGCTCTTCGCCATCGACGACACCTGCACCCACCAGGACGCCTCGCTCGCCGACGGCTGGCTGGAGGGCTGCGAGGTCGAATGCCCCTTGCACGCCTCCAAGTTCGACCTGCGGACGGGGGCCGTGGACGCACCGCCGGCCAAGCTCCCGGTCCGCACCCACGAGGTCGTCGTCGAGGACGGCATGGTCTACGTCCGGCTGTCCACCGAGGCACCCAACCTGCCGCCGTGCGTCGCCGCCCGCCTGGCCGGAGGCGCGGCGTGAGGACCGTTGCCGTGGTGGGCGCCTCGCTGGCCGGTCTGTCGGCCGCGCGCTCGCTGCGGCGGCGGGGATACGACGGCCGGCTGGTCGTCATCGGCGACGAGCCCCACCGCCCGTACGACAGGCCGCCGCTGTCCAAGGAGTTCCTGGCCGGCGCCATCGGCGAGGCGGACCTGGCACTGGAGCGGGACGACGAGGAACTCCGGGCGGAGTGGCTGCTCGGTACCCGCGCCACCGGACTCGACCGTACGGAACGGGCGATCCGGCTCGCCGACGGCCGGGAGATACGCGCCGACGGCGTGGTCATCGCGACGGGAGCCACCGCCCGCACCCTGCCCGGCACCGAGGGCCTCGCCGGGGTCCATGTGCTGCGCACCCTGGACGACGCCCGCGGGCTGCGGGACGACCTCGCGCGGGGCGGACGGCTGGTGGTGATCGGCGGCGGGTTCGTCGGCGCCGAGGTCGCCTCCACGGCGTACGCCCTCGGCCTCGACGTGACCGTGGTCGAGGCGGCGCCGACACCGCTGGCCGGACCGCTCGGCGAGACGATGGGCCGGGTCGTCTCCGCCCTGCACGCCGATCACGGTGTACGGCTGCTGTGCGGGGTGGGCGTCAAGGGGCTGAGCGGGGAGCACCGGGTGGACGCCGTCCTGCTGGAGGACGGCCGTACCGTTCCCGCCGACACCGTCGTCGTCGGCGTGGGCGCGCGTCCCTGCGTCGAGTGGCTTCAGGGGTCCGGAATCGCCCTCGACAACGGCGTGAAGTGCGGCGCCGACGGGCGTACCGGTGTGGCCGGGGTGGTCGCCGTGGGCGACTGTGCCAACTGGTACGACCCGCGCAGCGGAACCCACCGCAGGGTCGAGCACTGGACCGGCGCGGTGGAACGGCCGGACGCCGCCGTCGCCGCGCTGCTCGCCCACGGTGCGACGGAACCGGGTGTGCCCCGGCCCCCGTACTTCTGGTCCGATCAGTACGGCGTGAAGATCCAGTTCGTCGGCCATGCCGCCGGGGCCGACAGCGTGACGGTCGAGGAGGGCTCGACCGACGACCGCAGCTTCCTGGCCGTCTACCGGCGGGCCGAGCGTCCGGTCGCCGTGCTCGGGATGAACCAGCCGCGGCTGTTCACCCGCTGGCGCAAGCAGTTCACCACCAGCGCCGCGTCTTGACACGGCGCTTGCGACATCACAAGCTGCGTTGCGCATGACACGCAGCGTTGCTCACAACACAACGCCGTCCGAAGTCACTCTTCCCGGCGCGTGACCTACCGATCCACGACGTTCTCCGAGGAGTGCACCGTGACCTCGACCAGCCTGCCGGACAGCCTGATCGCCACCCTTCCCGGCTCCGCCTACACGGACCCCGGAATCTTCGCCCAGGAACAGGAGCGCATCTTCGAGACGATGTGGTTCTGTGTCGCCCGCGCCGCGGACCTGCCGAAGCCCGGCGCCTTCCGCACCGTCGACGTGGGCCGCGAGAGCATCCTCGTCACCCGCGCCCGGGACCAGTCGATCCGCGCCTACTTCAACGTCTGCCGGCACCGCGGAGCCAAGCTGTGCACCGACGGGGCGGGGGAGGTCAAGCGAGCCTTCCAGTGCCCGTACCACGCGTGGACCTACGACCTCGACGGCAAGCTGGTCGCGGCACCCAACCTCACCAAGATGCCCGACGTCGGCCGCACCGAGTACGGCCTGGTGAGCGTGGCCGTGCGCGAATGGCTCGGCTATGTCTGGGTGTGCCTGGCGGAGAACCCGCCCTCCTTCGAGGAGGACGTCATCGGCGCGGTGGTCGAACGCCTCGGCGACGTGGAGTCGATCGAGCGCTACGACATCGCGAACCTCTCGGTGGGCAAGCGGATCGTCTACGACGTCAAGGCGAACTGGAAGCTCATCATCGAGAACTTCATGGAGTGCTACCACTGCGCCACGATCCACCCCGAACTCACCGAGGTGCTCCCCGAATTCGCCGACGGCTACGCCGCCCAGTACTACGTGGGCCACGGCGCGGAGTTCGGGGAGGAGATCCAGGGCTTCACCGTCGACGGCTCCGAGGGGCTGGACCGCATACCGGGTGTGTCCGAGGAACAGGACCGCCGGTACTACGCGATCACCGTCAAGCCGCAGGTGTTCATCAACCTGGTGCCCGACCACGTGATCTTCCACCGGATGTACCCCGTCGCCGTCGACCGCACGATCGTCGAGTGCGACTGGCTCTACCTCCCGCACGTGGTGGAGAGCGGCAAGGACGTCAGCCGGTCCGTGGAGCTCTTCGACCGGGTCAACCGCCAGGACTTCGACGCCTGCGAGCGCACCCAGCCGGGGATGAGCTCACGGCTGTACGCCAAGGGCGGCGTGCTCGTGCCCAGTGAGCACCACATCGGTGCGTTCCACGACTGGGTGCACGAGCGTCTCGGCACGCGTCAGCCGGAGTGAGGCGGAGCAGGGGCGCCCGCGGCCCGCGCGGGGGGCGAACGCGGGCCGTGCGGCGCTCGTACCGCGTGCGCTCAGCCCAGGTAACCCATGCGGTGGCTGATCTCCTCCGCGCCCTTGACCAGGACCGGGGCCAGCTCGTGCATGCGCTCCTCGGTGAACCGGTAGGAGGGCCCGGAGGCGCTGATCGACGCTATGACCTGGCCTTCCCGGTCGCGGATCGGCGCCGCCATGGCGTGCAGCCCGATCTCCAGCTCCTCCAGCGTCCAGGCGTAGCCACGCTCCCGGGCCTCGGCGAGGTTCTTCTCCAGCTTCGCCTTCGAGGAGATCGTGTGGGGGGTCAGCTTCTGCAGGCCGGCCTCCGCGAGCAGCGCGGCGCGTTCCTTGGCGGGCAGGTGGGCCAGCATGATCTTGCCGCTGGAGGTGGCGTGGAGCGGGGTCAGCTCTCCGACCCAGTTGTGCGCGACGACGGCGCCCGGGCCGCGCACCTGGTAGAGGTTGATCGCATAGTGCTCCTGCATGACCGCGATGTTGACCGTCTCACCGATCTCCTCCGCGAGGCGCTCGCAGACCGGACGGCCCTGCTGCGTGATGTCGAGGCGTCCCGTCACGGCGCCCGCCAGGCGTACGATGCCGAAGCCGAGCCGGTACTTGCCCCGCTCGCCCGACTGCTCGACGAGACCGCGCGCCTCCAGGGCGCCGAGCAGTCGGAACGCGGTCGACTTGTGTACATCGATCTCGGCGGCCACCTCGCTCACCCCCGCCTCGCCGCGCTGGGCCAGGATCTCGAGGACGCTGATGGCGCGGTCGACGGACTGCACACCGCCGGACGATGAGCCGTTCGTTTCGGTATCCGGACTGTAGTTGCTCATAGCGGAACTATACGCGTAGTAAACAACGACATGGCAAGTAACTCGATCGAAACGAAAACCTTGCAAGTTGCGTTGTTCGCAACCTGGTGCGTATAGCGATACCCGTACTAGCATGCCTCGCGTATTGACGGCGCGAGCGGGAGACGAGGCACCATGGCGTCCTTGCACTACGACTTCGTCATCGTCGGCGGAGGATCAGCCGGCAGCGCACTGGCGAACCGGCTCTCGGCCGACCCCGGCAACCGGGTGCTCGTACTGGAGGCGGGCCGCCCCGACTATCCCTGGGATGTGTTCATCCACATGCCCGCGGCGCTGACCTACCCCATCGGCAGCCGCTTCTACGACTGGAAGTACGAATCCGAGCCCGAGCCCCACATGGGCGGCCGGCGCATCTACCACGCCCGCGGCAAGGTGCTCGGCGGCTCCAGCAGCATCAACGGCATGATCTTCCAGCGCGGCAACCCCATGGACTACGAGCGCTGGGCGGCCGAGCCCGGGATGGAGACCTGGGACTACGCCCACTGCCTGCCGTACTTCCGCCGCATGGAGAACTGTCTGGCGGCCGATCCGGACGACGAGTTCCGCGGCCATGACGGCCCCCTCGTCCTGGAACGCGGTCCCGCCACCAACCCGCTCTTCTCCGCCTTCCTGGAGGCCACCCGGCAGGCGGGGTACGCACCCACGGACGACGTCAACGGCTACCGGCAGGAAGGTTTCGCCAAGTTCGACCGCAATGTCCACCGCGGGCGCCGGCTGTCGGCGTCCAAGGCGTACCTCAAGCCCGTGCGCAAGCGGCCCAACCTGACCGTGCGGACCCGTGCTCTCGTCACCCGGGTCCTCTTCGAGGGCAAGCGCGCCGTCGGCGTCGAGTACCAGCAGGGACGTGGTGCGCCCCAGCAGGTGCGGGCCCGCGAGGTCATCCTCTGCGGCGGCGCGATCAACTCCCCGCAGCTGCTGCAACTCTCCGGTGTCGGCAACGCCGCCGAGCTGTCCGCCCTCGGTGTCGACGTCGTCCACGACCTGCCGGGCGTCGGCGAGAACATGCAGGACCACCTGGAGGTGTACGTCCAGTACTCCTGCAAGCAGCCCGTCTCCATGCAGCCGTACATGGCGAAGTGGCGCGCGCCCTTCATCGGGCTGCAGTGGCTGTTCGGGAAGGGGCCCGCGGCCACCAACCACTTCGAGGCGGGCGGCTTCGCGCGCAGCAACGAGGACGTGGACTATCCCAACCTCATGTTCCACTTCCTGCCGGTCGCCGTCCGCTACGACGGCTCCTCGCCGGCCGGCGGCCACGGGTACCAGGTGCACGTGGGACCCATGTACTCGGACGCTATCGGGTCGGTGAAGATCAAGAGCAGGGACCCGCGGGAACACCCCGCGCTGCGCTTCAACTACCTCTCCACCGAGCAGGACCGCCGAGAGTGGGTCGAGGCGATCCGGGTCGCCCGCAAGATCCTCAACCAGCCGGCGCTCGCCCCCTACAACGGCGGCGAGATCTCGCCCGGACCGTCGGTCGAGACCGATGAGGAGATCCTCGCCTGGGTCGCCAAGGAGGGCGAGACCGCGCTGCATCCCTCCTGCACCTGCAAGATGGGCACCGACGAGATGTCCGTCGTCGACCCGCTGAGCATGAAGGTGCACGGGCTGGAAGGGCTGCGGGTGGTGGACGCGTCGGTGATGCCGTACGTCACCAACGGCAACATCTACGCCCCGGTGATGATGATCGCCGAGAAGGCGGCCGACCTCATCCTCGGCAAGGAGCCGCTGCCGCCGTCCAAGGCCGCGTACTACCGTCACCGCGACGCCCAGAAGCAGGCCGGGTAGGCCGTGGGCGCCGAGGCCCTGCGGGCGCTGCTCGGCCGTGTCCGCTACGAGGTGCTGCCGGCGAAGGCGACCGAGGAGAAGGTCCTCGCCCATGTCCCGCGCGGCGTCGTGGTCACGGTCACGGCGTCGCCGGTCAAGGGCCTGGAGCCGACGCTCGGCCTCACCGAGCGGCTGACGGCGCAGGGGTACCGCGTCGTCCCGCACGTCCCCGCACGGCTGCTGCGGGACGACGCACACCTCAAGGACGTCGCCGAGCGGCTGCGTGCGGCGGGAGTCGACGACGTCTTCGTCCCGGCGGGCGACGCCGATCCGCCGGCCGGGCCGTACGACGGAGCGCTGCCGGTGCTGAGCAGGCTGAGTGAGCTGGGCAGGCCCTTCGCGGACATCGGGATCACCGGCTATCCGGAGAGCCATCCGATCATCCACGACGACATCACCATCCAGGCGATGTGGGACAAACGGGTGCACGCCACGTACATCGTCAGCAACCTGTGCTTCGACCCCCGCGTGCTGGGCGGCTGGATCGACCGGATCCGGCGTCGAGACGTGACACTGCCCGTGTACGTGGGCGTCGCCGGGCCCGTGCAGCGGGCGAAGCTGCTGTCCATGGCGACGAAGATCGGGGTGGGGGAGTCGACCCGCTTTCTCACCCGGCACGCCTCCTGGTTCCTGCGGTTCGCGGCGCCCGGCGGATATGCCCCGGAGCGCCTGCTCGCCCGCGCTGCGGAGGCGTTCACCCGGCCGTCGGCGGGCGTGGCCGGCCTGCACCTGTTCACCTTCAACCAGATCGCCGAGACGGAGCGCTGGCGCCGTGCGGCGCTGGACCGGCTGGGCGCCTGAAACCTGGATCCGCCGACCCCTTGACGTTCGTCGGCACATTCGGCCAGGGTGTTCCACCACAAGCAATGCAGTGCATGATGCGCAACGAATCCGGCTCGAAGGGCGCGGCCGTGGCAGATCTGTATGTGGACGGAGAATGGCGCGCTGCGGTGGCGGGCGGCCACCGGGAGATCCGCTGTCCGGCGGACGGCACGCTGGTGGCGACGGTATCGGAGGCGACCCGCCCCGACACCGAGGCGGCGATCGCCGCGGCCCGGCGCGCGTTCGACGAGGGCCCCTGGCCGCGCACCCCCGAGCGTGAGCGCGGCGCGCTGCTCATGCGCACCGCGGACATCCTCGAGCGCGACGCCAAGGAGTTCGCCCGTGCCGAGTCCCTGGACACCGGCAAGCGCCTGGTGGAGAGCGAGTACGACATCGCCGACGTCGTCTCGTGCTTCCGCTACTACGGCGGCATCGCCGGCACCAGCGCCGGACGGGTGGTCGACACCGGCCGCGACGACGCCCTCAGCCGGGTCACCTACGAGCCCGTCGGCGTCTGCGCACTGATCACCCCCTGGAACTACCCGCTGCTGCAGGCCTCGTGGAAGGTCGCCCCGGCCCTGCTCGCGGGCAACACCGTCGTCCTCAAGCCCAGCGAGCTGACGCCCTCCACCTCCATCCTGCTGATGAAGGCCCTTGAAGAGGCGCAGCTCCCGGCCGGCGCCGCCAATCTCGTGCTGGGCGCGGGAGCCGAGGCGGGAGCGCCGCTGGCCGAGCATCCGGCCGTCGACATGGTGTCCTTCACCGGAGGCCTCGAGACCGGGCGGCGCATCATGGCGACCGCCGCGGCGACGGTGAAGAAGGTCGCGCTGGAACTCGGCGGCAAGAACCCGAACGTCGTCTTCGCCGACGCCGACTTCGAGGCCGCGGTGGACTTCGCGCTCACCGCCGTCTTCCTGCACTCCGGGCAGGTCTGCTCGGCCGGCGCCCGGCTGATCGTCGAGGACTCGCTGCACGACGCCTTCGTCGACGAGGTCGTACGCCGCGCGCGGCTCATCCGCCTCGGCGGGCCTTTCGACCCCGAGGCCGAGACCGGGCCGCTGATCTCGGCACAGCACCGGGAGAAGGTCGAGCGTTACGTCGCGGCGGGCCTCGCCGAGGGAGCCGTACTGCGCTGCGGCGGCACGCGCCCCGACGACCCCGCGCTGGGAGGCGGCTTCTACTACCCGCCGACCGTCCTCGACGAGTGCCGGCAGGACATGCGCGTGGTGCACGAGGAGTCCTTCGGTCCCGTGCTCACCGTCGAGCGCTTCCGCGACGAGGACGACGCCGTCCGCATCGCCAACGACACGGAGTACGGACTCGCCGGAGCCGTCTGGACGCAGGACGCGGGCAAGGCCCAGCGGGTCGCGCGCAGGCTGCGACACGGCACGGTGTGGATCAATGACTACCACCCCTATGTGCCGCAAGCGGAATGGGGTGGTTTCGGGCACTCGGGCGTGGGTCGTGAGCTGGGACCGACCGGCCTGGACGAGTACCGAGAGCCCAAACACGTCTGGCAGAACATCCGACCCCGGCCGCAGCACTGGTTCCGCGGCTGAACGCCGAAAAGAGGCCCATCATGACCCCAGCCCAGACCGAGGTGTCGCAGCGGCGCGACACGTCCCAGGACCGGCAGAAGCGCACCCCGGTCATCTCCGTGCGCCGGCTGTGGAAGGTGTTCGGGCCGAAGGCCGACCAGGTGCCGGGCTCCGAGGAGCTGTGCGGACTGACCCGCCGCGAGCTCATGGACCGCACCGGATGCACCGCCGCCGTACGCGACGTCAACTTCGAGGTGTCGCCCGGTGAGGTCTTCGTCGTCATGGGACTGTCCGGCTCCGGCAAGTCCACGCTCGTGCGATGTCTGACCCGGCTGATAGAACCGACCGCCGGCGAGCTCGTCTTCGAGGGCGAGGACATCCGCGGCGCCGACGCCAAGCGGCTGCGTGAAATGCGGCGCAGCAAGTTCTCCATGGTCTTCCAGCACTTCGGTCTGCTGCCGCACCGCAGGGTCGTCGACAACGTGGCGTTCGGCCTGGAGATCCGGGGCATGGGCAAGGCCGAGCGCACCAAGCGCGCCCTGGAGGTCGTCGAACTGGTCGGTCTGGCCGGATACGAGAACTCCTACCCCGACCAGCTCTCCGGCGGCATGCAGCAGCGCGTCGGTCTCGCCCGCGCCCTCGCCGGTGACCCCGATGTCCTCTTCTTCGACGAGCCGTTCTCCGCGCTCGACCCGCTGATCCGCCGCGACATGCAGAGCGAGGTCATCCGCCTGCACCACGAGGTCGGCAAGACGATGGTGTTCATCACCCACGACCTCTCCGAGGCGCTCAAGCTCGGCGACCGCATCCTGATCATGCGCGACGGCAAGATGGTCCAGTGCGGCACCGGCGACGAACTGGTCGGCGCCCCCGCCGACGACTACGTACGGGACTTCGTCAAGGACGTGCCGCGCGGCGACGTCCTCACCCTGCGCTGGATCATGCGGCCCGCCGAGTCCGGCGACGCCCTCGACGGGCCCGAGCTGGGACCGGACGTCGTGGTGCGCGAGGCCACCCGGGCGGTGCTGGCCGCCGAGAAGCCGGTCAAGGTCGTCGAGAACGGCAAGCTGCTCGGCATCGTCGGCGACGAGGAGATCCTCTCCGTCGTCGCCGGACAGGGAGGCGGTGCGTGATGGCCGTCGCCGCCGACGCGACCGCACCGGTCGCGACCCTGCGCCGGAGGGTCAGCCGCCCCATGGTGCTGGGGGCCATCCTGATCGTCTGGCTGGCGCTCTTCACCGTGCTGCGCGGCCGGCAGACGCTGACCCTGGCGGCGGCCGACCTCACCGGTCTGCACCGCTGGCTGAACGACCTCAACGACAGCATCGGAGCCAACCGCAACTCCAACCCGCTCTTCCTGTACTTCTTCAACGAGATCCGCCTGGCGATCGACAACCTGGTGACCTTCGCCCAGTCCCTGATCTCCCAGCCCACCGGCGGCCGCCCGGTCCCACAGATCGGCTGGCTCGGCGTCGTCGGAATCACCGGCTACGTCTCCTGGGCCGTGGGCAACTGGCGGGTCGCCCTGCTGGCCGTGGCCGGCTTCACCTTCTTCGGGCTCCAGGGACTGTGGCAGGAGAGCATGGACACCCTGGCGCTGACCCTGTCGGCGGTCCTCGTGGCGCTGCTCATCGGCATCCCGCTGGGTGTGTGGGCCGGTCTGTCCGACCGGTTCAACCGGATCATGACGCCCTTCCTGGACTTCATGCAGACGATGCCGACCTTCGTCTACCTCGCCCCGCTGACCCTGATCTTCCTCATCGGCGGGGCCTCCGCCGTGATCACCACGGTGATCTACGCCGCGCCGCCCGCGATCCGCATCACCGCGCACGCCATCCGCTCCGTGCCCGAGACCACCGTCGAGGCGGCGGACTCACTCGGCGCGACACGGTCGCAGCAACTGCTGAAGGTGCTGCTGCCGATGTCCAAGCGCACGGTGGTCATGGGCGTCAACCAGACCATCATGGCCGCCCTGGCCATGGTGACCATCGCCGCCCTGATCGACGCGCCCGGCCTCGGCAAGACCGTCGTCCAGGCCCTGCAGTCGCTCGATGTCGGCACCGCCTTCAACGCCGGCCTCGCCATCGTGGTCATGGCCATCGTGCTGGACCGGGTCACCACGGCGGCGGCCGCACGCACCGAGGCGGCCCGCCGCACGGGCGGCCGGCTCCGCGCGTGGCGCCGGCCGCTGCTGATCGCGGGCGGGATCGCGGTCGCCGTTCTGGTCCACCTGTCCCACACCTACGTCTGGGCGGCCGAGTTCCCCGGCAGCGGCAGCACCGGAAGTCACATCGCGAGCGCGGCCGACACGACGACCACCTGGCTGCAGGACCATCTCTCGGGCCTGACCAACGGCCTGCGGGACGCCCTCACCAACGTTCTGCTCAACCCGTTCCAGACGCTGCTCACCGACTCCCCGTGGTGGCTCGTCGGGGTCACCCTGGTCGCGCTCGGCGCGGTGCTCGGCGGCTGGCGCGCCGCGGTGACGGCCGCGCTGTGCGTCGGGCTGCTGGTGGGCACGGGCGTGTGGTCGGACAGCATGACCACGCTGGCCTCGACCGCCGTGGCCACGGTGCTGGTGATGCTGCTCGGGGTCGTCTTCGGTGTCTGGATGGGGCGCAGCCGGCTCGTGGACCGGCTGGTGCGGCCCACCCTGGATGCCGCACAGGTCATGCCGCCGTTCGTCTATCTCGTGCCGTTCCTCGCGCTTTTCGGCGCCACCCGGTTCACCGCGATCGTCGCGGCCGTCGTCTACGCGGCGCCCGTCGCGATCAAGATCATCGCGGACGGTGTGCGGAACGTGTCCGAGTCCACCGTGGAGGCGGCCACCTCCGCCGGGTGCAACACCTGGCAGATCATCACCAAGGTCCAACTGCCGATGGCGCGCAACGCCCTGACCCTCGCCACGAATCAGGGGCTGATCTACGTGCTGTCGATGGTTGTGGTGGGCGGCCTGGTAGGGGCCGGAGCCCTCGGCTACGACGTCGTGGCCGGGTTCTCACAGGGAGAGCTGTACGGCAAGGGGCTGGCGGCGGGACTCGCCATCGTACTGCTCGGAGTCATGTTCGACCGGATCACTCAGGCTGCGGCGCGACGCACCAGGGCATAAGGAGCACGACACCATGGCAAGACACTGGCGAGCCGGCGCGGCCGGCCTGGCCGTCCTCGGCCTCACCCTCACGGCGTGCGGCGGGGCGAAGGTCGGCGACAGCACCTCCGCGGGCTCGAAGTCCTCGGGCGGCAAGTGCGGCACCTTCAACCTGGCCGTCAACCCGTGGGTGGGCTACGAGGCGGACGCGGCGGTCGTCGCGTACGTCGCGCAGCACGACCTCGGCTGTACGGTCACCAAGAAGGACCTCAAGGAAGAGATCGCCTGGCAGGGCTTCGGGACCGGCGAGGTCGACGCCGTCCTGGAGAACTGGGGCCACGACGATCTGAAGAAGAAGTACATCACCGGGCAGAAGACGGCCGTCGAGGCCGGGCAGACCGGCAACAAGGGCATCATCGGCTGGTTCGTGCCGCCGTGGCTGGCCAAGGCGCACCCCGACATCACGAACTGGCAGAACCTCAACAAGTACGCCGACCAGTTCAAGACCTCCGAGTCGGGCGGCAAGGGCCAGCTGCTGGACGGCGACCCGTCGTACGTCACCAACGACGCGGCGCTGGTGAAGAACCTGAAGCTGAACTTCAAGGTGGTGTACGCGGGCAGCGAGACCGCGCTCATCCAGGCCTTCAGGACGGCCGAGAAGAACAAGCAGTGGATGATCGGCTACTTCTACGAACCGCAGTGGTTCATGTCCGAGGTGCCGCTCGTCAAGGTCAACCTGCCGGCGTACAAGACGGGCTGCGACGCGGATGCGGCCAAGGTCGCCTGCGACTACCCCGTCTACGACCTGGACAAGATCGTCAGCGCGGGCTTCGCCAAGTCGGGCAGCCCGGCGTACAACCTGGTGAAGAACTTCAACTGGACGAACGACGACCAGAACACCGTGGCCAAGTACATCGCGGTGGACAAGATGTCGGACGACGCGGCGGCCAAGAAGTGGGTCGACGCGAACCGGAGCAAGGTCGAGGCGTGGCTGAAGTAGCGCCGGGCGGTTCTCGGTCGGTGTGGCACGCGGTTGGGCTCTCCGCCCCCGCCGCCCTTGCCCTTCCCGTCCCTGGGGGCTGCGCCCCCAGACCCCCGCTGTCGGCCTGAACGGCCTCGTCCTCGGGCGCCGGACGGGCTGGTGGTGGCCGGCCGGGGCTGGAAGATCAGCCCCTCCGGCGTTTGAGGAGGGGCGTCCGGGGTTCTAGCCCCCGCCGGGGGCGAAGGGGCGGAGGTCCTGGAGGACGGGACGGGAAGGGGCGGCGGGGGCGAGAACCGCTCGGGCGGCGACCCCGAACGCCCCGACGACGAGGCCCGGCAGGCTGCGCTGGCAGCCTGCCGGGCCTCGTCGTGTCCAGGCGCCACGTCAGGGCTGTTCACCGACGTCACGGACCCCTTGACACCCATCCCGGCGACAGGCACATTGAGTTGCGCAGCCTGAATCAAGTTGCGCACAAAGCAACTGAACCGGTCTCAAGTTCGGAGGTTGGGCGATGGCGGGACCCCGAGTGGTCATCATCGGAGCGGGCGTCGTGGGAGCGGCCCTCGCCGACGAGATCTCCGCACGCGGCTGGACCGAGGTGACCGTGGTCGACCAGGGCCCCCTGCCGGCCACCGGGGGATCGTCCTCCCACGCTCCGGGCCTGGTCTTCCAGACGAACCCCTCGAAGACCATGACGGAGCTGGCCCGCTACACCGTCGAGAAGTTCTGCTCCCTCGAGGTCGACGGCAAGCCCTGCTTCCTCCAGGTCGGCGGCCTCGAAGTGGCGACCACCCCCGAGCGCCTCGCCGAACTCCACCGCCGCCACGGCTGGATCACCGCCTGGGGCATCGAGGCGCGCCTGCTGACCCCCGACGAGTGCGTCGAGCAGCACCCGCTGGTCGACCGCGACAAGGTCCTCGGCGGTCTCCTGGTCCCCACCGACGGCCTCGCCAAGGCCGTCCTCGCCGTCGAGGCGCAGATCCGCCGGGCCACCGGGCGCGGCGTGCGCTTCCTCGCTCGTCACGAGGTCCTGGACGTCCGGCAGAGCGAGGGCCGGGTGACCGGCGTGCTGACCGACCAGGGTGAGATCCCCGCCGACATCGTCGTGTGCTGCGCCGGCATCTGGGGTCCGAAGATCGCCCGCATGGTCGGGATGAACCTGCCGCTCACCCCGCTCGCCCACCAGCTCGCCTGGACCGGCCCGATCCCCGCCCTCGCCGGCCAGACCCAGGAGGCGGTCCGCCCGATCCTGCGCCACCAGGACGCCGACCTCTACTACCGCGACCGCTTCGACGGCCTCGGCATCGGCTACTACGGCCACCGCCCCATGCCGGTCTCCGCCGACGACATCCTCTCCGTGGACGAGGCCGAGCAGATGCCGTCGGTCCTGGAGTTCACCGAGGAGGACTTCGAGGACGCCTGGAGCGAGACCCAGTCACTGCTCCCCGCCACCCGCGAGGCCAAGGTGGAGGAGGGCATCAACGGCCTGTTCTCGTTCACCACCGACGGCTACCCGCTGCTCGGCGAGTCCCCGGACGTCAAGGGCTTCTGGGTCGCCGAGGCCGTGTGGGTCACCCACTCCGCGGGCGTCGGCCGGGCCGTCGCCGAATGGCTGGTCGACGGCTACTGCTCCTCCTTCGACCTGCACGAGTGCGACGTCAACCGCTTCGAGCCGCACCAGCTCTCCCCGGAGTACGTCCTGGCCCGCGACTGCCAGAACTTCGTCGAGGTCTACGACATCCTCCACCCCCTCCAGCCGTCCGGGAAGCCGCGCCCGATCCGCACCAGCCCCTTCCACGCCCGCCAGCAGGAACACGGCGCGTTCTTCCTGGAGGCGAACGGCTGGGAGCGCCCCCAGTGGTACGAGGCCAACGCGTCCCTGGTCGAAGGCCGCGACATCCCCACCCCCAACGACTGGGCCGCGCGGTACTGGTCGCCCATCGTCGGAGCCGAGGCCCAGGTCACCCGTGAGACGGTCGCGATGTACGACATGACGGCCCTCAAGCGCCTGGAGGTCAGCGGCCCCGGCGCCGCCGACTTCCTGGAGGGCCTGGTCACCGGCAAGGTCGCCAAGTCCGTCGGCTCGGTGACGTACACGCTGCTCCTGGACCACGACGGCGGAATCCGCAGCGACATCACCGTCGCCCGCCTCGCCCGCGACCTCTTCCAGGTCGGCGCCAACGGCAACCTGGACCTCGACTGGTTCACCCGCCACCTCCCCGCCGACGGCACGGTCCAGGTCCGCGACATCACCCCCGGCACCTGCTGCATCGGACTGTGGGGCCCGCTGGCCCGCGAGGTCCTGCAGCCCCTCACCGACGAGGACTTCTCGAACGACGGCCTGAAGTACTTCCGCGCCAAGCGCGCCTACATCGGCTCGGTACCCGTCACCGCGATGCGGCTGTCGTACGTCGGCGAACTCGGCTGGGAGCTCTACACCACCGCCGACCAGGGCCAGAAGCTGTGGGACACCCTCTGGGCGGCGGCCGAGCCGCTCGGCGGCATCATCGCCGGGCGCGGCGCCTTCAACAGCCTGCGCCTGGAGAAGGGCTACCGCTCCTTCGGCACCGACATGACCTACGAGCACGACCCCTACGAGGCCGGTGTCGGCTTCGCCGTCAAGCTCGACAAGGACGACTTCATCGGCAAGGCCGCGCTGGAGCGGCGCAAGGCCGACGTGCGGCGCAGGCTGAGCTGCCTCACCATCGACGACCCGCACGCCGTCGTCATGGGCAAGGAGCCGGTGTACGCCGGCGACCGCGCCGTCGGCTACGTCACCAGCGCCGCCTACGGCTACACGATCGGCAAGGGCATCGCCTACGCCTGGCTCCCGGCGGAGCTGGCCACCCCCGGCACCACCGTGACCATCGGCTACTTCGACCAGCGCGTCGAAGCGGTCGTCGCCGAGGAGCCCCTGTTCGACCCGACCATGTCCCGCCTTCGTGGCTGACCGCGGAGAAGGAGCACCGCCGGTGACCGCACAACTCCTCGACGGCAAGGCGACCGCCGCCGTCATCCGCCGCGAACTCGCCGAGCGCGTCGCCAAACTGACCGCCCTGCACGGGCGTCCCCCGGGTCTCGGCACCGTCCTGGTCGGCGACGACCCCGGCAGCCACGCCTACGTCGCCGGCAAGCACCGTGACTGCGCGCAGATCGGCATCGCCTCCCTGCGTCGCGAACTGCCCGCCGACGCCACCCAGCAGCACGTCGAGGACGTCATCGACGAACTCAACGCCGACCCGGCCTGCACGGGTTACATCGTGCAACTCCCGCTCCCGCGCCACCTGGACGCGGGCGCCGTGCTGGAGCGGATGGACCCCGCCAAGGACGCCGACGGCCTGCACCCGGTCAACCTCGGCCGGCTCGTCCTCGGCGTCGACGCCCCGCTGCCGTGCACCCCACGCGGCATCGTCGAACTGCTCCGCCGCCACGCGGTACCGATCGCCGGAGCGCGGGTGTGCGTCGTCGGCCGGGGCATCACCGTGGGACGGCCGATCGGACTCCTGCTCACCCGCCGCTCCGAGAACGCCACCGTCACCCTGTGCCACACCGGAACCAAGGGGCTGGCCTGGCACGTACGCGAGGCGGACATCGTCATCGCGGCGGCCGGCTCGCCCGGACTGATCACCAAGGACATGCTGCGCCCGGGAGCGGCCGTCCTGGACGTCGGTATCACCCGCACCGAGCACGGGCTCGTCGGCGACGTCCACCCGGAGGCCGCCGAGGTCGCCGGATGGATCGCGCCCATGCCCGGGGGAGTGGGACCCATGACCCGGGCGATGCTGCTCGCCAACGTCGTAGAGGCCGCCGAGAGGAACGCGAACCCCGTATGAACGCGCTGAACACCCCGCTGGCGGAGCTGGACCCCGAGGTCCACGCCGCGCTCCGCGCCGAGCTGCACCGCCAGCAGTCCACCCTGGAGATGATCGCCTCCGAGAACTTCACGCCCACCGCCGTGATGGAGGCACAGGGCTCGGTCGCGACCAACAAGTACGCCGAGGGCTACCCCGGCCGCCGCTACTACGGCGGCTGCGAACACGTCGACGTCACCGAGCGGTTGGCGATCGAACGCGTCACATCCCTGTTCGGCGCGGCCTTCGCGAACGTCCAGCCGCACTCGGGAGCCCAGGCGAACATCGCCGTCTTCTTCGCCCTGCTCCAGCCCGGCGACACCGTCCTCGGCCTCGACCTCGCGCACGGCGGTCACCTCACCCACGGCATGCGCATCAACTACAGCGGCAAGATGCTCAACGTCGTGCCGTACCACGTCTCCGAGGCGGACAACCTCGTGGACATGGACGAGGTGGAGCGGCTCGCCAAGGAACACCGCCCCAAGATGATCATCGCGGGCTGGTCGGCGTACCCGAGGCAGCTGGACTTCGCGGCCTTCCGCCGTATCGCCGACGAGGTCGGCGCCCTCCTCATGGTCGACATGGCGCACTTCGCCGGCCTGGTCGCCGCCGGGCTGCACCCCAGCCCCGTCCCACACGCCCACGTGGTCACCACCACCACGCACAAGACCCTCGGCGGTCCTCGCGGCGGAGTCATCCTCACCAACGACGCCGATCTCGCCAAGAAGATCAACTCGGCGGTGTTCCCCGGTATGCAGGGCGGCCCGCTGGAGCATGTCATCGCCGCGAAGGCGGTCTGCTTCAAGGTCGCGGCATCGCCCGAGTTCACCGAGCGCCAGGCCCGTACGCTGGCGGGCGCCCGCATCCTCGCCGAGCGCCTCACCCGCCCCGACGCGGCCGCGGCCGGAGTGAGGGTGCTGACCGGCGGCACGGACGTCCACCTCGTCCTCGTCGACCTGCGGGACTCCGAACTCGACGGAAAGCGAGCCGAAGACCTCCTGCACGAGGTCGGCATCACCGTCAACCGCAACGCCGTCCCCTTCGACCCGCGCCCGCCCATGGTCACCTCCGGCCTGCGCATCGGCACCCCGGCGCTGGCCACCCGGGGCTTCACCGAGGCGGACTTCGCCGAGGTCTCCGAGGTGATCGCGCTGGCCCTCCAGCCCGAGCCGGACGTGCCCGCCCTACGCGCCCGCACCGAGGCGCTGGCCGCCCGGCACCCGCTCTACCCGCACCTTTCCGGCCCCTCAGGAGACGCCCGATGAGTCCCCGCACCCCCGGCGCCGACCTCCCCGACCACCCCGACTGGCTCTGGCACGACCCCGAGCCCCAGCGGTCGTACGACGTGGTGATCGTGGGCGGCGGCGGACACGGCCTGGCCACCGCCCACTACCTCGCCAAGAACCACGGCATCAGCAACGTCGCGGTCCTGGAGAAGGGCTGGCTCGCGGGCGGCAACATGGCCCGCAACACCACCATCATCCGCTCCAACTACCTGTGGGACGAGAGCGCCGGCATCTACGAGCACGCCCTCAAGCTGTGGGAGGGGCTGGAGGAGGAGCTGGACTACCCGATCCTCTTCTCCCAGCGGGGCGTGCTGAACCTCGCCCACAGCCTGCAGGACGTCCGCGACAGCGTGCGCCGGGTGGCGGCCAACCGCCTCAACGGCGTCGACGCCGAGTGGCTCGACGCCGAGCAGGTCAAAGAGGTCTGCCCGATCGTCAACACCTCACCCGACGTGCGCTACCCGGTCCTCGGCGGCACCTACCAGCCGCGCGCCGGCATCGCCAAGCACGACTACGTGGCCTGGGGCTTCGCCCGCTCCGCGGACGCCGCCGGTATCGACATCATCCAGAACTGCGAGGTCACCGGCCTGGACGTGGTCGGCGGCCGGGTCGTCGGCGTGCAGACCACGCGTGGCCCGATCGCGGCCGGCAAGGTGGCCCTGTGCTCGGCCGGACACACCTCGGTGCTCGCCGCCATGGCGGGCATCGAACTTCCGCTGCAGAGCCACCCGTTGCAGGCCCTGGTCTCCGAACTCCTGGAACCGGTCCACCCCACGGTGGTCATGTCCAACGCCGTCCACGTGTACGTCAGCCAGGCCCACAAGGGCGAGCTGGTGATGGGCGCCGGTATCGACGCGTACAACTCCTACACCCAGCGCGGCGCGTTCCACATCATCGAGGAGCAGATGTCCGCCGCCCTGGAACTCTTCCCGGTCTTCGCCCGCGCCCATGTGCTGCGCACCTGGGGCGGCATCGTCGACGTCAGCCCGGACGCCTCGCCCATCGTCGGCCTCACACCGGTCGAGAACCTCTACCTCAACTGCGGCTGGGGTACGGGCGGTTTCAAGGCCACCCCGGGCGTGGGCTGGGTCTACGCCCACACCATCGCCCACGACACCCCCCACGCCCTCAACGCCCCCTTCTCGCTCGACCGTTTCACCACCGGCGCGCTCGTCGACGAGCACGGCGCGGCCGCGGTGGCCCACTAGGGAGCCGAACCATGCTGCTCATCCCCTGCCCGTGGTGCGGGCCCCGTGACGAGGCCGAGTTCCACTACGGTGGCCAGGCCCATGTGCCCTACCCCGAGGACCCCGCGGCCCTCACCGACGAGGAGTGGGCGCGCTACCTGTTCTTCCGCGACAACCCCAAGGGCCCGTTCGCCGAGCGCTGGAGCCACGCGGCGGGCTGCCGCAGGTGGTTCAACGCGGTGCGGGACACGGCGACGAACGAGATCCTGGCGGTGTACCGGGTGGGGGAGGACCGCCCGGAAGCGAGTGGGCTGCGTCCGGCCACGACGGGGTCGTGCCCGGCTGCTGCACCGCCGCGTCCGGCCACCACCGAGCCACCTTCGGCAACATCAGCCCGACCGGCGATTGAGGACGAGCCCGTTCAGGGCGACGGGGGTCCGGGGGCGGAGCCCCCGGCCGGGGTCCAGGGGGCGGGCCCCCTGGTTTCGGGAAGGGGCGGGGTGGGGGAGGACAACCAGCCGTTCCGCCTCCCCACCGGCGGCCGCATAGACCGAGACACCCCTCTCACCTTCACCTTCGACGGCACCGCATACCAGGGCTACCGAGGCGACACCCTCGCCTCCGCCCTGCTCGCCAACGGCGTCATCGCGGCAGCGACAAGCATCAAACGAGGCCGCCCCCGCGGCATCTTCTCCGCCGGCGTCGAGGAACCCAACGCGGTCGTCCAGATCGAGGAACCCTTCCCCGAGCCCATGCTCCCCGCCACCACCGTAGAGCTCTACGAGGGCCTGGTGGCGAGCAGCCTCCCAGGCCAGGGCCGCCTCGCCGGCGAACCCGACCCCGCCCGCTACGACGCCGTACACGCCCACTGCGACCTGCTGGTCGTCGGCGCCGGACCGGCCGGCCTGGCGGCGGCAGCGGCGGCGGCGAGCAGCGGCGCGCGCGTCATCCTCGCCGACGACCAGCCGGAACCCGGCGGCAGCCTGCTCGGCACCGGCGAACACCTCGACTGGGTGGAGGCGACGCGCGCCCAACTCGAAGCCGCCCCCGAGGTGCGCGTCCTGCGCCGCACCACCGTCTTCGGCCACTACGACGACAACCACCTGCTCGCTGTCGAGCGCCGCACCAACCACCTGGGCGCCGACGCCCCGGCGAACATCTCCCGCGAGCGCGTCTGGCGGATCCGCGCCCGGCGCGTCGTCCTCGCCACCGGCGCCCACGAGCGTTCGCTGGCCTTCGGCGACAACGACCGCCCCGGCGTGATGCTCGCGGCCTCGGCCCGGACGTACCTCCACCGGTACGCGGTTCTGCCCGGCCGGCACGCGGTCGTGTTCACCACCAACGACAGTGCCTACGCAGCCGCACTCGACCTGGCGGCGGCGGGAGTGGACATCGCGGCGATCGTCGACACCCGGGCCGAGCCGGGGGAATGGGCCGAGCGTGCCCGATCCGCCGGGATCGAGGTGCTGGCCGGGCACGCGGTGACCGGCACGGAGGGCGGAGACCGCCTCACCGGCGTCACGGTCGCCCCGTATGGAGACACCGCGGGACGGCGCGGATTCGCCGTCGACCTGCTCCTCGTCTCCGGCGGTTGGAACCCGGTCGCGCACCTGTTCAGCCAGGCGGGCGGCAAGCTCCGCCACGACGACGTACTCGGCACGTTCGTTCCCGACGGCTGCCGCCAGGCCGTGGCGGCCGCGGGCGGCGCGAACGGCGCCTTCGACCTCGCCACGGCCCTCGCGCAGGGCGCGGCGGCCGGTGCCCGGGCGGTCGAGGCGGAGGGGTACACCGCCGAGGCACCCGCCCTTCCGGCCGTGGCCGCCCAGCCGTACACCCCGCCCATGCACGTCTTCACCATCCCCAACGCCACCGGCGCCCCCCGGTTCGTCGACCTCCAGCGCGACGTCACGGTCGACGACCTCGCGCGGGCGACCGGCGCCGGTCTGCGTTCGGTGGAGCACACCAAGCGCTACACCACCGCCGGCACGGCCAACGACCAGGGCAAGACGGGCGGGGTGCTGGCGAGCGGGGTCGTCGCCGAACTCCTCGGCGTGGACATCTCGGCGCTCGGCCTGCCCACCTTCCGGCCGCCGTACACCCCCGTCTCCTTCGCCACCCTCGCGGGGCGCGACCGGGGCGCGCTGCACGACCCGGTCCGCACGACCGCCCTGCACGGCTGGCATGTCGAGCACGGCGCCCTGTTCGAGAACGTCGGCCAGTGGAAGCGGCCCTGGTACTACCCGCAGGTCGGCGAGGACATGGAGACCGCCGTGCTGCGCGAGTGCCGCGCCGCCCGCGAGGGCGTGGCCTTCATGGACGCCTCCACGCTCGGCAAGATCGATGTGCAGGGGCCGGACGCCGCCCTCTTCCTCGACCGGCTGTACACGAACATGATGAGCACCCTGAAGGTCGGCATGATCCGCTACGGCGTGATGTGCCGCCTGGACGGGATGGTGTTCGACGACGGCACGGTCATCCGGCTCGCCCACGACCGGTTCCTGGTCACCACCACGACCGGTAACGCGGCGGCCGTCCTGGACTGGATGGAGGAGTGGCTGCAGACCGAGTGGCCCGAACTGCGGGTGCACTGCACGTCGGTCACCGAGCAGTGGGCCACCGTCGCCCTGGTCGGCCCGAAGTCCCGCGCGGTCCTCGGCGCGCTCGCGCCCCGACTGGCCGTGTCCAACGACGACTTCCCGTTCATGGCGTGGCGGGAGACGACCGTCGCCGGCGTCGAGGCACGTGTGTGCCGGATCAGCTTCTCCGGCGAACTCGCCTACGAGATCAACGTGTCGCCCTGGGACGCCCTGGCGCTCTGGGAGGCGCTGTACGAGGCAGGCGCCCCGTACGGCATCACCCCGTACGGGACCGAGACCATGCACGTCCTGCGCGCGGAGAAGGGCTACCCGATCGTCGGTCAGGACACCGACGGCACGGTCACCCCGCAGGACCTCGGAATGAGCTGGGTGGTGTCCAAGAAGAAGCCGGACTTCATCGGCAAGCGTTCCTACGCCCGTGCCGACACCGTCCGCCCCGACCGCAAGCACCTGGTCGCCCTGCTGCCGGACGATCCCGGCGCGCTCCTTCCCGAGGGCACGCACCTGGTCGCCGACGGTGAACTGCCCACCCCACCCGTCCCGATGCTCGGCCATGTCACCTCCAGCTACCGCAGCGCGGCGCTCGGCCGGACCTTCGCGCTCGCCCTGGTCAAGGGCGGCCGGGACCGCATCGGCGAACGCCTCTACGCGCCCGTCGCCGACCGGCTGCTGCCGGTGACCGTCGCAAGTCCCGTCCTCTACGACCCCGAGGGAGCCCGCCGCGATGGCTGACACCGCCCTGACCGCACGGCCGCGCAGCCCCCTGGCAGACGCCGCACACCGCCTCGCCGCCGCGACGCGCTCCTCCCGGGGCGCGATCCGCCTGGCCGAACTCCCCTTCCTGGCCCAGGTGAACGTCCGCCTCGACGCCAAGGGCCCGGCAGCGGACGCCGTCGGACTGGCCCTGGGACTCCAACTCCCCCTGGAACCCAACAACGTGGTACACGCGGGTGACCTGACCGCGGTGTGGCTGGGCCCCGACGAGTGGCTGGTGGTGGGCCGGCCCGGCACCGAGCGGGACCTGGAGAGCCGGATCCGCTCGGCAGGGGGAGACGAACCGGTCGGCGTCACCGATGTCTCCGCCCAGCGCACCACCCTCCTCGTCGCGGGCCCCCGCGCCCGCGACCTGTTGTCCCACGGCTGCCCGCTCGACCTCCACCCGCGGGCCTTCGGCCCCGGTCGCTGCGCGCAGACCACGCTGGCCCGCGCGCAGGTCGTCCTGGTCGCACGCGAGGAGCCCAGGGCCGGTTTCTGGATACTGGTGCGCTCCTCCTTCGCCGGCTACCTGGTGGACTGGCTGCTGGACGCGGCCATGGAATACGCGTAAGGAACAGCGCACAGCGGGCCGGAACGTCGGGGCGGAAGTCCCCGACGTTCCGGCCCGCTCCGGCGCCTGGGCGCGTCCGGTCCGCACGATGTCACCGGCAACCCGCCGCCCTGGACTCCTCCGGTTTCCGGGTGGTGGTCGCCGGCTTGTGGAGGGCGTCCGGCGCGCGCCCGCTTCGGCGACGTACGCCGGACGCCGGTGCCCGACCCGTGCCGGGCGTGGCACCGCCCGGCACGGCCGCCTGCTCGATCAGGCAGCGCGCCTCCAGCGGTGTCTCGTGGACGTCGCGGAGGCAACGGTGAAGACGTCCGCCATCGACGATGGGAGCGCGGACAAGCCGTCACACGACGGCGCGGCGGTGTCCGCGAAGCCCCTCGGCGGTGCGATGGCTCGGCGCGTCAGCGGAAGACGACCGTGCAGTTGCCGTTGACCAGTACACGGCTTTCGCTGTGCCACCGCACGGCGCGGGCGAGTACCTGGGCCTCGACGTCACGGCCGAGGGCGACCAGCTCGTCCGGTGCGTGCGAGTGGTTCACGCGGACGACGTCCTGTTCGATGATCGGGCCCTCGTCGAGGTCGGGCGTGACGTAGTGCGCCGTGGCGCCGACGAGCTTGACGCCGCGCTGGTGCGCCTGGACGTAGGGCCGGGCGCCCTTGAAGCTCGGCAGGAAGGAGTGGTGGATGTTGATGGCCCGGCCGTCGAGCTGCTTGCACAGGTCGTCGGAGAGGACCTGCATGTACCGGGCGAGTACCACCAGGTCGATGTCGAGCTCGTCGACGAGGCGGAGCAGCCGGGCCTCCGCCTCCGCCTTGGTGTCGGGTGTCACCGGGATGTGGTGGAAGGGGATGCCGTAGTTCTCCGCCAGTGACTCGAAGGTGCGGTGGTTGGAGACGATCGCCGGGATCTCGATGTTGAGCGCGCCCGTGGACTTGCGGAAAAGCAGGTCGTTCAGGCAGTGGCCGAACTTCGACACCATGATCAGCGTGCGGGTCGGGGTCGACGCGTCGTGCAGCTGCCAGGTGATCCGGTGCGCCTCGGCGACCGGGCCGAAACCGGTACGCAGATCCCCCAGCGAGACGGCGGGATCCGACACATCGAAGTGCACCCGCATGAAGAAGCGGTCCTGCAGCCGGTCGTCGAACTGCTGGCTCTCCAGGATGTTGCCGGAGTGGCTGATGAGAAAGCCGGTCACGGCGTGGACGAGACCGGCCCGGTCAGGGCACGAAAGGGTGAGGACGAACTCGCGGCCGGGCTGCGGTCGAGGAGACATGACATCCTCCCAATGCGCATTGCGCAACTATGTGGATGATACGCAACATGGTCCAGGCAGGGTGGCTGACTGGTCAAGGGGTGGAGTTCTTTTGACGCATCGAGTTGCGTGAAGCGCAACGTCTGTGTGATCCGGGCTCCCCCCGACTGACCGGAAGGGCGGAGGAGGCTCGCGGTGATGTCAATGTGATGTTTTCCGGCTTCAGCAGGACGTCTGCCCACCTCCAACGTTGCCGCGTGGCTCGGCAGCTGGGCAGCCGACACCATGGGCCGACCTCTCCGACCCCTCGGAGCGCCTGTACACGCTGGACTACCACCTCCGCCTGGCCGAGCGGATCGTGGCCGCCGGTGCCCACGTCCTGGCAGTCAAGGACATGGCAGGGCTGCTGCGCGCCCCAGCGGCGGCGAAGCTCGTGTCGGCGCTGCGCCGCGAGTTCGACCTCCCGGTGCACCTGCACACCCACGACACCGCGGGCGGCCAGCTCGCCACCTACCTGGCCGCGATCCAGGCCGGCGCGGACGCGGTCGACGGCGCGGTCGCGTCGATGGCGGGCACCACCTCGCAGCCCTCGCTGTCGGCGATCGTGGCCGCGACCGACCACTCCGAGTGGCCCACGGGCCGGGACCTGCAGGCCGTCGGAGACCTGGAGCCGTACTGGGAGAGCGTCCGCCGGATCTACGCGCCGTTCGAGGCAGGACTGGCCTCACCCACCGGACGCGTCTACCACCACGAGATCCCGGGCGGGCAGCTGTCCAATCTGCGCACGCAGGCGATCGCGCTGGGACTCGGCGACCGCTTTGAGGAGATCGAGGCGATGTACGCCGCCGCCGACCGGATCCTGGGCCGTCCCGTCAAGGTCACTCCGTCGTCGAAGGTGGTCGGCGACCTCGCCCTGCACCTGGTGGGCGCCGGAGTGACGCCGCAGGACTTCGAAGCGGCGCCGAACACATACGACATTCCCGACTCGGTCATCGGCTTCCTGCACGGCGAGCTGGGAACACCGCCCGGCGGCTGGCCGGAGCCGTTCCGCACCAAGGCACTTCAGGGCCGCGCCGAGGCCAGGCCCGCGCAGGAACTGACGGCACAGGACCGCGCCGGACTGGAGAAGGACCGTCGGGCGACGCTCAACCGCCTGCTCTTCCCCGGGCCGACGCGCGACTTCGAGGCGCAGCGCCAGGCCTACGGCGACACCGGCGTGCTGGACAGCAAGGACTTCTTCCACGGTCTGCGTCCCGGCCAGGAGTACGCCGTCGACCTGGAGCCCGGTGTGCGGCTCCTGATCGAGCTGCAGGCGATCGGTGAGGCCGACGAACGCGGCATGCGCACCGTGATGGCCACCCTCAACGGCCAGCTGCGGCCCATCCAGGTGCGCGACCGGGCGGCGGCCTCGGACGTACCGGCGACCGAGAAGGCCGACCGGGCCAACCCCGGCCATGTGGCAGCGCCTTTCGCCGGAGTGGTGACGCTCGCGGTCGCCGAAGGCGACGAGGTGGCGTCCGGTGCCACGGTGGCCACCATCGAGGCGATGAAGATGGAAGCCGCGATCACCGCTCCGAAGGCCGGACGGGTGACCCGGCTGGCCATCCACAGGATCCAGCAGGTGGAAGGCGGGGACCTTCTCGTCGAGATCGCGTGAGCAGTGTCCCGGCGGAACGCGCCACGTGCCCCTCGGAAACACCCGTGCCCCCTGGGACACAGCATTCCCCCCGGTCCCGGCTGGAGTCTTGGGTTCGGCTCATGCCGGACCCCGCCAGCCCGGCATGAGCCGAACGAAAGACCCTAGGTCTCGCACGCCTCGTCCAGATACGCGCGCGCCACTGCCGCGGCGCGCGTGAACCAGTCGGTGACGATGGCGATCTCGTCCGACGTGTACTGGGCGAACAGCTCCGCGAGCCGCGCGTGATAAGGGCCGTAGACGGCCTGGACCTGGCTGGCGGCGGCCGGGGCGGCGACGACGCGCACCCGCCGTCGGTCGGCGGGGTCGGGCTCACGGGTGACGAACCCGCCGCGCTCCAGGCGGTTGAGGATCCCGGTCACCGCACCTGTGGTCACGTGGGCACGGGACGCCAGGTCGCCGGCGGTGACCGAGGAGTCGCCGGCCGCGAGGACGTGGGCGAAGCAGATGAGGTCCGTCATGCTCAGCCCCAGGTTCCGGGCGAACTCCTGCTGACCGACGATGCTCGTGGCGATGAGGTCGTCGAGTGCGCTGATGGCGTCCGATGGGGAGGCGGCGGTCCGCTGCTTGCCCTCCATTGTCATTTCCTTAGTATCTAAGATAAATTCCTTGCCTGGTAAGACATCATAGGTCGAGTGCCGTCGGCCAGGCCATGGCGTGTGCGGGCCCGGTCAGGCGAGCGCGAGGAGGCGGGCACGTGAGCGGACATCACGACGACGGCCATACAGTGGCCGGATGGGCCGGTTTCGCCGTCGCGACGACGGGGGCCGCGGTGACCGGCCTCGGCATCTGCGGCTGGCACCCGGGGATTTGGGTGGGGTTGGCCCTCATGGCGGCGGCGCTGCTCGTCACGTGGGTCCTGCATCTCGTCGGCTGGGGCAAGCCGCCCGGGCCGCGGCCGGTCGATCAGCGGAGCATGGGGGTGCGGGACCTCTCCGCGCGCCACGGCCACGCGGGATGCCTCGGATGCCGGCTGGCCGGACGGCGCGGAGTCCAGGTCCGTGCCGGCGCGGCCGCCGTGCCCGCCCCTGAGGCGGCGGGTGCCGACGTGTCGTCCTGAGTGCCGCGGGACACCGGTGAGCGACGAGAGGGCCAGGCCCGGACCCGCAGTCGAGGAGTGCGGCGGATCCGGGCCTGATGCCTTACGCGCGTACGACGGCGTCCAGGGCCGGTGCGATCACGTCGAAGCACCGGTCGGTGAGCGCGGAGGGGTCCTCGGTGCCGTCGCTGTCGCTCCACCGCTTCAGCACGGTGTGGAACGCGGTCAGAGCCATCCCGGCGGCCAGGTGCGGGTACAGCTCCGTCGCGAGCTCGAGACCGAGTCGCTCGGCCACCTCGGCCGCCAGCTCCTCACGCCACTGAGCCTGGCGCTCCAGGAAGCGGGCGAGCAGGGCGGGCGTCCCCAGGATCAACTGGACGACCCGCAGGGCCCGGTCCGCGTGGCCCGCGCAGGCATCGATCGAGCGCCACACCGTGTGCCGCAGGGCGGTGGACGGCGGTTCCGGCGCCGGGCGGCTCGCCAGTTCGTCGCGCATGGTGGCACCCAGCTCGGTCAGGAACTGGACGACCACGTCCTCCTTGGAAGCGAAGTACCGGAAGAAAGTCCGCTTGGACACTCCCGCGGCTGCGGCGATCTCGTCCACCGTGACCGCGTCGAAACCTTCGCGTGCCAGCAGGTCCAGCGCCGCCTGCGTCAGCTCGTCGGCGACGAGCTGACGCTTGCGCTGGGCCAGGGTTCCTACCGGGCGGGAAGTCATTCACCCATCGTATCCGTCGTGACGTTCGTGGCCCAGAGTGGCGCACTTGACACTCGATGACACATAGGGCACCGTGAGCCATATGACGAGTCAGAAGCGCTGGACCGCCGATCAGATTCCGGACCAGAACGGCCGGGTGTTCGTCATCACCGGAGCGAACAGCGGCCTCGGTCTGGCGACCACCCGGGCACTCGCCCGCAAGGGTGCCCGCGTGATCCTCGCCGTACGCGACGAGGCGAAGGGCCGACGGGCGGTCGCGGAGGTGACGGCCGGAGAGTCGGGTGCCCGGCTGGAGGTGCGCCGGCTGGATCTGTCCGACCCCGAATCGGTCCGTGCGTTCGCCGACCGGCTGCGCTCCGACGGTGTGCGCCCCGACGTCCTCGTCAACAACGCCGGCGTGATGGCACCGCCCCGCACACTCACCGCGCAGGGACACGAGCTGCAGTTCGCCGCCAACCACCTCGGCCACTTCGCCCTCACCGGCCTGCTGCTCGACCTGCTGGCGGATGGCGACGATCCCCGCGTGGTCACGGTCACCTCGACCAACCACCGCCAGGCGAAGATCTTCTTCGACGACCTGACCGGTGAGCGGAAGTACTCGCCCATGGGCTACTACAACCAGTCCAAGCTCGCCAATGCCGTGTTCGGATGGGAGCTGCACCGACGGCTGAGCGCGGCCGGCAGCCCGGTCCGCAGCGTGCTGGCCCACCCTGGCTACACCTCCACCAACCTGCAGACGAGCGCCCCCGTCGGCATGGTGAAGCTGCTCTTCGGCCGCCTGCTGCTGCCGCTCGCCCAGTCCCCGGAGCAGGGCGCGCTGCCCCAGCTGTACGCGGCCACCGCCCAGGACGTGCGCGGCGGCGAGCTGTTCGGTCCGGACGGCATGGCTGAGCTGCGGGGTGCGCCCAAGCAGGTCGAGCTCGCCCCGCGGGCGTCCGACCCGGAGACAGGCAGCAGGCTGTGGCAGCTGTCGGAAGAGCTGACCGCCGTGCGCTTCGCGCTCCCGGCCGCGGCCTGAACCCGGGAGCACAGGTGACCGTACCCGCCACCGGCCTCTGGATCCGGCGCTTCCGGCCGGCTCCGGAGGCTCCCGTCAGATTGCTGTGTCTGCCCTATGCGGGCGGGGCCGCACCGTTCTACCTGCCCTTCGCCCGGGCGCTCACGCCGCGCGTCGACGTGCTCGCCGTCCAGTACCCGGGGCGGCAGGACCGCCGCGAGGAACCGTGCATCGAGTCCGTCCCCGAGATGGCCGATGCGCTGGTGGATGAGGTCGTGTCCTGGACGGACCGGCCGCTCGCGCTGTTCGGGCACAGCATGGGCGCCTCGGTCGCCTTCGAACTCGCCCTGCGCCTCGAGCGGTTGGGGCACCGGCCGGCCGTGCTGTTCGCCTCCGGGCGGTGCGCCCCGTCCCGCCCGCGCGAGGGCACCGTGCACCTGCGCGACGACGCGGGCCTGGTCGCCGAGCTGGTGTCACTCGGTGGCACCGACGTACGGGTCCTGCAGGACGCGGAGCTGCTGCGCACGGTGCTGCCGGCTGTGCGCAGCGACTACCGGGCGGCCGAAACGTATCGCCGCGTAGCAGGATCCCGCCTCGCGACCCCGGTGCGCGCGCTCGTTGGCGCCGACGACCCGAGGGCGCCCCTCGATGCCGTACGTGCCTGGGCCGATCACACGGACGGCGGCTTTGAGCTGCGCACATTTCCCGGAGGGCATTTCTATTTGGCGGATCAGATGGAGCATGTTGCCGCCGAAGTATCCCGAACGATTTCGGCCATTCTCTCGGAAGGGGGTGTATTCATAGAGGACAACGTGCGTTGAGGACAGGCTCGATTCCCTGTGAGCTGGATCACAACTTGACTTGTTTTTGATTCATTCTTGTTAGGGTGAAGCCGTCATTTCAACGCAGTCTACGGGGGTCGAATTGACGGAATTGTCAAGCGTTGATGTTGCGGAGCTTCCGGCTTTCCCGTTCATTGGTCCGGACAGTAACCCCTTCATTCCGGTCACGGAAGCCGACGAGGCACGACTGGGCGGACCGATAGGCAGGGTCCGGCTCCCGTTCGGGGGCTGGGCCTGGCTGGTCACCCGTCACGAGGACGTTCGGCAGCTGTTGCGGCACCCGGGCTTCAGCTCGGACCAGTACCGCCCCGGCTTTCCGGTGCTGAACCCGATCCCGCCGAAGCAGGAGGACGCCTCCGGCCTGTTCATCTTCATGGACGGCGAGGCGCACAGCCGCTTCCGGCGCATGCTCACCGCCGAATTCATGATCAAGAACATCCGGCGGATCGAGCCGCTGATCGAGGAGACGGTGGTCGAGGCGCTGGAGCGCATGCGCGCCTCCGGCCCGCCCGCGGACCTGATGAACGAGTTCGCGCTGCCCGTTCCGTCGATGACGATCTGTCACCTGCTCGGAGTGCCCTATTCCGACCACGACTTCTTCCAGTTCCACAGCCGCGCGATCATGGACCGGAACTCCGGACCCGAGGAGGTCGAGGCCGCCCTCGGCGCGCTGAGCGGCTTCCTGGGTGAGCTGATCAAGTTCAAGCGCACCTCGCCCGGCGAGGATCTGCTCAGCAGGCTGGTGGCCGAACGTGTCGTCCCCGGCGAGCTGCGCGAGGACGAGCTGCTGAGCATGGCGATGCTGCTGCTCGTCGCCGGCCACGAGACCACCGCGAACATGATCGGGCTGTCCGCCCTCGCCCTGCTGGAGCACCCCGAGAGCCTGGAGGCCGTGCGCGACGACCCCGGCCTGGCGCCGGGCATGGTCGAGGAACTGCTGCGCTACATCACCGTCGTACGGACGGGCCTGCCCCGGCTGGCGCTGGAGGACGTCGAGATCGGCGGCCGGCTGATCCGGGCCGGCGAGGGAGCCGTGGCCATGTTGTCCATGGCCAACCGGGACCCCTCCGTCTTCCACGATCCCGAGCTGTTCGACCCCGCGCGCAACGAGGCGCACCGCCATATGGCGTTCGGCTTCGGCCTGCACCAGTGCATCGGCCAGCCGCTGGCCCGCGCCGAACTGCGTATCGCCCTGGTGGAACTCGCCCGCCGCTTCCCCGGGCTGCGGTCCAGGACGACGCTTGCGGACGTCCCCAAACGCCACATGGCCGTCACTTTCGGCCTGGCCGAGCTTCCGGTGACGTGGTGAGCATGCGGATCACAGTGGACAGGGAGCGCTGCTGCGGTTCCGGCAACTGCGTCGTGAACGCCCCTGAGGTGTTCGACCAGGATGACGCGGACGGACTGGTGATGCTGCGGATCACGCAGCCGCCGCAGTCCCTTCAGGCGTCGGTCGAGTTGGCCGCCCAACTGTGCCCGGTTGGCGCGATCAGCATCACCCGTCAGGCCGCAACGCAGAGGATGCCGTAAACGGGGGTCGAGTACGCCGAGTGCCGCGGCCGTCCGTCTTTTCGGCCGGATGAATTCCGTCGTCCGTCGATCTCCCGTCGACGGACGACGGAACGGACACGGTATTTGCCGCACACGGAGCAGATCGTCGCACCTTTTTTGCGACGTACCACCGGCGTGTCCGTCTCTTTGCGCCGCCCAGTAAAACCGTGCCCAAAAGCTCTCGGAAACGGTGTTCCGGCATGCGTTCTCACCCCTGCGTGAACTTCACGTCAAGCAGGAGAGCGGAAAACTTGGAAAGCCGGCCTCAGACACGAATTGTTGTATGTGATCGACACCCGTACGCGCGTCTGGGTGTGCGGGGAGCACTCGAGCAGGATCCCGCGCTGACCGTGGTCGGTGAGGCGGGAGACATCGGCGAGCTGGTCTCGGTCGCCGAGCTGTGCGCCCCCGACGTCGTGGTGTTCGTCGACACCCCCGCGCAGTCGGACGGCGACATGCGCGATCTGGCACACGTCGACGCCGCCATGGTGATCGTCGTCGCGGACGTGGACACCGCCACCGACTGGATCCGATGCGCTCAGGCCGAAGTACTGGCACTCGTCCACTCCGACGACCCCGAGAAGGAACTGGTGACGGCGGTCCGCAGAGCCGGAGACGGCAGCGGCTACGTGTCTTCCGGCCTCAGCGGCTCGCTGCTCCGGTGCGTACGCGCAACCCTTCCGCGGCGTCTTTCACTCGTGCCCACCCACACGCCCTTGACCTCACGCGAGTCCGAGGTACTGGCCCTGGTGCGGCGCGGTCTGGCCAACAAGGAGATCGCCCGCCAGCTGGGGCTCAGCGAGAAGACCATCAAGTTCCATGTGTCCAACGTGCTCGCCAAGGCGCACATGGCGTCCCGGGCGCAGCTCATCGCATCCACCACAGCCATGTGAGAGACCTGTCCCCATACGTCCTGACACGTCATGGCGGCGCGGCCCGGCAAGACGGGGGCCTGCACGCGGATGATCCGCGTGCAGGCCCCCGTCGGTGTTCCCGGCCACGGCCCACGGCCCGCGCCCCGAACCGGCCGTCAACTCCCGGCCGCACCACGCCGAGTGGCCGAAAGCCGACCTGACCGAAAGTCCTGGTCGGCCGTCGACTTCCTGTACCGAAGCCCGGCCCCGGGCCCTTCCTCTGGCAGAAGCCGGGTTTCCGTTCAGCGCGGATACTCCCCGTTATGAAGCCATCCATGTCTGGTGACCAGGTGATCGACGGCTCCCGTGACACGGCCATCGCTGTGATCGGCATCTCCTGCCGCGTCCCCTCGGCATCGAACCCGGACGAGTTCTGGCGCCTGCTGTCGGAGGGAACCGACGCCGTCTCCTCCTGGCCGGCGAACCGGGGTCCCGGGCGGGAGCCCTGGCGTGGTGGCTTCCTCGACGACGTCAGCACGTTCGACGCCGCCTTCTTCGGCGTGCAACCCGACGAGGCCGCGGCCATGGACCCGCAGCAGCGGCTCGCGCTCGAACTCGTCTGGGAGGCGATGGAGGACGCCGGGTTGCGCGACGACCGGCTTCGGGGTTCCCGCGCCGGTGTGTTCGTGGGCGTCTCCTCCGACGACTACGCCACCCTCGCATCCCGCAGCGGGCAGGCCCGCGGCGAACTTCACGACTTCACCGGGCGGCACCGCGCCCTCATCGCCAACCGGGTCTCCTGGACCTTCGGCCTGCAAGGGCCCAGCCTCGCCGTCGACGCGGCGCAGGCCTCGTCGCTGGTCGCCGTCCACCTGGCCTGCGAGAGCATCCGCCGTGGCGAGTCCGACCTCGCCTTCGCCGGCGGCGTCAACCTGATCCTTGCGCCGGACAGCATGGTGGCCACGGCAGGACTGGGCGCCCTGTCCGTGCGCGGCCGCTGCGCGGTCTTCGACGAGAGCGCCGACGGGTTCGTGCGCGGTGAGGGCGGCGGTGTGGTGCTGCTCAAGCCCCTCGACCGGGCGATCGCCGACGGCGACCCCGTCTACTGCGTCATCCAGGGCAGCGCCGTCAACAACGACGGCGGCGGCGACCGGCTCACCGACCCCGACGTCGACGGCCAGCAGGACGTCCTGCGTCGCGCCTACGCGGACGCCCGGATCAGCCCGGACGCCGTCCAGTACGTCGAACTCCACGGCACCGGCACACGCGTCGGCGACCCCGTCGAGGCCGCCGCGGTCTCCGCCGTCATCGGCCGGGGCACGGACCGCCGTCCACTGCGGGTCGGGTCCGTCAAGACCAACATCGGCCACCTGGAGGCCGCCGCCGGCATCGTGGGCCTGCTCAAGGCCGCGCTCGCCGTACACCACCGGCAACTGCCGCCCAGCCTGCACTTCACCACCCCCAATCCGGCGATCCCACTGGACGATCTGAACCTGAGGGTGCAGACCGAACTCGGTGCCTGGCCCGACTCCGACGCCCCCCTCGTCGCCGGCGTCAGCTCCTTCGGGGTCGGTGGCACCAACTGCCACGTCGTCCTCGCCGAGGGACCGTACACGGGACGGCCAAACGGCCCCACCGCCCGCCCCGCCACCGCCCGCCCCCTGGCCTGGACACTGTCGGCCCGCACCGGCCGCGCCCTGGAGGCCCAGGCCGGCAGGCTGCTCGACCATCTTCAGCAGCACCCGGAAGCCGACGCCGCCGACATCGCGCGATCGCTGGCCGTCACCCGGTCCACCTTCGGGCACCGCGCCGCCATCATCGGCAACGACCGGGCCGAACTCACCGCACGCCTGGGCCGCCTGCACGAGGAGGCCATCACCGGCGTCGCAACGACACAGGGCAGGACCGCCTTCCTGTTCGCCGGCGGAGGCGCCCACCACGTCGGCATGGGACGCGAGCTGTATGCGGCCCATCCCGTCTTCGCCCAGGCCCTCGACGAGGTGCTCAGCCACTTCGACCCGGCCCTGGGACTGCGCGAGGTGTTGTTCGGCCAGCGCGAGGACGCGGCGGCGGCCCTCGACGGCATGCGCTACATGCAGCCCGCCCTGTTCGCCTTCCAGGTCGCCATGTACCGCCTGGTCACCTCCTGGGGCGTGGAGCCGGACCTGCTCGTCGGCCACTCCTTCGGTGAGATCGTCGCCGCACACGTCTCCGGATCCCTCTCCTTGGCCGACGCCGCCGCCCTCGCCGCCGCGCGCGGCGAACTGATGGAGGCCCTCCCGCCCGGCGGCGCCATGATCGCCGTGGAGGCGACCGAAGAGGAGGCCGACGCGGCGCTCCAGGACGTCGACGACGTCTCGATCGGCGTGATCAACGGGCCGCGGGCCGTCGTGCTCTCCGGGGCGGAAGAGACCGTGACCCGGATCGCCGAGGAGTTCCGGGCCCGCGGCCGGCGCACCACCCGGCTGCGAGTGCAGAACGCGGCCCACTCGCCGCTCACGGCTCCCATGCTCGACGAGTTCGCCCGCAGGCTGGACGGCCTGTCCGTCGCCGAGCCGCGCATCCCGATCGTCTCCGCCGTCACCGGGCGCACCGGCACCGCCATGACCGAGGAGTACTGGATCGGACACGTCGGCGCCACGGTCCGCTTCCACGACGCGATCCTCGCCTGCCGCGAGCAGGGCGTGACCCGGTTCGTGGAACTCGCCCCCGACTCCGTCCTCACCGCGCTCGTCCACCCCACCGACACCGAGGTCGCGGTAGCCCTCCAGCACCGCGACACGCCCGAACCGGAGGCCCTGCTGGGCGGACTCGCCGAAGTCTGGGCCGCCGGCGTGCACGTCGACTGGGCCGAGACGGTCGGTGAAGCCCGCATCGTCGACCTGCCCACCTACGCCTTCCAGCGCGAGCGCTACTGGCTCGACGAACGCCCGGCCACGCCGGTCGCCGAACAGCACCTCAGCTCCGCCACGCTCGCCCTGCGCGACAGGATCCGCACCGAGCCGGACGGGTTCCTCACCCGCTGGCTGGCCGACCAGCTGGCCGAGGCCGTCGGCACCGTCCCCGCGGATCCCGACGCCACCTTCCGCGAGCTGGGCTTCGACTCCGTCCGCTCCGTGCAGCTGCGCAACCGGCTCGTCTCGGCCACCGGGCTGCGCCTGCCCACGAGCGTGCTCTTCGACTACCCCACCCCCCAGGCCCTCGCCACGTACCTGCGGGACCAGATCGTCGGCGGCCCTGACCCCCGGGACACCGAGGACGACGCCCGTGCCACCGGCGCACCGACCGGGGCCGGGTCCGACGACGACCCGATCGTCATCGTCGGCATGGCCTGCCGTCTGCCGGGCGGCATCGACTCGCCCCAGCAACTGTGGCAGGCCGTGATGGGCGAACAGGACGCCATCTCCGGATTCCCCACCGACCGCGGCTGGGATCTCGCCGGTCTGTACGACCCGGACCCGAACCACCCCGGGACCAGCTACGCCCGCCATGGTGGGTTCCTGGCCGGGGCGGGTGATTTCGATGCCGATTTCTTCGGGATCAGTCCGCGTGAGGCGGCGGCGATGGACCCGCAGCAGCGGCTGCTGCTGGAGACCGCCTGGGAGGCGTTGGAGCGGGCCGCGATCGACCCGACGTCACTGCGCGGCAGCCGGACCGGCGTCTTCGTCGGCGCCATGAACATGGAATACGGCCCCCGCCTGCACGCCCCGCTCGACGGCACCGAGGGCTTCCGCCTCACCGGCAACACCACCAGCGTGGCCTCGGGCCGCATCTCCTATCTGCTGGGTCTGGAAGGGCCTGCGATGACGGTGGATACGGCGTGCTCGTCGTCGCTGGTGGCCCTGCACCTGGCGGTGCAGGCACTGCGTAATGGTGAGTGCTCGCTGGCGTTGGCCGGTGGTGTGACCGTGCTGTCGACGCCCGGCATGTTCGTGGAGTTCTCCCGGCAGCGCGGCCTCGCGCCCGACGGCCGCTGCAAGGCGTTCTCCGACGCCGCCGATGGCACGGGTTGGGCCGAGGGTGTCGGTCTGCTCGTCGTCGAGCGGCTGTCGGACGCCGAGCGGCATGGGCATCGGGTGCTGGCGGTGGTGCGTGGTTCGGCGGTGAACCAGGACGGTGGCAGCAATGG
>NZ_JBIATP010000013.1:271484-282791 GCF_042891915.1 Streptomyces sp. NPDC001848 | reverse complement strand
TACATTCCGAACCCGGAAGCTAAGCCTTACAGCGCCGATGGTACTGCAGGGGGGACCCTGTGGGAGAGTAGGACACCGCCGAACAATTCTTCAGAAAAAGCCCCAACTCACCGGGTAAAGCCCGGGAGTTGGGGCTTTTTCGCGTTCGCTTTCTGCATCGGTGACGTACGGTTGCCTACATGAGTAGTTCCGAGATCCCTGAGACGTACGTCGTTCGTGCCATACGCGCCGAGGAATGGCGCGCCGTGAAGGCGCTGCGGCTGCTCGCGCTCCAGGATTCCGTGGCTCACCTCGCCTTCCTTGAGACGTATGACGAGGCCCTGGCCAAGCCGGACTCCTTCTGGCAGGAGCGTGCGGCCGGGAGTGCCGACGGGGCGGGCCACGGCGTGCGTCAGTTCGTCGCGGAGGGACCGGACGGCGAGTGGGCCGGTACCGTCACGGTGCTGCTGGAAGAGGCCGGCACCAAGGACTGGGCAGGGTTCCCGGTCGACCGGCGGCAGGGTCATGTCGTCGGTGTGTACGTGCGGCCCGAACACCGCGGCTGCGGCCTGACCGAGGTGTTGTTCGACGAGGCCCTGGAGTGGGCCTGGGGGCTGGGTGTGGAGCGGGTGCGGCTGATCGTGCACGAGGACAACGGTCGCGCCCAGGCGTTCTATCGGAAGGTGGGGTTCGCGCCCAGCGGGGTGACTGTGCCGTTGAGCGGGAGTGGCGGCGCCGAGCGGGAGTTGGAGTTCTTTCTCGAGCGGCCGTAGGCGGGGCCGGCCTGCGGCTAAACGGGCAGTTCGAACTGGGGCCAGCGGCTGCGGGCCTGTTCTCGGGAGCGGAGCAGGGCCAGGGTCGGCAAGCCCTGGGCCGGGCCCGTTGTCAGAAGGTCCGGCAGCTGGGGCAGGGGTGCCACCGCTGCCACGTCGTCCAGGATCAGGCTGAGTGGTGGGTCGAGGCGACCGGAGGATGACCGTTCGGCCATGCGGCGGCCGCGCTCGACCACGCTGGAGGCGAGGGCCGTCAGCAGCGGCATGGCGCCGGGCTGCTGGCGGGGGTCCTCGATGGATTCACCGACCACATAAAGTGTGCCCCCTTCGTTGACGAAGGAATCCAAGGCGAGGCTGTCATTTCGGTTGGGTGTGCATGCCTCGCGGATATTGACGGTGAAGAGGGAGGACAGAGCGCGCGCTGTCAGCTCCTGTGCCATGTCCCTGCGTTCGGGGTGCGAGGTGAGCGCGGCCTCCAGTTCGCCGGCTGCACCGGACGACGCCTTGGGGTTCGTCCGCAGGGCCCGTACCGCCTCCTGGACCTGCGTGCCCTGGGCCCAGCGGTGGATGTGCCGGATGGTGCGGCCCTCTATGGCGGCGGCGTGCAGATAGCTCCGCAGGAGCGTTTCCGCCACGTCGGCGACCGCCTGGTCGATACGGGCCGTGGGGCGTACGGGGGCGAGCAGTGCGGCCGCGCGGGCGGCTGCGGTCGCCTTGTCCCCACAGCCGGAGGACGGTGACCAGTGCAGCCGGGCCGGGGTGTCGCACAGGTGGGACGGGTCGTAGAGGAGAACGGGGCCCAGCTTGGCGCGGGCGTCCTTGGTCTCGGACCACAGGGCGGGGTCGGAGGTGATGACGAGCGTCGGACCCTCCGCGTCGCGCACGGCCTGGGCGGCGACGGGATGACGGACGTCGCGGCCGCCGAGGACGACGGAGGGCGCCTTCCCGGTTCCGGGGAGGGACGCGGCGGCGCCGGGAACCGCGAGTGCGGGGCCCGCGGGCAGAGCCTGTTCGACGCCGGCCGCGGAGGGGATCGGGGTGGTGGCGGTCGGCGTGGGCGGTCGCGTACCAAGGTGCTCGGGGCGGGGTGCGGCAGCCGGGGACGGGGCAGGGTAAGGGGCCGAGTCCGGGCCGGCGGCGGTGAGCGGACCAGCCGCCGCGCCGGGCGCCGCCCCGTACGGTCTCTCGGCCACGTCTCCGTATGCTCTTTCAGCCCCGTCCCCGTACGGTCTTCCGGCCCTGTCCCCGTACGGTCCCGCGCCCGTCGCCTCCGCCTTTCTCCGGGCGCGTACCGCCTTCCACCGTGCCACGGTGCCGATCGCGAACACCGTCAGCACGAACAGCACCATCAGTTCGCCGATGAACAGGCCCCAGAACAGCCCGTATCCGGAGAGCTGGCCCGGCGGTGTGTCCGGCCACGCGCCCGCGATGTCATGGGGTTCGGTGATCAGGTGGCGCATGGCCACCGGGGTGCTGCTGATCCGTACGCCGTGCGGCCACGCGCCGTGGGCGAACCAGCCCGCGAGGCCCGTGGCCGTCCACACCATCAGTGTCACGCCGAGCAGGAAGGCGAGTACGCCCACCAAAAGGCCGTCGGGGATTCCTCCGTGGCCGTCCGGCTGCCGCCCCTGCTGCTCCTTGCCTGGTCTCATCGGGACCCCATGAACCCCACGTTTCCCATGTCTCTACGCCACCGTGGTCTCGGACGAGCCGTCCAGATCGCTCAGCCGTTCTTCGACGAACGCCGCCGCGCGTTCCTCCGCCTCGCGTTCCGCGGCGCGCAGCACGTCGTCCGCCAGGCGGTCGCTCGACGACTCGGTCATGGCGCGGTCGGTGAAGACCAGCGGTCGTTCCATCTCCGTGACCAGGTGTTTGACGACCTGGACGTTGCCGTTGACGTCCCACACGGCGATACCGGGGGTGAGGGTCGGGATGATCTCCACGGCCCAGCGCGGCAGGCCCAGTACCCGGCCGGTCGCCCGTGCCTCGTCCGCCTTCTGGGCATAGATCGTCCTGGTCGACGCCATCTTCAGGATGGCCGCCGCCTCCTTGGCCGCCGCTCCGTCCACCACGTCGCTCAGGTGGTGGACCACGGCCACGAAGGACAGGCCGAGGCGTCGGCCGAACTTCAGCAGCCGTTGGAACAGCTGGGCCACGAACGGGCTGTTGATGATGTGCCAGGCCTCCTCGACCAGGAAGATGCGCTTCTTCCGGTCGGGGCGGATCCAGGTGTGCTCCAGCCACACACCGACGATCGCCATCAGGATCGGCATGGCGATGGAGTTGCGGTCGATGTGGGACAGGTCGAACACGATCAGCGGGGCGTCCAGGTCGATGCCGACCGTGGTGGGGCCGTCGAACATGCCGCGGAGGTCACCGTCGACCAGGCGGTCCAGGACGAGGGCCACGTCCAGGCCCCAGGCGCGTACGTCGTCCAGGGCGACGTTCATCGCCTCCGCCGACTCGGGCTCGGGGTGCCGTAGTTGCTCGACGATGTCGCTGAGCACCGGCTGGCGCTCGACGATCGTCTCGTTGACGTAGGCGTGGGCGACCTTCAGGGCGAAGCCGGACCGTTCGTCCAGGCCGTGGCCCATGGCGACCTCGATGATCGTGCGGAGCAGGGCGAGCTGCCCCGTCGTGGTGATCGCGGGGTCGAGCGGGTTGAGGCGGATGCCGTGGTCCAGGGCGGCCATCGGGTCGAGCCGGATGGGTGTTATCCCCAGCTCCTCGGCGATGAGGTTCCACTCGCCGACGCCGTCCTCGCCCTGCGCGTCCAGGACCACGACCTGCCGGTCGCGGAAGCGGAGCTGGCGCAGGACGTAGGTCTTCTCCAGCGCCGACTTGCCGTTGCCGGACTCGCCGAGGACGAGCCAGTGCGGCGCCGGGAGCTGCTGGCCGTACAGCTGGAAGGGGTCGTAGATGTATCCCTTCCCGGAGTAGACCTCGCGGCCGATGATGACGCCGGAGTCGCCGAGGCCAGGTGCGGCCGTCGGCAGGTAGACGGCCTGGGCCTGGCCCGTGGAGGTGCGGACGGGCAGCCGGGTCGTCTCGACCTTGCCGAAGAGGAAGGACGTGAAGGCGTCGGTCAGGACGGACAACGGATCCCGCATCAGGCCTTACCTCCGAATGCCGGTGGCGAAGGGGAGCGTGTTCACGAAGGCCCGGTGGTGCTCGCGGTCGCACCACTCCAGCTTCAGATACGACTTGCCTGCCGAGGCACGGATGGTCCGCTTGTCGCGGGCCAGGGCTTCCGGGGAACGGGCGGAGACGGTGATGTAGCCGACCAGGTTGACGCCGGCGGCGCCGCTCGCGAGGTCCTCGCCGCGCTGGTCGAGGCGGGAATGGGCGGCGATGTCACGGGGGTCGACGGTGCGGTTCATCTTGGCGGCGCGGCTCGCCTCCGCCTCGTCGTTCGTCTTCTCCGTCAGCATGCGCTCGATGGCGACCTCGGTGGGTTCGAGGTCCATGGTGACGGCGACGGTGCGGATGACGTCCGGGGTGTGGACGAGGAGGGGCGCGAGGAAGTTCACGCCGACCGGAGTCATCGGCCACTCCTTGACCCAGGCGGTGGCGTGGCACCAGGGGGCGCGGGTGGAGGACTCGCGGGTCTTGGCCTGGAGGTAGGTGGGCTCCGTGGCGTCGAGCTCCGCGGGCCAGGCGTTGCGCCTGGTCATCGCCTGGATGTGGTCGATGGGGTGGTCCGGGTCGTACATGGAGTGGATGAGGGAGGCGAGCCGGCCCTGCCCCAGCGGCTGCCGGACACGGATGTCGGCTTCCTGGAGGCGGGAGCAGATGTCCGTCAGCTCGCGTGCCATGACGACCGCGAGTCCGGCGTCCCGGTCGACCTTCCTGCCGTTCTGCGGGCGGGCGGCGCGGGCCATGGCCTGCGCCTCGGCGGCCAGTTCGCGGGTGTAGTGCATGCAGGCGACGAGGTAGGCGCGGTGCTGCTCGCTGCTGGTGGACACCATGGACAGCAACTGGTCGTAGGACTGCCGCAGCCAGGTCGGTGAGCGCTCGTCGCCGCGCTGGGCGACGTCCTTGGCGTGCGCGTCCGGGTCGGCGGGCAGGGTGCGGGCCAGCATCTGGAGGCGGGTGACGAAGCCGTCGCCGTTCGCGACGTGCTTCAGCAGGGTGCCGAAGCGGTCGACGAGGGCCTCCTGGTCCTCGCTGTCGCGCAGGCCGACGCCGGGGCCCTCGATCTCGATGGCGGCGGTGACCGTCCTGCGGTCGGCGTGCAGGAGGACGGCGATCTCGTCGGGTCCGAAGGGGGCGGCCAGCCAGGTGATGCGGCCGATGCCCGGGGGCGGCCCGACCTCGACCTCGCGCCCGTCGAGCCGGGTGCCTGCCTCCATGGCCGCGGACCGGTAGGTCGCGCCCTGGCGCAGGGTCCGCTTGTAACTGCGGTTGATCTCGAACCACTTGTAGAACGTGCGGCGCTTGTACGGCACGTACACGGCGGCCAGCGCGAGCAGCGGGAAACCCATCAGCAGCACGATGCGCAGGGACAGGACGGGGACGAGGAGCCCGCACATCATGCCGAGGAACGCGCCACCGATGATCAGCGCGATCTCGCCGGTCTCGCGGTTGCGACCGATGATCGCGTTCGGCCGGGCGCGGCCGATCAGATACGTACGGCGGGGCGTGACCGGATGGGACAGGTGGGACTCGGTCGTCAACGCCCTTCACCTCCTGTGCGGTTGGTACTGCTGTTGCGGGTGCTGCTCGCGTGCGGCGTCTGGGCCGGGCTGGTACGCGGTGGGGGCGCGGAGGGGACGGCTCCGCCGCCGCCCGGGGTACGGGTGCTGTGCGCGGCCACGCCACCGGAGGCGGGGTTGGCGGGGCGGGGCGGCTGGGTGGCGCCCGCGGCCGGGCCGCCGTTGCTGTCGGCGCGCGTGCTGTGGGTCTTGATGCCCTGGGCGACGAGGGTCGCAGGGGAGCTGATGACGGCCGCGGCCTTGCGCTCCGCGCCCTGCATGATGCGGTTGTTGCGGGAGTTGACGATCTCGTCGCCGAAGCCGGGGACGAAACGGTAGATCATGGCGCTCGAGAAGATGGCGAGCAGGATGATGGCGAGGCCGGAGACCACGGCGGCGAGGGAGTTGGGGCCGCCGTCGGTGGCGAGGGCGCCGGCGAGGCCGAGCACGATGACGATCACCGGCTTCACCAGGATGATCGCGATCATGATGCCCGCCCAGCGGCGGACGTGGCCCCAGAGGTTCTTGTCGACGAGGCCGGAGTAGACGACGACGCCGAGCAGGGCGCCGACGTAGAGGAGGACGGCCCGCAGGAACAGTTCCAGGTAGAGCACGCCGGCGGCGAGGATCGACACCAGCGAGACGATGATCAGCATGATCGGGCCGCCGCCGATGTCGGTGCCCTTGCTGAGCGCGCCGGAGAACGTGCCGAAGAACGTGGTCGTCTGGTCGCCGGTGGCCTTGGCCAGGACATCACTGACGGCGTCGGTCGCCGAGACCACGGTGTAGAGGATCAGCGGGGTGAAGGCGGAGGCCAGCACCGTGAGCCAGAGGAACCCGACGGCTTCGCTGACGGCGGTGCCGAGCGGAACGCCGCGCACGGCGCGCTTGGCCACGGCCAGCAGCCACAGCACGAGGGTGAGGATGGCGGAGGCCGCGAAGACGATGGCGTACTGCTGGAGGAACTTCTGGTTCGTGAAGTCGACGCTCGCGGTCTCCTTCACGGCCGCACTGAGCTTGTCGATGGTCCAGGAGGCGGCTTTGGCGCAGCCCTTTGCCAGGGAGGAGAGGGGGTCGAGGGGGTTGTTGTCGGGGACTAGGGATGAACCGCCGCCGGAGCCGCCGCTGTTCTCCTTCTCGCAGAGTTCCCTGGCGGAGCCGTGGATGAGGTCGCACGGGTTGTTACTGGGCGTGGGCGAGGGCGCGGCGAAGGCTCGTGTGGCGAGCATCAACGTCGCCGTCTGGGCTGCGGCGACTGTGGCCGTCAGCTTGAGTACGCGGTGGTCAGCGGGCATACGTGAACCCTCCGTACTCCTCTACGGCTTTGCCCATGTCGTTGGCGGTGGACGCCCGCTCATCCCCCGGGACGGGCGCGGGACCGTCCTTCTGGGAATCCGTCACGATCTTCCAGTCGCCGCCGTTCCACTCAAGCTGCAGAACGAGGGTGAACCAGCTGCTGGTGACCGGATTCGTGGAGTTCTGACCCGCGAGGCCGAGAAGGCCGCTGCACCAGACCTCGACGGTCGCCTTGTCGGTCGTGAACGCCGTGAGCTTCGTGCCGATCGGGTTCGTACGTGAGACGAACGTGTAGCCCTGAGGTGCGGTGCCGTCCTCGTTGAGCCCGATCTTCTTGTTGAAGTCGGCGGTGTACGCCTTGTCCAGCCTGGCCTGGAAGTCCGTCACCTTCGAGGGGGTGATGACAGCTTTGAGGATCGCGTCCCGTCCGGTCTTGGTGAACATGTCGGCCGAGCCGAGGGCCACGGCGTAGTTCGCCGCGGCGGACTGGGCCCCCTGTTGGTCATGCGCGAACCCCGAGGGAATCCCCCCGTTCTTCGACTGCACCGGCCGCACCCCCGAAGCCGCCGTAGGGGCCGAGTCCGTTCTGGTCCGGCCGCCGTCCGCCGACGACGAACTCCCGCCCCCGCGGTTCGCGAAGGCGATCGCTGCGATCAGGAGGACGACCACGCCGACCACCGTGACCAGGCTCCGGGACGAGGACCGGCCTCGCCGGGCACCTCCGTACACGTCGCCGCTCCGGCCGCCGGGCAGCCGGGTACGGGTCTGCCCAACTCCGCCGTACTCCGCGTCGCCCCCGCCGGAGGCACCGTCACCGAGACTCATGCCGCGCACGCCCCCTTCAGCTCTCGACCGCTTCGAACCACGTAGAAGTACGACGGTAGCCGTGCTGGTTGCCGCGCGGGCGCGGTGTGGTGACTCGACATCAGGGAAACGCAACCTCAGCCGGTGGGCGCGACGGACGAATGGGTCGGAGGGGCTACCGGGCGCGCCCGGCCGGGGACTGACGGTGCACCGGGTGGGGCCCGGCGGTCCGGGGCCGGGCCTAGACGGCCATGCCGTACACGATCGTGAACAGCGTGCCCAGCGAGCCGATGATGAAGACGCCGGTCAGACCCGCGATGATGAGGCCCTTGCCCTGCTCGGCGCTGAACGTGTCACGCAGGGCCGTGGCGCCGATGCGCTGTTTGGCCGCGCCCCAGATCGCGATCGCCAGACAGAGCAGGATGGCGACGGCCATCACCACCTCGACCATCACGCGAGCCTCGTTGCCCAGGCTGCCGAACGGTCCCCAGTCTGGGGCGATACCGCCGATGATCGTGTTGATGTCGCCTTTTGCGGCCGCGAGATGCATGTAAGTCACCGCCCCTGTTGGGTTGTTCCGTACCCCCTGCCACCGTCGCAGAGGTCAGGGCCATTCTCGCCGACAATGCCGCTGTCGTATGTCGACTTGGCGTCATTGATTGGCGGGTTTCGTACGTGTCCCTTGCATCCGGCCCGCGTGGGACCCCCGCGAGGGGCGTGGACCGGTGTGTGAAGGGGCGTGTGGTCACTCTGTGTATCACGGCGGGTCACGCCGGGCAATGAAGTCGCAGCGGAACCTGGTGTGTGGTTCCGTCGTTAACGTCTTCTGCGCCATGAGGACCTGGTTGGCCTCTTGGCGCGAGCCGACCGGCCGGCCCGTGGCATACGGGTGTCACCCGTACGAGCGGAAGGCTATCCCCGAACGGGGGGCGCGCACGCGTCGGGTGGCGGCACGTCAGATCGCACGGATGTGCGTCGAAGCACGGGACGTGCGGGGAGCACGCACGGCGACGGGCCGCGGCTGGTTGCCGCGGCCCGTCTGCCGGAGAGTGCCGTCGGTAAGTCCCCACTTACTTGCTGACGGCGTCCGTCATCTGCGGGGGAAGGGGAGCCGGATCAGCCGGTGAAGGCGCCGACCCCCTCCGGGGTGCCCCAGCCGGTCGGGCCGTCGTAGCCGGACCGGGCCGTGCAGAAGTAGCCGGTGGTGCAGGAGCCGTTGCTGCCACTGGTCACGTCGTTGAGGGCGGACGTGCCGGCCGCATGGTACGGAAACTGCGCCGGGTAGGAGTTGCTGGAGGGGGTGCCCGCGAGGGCGTACACGCCGGCGATGATGGGCGACGAGGCGCTGGTGCCGCCGTAGGTCACCCAGCCGGTGCCGTCGCCGTAGGTGTCGTAGACCGACACTCCGGTGGCGGGGTCCGCGACGGCCGAGACGTCGGCGATCATGCGCTTGGAGCAGCCGGAGTCGGTCTGCCAGGAGGGCTTCGCGTCGTACACGGAGCAGCCCGAGCCGGTGCCCTCGGTGCTGCTGGTGCTCCACACCTTCTCGGTCCAGCCGCGGCTGTTGGAGGCGGTGGAGAGCGCGGTGCCGCCGACGGCGGTGACGTACTTCGAGGCGGCCGGGTACTCGGCGCCGTACCCCTCGTCGCCCGCGCTCACGGTGATGGCGACGCCCGGGTGCTTGAAGTACGACGAGTCGTACGTCGAGTCGGAGGAGGACTCGGCGCCGCCGTAGCTGTTGGAGACGAACTTGGCGCCGAGCTTGACGGCCTCGTTGACGGCCGTGCCCAGGTCGGTCATCGAGGCGGAGTTGGCCTCGACGAGCAGGATGTTGCAGTTCGGGCAGACGGCGGAGGCCATGTCCAGGTCGAGGGAGATCTCACCGGCCCAGCCGCTGTCGGCGGAGGGGAGGGAGGTCGTGGAGCCGGTCTGGCCGACCTTGGTGAAGCAGCCGCTGTCGGAGGTGCAGTCCGGGAGGCCGTAGTAGGAGCGGTACTGGGCGAGGTCGGACTCGGCGTTCGGGTCGTCGTACGCGTCGACGATCGCGATGGTCTCGCCGGAGCCGTTGGCGGCGGCCGCGTCGGTCAGGCCGTAGGCCGACTGCAGGTCGCTGGGGCCGTAGCCGGTGGGGGTGTCGGAGGTGGCCTTCGGGGAGACGGCCTGGGGCGTGATGCCCTTCTCCTTGGCCTGCTGCCGCTGGAAGGCCGTGACGCCGCCGGTGACGCGCAGGGCGTTGCAGGCCATCTCGCCCTTCTTCTTGGGCTGGGCGCAGGAGCGGGTCCAGGTCACCTTGGACGAGGCGGACTTCGTCGAGGTGGCCGCGTCCGCGTGGGCCGCGGTGCCGAGGCCGGCGAACACGAGGGCGGCGGTGGCGACGGCGGCCGAGCCCATGCGGCGCCACCTGCCGGGCCGAGCCGGTCTGTTGGGGGGTGTCGTACGCAACGTGCGTTCTCCTGAGTGGGTTTGACAGGGAAGTGCGTGCGGGTGCGTCGCCGGTTGGGTGTCCCCGGCGACGAGGCGGCGGCCCGGGACGACCCTGACTTGTTGAGTACGCGACAAACAAGAGGCTGCTGGATTCCTGACTTCCGCATTGCCGAACCCAGGTGCCCGTCTTACCGGTCGATGGCCGGGGGATGGCGGGGGCGTGGCGCCGGCTTGACGTCTCCGACTCGTTGGAACCGGCCTACGGGAACTGGAGTGCGGGAACTGGAGTGTGGGAACTGGAGTGCATCGCACGTTTGTTCGGAAATCGTGTGTGCGGGGCAGGGGCGGTGCCCGTGGGTGAACGGCGGGATGCCTCCGGAGAGAGGGCGCCCGTTGCGCCGAATGCTCTCGCTGACCTGGGGAAACGAAACCTCATAGAAAGATTTCAGATTGGTCACAGAGTTTTTCTCACCTTTGTGGGCCACAGTAAGAGGTGATGAACGGCATCACACGCCCCCCTGGCAACCGGCGGCACGCGTTCTTGGGTGCTGTCGTACTGCTGGCTGTCACGTCCTCCTCCGTGGCGGCCGCCGCCGGCGGTCCCGGACCCCTGGGCGTGACCGTGTCGGCGCCGCCCACTCAGGCCGCCTCCCGCATCGGCGCGCTGTTCGGAGCGTCCGGCGGGCTGGAGGGCGGTCACTTCTGCACCGCCTCCGTCGTGCACAGCAAGCGCGGCAACCTGATCGTGACCGCGGCGCACTGCGTGGGCAGCGGCACGCTCTGGTTCGCCCCGGGCTACCGGGACGGCAAGGCGCCCTACGGCGTGTGGAAGGTGACCAAGGCCTACGTCGGTGACCGTTGGAGCGGTGGCCAGGACGAGGACAGCGACGTGGCGTTCGCCACCGTGGAGTCCATCGGTGGCGTCGAGGTCGAGAGGATCGTGGGCGGCAACAGGTTCGTCACCGGGCACGACACCGGCGCCACCGCCGTCACCGTCACCGGATACCCCGACTCCGCGGAATCCCCGATCACCTGCACCAACAGGCCGACCGTCCACAGCCGCACGCAGCAGCGCATCGACTGCCCGAGCTTCACCAGCGGCACGAGCGGCAGCCCCTGGGTGAACGGCTACGGCGAGGTCGTGGGTGTCCTCGGCGGACACGAACAGGGTGGTTCCACCCCGGACATCTCCTACAGCGTGGTCCTAGGGCGCGAGGCCGCGGATCTGTACCGGGCCGCCTCCGGCGGGTAGGACCGGTGCCGCCTGCGGTGGGTAGGGGTCTGTGCCCCGTCCGGTGGGTAGGGTCTGCGCCGCCTCCGGTGGGTAGGGCGGTGCC
>NZ_JBIATP010000013.1:253922-271386 GCF_042891915.1 Streptomyces sp. NPDC001848 | reverse complement strand
TGGGGTCTGCGCCCCGTCCGGTGGGTAGGCCGGTCCAGCCCCCGGCGGGTAGGACCGGTGCCGCCTGCGGTGGGTAGGGGTCTGTGCCCCGTCCGGTGGGTAGGGTCTGCGCCGCCTCCGGTGGGTAGGGCGGTGCCGCCTGCGGGGGTAGGGCCCGACCCCCGCGTCCGGTGGGTGGGGTCTGCGCCCCGTCCGGTGGGTAGGCCGGTCCAGCCCCCGGCGGGTAGGACCGGTGCCGCCTGCGGTGGGTAGGGGTCTGTGCCCCGTCCGGCGGGTAGGGTCTGCGCCGCCTCCGGTGGGTAGGGCGGTGCCGCCTGCGGGGGTAGGGCTCGACCCCCGCGTCCGGTGGGTGGGGTCTGCGCCGCCTCCGGTGGGTAGGGCGGTGCCGCCTGCGGGGGTAGGGCCCGACCCCGCGTCCGGTGGGTAGAGCCGGTCCCGCGTCCGGCGGTAGGGCCACCGCCGTATCCGCCGTGTCCGCCGTGTCCGCCGCACCCCGCGAGGCTGCGCGCATCGCCCCCGCCGCCCCGGCTCCCGTAGCACCACCGGCCACCGCCTCCGCCGGTGGCCGATCTCATGCGGTTCGGGTGGCCCGGCCGGGGCTTTTCAGGGTCGTCGGCCCGCTTGCGCCCCTACACTGACCTTCGGCGTACTCCCGGGTGGCGAGGGGCGGTTGACGGTGCGTAAGGCGTGGGTCTGGGCGACCGCAGCCGTCGGTGCCGCGCTGAGCTTCGTGCTGCTGCTCGTCGTCGGGGTCTACACGGTCGCCGGGAACCTCGCGAACGGCATCGGCGGAGGGGCCGTCGGCCTCGCCAAGAACGCCGTCCCCGCCGCGTACTCCGCCATCGTGCAGAAGTGGGGCAACCTGTGCAGCGCCATCAACCCGGCGCTGCTCGCCGCCCAGCTCTACCAGGAGAGCGGCTTCAACCCGAACGCCAAGAGCCCCGCGAAGGCCGAGGGCATAGCGCAGTTCATCCCCGGCACCTGGGCCATCCACGGCATCGACGGCAACGGTGACGGCAAGGCAGACGTGTGGGACCCGCGCGACGCGATCCCGTCGGCCGCCTCCTACGACTGCAAGCTCGCCTCCTACGTCAAGGACGAGCCCGGCAACCTGACGGAGAACATGCTCGCCGCGTACAACGCGGGCGCCTACGCGGTCATCCGGTACGGAGGCGTGCCGCCGTACAAGGAGACCCAGAACTACGTCAAGACCATCACGACCCTGGCCAAGAGCTTCGCCGCGCCCGTCCAGCGGCTCGACCCCTCCAGGCAGGCGGCCGGGGCGATCAACTACGCCCAGCAGAAGCTCGGCACCCCGTACCTGTGGGGCGGCGACGGCACGCCCGAGGAGGGCGGGCGCTTCGACTGCTCCGGCCTGACCAAGGCCGCGTACGCGAGCGTCGGCATCACCCTGCCGCGCGTCGCCAACGACCAGTACAACGCCGGACCGCACCCCAGCCGTGCCGAACTGCTCCCCGGGGACCTGGTGTTCTTCTCGCACGACCCGACCGATTCCCGCGCCATCCACCACGTCGGGATCTACGTCGGCGGCGGCTACATGATCGACGCCCCGAGAACCGGTGCCGTGATCCGTTTCGACCCCATCGACGGCTCCGACTACTTCGGGGCGACGCGTGTCACCGGGGATGGCGCGAAAGCGCTGCCCACGACGGTGTGAACCGGGATGTGAACGGCGCACGCGCGGGTGTGCGCTGGCTGGAACCCTCCCTCACACGCACCCCCGTGAGCTGCGAAGACGTGTCTCTCTTCGATAACGTCTGCGTGATCATTCGGTGGAATGTGGAACGTGGGGAACAGGACTGTGCGTTCCTTCTCCCGTAGAGCGTTGACGTACGGCAGCCGGCTCGACGTGGAGCGGATCTACGACCACGGGGGTGGTGCAGCGGCACGCGCACGGCGTGTCCGCGGACGGGACGACGACGAAGGGGCCGCGCACGATGGCTGGACTGGCCGAATCAGGGTCGAACCCCGACGTCGATCTGCTCTACGACATCAATGGCCTGGCCAAGGAAGCGCCGCACTGGTTCGACCGGGTCATGGCGTTCGTCGGTGAGTGGGGCCTGCTGCTCGCCATGGTGCTGCTCGTCCTGTGGTGCTGGACGAGCGTGCGGCGCAGGGGCGGCGAGAACGCGGCGGCGTCCGTGGCGGCGATCGTCTGGGCGCCCCTGGCCGCCGGTATCGGGGTGCTGGTGAACGTGCCGATCCGGGGCTTCGTGGACCGCCCCCGGCCGTTCGTCGACCACCAGGGGCTGGACGTCCTCGTCACCGGCAAGACCGACTACTCCTTCGTCAGCGACCACGCCACGCTCACCATGGCCATGGCCGTCGGACTCTTCGTGGCGAACCGGAAGTTCGGGCTTCTCGGTCTCGGCCTGGCGCTCCTCGAAGGCTTCTGCCGGGTCTACATGGGCGTGCACTACCCGACGGACGTCATCGGCGGCTTCGCCCTCGGCACCGCCGTCGCCCTGCTGCTCTCCCCGCTCGCCACGGCACTGCTCACCCCGGTCATGAAGGCGGTCGAACGCTCACCGCGCGCGGGCCGGCTGATCCGGGCCCGCGGAGAGCGTGCCGCGGAGACGGTGATCTCCGGGGCGCGGCAGGAGTCCTGTCCTCAGGACCGGGACCTGGCGGCGTAGGCCAGGTCCTGGCGCCGCCTCACAGCGACTGCGGGAACGTGAAGAAGCCGTCCGGGTCGTACCGGTGCTTCAGTTGGGCGAGACGCGTGGCCGCGTCCCCGTAGTAGGCCTTCCGCCAGTTCGTCAGGGTCGGGTCCGTGTAGTTCTGGTAGGCCGCCCCTGACGCGTAGCCCCGCATCGACGCGTGCGCGGAATTCAGCCAGGACTGGGCCGTCGTGCCCGTGGCGCCCGCGCCCCAGCTCGCGATGTACTGCGCCAGCATCCGCGACCGGCGGTGCACGAACGCGGTCGCCGTCGGAGCCACCCGGTTGACGGCGCCGCCGAGCGCGGTGAACGCGACGCTGCCCGCGCCGCCGCGCACCTGTGTGATCTGCCGCAGGAGCGTCTGGATGCCGGCCGCCGGGATCGAGCGGTCGAAGAAGTCCGAGCGGGCCGCGTACGTCTCCCGGCCGAGGGCGCCCTGCGGGTTGCGGCCGGGCGTCGAGCCCGGCAGGTGGCACTGGGCGGCCGTGGGGAAGGAGGAGCAGCCCGCGTACGCCTCCATCGCGCCCTCGTAGGAGTGCCGCCGGAGCGAGACGCTGCGGGCCGGGGAGCCGACCTTGGCGGCCAGGCGGTCGACGGCGTTCTGGAGTTCGCCGTAGGTGCCGAGGGAGAAGGCGGCGACGGAGACGGTGGGTGTGCCGCCGTTCTCCAGGTGGCAGGAGGACCAGATCTCGTCGGGCTGGCCCGGCCCCCACTCCTGCCAGGCCGTGAGCACGGCGGCGGCCCTGGACCAGGGCCAGGTCAGATACGCGGAGACGGCCTGCGGCGCCGGGTGGGTCCGGAAGCGCAGCTCGGTGACGACGCCGAAGTTGCCGTTGCCGGCGCCGCGCAGGGCCCAGAAGAGGTCCTTGTTCTCGGTGGCGTTGGCGACGAGCTGCTTGCCGTCCGCCGTGACCAGGGTGGCCTGGGTGAGGCTGTCGCAGGTCAGGCCGTACGCCCGGGAGACCACCCCGTGGCCGCCGCCGAGGGTGAGGCCGGAGACGCCGACCGTGGGGCAGGAACCGGCGGGTATCGTCACGCCTTTCGCGGTGAGCGCGCGGTAGACGTCGATCAGCTTGGCACCCGCGCCGATGACCGCCTCGCGCCCGCTCGCCCGTATCGCGTTGAGCCTTCCCACGTCGATGATCAGCCGTCCGTCCCCCGAGGACCAACCGGCGTAGGAGTGGCCGCCGTTGCGTATCGCGACCTTGACGCGGTGCACGCGCGCGTACTCCAGCGCGGTGCGGATGTCGTCGGTGTGCGCCACGTAGGCCACGGCCGCCGGCTTCAACCCGTCGAAGCGGGTGTTGTACAGCTGGCGGGCGGTGGGCCAGGCGCGGTCGCCGGGGCGCACCAGGGTGCCGTCCAGGTCCCTGGCCAGGGCCGTCCAGTTGGCGGGGGCCTGCGCGCCCGCGCTGTCCGTGCGCAGGGACGTACCGGTGCCGGCCGAAGTACCGCTGCCGCACGCGGTGGTGGTGGCCGTCGCCGCGAGCGTGGCGGTGGCCCCGCCGATGAACGTACGCCGTCGCATGTGCGCCTCCCTTGGGTTCCGCAGAACGAGACGGGGCGTCGTCGCGGAGGGTTGCGCCGGGAAGTGCGACAGAATCGCTACGAGGTGGGCGCGTTGAGCGCGGAGCCGCAAGCGGAGTTCGGGGCACGCCCTAGCCGGTCGTGTGCTCCTCCGCGTCCGACCGCGCCAGGCTGCGGGCTCTGCGGGCCGGTCCCCGCCAGCCGCAACTGCACCGGGCCACACAGAAACGGCCCTGTTCGACCGTCGTCGTGCGGTGCTCCTCGGGACCGGTGGGGATGTCCTGCTGCTGCACCCCACAAGGTTACCCAGGGCAAGTGAAGTGCCGAGGGCACGCGTGACGGCTCCTGCCAGCGGTCGTTAACCGGAACGACAGGAGGGCACCGGGACGGACCGGCTGGGGGTAGGCAGGCGATGGTGGTGCGGCAGCGCGGTCGGGTCGGTGCGGCGGTGGTCGCGACGGTGGGACTCCTGGTCTGCTCGCCCTCGCTCACCGGCTGTGCCGGCGGCGGGGCCGCCGCCGAGGACGCGCGCTCCGGCCCGGGTGCCGTCCAGGCGCTGCACCGGGCGGCCGCGACCCTGGTGCGCGCGGGCAGTTCCAAGGCCCGTACGTCGATGGAGATGGCGACGGGTGGCACCCGGGTCACCATCCGCGGCGAGGGCGTGTACGACTTCCGGGGCCGGCTCGGCCGGCTCACGGTGACGCTCCCTCAGGACCCGGCCGGGGCGGAGGAGCACCGTCCCATCACGGAACTGCTCGCGCCGGGCGCCCTGTTCATGAAGAACCGGGGCGCGGGCGTGCCCGCCGACAAGTGGGTGCGGGTCGACACGACCACGCTCTCCGACGGCAACCTGGTCACCGGCGGCGCCACCGACCCGTACGCGGCCGCCGAGCTGCTGCGCGGGGTGCGGAAGGCGGCGTACGTCGGCAGGACCGAGATCGACGGGACCCAGGTGCGGCACTACCGCGGGGTCGCCGACATCGGGCTCGCCGCGCGTGACGCGTCCGCCGGGAACAGGAAGGCGCTCCAGGCGGCGGCGAAAGGGTTCGCCACGGCCGAGGTCCCGTTCGACGCCTACCTGGACGACGAGGGGCGCATCCGCGAGGTCCGCCACCGGTTCAGCTTTGTGGGCGGGCGGCAGAAGACGCCGGTGGCGGTGGCCTCGACCACGCTGCTGTACGACTTCGGCGCCCCGGCCGACGTACGGCTGCCGGCGTCCGGGGACATCTTCGCGGGGAAGATCGCCGAGCAGTGAATGCGGGCGAGTGGCTGGAAGCGGCTGCGGGCGAGTGGCTGGAAGGGGCCGCGGGGGAGTGGCCGGACCGGCGCGGGCGACGGCCGGAAGTGGCGCGGTTGAGGGGCTGGAAATGGTCCGTCCGTGCCATGCGCCGCGCACCGGCCGCTGCCTAGGCTAGGGCCTGGCCCTAGGAAGCCGGTGACGGCAGAGAGAGGTGATGCACGTGGCTCCGGTCGGCGGTACGGCAGTTCAGGACCACGTGGCCCTCGCCGAGATCGAGCTGTGCGGTGACCTGATCATCGCGGCCTCGGCCGCGCACGAGGACCGGCTGAGTCTGGAAAGCATCGACGAGGTGCTGAAGGTGGCCGAGGAGCGGAACGAAAGGTACGAAAGCAGCTAACGGGACGTCGCCGGCAAGTGAGTCGCCCCGCCCTGCTCCGCCTCGCCTCGCACGTCAGGTCCGCAGCAGGCGTCCGATCGCCTTCGTCGCCTCCTCCACCTTCGCGTCGATCTCCGTGCCGCCCTTGAGCGCGGCGTCGGCGACGCAGTGGCGCAAATGCTCCTCCAGCAGTTGGAGTGCGAAGGACTGCAGGGCCTTCGTGGAGGCCGAGACCTGCGTGAGTATGTCGATGCAGTACACGTCCTCGTCGACCATGCGCTGCAGACCGCGGATCTGGCCCTCGATGCGGCGCAGCCGCTTGAGGTGCTCGTCCTTCTGCTTGTGATAGCCGTGGACGCCGTGGTCGTGGTCGGTCACCACGGCCTCGGTGTCCTCGGAGGGCACCGTCGCGCCGGCCTCGGTCGTCGTCATCGCGTCCTCCTCGTGCCCCGCTGCGGACATATACCCCCTACGGGTATATGATAACGAACTTTGCTGGGTATACGGCCCTTGGTCACTGCCCGGCCACCTCCGCAGCGCCCCTGTGAGGAGCACACTGTCCGATGGGTGACACTGGAGGACGGCCCCTTAGCCGTGGCCGGATGATGCGCTTAGCATCAGCCTGACCGAAACCGAAGCATCCTGAGGACCCCACGTGCGCTTTCGTCTGACCCCCAGGGAGACGAGCTTCTACGACATGTTCGCCGCGTCCGCGGACAACATCGTCACCGGCTCGAAACTCCTGATGGAACTGCTCGGGGCGGACGCCTCCGCCCGGGCCGAGATCGCAGAGCGTATGCGGGCCGCGGAACACGCCGGTGACGACGCCACGCACGCGATCTTCCACCAGCTGAACTCCTCGTTCATCACGCCGTTCGACCGTGAGGACATCTACTCCCTCGCGTCGTCCCTCGACGACATCATGGACTTCATGGAGGAGGCCGTCGACCTGGTCGTCCTCTACAACGTCGAGGAACTGCCCAAGGGTGTCGAGCAGCAGATCGAGGTGCTGGCGCGGGCGGCGGAGCTGACGGCCGAGGCGATGCCGAACCTTCGCACGATGGAGAACCTCACCGAGTACTGGATCGAGGTCAACCGGCTGGAGAACCAGGCGGACCAGATCCACCGCAAGCTGCTGGCCCACCTGTTCAACGGCAAGTACGACGCGATAGAGGTGCTCAAGCTCAAGCAGATCGTGGACGTGCTGGAGGAGGCCGCGGACGCGTTCGAGCACGTGGCCAACACCGTGGAGACCATCGCGGTCAAGGAGTCCTGAGGCGTCCATGGACACCTTCGCTCTGATCCTGACCATCCTGGTCGCACTCCTCTTCGCTTACACCAACGGCTTCCACGACTCAGCGAACGCCATCGCGACCTCCGTCTCGACGCGGGCGCTGACCCCGCGGGCCGCGCTGGCGATGGCGGCGGTGATGAACCTCGCCGGCGCCTTCCTGGGCAGCGGCGTGGCGAAGACGGTCAGCGAGGGACTCATCCAGACGCCCTCGGGCGGCAAGGGGATGGGCATCCTCTTCGCGGCGCTGCTCGGCGCCATCGTCTGGAACCTGATCACCTGGTACTACGGCCTGCCGTCGTCCTCGTCGCACGCGCTGTTCGGAGGACTGGTGGGCGCGGCCCTCGCGGGCGGTACGACGGTGCACTGGTCCGGGGTCGTGGACAAGATCGTCACGCCCATGTTCCTGTCGCCGGTGGTGGGCCTGATCGTCGGCTACCTGGTGATGACGGTCATCATGTGGATCTTCCGCCGGTCCAACCCGCACAAGGCCAAGCGCGGTTTCCGGATAGCCCAGACGGTGTCGGCGGCCGGCATGGCGCTCGGCCACGGTCTGCAGGACGCCCAGAAGACGATGGGCGTCGTGGTGATGGCGCTGGTCATCGCGGACGTCCAGCACTACGGGGACCCGATCCCGGTGTGGGTGAAGCTGATCTCCGCGCTGATGCTGTCGCTGGGCACCTACGCGGGCGGCTGGCGCATCATGCGCACCCTGGGCCGCAAGATCATCGAACTGGACCCGCCGCAGGGGTTCGCGGCGGAGACCACGGGGGCGTCGATCATGTTCGCGACGGCGTTCCTGTTCAAGGCGCCGATCTCCACGACGCACGTCATCACCTCGGCGATCATGGGCGTGGGCGCGACGAAGCGGGTGAACGCGGTGCGCTGGGGCGTGGCGAAGAACATCGTCCTGGGCTGGTTCATCACGATGCCGGCGGCGGCGCTGGTCGCGGCCACGGCCTTCGGGCTGATCGACCTGGCGTTCCTGTAGGAACGCGCACTCCGGTGCCCCGTGCCGGCCCGTGGCCTCGAGATGCGGGTGCCGGCAGGGCAGCAAAACTGGATATATGGGTAGCAAGGCACTTCTTGAAGGTGGACCCGAGGAACTGGCGGGGAAGGTCGTGCCGGTCGTTCCTCCCGGCCAGGAGATCAAGATTCCGCACCGTGGTGGCTACGAGCACTACAAGGTCACCACGCGCCACGAGCACGTCGAGGAGCAGAACGTCACCGTCTACCGGTGGTGGGAGCGGACGGAAGTGGCCGAATAGAGGGCCGGACGCGAGCGGGCCCGCCCCCGGGAGCCAGGGGCGGGCCCTCTTCGTCCTCGCGGTGGCACCGCCATGCAGCACCGCGAGGGGTTCTCGGACGGATCGCCGGATCAGCCGAAGCGACCCGAGATGTAGTCCTCGGTCGCCTGGACCGACGGGTTGGAGAAGATCCGCTCGGTGTCGTCGATCTCGATCAGCCTGCCCGGCTGCCCCACGGCCGCCAGGTTGAAGAACGCCGTACGGTCCGAGACGCGCGCAGCCTGCTGCATGTTGTGCGTCACGATGACGATCGTGAAGCGCTCCTTCAGCTCGCCGATCAGGTCCTCGATGGCGAGGGTGGAGATCGGGTCCAGGGCCGAGCAGGGCTCGTCCATCAGGAGCACCTTCGGCTCCACCGCGATCGCCCGCGCGATGCACAGACGCTGCTGCTGACCGCCGGACAGGCCGGAGCCCGGCTTGTTCAGGCGGTCCTTCACCTCGTTCCAGAGGTTGGCGCCCCTGAGCGACTTCTCGACGATGTCCGCCAGCTCGCTCTTCTTGTAGTTGCCGTTCAGCCGCAGGCCCGCCGCCACGTTGTCGAAGATCGACATCGTGGGGAAGGGGTTCGGGCGCTGGAAGACCATGCCCACCTCACGGCGGACGGAGACCGGGTCGATCCCGGCGCCGTACAGGTCCTCGTCGTCGAGCAGCACCTTGCCCTCGACGCGCCCGCCCGGCGTCACCTCGTGCATACGGTTCAGCGTGCGCAGGAACGTCGACTTGCCGCAGCCGGAGGGGCCGATGAACGCCGTCACCGACCGCGGCTCGATGGACATCGAGATGTCCTCGATCGCCTTGTGGGAGCCGTAGTAGGCGGTGAGCCCGCTTACGTCGATTCGCTTGGCCATGACTACTTCACTTCCAGAAAGTCTTGATCGGTCGCTGTTTGGCCCCGCGCGGCGGAGCCGGAGATAGTCGCCTCAGCGACCGGTCTTCGGAGCCTTCCAGCGGGCGATGCCGCGGGCCACCAGGTTGAGGATCATCACGAAGGCGATCAGTGTCAGCGACGCCGCCCAGGCGCGGTCGTAGGCCGCGTTGGCGCCGGCGCTGTTCGCGTACTGCTGGTAGATGTACAGCGGCAGCGACTGCTGCGCGCCCTCGAAGGGGTTCGCGTTGATGAAGCGGTTGCCGAAGACCAGCAGCAGCACGGGCGCGGTCTCACCGGCGATACGGGCGATCGACAGCATGATGCCGGTGGTGATGCCGCCGATGGAAGTGGGCAGGACCACCTTCAGGATGGTGCGCCACTTCGGGACGCCGAGCGCGAGGGACGCCTCGCGCAGCTCGTTCGGGACGAGCTTGAGCATCTCCTCCGTGGAGCGGACCACGACCGGCATCATCAGGATGGCCAGGGCGAGCGAGCCGGCGAAGCCGAAGGGCTCCATGTTGAAGATCAGCATCAGGCTGAGGATGAACAGACCGGCGACGATCGACGGGATACCGGTCATCACGTCGACGAAGAAGGTGACGGCCTGCGCCAGCCTGCCGCGTCCGTACTCCACCAGGTAGATCGCGGTGAGCACGCCGATCGGCGCGCCGATCACGGTGGCGAGACCGACCTGCTCCAGGCTGCCGAGGATGGCGTGGTAGATGCCACCGCCGGGCTGGGAGTCGGGGACGACGCCCATCGAGTGGGTCAGGAAGTAGATGTCGAGGACCTTCACACCGCGCGAGAGGGTCGTCCACACCAGGGAGACCAGCGGAACCACGGCGAGCAGGAAGGCGACCCACACCAGGGAGGTCGCGATGCGGTCCTTGGCCTGACGGCGTCCCTCGACGCGCGCGGCGACGGCGTAGGTGCCGAGGAGGAAGAGGATCGCGGCGATCAGGCCCCACTGGATGTGGCTCGTCAGACCGGCGCCGGCGCCGATGCCGCACGCGACGGCGATCGAACCGGCGGCGATGGCCCACGGGGACCACCTGGGCAGGCTGGCGCCGCGCAGGGTGCTGGGGCGCTTGTCGGCGATGGCTGCGGTGCTCATGCGTTGGCCCCCGAGTACTCCTTGCGGCGGGCGATGATCACGCGGGCCGCGCCGTTGACCAGCAGGGTGATGACGAACAGGACCAGACCGGAGGCGATCAGCGCGTCACGGCCGTACTCCGTCGCCTCGTTGAACTTGCTGGCGATGTTCTGGGCGAAGGTGCCGCCGCCGGGGTTGAGCAGGCTGCCGTGGATGAGGAAGTCCGGGGAGAGCACGGTGGCGACGGCCATGGTCTCGCCGAGGGCGCGGCCGAGGCCGAGCATCGAGGCGGAGATGACGCCGGAGCGCCCGAAGGGCAGCACCGCCATGCGGATGACCTCCCAGCGCGTGGCACCGAGGGCGAGGGCCGCCTCCTCGTGCATGCGCGGGACCTGACGGAAGACCTCACGGCTCACGTTGGTGACGATCGGCAGGATCATGATCGCGAGCAGGATGCCCACGGTGAGCAGCGAGCGCGGCGGGCCGCCGTCCCAGGACAGGATGCCGGTCCAGCCGAAGTAGTCGTTAAGCCAGCTGAAGAGGCCGGTCAGGTGCGGTACGAGGATCAGGGCGCCCCACAGGCCGTAGACGATGGACGGCACGGCGGCGAGCAGGTCGATCACGTACGCGATGGGGCCCGAGAGCCGGCGCGGGGCGTAGTGCGTGAGGAAGAGCGCGATGGCGACCGCGATCGGGACCGCGATGACCATGGCGATGATCGAGGACACGATGGTGCCGAACGCCAGGACGGCGATGCCGAAGCTCGGCGGGACGACGTTGGTGTTCCACTCGAAGGTGGTCAGGAAGTTGCCCTGGTCCTTGCTGATCGCCAGGTACGCACGGTAGGTGAGGAAGACCGCGATCGCGGCCATGATCACCAGCAGCAGGACACCCGACCCACGGGACAGACCGAGGAAGATCCGGTCTCCGGGCCGGGTGGCGCCGCGGGCCGCGCGCTTGTGTTCGGCCGCGGACGGCTCGGGTGCGGGGGGAGGCGCTTGAATGTTCTTTGTTGATATGTCCATCGGGATCTCCGGTCTGCGGAGCCACGCTCGTGGCAGGGCTCCAGGCGGCGGTGCACCGGACGGTGCGGTCCGGTCCCGGGGTGGGACCGGACCGCACACTCAGGTCAGCTCAGGCCCTCGATGGTGGTGCGGACCTTGGAGATGATCGCGTCGGGGATCGGCGCGTAGCTGTTCTGGGTCAGGATCGACTGGCCGTCCGTGCTGGCGATGTAGCGCAGGAAGGCCTTGGTGGCGGGCAGGGTGTCCGCCTTGTTGCCCTTGTCGCAGACGATCTCGTAGGTGACCAGGACCATCGGGTAGGCGCCGTCGGCCTTGGTGGTGTAGTTGAGCTTCAGCGACAGGTCCTTGCCGGTGCCGACGACCTTGGCGTCCGCGATCGCCTTGCTGGCGGCGTCGGTGGACGGCTTGACCGGGGCGGAGGCGCCCGTGTCGATGGCGGCCGTGCTCATGTCCTTGGCGTAGGACAGCTCGAAGTAGCCGATGGCGCCGGCGGTCTGCTTCACCTGCTGGGCCACACCCGCGGACTGCGGGGCCGACTGGCCGCCGGGGGCCTGCCAGGCCTTGCCGCCGGAGTACTTGCCCCAGACGGCGGGGGCCGCGGCCTTGAGGTACTTGGTGAAGTTGTCCGTGGTGCCGGACTCGTCCGAACGGTGGAAGGCCGAGATCTTGGTGGACGGCAGCTTGGCGTTCGGGTTCAGCTTCTTGATCGCCGGGTCGTCCCAGGTCTTGATGTCGCTGTTGAAGATCTTGGCCAGCGTGGTGGCGTCCAGGACCAGGTTGTCCACGCCCGGCAGGTTGTAGCCGACGGCGATCGGGCCGCCGACCATCGGCAGGTCGATGCCCTGGCCGCCACCGGTGCAGACCTTCTTGGAGGCCTCGACGTCTGCGGGCTTCAGCGCGGAGTCGGAACCGGCGAAGGCCAGCTGGCCCTGGGTGAACGCGGTGACACCGGCACCGGAGCCGCTGCCCTTGTAGTTGATCTGCACACCCTGGCAGGCCTGGCTGAACTGGGCCGTCCAGGCGTCGATGGCGTTCTTCTGCGCGGAGGAGCCGTCGGCGAGCAGCTGGCCCTTGGCGTTGTCGCACTTGATGGAGCTGGCGTTCGACGCGCCGGCGGAGGCGCTGCTGCCTCCGCTGCTGCTCTTGGAGCCCGTGTCGTCGGAGCCGCACGCCGTGAGGGCCAGGGCGCCGGAGACGGCGAGAGCACCGAGGGTGAGGGCCCGCCGGTTCATGCGCTGAAGCTTCACTTTCGGGAGTTCCTTCCAGGAGCCGCCGTCCTGATCGGCGGCGTGCGAGGGGTGGGTGATGTGGGCGCACAGAAGGTCGCGCCCACCACCGGGTAAGGCCGAAAGTAGGCAGATCAGGTGAAGGCGCCTATGGCCGAAAGTGAACGGGGGGTGAACCCCTGCGGACGGTGTGGTTAGGTCACGGAACGCTTACGTTGAGGACACGGCGTGATCCCGGATTCTGCTCCGAAAACTCCTCACTCGTCCGCAACCGACTCGACGCGTTCCTGTTCGAACGGTCGTGAGTTCGAACGGTCATTCATGAGCGTTCCGCAGCGCGTCGTGGAACCGGACCCGCCGCCGACCGTGGGGGCTGTCCCGGACGCCGGGGCGACGGCCGCTCGTTCAGGCCCCTTCGTTCAGGCCCGTTCGTTCAGGGCCCAGGCGTTCAGGGCCCCGTTCAGGGCCCTTCGTTCAGGCCCGGTTCAGCGAGCTGAGCAGTGCGTCGATGAGGTCTCGGTCCCGCGGCTGCGTCAGGCGGTGGCGGGCCGCGGCCGGGGGGAGCCACAGCACGCGGTCGACTTCGCGGTTCGGGGCGAAGAAGCCGTCCGTCGCCTCGGCCGTCCAGTAGTGGACCTGCTTGGGACGGCCGTTCGCCAGGTAGTGGACGGTGGGCAAAGGCGCGCCGGGCACGGCGGTGTACCCCGTCTCCTCCGCCACCTCCCGCAGTGCTCCGGTGAGCGGGTCCTCGCCGTGCTTCAGCTTGCCCTTGGGGTGGGACCAGTCGTCGTACTTCGGCCGGTGGACCAGACAGATCTCCAGCGCGCCGTCGATGGGCGAGCGGCGCCACAGGACACAGCCCGCCGCGCGGATGGTCTCCTCGGTCATCGGGTGCTCTGGCTCCTCTCTCACGCATACGGTGCGTGTCCCCCGTGAGCCGTGCCGTCGTGCGGCAACTACGGAGTACCCACCGCCTGCTTCTGCCACGACTGCTGGAAGGCGAAGCGGGCCGCCTCCACCTCGTGGCGCTGGTCGGCGTGCAGCACGCCCAGGGCGTAGGCCGTCGCCGGGGCGATGCGCGGGGTGCGGGCCGCCGCGGCCGCCGCGGCCGCCGCCTCCGAGGCGTCCCGGTGCTGGTTGAGGGCCTGCCCGGCCGCGAGCAGCCGTACGTCGACGGGCGCGTCCTCGCCGTGGAGTACCTCCCGGGCGTAGCGGTGCAACCGCAGCAGCAGCCGGACCTGGTGCCAGGGGCCGTCCTGCGGGTGCGGGGCCGGGTCCGGGGACAGGCCGTGGACCAGCGCCTCCGCGTTGTACGGGTGGCCCGCGGTGACCAGCGGCAGTGCGGCCACCGCGTCGGTCAGCCGCTCCTCGGCCGCCGCGGCCGGCAGGCGCAGGTCTGCGGTCGCCGCGGCCGGGGTGAGCGGGACCTCGCTGGCGAGTAAGGCGACGCTGTCCGCCACCGCGTGGAAGCGGCTGGAGCCGAGTGCCTGCAGGGCCGCCGAGTGGGCGCGGGTACGGGCCAGGGTCAGCTGGCGCTCCAGCAGCGCGCCCGCCTTCGCGGCGCCCACGGTGAGGTTGCCGCGCTCCGGAACGCCGGCCCGGCCGCGCGTCCCGGCACCCTCCGCCGCGCCGGTCGTCTGCGTGGGGAAGGCCGACGAGCCCGACAGCCGGTGCAGGGCGAACAGCAGGCGGTCCAGCCGGGCCGCGTACGCGTGCTCGCGGGCCAGCGTGCCCGACAGCCAGGCCAGCTCCGGCCGCATCGCGTCCGACCACTCGGCGTCGAGCAGGGCGCGGAACGTGTGCAGTGTGCCGCTGATGCGACGGGCCGAGCGGCGCAGGGCGAGCGCCGCGTCGCCGGAGTCGTCCGCGGTGCCCCCCTCCTCCGCTCTCGACCTCGCCCGAGCGGGGGGACCCCCCTCACCGGCCTCGCGGTGCTGGCGCAGCGAGCGGAGGAACTCCGTGGCCTGGGCCCGCAGGTACTCCGCGAGGGCGTCCTCGGACACAGGCCCGGGCCCGGTCCTGGGATCGGCCGCGGGATCGGTGGGGGGATCAAGGTGTTGCTGTGCCACGCCGGCGCCTCCGGGCGTCTATGAGCATCTCCTGGATGTTCGGCAGGGGCTGGCCGTCGGCATCGACGGCGTGCCGGATCCACTCGCCGTCCGGGCCCAGGTGCCAGGAGGAGGTGGTGTCGGACATACCGGTCTCCAGGAGCCGGTTGAGGGCCGCCCGGTGCGCCGGGTCGGTGACCCTGACGAGTGCTTCGATACGGCGGTCGAGGTTGCGGTGCATCATGTCCGCGCTGCCGATCCACACCTCCGGTTCGCCGCCGTTGCCGAAGGCGAAGACACGGGAGTGCTCCAGGAAGCGGCCGAGGATGGACCGTACCCGGATGTTCTCCGACAGGCCGGCCACGCCCGGGCGCAGCGCGCAGATGCCGCGCACCCACACGTCGACCGGGACGCCCGCCTGGGAGGCCCGGTAGAGGGAGTCGACGACCGCCTCGTCCACCATCGAGTTGACCTTGATGCGGACGTACGCGGGCCGACCGGCCCGGTGGTGCTGGATCTCCTTGTTGACCCGCGAGACCAGGCCGTCGCGCAGGGACTTCGGGGCGACCAGCAGGCGGCGGTAGATCTCCCGGCGGGAGTAACCCGACAGCCGGTTGAACAGGTCGGACAGGTCCGCGCCGACCTGCGGGTCGGCCGTCAGCAGCCCCAGGTCCTCGTACAGGCGTGCGGTCTTGGGGTGGTAGTTGCCCGTGCCGACGTGGCTGTAACGGCGGAGCGTTTCGCCTTCCTGCCGGACGACCAGGGACAGCTTGCAGTGGGTCTTCAGCCCGACGAGACCGTAGACGACGTGGCAGCCCGCCTCCTCCAGCTTGCGGGCCCACTTGATGTTGGCCTGCTCGTCGAAGCGGGCCTTGATCTCGACCAGCACGAGGACCTGCTTGCCGGACTCGGCGGCGTCGATCAGCGCGTCGACGATCGGCGAGGTCTCCGAGGTGCGGTACAGCGTCTGCTTGATCGCGAGGACGTCCGGGTCGGCGGCGGCCTGCTCCAGGAACGCCTGCACGGACGTGGAGAAGCTGTCGTACGGGTGGTGCAGCAGGACGTCCCGCTCGCGCAGCGCGGCGAAGATGTCCGGCGCGGACGCCGACTCGACCTCCGCGAGGTCGCGATGGGTGCCGGCGACGAACTTCGGGTACTTCAGCTCGAGCCGGTCGAGGTTGGCGATGCCGAAGAGGCCGGTGAGGTCCAGGGGGCCGGGCAGCGGGTACACCTCGGCCTCGGAGATCTTCAGCTCGCGCACCAGCAGGTCGAGGACGTAGCGGTCGATGGACTCCTCGACCTCCAGGCGCACCGGCGGGCCGAAGCGGCGCCGCATGAGCTCCTTCTCCAGGGCCTGGAGCAGGTTCTCGGCGTCGTCCTCCTCGACCTCGAGGTCCTCGTTGCGGGTTATCCGGAAGGTGTGGTGCTCCAGCACCTCCATGCCCGGGAAGAGTTCCTCCAGGTGCGCGGCGATGACGTCCTCGATGGGGACGTAACGCTGCGGGGAGGCCTCCAGGAGGCGGGAGAGCAGCGGCGGCACCTTCACGCGGGCGAAGTGGCGGTGGCCGGAGACCGGGTTGCGCACGACGACCGCGAGGTTGAGGGACAGGCCCGAGATGTACGGGAAGGGATGCGCGGGGTCCACGGCGAGCGGGGTCAGCACCGGGAAGATCTGGTGCCGGAACAGGGTGAAGAGCCGCGCCTGCTCCTTGTCGGTCAGCTCGCTCCAGCGGACGATGTGGATGCCCTCCTCCGCGAGGGCGGGGGCGACGTCCTCCTGGAAGGCGGCGGCGTGCCGGGCCATCAGCTCCCGGGAGCGGGCCCAGATCATCTCCAGCACCTCGCGGGGCTGGAGGCCCGAGGCGGACCGGGTGGCGACCCCGGTGGCGATACGACGCTTCAGACCGGCGACCCGGACCATGAAGAACTCGTCCAGGTTGCTGGCGAAGATCGCGAGGAACTTCGCGCGCTCGAGGAGCGGTGTGTTCGGATCCTCGGCGAGTTCGAGGACACGCTCGTTGAACTGGAGCCAGCTGCGCTCGCGGTCCAGGAAGCGGCCCTGGGGCAGCTGGGCGCCCTCGGCCTCCTCGTAGGCGTCGAGGTCGGCGTCGAGGTCGGGGTCCAGTCCGGAGACCGCCGCGGCCACGGTGTGCGGGCGGTGCGCGGCGATGGAACCCACGGAGGGCTGCTGATTCTGCATGGTCGCGCGACCCGACGGCTCTCCCTCACGGGGGGTGGTGGGAGACGGGTTGACCGGCGCCTGGGCGTTCTGCTGGCTCATAAACCCATTCTTCCGCGCCGAACGGGTGATGGGCGCGTCGGCAAGGCCGCGCGGCAGCGAGCGCGCGCGGTCCGCACCGACCCCGTTCTCCGGGGGCGGCGAGGGCTCTGGCACGGCGGCGTTCATTGGGCGAGCGTCGCAAGTCCGTCTGAATCAATGGTTACGGCGACATGACGTGCGGGATAGCGGGCGGAGGCCCGGGGGCGTCGCCCCTCCGCCCCTACCGTCCCATCCCCCAGGGGCTCCGCCCCTTCGACCCCGGCGGGGGGGCAGGCCTCTGCGCCCCTGGCGGGGCTGCGCCCCTGCACCCCCTGGCGGGGCTGGGCCTTTGCGCCCCTTGGCGGGGCTGGGGCCCTGCGTCTCGGCGGGGACTGTGCCTCTGCACCCCCTGGCGGGGCTGGGCCTTTGCGCCCCTTGGCGGGGCTGGGCCTTTGCGCCCCCTGGCGGGGCTGGGTCCCTGCGTCTTGGCGGGGACTGTGCCTTTGCGCCCCCTGGCGGGGC
>NZ_JBIATP010000013.1:181824-253825 GCF_042891915.1 Streptomyces sp. NPDC001848 | reverse complement strand
GGCTGGGCCTTTGCGCCCCTTGGCGGGGCTGGGTCCCTGCGTCTTGGCGGGGACTGTGCCTCTGCACCCCCTGGCGGGGCTGGGCCTTTGCGCCCCTTGGCGGGGCTGGGCCTTTGCGCCCCCTGGCGGGGCTGGGCCTCTGCACCCCCTGGCGGGGCTGGGCCTTTGCGCCCCTTGGCGGGGCTGGGTCCCTGCGTCTTGGCGGGGACTGGGCCTCTGCACCCCCTGGCGGGGCTGGGCCTTTGCGCCCCTTGGCGGGGCTGGGTCCCTGCGTCTTGGCGGGGACTGTGCCTCTGCACCCCCTGGCGGGGCTGGGCCTTTGCGCCCCCTGGCGGGGCTGGGCCCCTGCATCCCCTGGCGGGACTGTGCCTCTGCACCCCCTGGCGGGACTGTGCCTCTGCACCCCCTGGCGGGGCTGGGCCTTTGCGCCCCTTGGCGGGGCTGGGTCCCTGCGTCTTGGCGGGGCTGGGCCTTTGCGCCCCCTGGCGGGGCTGCGCCTTTGCGCCCCTTGGCGGGGCTGGGTCCCTGCGTCTCGGCGGGGCTGCGCCCCTGCACCCCTGGCGGGGCTGCGCCCCTGCACCCCTGGCGGGGCTGCGCCCCTGGAACCCGCGGCGGGGACTGCGTCCCCAGCACCCCTGGCCCGGCCTGCGTCCTCCGGCACCCACCCCTGGCGGGACTGCGTCCCCGGGGGGCCTGGCAAGGACTGCGTCGACTGCGCCCCCTTGGCGGGGCTGCGCGCGTACCCCGGCGGGCTGCGCGCGTACCCCGGCGGGCTGCGCGCGTACCCCGGCGGGCTGCGCGCGTACCCCGGCGGGCTGCGCCCGTACCCCGGCGGGCTGCGCCCCAGACCCGCTTTTCGGGGGCCGGCCCCGGACCTCTGCCCCTCGAACGCCGGAGGGGCTGATTTTCAGCCGGTCCGGCGTTCGAGGACGAGGCCGTTCAGGCCGAAAGGGGGGCTGGGGGCGCAGCCCCCAGGGACGGGAAGGGTAGGGGCGGCGGGGGCGGCGGAAACCTGGATCAGGTCTCCGTCCGGTACATCAGATCCGTCTCGTACGTCGTGAAGCCCAGCCGCTCGTACACCGCCAACGCCGCCTTGTTGTCCGCGTCGACGTACAGCATCGCCGTCGGCAGGCCCCGGGCCGCCAGGTGGCGCAGGCCGATCGTGGTCAGGGCGCGGCCCAGGCCGGTGCCCTGCGTGCCGGGGCGGACGCCCAGGACGTACACCTCGCCCAGCCGCTCCTGCGCGTGGACCTTCGTCCAGTGGAAGCCGACCAGTTCGCCCGCCCGTTCCGCGAGGAAGAAGCCCTCCGGGTCGAACCACGGCTCCGCCTTGCGGTCGTCGAGGTCGCGCTGGGTGAGGGAGCCCTGTTCGGGGTGGTGGGCGAACGCCTCCGCGTTGACGGCGAGCCAGGCCGCGTCGTCCTGCCCGGGCACGAACGTGCGCACCGTGACGCCCTCCGGCAGCGTCGGCTCCGGCGGGTCGAAGTCCGTCAACGAGCGGCGCAACTGGCGCAGTTCGCGGAACAGGGTCAGGCCGAGGACCTGCGCCAGGTGCCGTGCCGCGGCGTGGCCGCCGTGCGCCCACACTCGCAGCCGCTTGCCGGAGGCCGCGAGGAGGGCGGAGCCCAGCGCCCGGCCGTGTCCGTGGCCGCGGTGCGCCGGGTGGACGACCAGCTCGGCGGCCGGCGCCTCCACCGGGTCGGTGTCCTCCAGTTGGGCGTATCCGACGAGCGTGCCGTCGACCGTCAGCAGAAGATGGGAGACGCCCTCCCGCTCGCCGCCGCGCAACTGCAGCCGCCCCTGTTCGGACACGGCCTGCTGCCCGTCGACCCGGGCGGCGTCGGCGAGGAGTGCCAGCACGGCGTCGGCCTGTTCGGGCGAGAGCGCGGTGCGGGTCTCGAGGGAGCGGGTCGTGGCCGGGCGGGCGGTGTCGTCGCTGGTCATGGGTACGAGAGTACGGGGCCGAGCAAGGAAAGGGGAGGTAAAGGGCAACCCGCTCGTAACCCTGAACCCCCTTTGGCGCTACGCGCGTTGACTCCAAGCTGCCCGAACCGCCGTCTTGGTGCGTTCTTTGCACATGCAGGGCACACGCAGGGCACACCACAGGACACGGCACAGGGCACACCGCAGGGCACACCGCAGGGGGGCACATGCCGCCGAACCTCCGGCACAGACATCTTCACCGCATCCTCGCCGCCGCCGCGGGCCTGGCCACGGCCGGTACCCCGGCCGAGGTTCGTGGACCCCGAGGCGGACCTCGCCCTGATGAACCCCGGCGGTATCCGCGCCCCGCTCACCTACGCAGCGAGCGGCGGCGAGGGCGACGGGGTGGTGACGTACGGGGAGGCGTACGCGGTCCAGCCCTTCGCCAACACCGTCAACCTGGTGAACCTGACCGGTGCGCAGTTGATCACCGCGCTGCAGCAGCAGGTCAGCGGTGCGAACGAGGCCTCCCCGAAGATCCTCCAGGTTTCCAAGGGGCTCACCTGCACGCTGGACCTGACGAAGTCGGGCGCCGCGCGCGTGGTCGTGGACTCGATCCGGCTGAACGGCGCGGCGATCGGCCCCGCCGCCACCTACCGGGTCGCGATGAACTCTTTCCTCGCGGGTGGCGGGCGACGGCTTCGCGGAGCTGGGCAAGGGCACGAACGTGCTTGTGGGCGGGGACGACCTGGCGGCCTTCGAGGCGCATCTGACGGCGAACTCGTCGGCCACGTCGCCGTATCCGGTGCCGGCGGCGGACCGCATCACGGTCCGTACGTAACCCCCGGACAAGGAGACGGGGCGGGGCCCCGGAACACTGTGCGGAGCCCCGCCTCGGCCGCGGGCGCGGAGCGGGGCGGGGCAAGGGCGAGGGCGAGGGGCCTGAACACCTTCGGGTGAAGCCGTGGGGAGACCTGGCGCGCAGGTGCTCTGGTGTGACTATGGTGACGCTATGGCAGAGCACACGACCATTCAGGTGTCCCGGCAGGCCCGGGACCATCTCGCCCAGGTCGCCAAGGAGCGGGGGATGACCCTGGGGCAGCTCGTCGAGAAGCTGGCGGCGGAACAGCTCACCGCGGAGCAGATCGCGGAACGCGTCGCCGCCACTCGCAAGGTGCTTCGTGAGCGCATGGGCTGCACGCTGACCGACGAAGAACTCGACCAGGGGCCCGACGTTCTGGCGAATATCTACGCCATGGCTGCCGAGAAGATGCACACCCCGAGGAGCAGGGCCGCGTGATCGTTCTCGACACCAGTGCGGTGGTGGCGCTCACACAGGGACACCGCGCTCTGCACCATCTCGCCGACAACGTCGCTCATACGCCGGGAGACCGGCTGCACATCCCGGCGTTGTGCCTGATGCACGCCGAGTCGACGGAGAAGGGCATCGCAGGCGACGTGCTGGCGCTGCCGGGCGTCATGGTCGACCCGCTCACCCAGGTTGCGGCGGCCACGGTCGGAGGGATGATCAGGGACGGCTGGGGCGGCCCTGACACCTGTCACGCTCTCTACGTCGCAACACCACATCTGGAGACGGGGGGCATGTCGATCATCCTGACGGGCCGGGAGGACGACTACCCGCCGGGCATCCTCACCGTCGACATCGACTCCCCCGGCATGCTCGGCCACCACTGATCCTCAGCGGGGGCGGAGCGCTACGCGACGGTCGGTTGTTCCTCCGGCGGCGGAGTCGGCGCCCCCGGCAGCCGTATCGTCGCCACCGTGCCGCCGTCCTCCGCGGGGGTCAGGGACACCTCGCCGCCCGCCTGCTCCACCGTGCGGGCCACGATCGACAGGCCGAGGCCCGAGCCGGGCAGGGCGCGGGCGCTCGGGGAGCGCCAGAAGCGGTCGAAGACGTGCGGGAGTTCGTCGACCGCGATGCCCGGGCCGTGGTCGCGCACGCTCAGCACGCCGTCGGCCAGCTGGACCTCGATCGTGCCGGCCTCGGGGCTGAACTTCACCGCGTTGTCCAGGATGTTGACCACCGCCCGCTCCAGTGCGGACGGCTCCGAGCGGACGTACCACGGTTGGAGGTCGGCCGTGATGGTCAGCTCCGGGCCGCGCAGCCGGGCGCGGCGCAGCGCCGACTCGACGACGTCCTGCCACGCCACCACCTGCGCCTTGTCGGCGTGCTGGCCGCTCGTGGGGCGCGACAGTTCCTGGAGGTCACCGATGAGCGAGGCCAACTCCGTCATCTGCGCCTTCACCGAGGCGAGCAGCGCCTTGCGGTCCGCCGGGGGGATCGGGCGGCCCGTCTCCTCGCTGCGGGTGAGGAGTTCGATGTTGGTGCGCAGCGACGTGAGCGGGGTGCGCAGCTCGTGGCCCGCGTCCGCGATCAGCTGCTGCTGCAGTTCCCGCGAGCTGGCCAGGGCCGACGTCATCGAGTTGAAGGACCGGGACAGACGGGCGATCTCGTCCTCGCTCTCCTCCTCGACCGGGATACGGGTCGTGAGGTCCTCGGTGCGGGCGATGTGCTCGACGGCCTCGGTGAGCTTGTCGACGGGGCGCAGACCCGCCCGGGCCACGGTGAGACCGGCGGCTCCGGCGCCCACGACACCGATGCCGGACACCACGAGGAGGATCAGGGCCAGGTCGCCGAGCGTCTTCTGGGTGTCTCTGAGGGAGACCGCCACGAGCAGGGCGCTGTCGGCGAACAGTTGCAGGCCGCCCGGGCCCTCGCTCATCAGGGGCGCCGCGATCACCCGCACCGGATTGCCCTTGCTGTCGGTGCTGTTGTGGATGATGCTCCGGTTCAGGGCCGGGTTCCCGGCGACCTCGAGATCGGTGCGGGTGACGTGGAGGAGGCCCGCGGACGTCGGGTAGACGCAGGACCTGCCGTCCGTGTTGATCACCTGCATGTAGTAGGTGTCGGGCTGCGGACCGCGGTCGTCCTGGGGAGCGGGACTGGTCCGGCAGTTGCTCAGGGTGTTCGTCAGCCCGACCATCTTGACCGGGCCGCTGGCGGACTTCAGCTGGTTGTCGACCTGCTGGTACAGCTTGCCCTGCACGATGAACCAGCAGGTGACGGACACCGCCGCCACCCCGAACGCCACCGCCGCCGCGACCAGCAGGGCCAGCCGGGAGCGCAGCGGAAGGGAACGGAACCGCTTGATCACTCGGCGCCGCCCTGCCGCAGGACGTAGCCCACGCCCCGCACGGTGTGCACCAGGCGCGGCTCGCCGCCCGCCTCCGTCTTGCGGCGCAGGTACATGACGTAGACGTCGAGCGAGTTCGAGGACGGCTCGAAGTCGAAGCCCCACACCGCCTTCAGGATCTGCTCGCGGGTCAGCACCTGGCGCGGGTGTGCCATGAACATCTCCAGGAGCGTGAACTCGGTACGGGTCAGCTCCACCGGGCGCCCGCCGCGTGTGACCTCCCGGGTGGCGAGGTCCATGCGCAGGTCGGCGAAGGTGAGGACGTCGTTCTCCTCGGCCGCGCCCGCCACGGCCGCCGCGTAGGAGCTGCGGCGCAGCAGGGCGCGGATACGGGCGAACAGCTCGTCCAGCTCGAACGGCTTGACCAGGTAGTCGTCGGCCCCGGCGTCCAGGCCGGTGACACGGTCGCCGACCGTGTCGCGGGCCGTCAGCATCAGGATGGGAGTGGTGTCGCCCGCCCCCCGGATCCGGCGGGCGGCGGTGAGGCCGTCCATGCGGGGCATCTGGATGTCGAGGACCACCAGGTCCGGCTGGTACGCGGTCGCCTTGTCCAGCGCGTCCGCACCGTCCACGGCCACCTCGGTGGCATAACCCTCGAAGGCGAGGCTGCGCTGGAGTGCTTCACGCACGGCCGGCTCGTCGTCGACGATCAGGATGCGCTGGGGTTCACGGTCGCCTTCGGCGGGGCTCATGGATGTGGAGTTCCTCAAGGTGCGGCGGGCGGGCGATACGGATTCAGCCTCGCACGATTCGGGTCGGGGACGGAAAGGTTCTTGCTGTGGGCGGAGGAACCCCGCCGGCGCCGGGTCGCGCGCCCCCGGGCACTGAACAGCTGCGGTCAGCCCATCACCGCGGTCAGCCGGTTCAGCGGAACCTTGCGGCGGTGCGGGCGCGCGTCCGTCATGCGCAGTCCCATCAGCTGCGGCACCGCCACCTGCGGGATCGCGACCTCGGGGGCGCGCTCGACGCGCGGCAGGGTCCGCGGCAGGGGCCTGGGCCGGGGCTGAGGCCGGGTCCGGGTCCGGGGCCGGCGCCGTGTCGGGGCGTGGAGCTCGTTCGCCACGGCCAGGGCCAGCAGCACTCCGCCGGGCTCGGTGGCCCCGGTGACCTCGTGCACAGCCATCGTGATCATGTCGTACTCCTTACCACTCGCCCGGCGGGGCGCCCGCTCAGCTCTGAGAGCCGGAGCGCAGCGTCGCCAGGTCGGACTTGACGGTGTTGATCGGGATGGCGAAGCCCAGGCCGACGCTGCCGGCGCTCGACGAGGTCGAGTCCGAACTGGCCGAGTACATCGCCGAGTTGATGCCGATGACGTTGCCGTTCAGGTCGATGAGGGCGCCACCGGAGTTGCCGGGGTTGAGGGAGGCGTCGGTCTGGATCGCCTTGTACGTCGTCGTGGACGAGCCCGTGTCGCCGTTGAACTGCCGGCCGCCGAACGCGAACGGCCACCGGCCGTCACCGCCCTGCTGCTGGTTCTCGTCGGTCGGCACGGTGACGTCACGGTTCAGGGCGGAGATGATGCCGCTGGTGACCGTGTCGCTCAGCCCCTCGGGGGAGCCGATGGCAACGACCTGGTCGCCGACCTGGAGACCGTCGGAGTTGCCGAGCGTGGCGGCCTTCAGCCCGGACGCGCCCTGCAGCTTGATGAGCGCCAGGTCCTTCTTGCTGTCGGTGCCCACGACCTGCGCGGTGTACGACTTGCCGTCGCTCGTCGTCACCTTGATGGAGGAGGCGCCGGAGATGACGTGGTTGTTGGTGATGATCTGGCCGTCGCCGGTGATGATCACGCCCGAACCGGTCGACTGACCGGCGTTGGAGGTGGCGTTGATCTCCACGATGCTCGGGTTGACCGCGGCGACCACCCCGGCGATCGTGCCCCTGGCGCTGGACGGCACCACGTTGGTGCTGGTCGAACTGGTGGAGGCGGCGGTGCCCTTGCCGGTCAGCTCCTGGATCCCGTACGCCGTGCCGCCTCCTATCGCGGCGGCGACGATCGCCACGGCGGCGAGGAGTACGAGCGGGCCCTTGGCGCGCCGCTTCGGCTCGGGGCGGGCCGGGACGGCGGCCAGGACGGCCGTGCCGTCGTCGCCGTTGCCGTCATGACCGCCGCCGGCCGCGACCGCCGGCTGTGCCGGCTCGTACGCCGGAGGGGGCGGCCACTCCGGGTTCACGGGGGAAGGGGTGTGCTGCTGCTCGGGGTACGCGGACTGGGGTCCGTGACTCTCGGGGTGCTCGTACTCGCTGCTGCGGCGGAAGCTCTCGGTCATGTAGAAGAGAGTGTCCCGTGATCATGAGAGCTTCCTGAGGCCCCGCTGAGAAGCCCGACAGAACCGTGTATGTCCGATATAAAGGCGTCCGCGATGAAGGCGTCCGGCTCATAGGTTCCGGGGGATTCCGGAGGGTGGGTTCCGGGGTGACTCAGGGGGCTGGGGCCCTGCTACTCGCAGCCGCAGGAACGGCGCACGACCAGCCGCGAGGGGAACAACTTCAACCGCTCCCGCCGCGACCCAGCCACCCGAAGCCCGTCGTCGAGCACCAGATCGACGGCCGCGCGGGCCATGCCCGAACGGTCCGAGGCGACCGTGGTGAGCGGCGGGTCGGTCAGAGCCGCCTCCTTCACGTCGTCGAACCCGGCCACCGCCAGCTCCCCGGGCACATCGATCCGCAGCTCGCGGGCGGCCCGCAGCACGCCGATCGCCTGGTCGTCGGTGGAGCAGAAGATCGCCGGCGGCCGATGGGGCCCGGACAGCAGTTCCAGGGCGACGTTGTACGCGTCGTACCGGTTGTAGGGCGCCTCGAACAGGCGGCCCTCCGTGGAGATCCCGGCCTCCTGCATCGCGCGCCGCCAGCCCTCGACGTGGTCGGAGACGGGGTCGCCGACCGCCGGGGTCTCGGCGGTACCACCCATACAGGCGACGTACTCGTATCCATGTTCGAGAAGGTGTCGCACGGCGAGCTGGGCGCCGCCCAGGTCGTCCGTGACGACCGCGACGTCGTCGATCGCCTCGGGCCGCTCGTGCAGCAGCACCACCCGGGCGTCCCACGCGTCGATCTCCGCGGCGGCGTGGTCGTTGAGCGCGTGGCTGACCAGGATCAGCCCGGAGACGCGCATACCGAGGAAGGCGCGCAGATAGTGGACCTCGCGCTCGGCCACGTAGTCGGTGTTGCCGACGAGCACCATCTTTCCGCGCTCGGCGGCGGCCTGCTCGACCGCGTGCGTCATCTCCCCGAAGAAGGGCTGACGCGCGTCCGGCACGATCATGCCTATGAGATCCGTGCGCCGCGACGCCATGGCCTGGGCGACCCGGTCGGGCCGGTATCCCAGTTCCTTGATCGCGGCGAGGACACGCTCGCGCGTGGCCGGGGCGACCGGCCGGGGTCCGTTGTTGATGACATAGCTGACGACGGCGGTGGATGTCCCCGCCAGTCGCGCCACATCATCCCGAGTCACCTTGGCCACGCGCGGAGTCTACGCGGATGGACCGCCTCTGGGCAGGGCTTTCCCGGTTCTATGCCCCACCTGTGACCTGGGTGGTGACCTGCGTCTCCTCGGCGGTGACGTCCACCGGTGTCTCGGCGGTGACGTCGGCCTACGCCTCGGCGGTGACCTCGGCCCCCGCCACCGGCGCCGGGTCGTCCGCATCGTCCGCCTGCGGCCGGGCCGCCTTGGCCTTCGCCTCCTCCGCGGCGCGCTCCACCTTCTCGGGGGTGACGAAGCGGTAGCCCACGTTCCGGACGGTGCCGATCAGCGACTCGTGCTCGGGCCCCAGCTTGGCGCGCAGCCGTCGTACGTGGACGTCGACGGTGCGCGTACCGCCGAAGTAGTCGTAGCCCCAGACCTCCTGCAGCAGCTGGGCGCGGGTGAAGACGCGGCCCGGGTGCTGCGCGAGGTACTTCAGGAGCTCGAACTCCTTGAAAGTGAGGTCGAGGACGCGGCCCTTGAGCTTGGCCGAGTACGTCGCCTCGTCCACCGACAGGTCGCCGTTGCGGATCTCCATCGGGGAGTCGTCGTTGACGATCTGCTGGCGGCCCATGGCGAGCCGCAGCCGGGCCTCCACCTCGGCGGGCCCCGCGGTGTCCAGCAGGACGTCGTCGATGCCCCAGTCGGCGGTGACGGCCGCGAGACCGCCCTCGGTCACGACGAGGAGGAGCGGACAGCCGGGCCCGGTGGAGCGCAGCAGCTGGCACAGGCTGCGCACCTGCGGCAGGTCCCGTCGCCCGTCGACGAGGATGACGTCGGCGCCCGGCGTGTCGACGAGGGCCGGGCCTTCCGCCGGAGCCACTCGCACGTTGTGCAGGAGCAGACCGAGAGCGGGAAGCACCTCCGTCGACGGCTGAAGGGCGTTGGTCAGGAGCAGCAGAGAACTCATACGTCTGGTTCCTCCTCGGTCCCTGCGAGGACGTTTGGCGGGGCGGCACTGCTCTGCGCATCCCGGGGCCCGTACACCTGCGGTTTCCCGCGTCGTATACAACGCGTCCGAAAGCACAAAAGGACCCGGGGGCTACGCTGCCCGAGTCCTCTGCCCAGCAGAATAGCCCACATGAGCACCGGTACGGCAGGTGGAACGGCAGGATCCACGGTTTGTCCGCACTCCGAGACGGCTCGTCGCGGGTCTGTTCGGACGTTTCTGCGCACGGTCGACGCGGTGACGATCGACGCCGCATACGATCAGGGATCCGTTGTATACGACACCGGACGTCCATCTTCCGGCCACCTGGACCAGCTTGCGATCGTCGTGGCACACGGCTTCACGGGCGACCTGGAGCGGCCCCATGTGCGCCGGGTGGCGGGCGTCCTCAGGCGGTACGGCGCCGTGGTGACGTTCTCCTTCCGGGGCCACGGGGCGTCCGGCGGCCGGTCCACGGTCGGCGACCGCGAGGTGCACGACCTGGCGGCCGCGGTGCGGTGGGCCCGGGAGCTGGGGCACACGCGGGTGGCCACGGTCGGCTTCTCGATGGGCGGCTCGGTGGTGCTGCGCCACGCGGCACTGCACGAGGAGGGCGCGGATCCGGACGCGGTGGTGTCCGTGTCCGCGCCCGCCCGCTGGTTCTACCGGGGCACGGCCCCCATGCGGCGGCTGCACTGGCTGGTGACCCGACCCGAGGGCCGCCTGCTGGGCCGCTACGGCCTGCGCACCCGCATCCACCACCGCGACTGGGACCCGGTCCCGACCTCGCCCGTCGAATCCGTCCCCCTGATCGCGCCGACACCGCTGCTGATCGTGCACGGCGACCAGGACGGCTACTTCCCCGTCGACCACCCCCGCATGTTGGCCGAGGCCGCCCCTGACCACGCCGAACTGTGGCTGGAGCCCGGCATGGGCCACGCCGAGAACGCCAGCGACGACGCCCTGCTGGCCCGCATCGGCGCGTGGGTCGCGTCCCGGGCGGGCTAGCCTGATCGGTGTTCACCACGACCGAGTCGAGGAAGCAGATGGCAAAGGGCACGGTCCGCTACTGGGCCGCCGCGAAGGCGGCCGCGGGGGTCGCCGAGGAGCCGTACGAGGCGACGACGCTCGCGGAGGCGCTCGACGCGGCGCGCGAGAGGCACCCCGGCGAACTCGTCCGCGTCCTGAAGCGCTGCTCCTTCCTGGTCGACGGTGACCCCGTCGGGACCCGTGAGCACGAGACGGTACGGCTGGCCGAGGGCGGCACGGTCGAGGTGCTCCCGCCGTTCGCAGGAGGATGAGCGATGAGCAACCAGCCGTACGAGGGACCGTACGAGGGATACGAGGGGCACCAGGGATACGCGCCACCCGGGTACGGGGGCTATGACGGCCACCCGGGCCACCCGCAGGGCCACCAGGCCCACCAGGCCCACCAGGCCCACCAGGCCCAGGGCTACCAGGTCCAACAGAGCCACCCTGACCCCCAGGGGTACCGACAACAGGGCTGGTACGACCCGAACGGCGCGGCCTACCCGCAGCAGCAATGGCAGCGGCAGCCCTACGGGGCGGCCCAGCCGTTGCCGCCGGAGACGCAGGCGTACGAGCCGCACGGTTACGCAGCGCCCGGCGCAGCCGCCACCACGACGACCACCGCCGCCGAGCCCGAGCCCCCGGCCGTCGACCTGTCCACCCTCCCCGCCAACCAGCGGGCCCGGCTCGAAGGCCGTTCGCCGATCATCGAGCCCGGGCTGCAGCCGGCCGCGCTCACCGCGGTGCTGGGGGCGCTGCTCGCCGGGGCCGCGGCCGTCGGGACGTACGCGCTCGCCGTACCGCTGGTGATCCTGCAGGCCGTCACGGCGGCCGGATGGTTCCGGCTGAACGGCATGTGGCCGGCCCGGCAGGGCATCGCGCTGGCGTTCCTGGGCGCGGTCACCGCGGACGCGGCGCTGCTGGTGGCGGGCCGGGAGCACGCGCCGGGGGCGATCCTGGGCACGCTCGGCGTCTGGGTCCTGCTGTCCCTGGTCCTCCAGCTCAGGTCGCACGCCGACCCGGACACCCGGATGTACGGCCTGATGGCGACGGTCGCCTCGGCCGCGCTGTCGATCGTCGCGGCCGGGCACCTGGCGGCCGTACCCGACGCGGTCACGGTGGGCGCGATCGCGGTCGCCGTGGCAGTCCTGGCCCGTGCCCTGCCGCTGCCGACGGCGGCGTCGGTGGTGGTGGCCCTGCTGGCGGCGGCGGGCGCGGGCATCGCGACGGGCGGCGCCACGGGTTTCGGCACGTCCGGTGCGGCGGGGGCGTTCCTCGGCCTGGGCGCGGGCGTCTGTGCCCTGATCGGCCACCGGGTGGCGAGCTACGACTACCCGTCCCGCTTCGTCCACTTCACGGCGGGCGTCGCACTGCCGCTGACGGCGGCGGCACCGGTGATCTACGTACTGGGCCGGGCGCTGGGCTGATCCGCACGGCTCGGCTCTGCGGGGCATGGGGGAGGAACGCCTCCGACCTCCCCATGTCCACAGCTGTGCGACCTCCCCATGTCACAGGTGATCCACAATGCGCCGTTCCCCCTTCCGCAGGCGGGTACTGTCACGCTGGACGGCCACCTGGTCGTCGGGACCGCCGTGACGACCGCCGACGTGGGGGACAACCGAGCATGCGCGCACTGCGAATACTGCTGATCCTCGTCGTGGTCCTGGGCGGCCTCTTCGTGATCGCGGACCGCGTCGCGGTTCACTTCGCGCAGAACGAGGCGGCCGACAAGCTCAGGACCACCGAGAACCTGGCCACCACCCCGGACGTGTCCATCAAGGGCTTCCCGTTCCTCACCCAGGTCGTCTCCGGCCGGCTGGACGACGTCGAGGTCGGTATCAGGGACTACGAGGCGACCACCGCGAACAGTTCCGGCTCCCCCTCCGAGAAGATCCGCATCGACGACCTGAACGCGTCGATGAAGGACGTGACGTTCTCCGGCGACTACAGCTCCGCCACCGCGGCCACCGCCACCGGCACCGCGCTCATCACCTACGACGAGCTGCTCAAGACGGCCAAGTCCCAGCCCACCGAGGTCGCTCCCGGAGTCACCGCCCGGGTGACCGGCCTGTCCGACGGCGGCAACGGGAAGATCAAGGTCGCGGTGAAGGTCGAGGCGCCCGCCCTCGGCATCAAGCTGCCGAACCCGGTGTACGTGCTCAGCTCGGTCACCGCCCGGGGCAACACCGTCAAGGTGCACGCCGACAGCCTGCCCGAACTCGCAGGCATGGAACTCGCCGGCTCCCGGATCCGCACCATCACCGACTTCCAGCAGCGCATCGACCGGCTCCCCGGCGGCATCCAGCTGGACAAGGTCGAGGCCGCGAAGGACGGCGTGGAGATCGCGGTGAAGGGTTCGGGCGTCCGGCTCGCCGGGTAGGAGGACCGGCGACCGGCAGCGAGGGCAGGCCCCGGAGGCGAGGCGAGCACGGCCGGGGCAGGCCGGACGCGGGCCGGTCGTCCGAAGGGCGAGACGATCCCGTCCGTACCGTAGATGGCGTGCGGGACGGGCGCACGGCGGAATCGCGCGGCGGCCGTTCGCCACCACTTCGCATCCCACATCCCGGACGATCGCATCTCAACATGCGACACGCCGGTGACACGCCCCGCGCCCGGTCCCTACGATCGACCCCATGCAGCGACAGGCGGATCTCACGAAGCGGCGGGCAGTAGACCTGTGCCGCGTCGCCGCCATGCTCTGTCGCACTTCCTGAGCGGGAGAGTTTCCCTCCCGTATCGCCGGCCCTGGCTCCTGACACAGGGCCACTCGTGCGCCGCGTACGCCACCGCGACACCGCGTACCCGCACCCTTCTGACTCGCAATGCCCCGCCGCAACTGCCCCGGAGGAGAAAGAGCATGAGCCGCAGCGACGTCCTGGTAGACGCCGACTGGGTCGAGCAGCACCTGGACGACCCCAAGGTCGTCATCGTCGAGGTCGACGAGGACACCACCGCGTACGAGAAGAACCACATCAAGAACGCTGTCCGCATCGACTGGAAGCAGGACCTCCAGGACCCGGTCCGCCGCGACTTCGTCAACCAGGAGCAGTTCGAGGCGCTCCTGTCGGAGAAGGGCATCGCCAACGACGACACGGTCGTCCTCTACGGCGGCAACAACAACTGGTTCGCGGCCTACGCCTACTGGTACTTCAAGCTCTACGGCCACGAGGACGTCCGTCTCCTCGACGGCGGCCGCAAGAAGTGGGAGCTGGACGCCCGCGAGCTGGTCGACGGCTCCGAGGTGCCCGAGCGTGCCAAGACCGAGTACAAGGCCAAGCCGCAGGACGCCTCGATCCGTGCCTTCCGCGACGAGGTCGTCGACGCGATCGGCACCAAGAACCTGGTCGACGTCCGTTCGCCCGACGAGTTCTCCGGCAAGCTGCTCGCCCCCGCCCACCTGCCGCAGGAGCAGTCGCAGCGCCCGGGCCACGTCCCGAGCGCGAAGAACATCCCCTGGTCGAAGTCGGCCAACGACGACGGCACCTTCAAGTCCGACGAGGAGCTGAAGGAGCTGTACCAGTCCGAGGGCGTGGACCTGGCCAAGGACACCATCGCCTACTGCCGCATCGGTGAGCGCTCCGCGCACACCTGGTTCGTGCTGCACGAGCTGCTCGGCCAGGAGAACGTCAAGAACTACGACGGCTCCTGGACGGAGTACGGCTCCCTGGTGGGCGTGCCGATCGAGCTCGGCGCCGGCAAGTAAGACGACCTTTCGGAAAAGACGGAGAAGCACATGTGTGGAGCGAAGGCCGGCGGCCCCGACGCCTCGACGATCAAGCCCGGTGAGACCACCATCCAGGGCCACGTGACCCGCAACGGCGAGCCGGTGACGGGCTACGTCCGCCTCCTGGACTCGACCGGCGAGTTCACCGCGGAGGTCCCCACCTCCGCCACGGGCCAGTTCCGCTTCTACGCGGCCGAGGGCACCTGGACCGTACGCGCCCTGGTGCCGGGCGGCACCGCCGACCGTACCGTCGTCGCCCAGAAGGGCGGCCTCGCGGAGGTCGCGATCGCGGTCTGAGCAGTACCGCGCATGGCTGAAGGGCCGCACCCCCGGGTTGGACACCTCGGGTGCGGTCCTTCCGCATGTCCGCGGGGCATAGTGAAGGTATGTACGCACGACGACGTCACGTGTACTTCGCCATGATGGGCACCTGCCTGGCGCTGTTCGTCCTGGCCTGGGGAGTCGTGCGCATCTGGTCGGTTCCGGCGGCCGTGGGGATGTGCGTGGTCGCGATGGTGATCCCACCCCTGGCCGCGATGGTGGCGAACCGCCGGGGCCCCGAGGACCGCTGGTGGGACGACCCGTCCGGGGACCCGCAGTCCGACGAGTGGTGGGACGAGCTGGACGGCAAGAAGCGGCGGTAGTCGCAGCGGCACCGGGTCAAGTGGGGATGCGCACGGCCAGAAGTGCGACGTCGTCCTCGTTGCCCGGTGGCCGGGCGCGCTTCAGCAGCTGGTCGGTGAACGACTGCAGGGGCCGGTGGGCGAGGGACGCCGCGTGTCTGCGCAGCCGCTCCAGCCCCTCGTCGACGGAGTGCCCCCGGTCCTCGATCAGGCCGTCCGTGTACAGCACGAGCGTGGACCCGGGCGGCAGCGCGGCGGTGGCGTCGGTGCGGGGCCGGCCGCCCTCGATGCCGAGCAGGAGGCCGTGGCCCTCGGTGAGGTAGTGGGCCACGCCGTCGCGGGTGACCAGCAGGGGCGGCGGATGGCCGGCGTTGGTCCAGGTCAACTCGTACAGCCCGGTGTCCGTCACGGTCATCCGGGCCAGGACCATGGTCGCCATGGAGACCTCGGTGACATGCAGAGCCGCGTTGTCCAGTCGCTCCACGATCCGGCTCGGCGGTTCCTGCTGCGACCAGGCGTAGGCGCGGAGCATGTTGCGCAGTTGCGCCATGCCGGCCGCGGCGTCCAGGTCGTGGCCGACCACGTCGCCGACGACCAGGGCCGTGGCGCCGTCCGCCAGGACGAAGGCGTCGTACCAGTCGCCGCCGACCTGTGAGGCGTCGGGGGCCGGCAGGTAACGGGCGGTCATCCCGGGTCCCGGCAGGCGGGGAAGCTGGGGCAGCAGGTGGCGCTGCATCGTCTCGGCGACCGTGCGCTGCCGCTGGTAGAGGCGTGCGTTGTCCAGGGCGAGCCCTGCACGGCGCGTGATGTCCTCGAGCAGGGTGAGGTCCGCGACGGTGAACCGCTCCGGCCGCTCGGAGCGGCCCAGGGTCAGGGCTCCCAGCACCTCCCGCAGGCCGCGGATGGGCGCGATGGCGGCCGAGTGCATGCCGGTCGCGTCGAACAGACGGCGCTGCTCGACCGCGATGCCCGAGTCGGGCGGCCCCTGGTAGGTCTCCGGCCCGGCCAGGGTGGACGCGACACCGCGCAGGGCCCGTGACAGGGGCATCGGGGACTCCTCGGGCACCGGTGGCATGGCACCCTCCAGCTCCTCCCGGTGCACCAGCGCGCCGTCCTCCACCTGCACCACGGCGGTGCGCCAGACCTCGTCGCGCTCGGTGATCAGGTCGATGACGGCCCAGTCCGCGAGGCGGGGCACCACCAGTCTCACCAGTCTGCGTACGGCCTCGTCCACGTCCAGGGTGGAGGTCAGCGTCGTGGTCGTCTCGGCCAGCAGGGCCAGCCGCTCCAGTTCGGAGAGCGAAGCCGTGGCCTGGACCGGAAGCTCGCCGGGTGGCGCGGCCCGGCCGAGCGCGTGGAAGAGGACGAGGGTGGTCGGCCGGTCGCCGATGACACACGGCGTGGCCAGCCACGAGATGCCCAGCAGAGAGCCGTCGCCCCGCTCCATCCACTCCTCGGTGCCCTGTGCCGTGCCTCCCGAGAGCATGGACTCCCGGATCGGGCACTGGATCCTGGGGATGGTCTCGCCGTAGCGGTTGCGGTGCAGCAGATCGTGCGAGTCCCGCCCGACCATCCCCGCTGCGGGCCGGGCCAGAAGCTGCTCGGCTCCGGCGTTGACGCCGATGATGTGCCCCCGCTCGTCGGCCAGGTAGGCCCCGGCGCCGAAGGTGTCCAGCACCTTGGCGACCGCCTCCCAGGCGGAGCCCGTGGCCCGTCCGTCGGCCGTGCCCGCCGCCTCGGGACCCGTCATCGTCAGCGCACCTCCATTCCCACCTGATTCAGGAGTTCCCCGGCGGGCTGGGGTGACGCTCTCGCGGCCGGGTTCAGTACACGAGCGCCTGGGTGTCCTCCGCCAGTGCCTCCTGTACGAAGACCTGCGCACCCGCGATGCGCACGCCGTCGACGACGTCCTTCTCCGTGATCTCGCGGCGGGCCGCGCACTGGGTGCACAGGGTGATCCGGCCGGCCGCCAGGATCGACTCGATCAGGTCGGGCAGCGGCGCGGCGTGCGGCAGTTCGAACTCCGCTGCCCGTCCCGGCAGTGCGAACCACGACGACTCACCGGTCAGCCAGAGGGAGACGTCCACGCCGCTGGCGACCGCGACCGCCGCCACCGTGAACGCCTGAGAGCAGCGCTCGGGGGCGTCCGCCCCCGCCGTCACCTTGATCACGAGCTTCTTGGCCATGCCGAAAGCGTAGTCCCGGCCGTCGTCACGTCGTCTCGGCCCGCAGCGCGTCCAGGCCCGGGCGCAGCCGGGGCTCATCCGCGACGGGGGCCGTCTTCTCGGTGAAGTGGTCCACGGCCGCACGCACGTCCTTCTGCATGGCCTCGCCGCCGTGCAGACGGCCCACCCGGACCATGACGCGCAACGCGGTCGCCCAGCCGTCCCCGTAGGCCCGCAGCCCGGGGGCGGAGTCGGCCCGCTTGCGGAACAGCGCGTGGTACAGCAGGTGGCTCTCCAGCGCCAGCCGCCAGGCCGCGTCGCCGTCCGTGTCCAGGTCGACGGCGGCGGCGATGTCGGCGAGGCGCCGGGCGCGCACGGGAGCGGCTGCCGGGTCACGCACCCGGGCGGTGGCGGAGAAGGACTCCTCCGTGGTCAGGGCCCGACGCAGGACGGCGACCCCGACCAGGCCCGTCGCGGCGCCGGCCGTGCGCAGCACCTCGTCCAGGGTGCGGGGGCGCGGCCCGGTGAGATTCCGCTGTTCGTGCTCGACGGCGGTGGCGGACAACTCGGCGGCGCGGTCCAGGTAGGCGCGGGCCTCTTCCGCCCGACCGGCCGCGCGCAGATGCACCCCCTTGCGGGCCGGCGCCGCCGCGAGGCCGCCCAACCCTGCTCGACGACTTTCAGCACCATGTCGCCAGTGCGGCCTCCCGCAGGCCGGCCAGCTCCTCGCACGTGGCACGGCCCCGGACCGGTACCCCGCGGCGAACTGGTGGAAGGAAACGGCTCAGTTGAGCTTCTGCAACGTGCGTACGATGCGATGCGTGACGTGGCTCTGAACCCGGCCGAGTCGCGGAAGTTCATCCTGCGGATGTGGGCGGAAGTGCCGTGCGAGCGATCGATCCGAGCGCCGCCACCTGGCGCAAGAGCAGCTACAGCAATCCGGACGGAGGCAACCGCGTCGAGGTCGCCCCGACCTCCCCTCCATCGTCCCCGTCCGTGACAGCAAGGACCCCGCCCGCGGCACCCTCGTCTTCCAGGCCGCCGCCTGGGCGTGCTTCGTCGGCGTGGTCAAGAGCGGCGACCTCGTGTAGCCGAGCACGGTGGCCGAGGCCCCTACGGGCTGGACACGGACACGGAAGGCCACGACGGCTGATCGAGGGGCCCGGACAGAGAGGCCCCGGTTCCGGCCGCGTAAGCTGGAGCCCGGCCCTGTGTACTCGTATCGCGCTCATCCGAGGAGCACCCCGTGGAGATCTTCTTCGAAACCCTGCTGGTCCTGGTCTGCGTCGGCGTCCTCGCCTTCGCCGGACTGACCGTGAAGAAGCTCTTCCAGGGCCAGCGCTGACCCCTACGCCATCCACGACGAAAAGCTGCTCATGATCGAGATCCCGTCCGACCTCCACAAGGACCTCGTCCCGCTCGCCTTCCTGCTCGGGAACTGGACCGGCGCGGGTGTGCACGACTTCCCCGGCGCCGAGAAGTGCAACTTCGGGCAGGAGGTCTCCTTCACCCACGACGGTCGGGACTTCCTGGAGTACCGCTCGCACACCTGGGTGCTGGACGGCGACGGGAACAAGGTCAGGCCGCTGGAGTCGGAGTCCGGCTACTGGCGGATCGACGCGAACCGCAAGGTCGAGGTGACCATGGTCCGCAGTGACGGCGTCGTCGAGGTCTGGTACGGCGAGCTGGCGCACCAGAAGCCGCAGATCGACCTGGCGACGGACACGGTGGCCCGTACGGCGGCGTCGGGCCCGTACAGCGGCGGCAAGCGCCTGTACGGCTACGTCAACAGCGACCTGATGTGGGTCGGCGAGAAGCAGACCCCCGAGGTGGAGCTGCGCCCGTACATGTCGGCGCACCTGAAGAAGGTCGTCACCCCGGAGGACGTCGAGCGCTGGGCGAAGGCCCTTCCGGACGACCTCCCGGACGACGGGATCGCGTTCTTCAAGTAGGCGGGCTCACCCGTTCCAGACCGCCGGGGCACGGCGACGAACCGGATGAAGCCGCGTCCGCCGAAGTCGGGGAAGTTCCGTGCCCCGCCGGGCCTCCCCTCCAGGCGGCTGTCCGCCGTCTCGGCGTCACGCCCGAGGGCGGCGAGTCCGGTGGCGATGCGCTCCACCTCCGCCACTCCCGGCCATCCGGTGCGCCGGCTTCTCCGTACCAGCGTTGACCACAGCTCTGCAGCTCTCCCCTCTTGTGATGTCCACAACAGAATGAGGATCTTGGTGCCGGTGGGTGGCGGAGCGGCCCTGACCGCCGGCGCCGTCATCGCCCCTGCCACGTCGGCAAGCGCGGCAGAACCGATCACCCGCCTGGCCGCGGTGGCCGCCTGCCTTGCCCTGGCCGCATACACGGTGCTGATCAACCGGCGGCACCGCGGCCGGTCGGCCCAATGACGGGACAAGGGTGACAAGCCGGACGCCTCCCACCCGCCCGGACCCTTCAGCCCGGAGAAGGCCGTCAGCCGCGTGCGAGCGATCGCGGCGTCCTAGACTGGACGCTGTGGTGGGCACCGACTGGAAGAGTGATCTGCGGCAGCGCGGCTACCGGCTGACCCCGCAGCGGCAACTCGTGCTCGAAGCCGTGGACGCCCTGGAGCACGCGACCCCCGACGACATCCTCAGCGAGGTGAGGAAGACCGCGTCGGGGGTCAACATTTCCACCGTGTACCGGACCCTGGAGCTCCTGGAGGAGCTGGGGCTGGTGAGTCATGCCCATCTGGGGCACGGCGCTCCCACCTACCACCTGGCCGACCGGCACCACCACATCCACCTGGTCTGCCGGGACTGCCAGAACGTGATCGAGGCGGACGTCGCGGTGGCGTCCGAGTTCACGGCCAAGCTGCGCGAGACGTTCGGTTTCGAGACGGACATGAAGCACTTCGCGATCTTCGGCCGGTGCAAGGACTGTTCCCTCAAGAGTTCAACTACCCCGTCGTAGGCTTGAGACCATGAAGAGTCCCCTGCTGTCCCTGCCCGGCGCCGTCCCCGCTGAGGGCGTGGACGAAGGCGTCGCCGCCCACTACGGCGACCTGTTCCGGGAGCAGCGCGCCCTCGCCGACGGCTCCGGATTCGTGGACCTCTCGCACCGCGGTGTCGTCACCGTCAGCGGTGAGGACCGGCTGGGCTGGCTGCACCTGCTGCTCACCCAGCACGTCAGCGAACTGCCCCCGCACCAGGCCACCGAGGCGTTGATCCTCTCCGCGCACGGCCACATCGAGCACGCGCTGTACCTGGTCGACGACGGCGAGACGGTCTGGGCGCATGTCGAGCCCGGCACGCAGGGCGCGCTGATCGCGTACCTGGAGTCGATGAAGTTCTTCTACCGCGTGGAAGTCGCCGACCGGACGGACGACTTCGCGGTGGTGCACCTGCCGGCCGGTTCCATCGCCGAGGCCCCCGAGGGGGTCGTGGTCCGCGAGACACCGTACGGCCGCGACCTCTTCCTCCCGCGCACGGACCTGGAGTCGTACGCGGGGAAGAACGGCCCCGCGGCCGGCATCCTCGCCCACGAGGCGCTGCGCGTGGAGCAGCACCGGCCGCGCCTGGGCTTCGAGACCGACCACCGCACGATCCCGCACGAGCTGGGCTGGATCGGCTCGGCCGTCCACCTGCAGAAGGGCTGCTACCGCGGCCAGGAGACGGTCGCCCGCGTCCAGAACCTGGGCAAGCCGCCGCGCCGCCTGGTCTTCCTCCACCTCGACGGCAGCGAGGTCCACCTGCCCCCGCACGGCACGGAGCTGCGCCTCGCGGACGACGGACCCGACGGCCGCAAGATCGGCTTCGTGACGACCTCGGTACGCCACCATGAACTGGGCCCGGTCGCCCTGGCCCTGGTCAAGCGGAACGTCCCGGTGGACGCGAGGCTCCTGGCCGGAGAGACAGCGGCCGCGCAGGAGGTCGTGGTCGAGCCGTAGTGGCGCGACTGCGGGTCCGTGAGCGCCGGGCTGCGCGACCTACTGCCGCGCAGCCCCCGCTCAGATCTCGAGCAGCACCGTGAACGGCCCGTCATTCGTCAGCGACACCCGCATCGCCGCCCCGAACCGCCCCGTCGCCACCGTCGCCCCCAGCGCCCGCAGCTGCGCGACCACCTCGTCCACCAGCGGCTCGGCGACATCGCCGGGGGCCGCCGCGTTCCAGGTCGGCCGGCGCCCCTTGCGGGCGTCGCCGTACAGCGTGAACTGGCTGATCACCAGCAGCGGCGCGTCGATGTCGGAGCAGGACTTCTCGTCGTGCAGCATGCGGATCGACCACAGCTTGCGGGCGAGCTGGGCCGCCTTCTCCTTGGTGTCGTCGTGCGTCACCCCGACGAGCACACACAGCCCCTCGCCGCTGATCTCGCCGACCGTCTCACCGTCCACGACGACGCTCGCGCCGTCGACCCTCTGCACCACCGCACGCATGAGGACCATGATGCCGTGCGTCCCGGCGGTGCCGGGATGCGGCCAACTGGTCGTCCCTTCCTGACCCTCAACACCCCCATCTGGGCTGTCCATGGTCACTTGGCCACATTACGGCTACTTGCAGTGGCACGATGCGTGTGTTGGCGGCGCATCCGTGGGGGGTGCCGCGCCGGTCGAGGGGACGGTAGGTACATGAGCACACCGAGTACCGGGCAGCAGCCCGCCCGTACGGCAACCATGGCGGAGTGCCGGGCGCCCGTGCAGCGCACGGACAGTCCCCCGCTGCCCGGGCGCGACCTGTCCGCTCTGGGGCTGCCCGAACTGCGCGCGCTGCGTCGGGACGCCCAGCGGGACGAGGCGGACCTCAGTTACGTACGGCGGCTGCTCCAGGGCCGCATCGACATCCTGCGCGCGGAACTGGCCCGCCGCGGAGGCGGCGCGGCGCCCGACGGGGTCATGCAACGGCTCCCGGAGATCCTCAGGGACTCCCCCGCCCGCCAGCGTTCCTCGGCCCGGCATGTGACGCTCGGCACACCGCACGGCGAGGAGTACCGGCGGCTGGCGGCCGAGATGCTCGCCGAGGTGGAGCTGTCGGACCTCCAGGCGCGTACCGACGAGGAGTTGGGCGCGGGGATGGGGCGGCTCGTGCGGTACGAGCAGCAGGTGTCCCGGAGGCGGCAGGAACTGCAGCGCACGGCGGACGACTGCAGTGCCGAAATCGCCCGCAGGTACCGTGAAGGGGAAGCGCAAGTAGACGACCTGCTGATGTGACGCGAGGGCCCCGGTATCGCCGGGGCCCGAGAGCGTGCCCGCCACCCGGGAGGGAACCCGTCCCGGGCCGTGCCGGCCAGGTCCCCGTCCCGAAGGGCAACCCCACCCATGTCGACCTCCGTCCTGCCCGCCATATCCGCACAGTCCGCCGCACCCCCGGTGCTCGCCGAGGTGGTGCGGTCCGGCTTCGTCGAGGGGCGGCACCGGGGGAGTCTGGTGGTGCTCGCCGAGGACGGTTCCGTGGAGTTCGCGCTCGGTGACGTGACGGCGCCCGTCTTCCCGCGCTCGTCGAACAAGCCGATGCAGGCGGCCGGTGTGCTGCGCGCGGGCCTGGAGCTGACGGGGGAGCGGCTGGCGCTCGCGGCGGCGAGCCACTCGGGGGAGACGTTCCACCTGGACCTGGTGCGGAAGATGCTGGCGGAGCAGGGACTGACCCCCGACCGTCTCCAGTGCCCGCCCGACCTGCCGCTGGACCCGCAGGAGGCGGAGGCGTACCTGGCCTCGGGCGCCGTCCGCGAGCGGGTCACCATGAACTGCTCCGGCAAGCACACGGCGATGCTGGCGGCGTGCGCGCTGCGGGACTGGCCGCTGGAGACCTACCTCGACCCCGAGCACCCGCTTCAGCAACTGATCCACTCCGTGGTGGAGGAGGCGGCCGGGGAGCCGGTGGCGGCGGTGGGGACGGACGGTTGCGGGGCGCCGCTGATGGCGATCAGCCTCACCGGCCTGGCCCGCGCCTACCGCTCCTTCGTCCTGGCGGCCCCGGGCACGGCGGAGCGCCGGGTGGCGGACGCGATGCGGGCACACCCGGAGTACGTGGCGGGCACTCGCCGCCCCGACACCTGGCTGATGCGCGAGATCCCTGGCGCCCTGTCGAAGATGGGTGCGGAAGCGGTCCAGGCGGTGGCCCTCCCGGACGGCCGCGCCCTGGCCTTCAAGATCGACGACGGTGCGACCCGGACCCTGGGCCCGGTCCTGTCCAGGGCGCTGACCCTGATGGGGGTGGAGGCCCCGGTGGTCCGGCGCATCGGCAGGGCACCGCTGCTGGGCGGGGCCCGTGAGGTGGGGGAGATACGGGCGGTCTTCTGAGCCGGCCAGGGGCCGGGCGGGAATTGTCGGAGACCGTCGGCCGGGGGTCGGGGGAGCGCAGCCGCGCCTCCGCGTTGCCGCGCCTCCGCGTTGCCGCGTTGCTGCGCCTCCGCGTTGCCTCTCCCGCGCCTCCGCGTTGCTGCGCCTCCGCGTTGCCGCGTTGCTGCGCCTCCGCGTTCCCTCTCCCGCGCCTCCGCGTTGCTGCGCCTCCGCGCCTCCGCGTTGCTGCGCCTCCGCGTTGCCGCGTTGCCGCGTTGCCGCGTTGCCGCGTTGCCGCGTTGCTGCGCCTCCGCGTTGCCGCGTTGCTGCGCCTCCGCGTTGCCGCGTTGCCGCGCCTCCGCGTTGCCGCGTTGCTGCGCCTCCGCGTTGCCGCGCTCCCGCGCCTCCGCGCTCCCGCGCCTCCGCGCTCCCGCGCGCTCCCGCGCGCTCCCGCGACCCCGCGCTCCCGCGTTGCCGCGTTGCCGCGCCTCCGCGTTGCCGCGCCCCCGCGCCCCCGCGCCCCCGAGACTCCAGGCCCCCCGCCGCCGTGCATCCGCGCGCCCCCGCCGCCGTGCATCCGCGCGACCCCGCCCCGTAAATCTCGCGACACCCCACCCCCGCCCTTCTACCGTGGCCCCATGAGCCGCACTCCTCAGGACGTCGGCGTACGCGCCGTCACCGAGTCCGAGATCCCCGACTGGATCCGTGCCCTCAACACCGGATTCCTGCGTCCCCCGCACGTCTCCGAAGCCGAACTGGCCGACCGCAGCAGCTACATCGTCCCCGACCGCACCCTCGGCGCCTTCGACGACGGCCGCTGTGTGGCCACCTTCCGCTCCTTCCCCCAGGAGCTGACCGCGGTGGGCGGCGCGGCCGTCCCCGCCGACGCCATCACGAACGTCTCCGTCACCGCCACCCACCGCCGCCACGGCCTGCTGACCCGCATGATGGCCCTCGACCTCGCCGCCGCCAAGGAGCGCGGCGACGTCGTCGCCACCCTCATCGCCGCCGAGTACCCGATCTACGGGCGCCACGGCTTCGGGCCCGCCGTCCACACCGCCGAGTGGACCGTCGACGTCCCCCGCACCGGCCTCGACCGCCACCGTCCGGTCGCCGACGACGGCCGGATCGACCTCATCGACCCGGAAGCCGTCCGCAAGCTCGGTCCCGAGCTGTACGAGCGCTTCCGCCGCGCCACTCCCGGTGCGGTCTCCCGCGACGACCGCTGGTGGCAGGTCGACACGGGTGCCGTGCGCCTCGACCGCCCGTCCTGGACGGAACCCTTCTACGCCGTCCACCGCTCCGCGTCCGGCGAGATCGACGGCCTCGCCACCTATGTGAGCGACGACCAGTGGGGCGACGACAAGCGGCCTCTGCAGACCGCGACCGTCAAGGGACTGATCACCACCAGCCCCGCCGCCGAACGCGCCCTGTGGCACTACCTGTGCTCGCTCGACTGGGTCACCACCGTGAAGTCGGGCCGCCGCGCCCCGGACGACCTGCTGCCCCACCTCCTCCCCGATCCGCGCGCGGCCCGCCTCAGCACGTACGGGGACTGGCTGTGGGTGCGCATCCTGGACGTCGTACCGGCCCTGGAGGCGCGCACGTACGCGACGTCCGGCACGCTCGTCCTGGAGGTGGTCGACGAGGCCGGGCTCGCGGGCGGCCGCTACCGGCTCGACGCCGGGCCGGAAGGAGCGGAGTGCCGGCCCACCGACCAGGAGCCCCAGCTGAGCCTGCCGGTGGGCGAGTTGGCGGCCCTGTGGCTGGGCGACGAGTCCGCGGTGCGGCTCGCGGCGCTCGGGCGGGTCCGGGAACAGCAAAAGGGCGCCGCCTCCGTCGCCGACGCCCTGCTGCGTACGTCCAGGCGACCGTGGTGCCCGGACATCTTCTGAGCCCCACGGGCCCTTCGGTGGCCGCTCCTTCCGTGCGGGTGGTGACTGCTGTGCTTGTTCATCCGTAGCGATTCAGTTGTGGTTGTGGTGGTGCCTGCCGGGCTCCCGGCTCCCCTCCGGAAGGGAGCCCGGTCACTCGTACGACCATGTCGGTCAGGAACACTCAAGCTCGTTCAACTTCGCTGAAGTTGGCGACCAACTCCACTTCACTTATCTCCGCTTGGAGTCGTCTCATAACCACCTTCTTCTGAACTGCCGGAAGATGGCGTGAAGTTGTAGTGTTCCGTCGTGGAGCCGGAACACGCTGCCGCGGGCGGGCGGAAGAAGTCACAACGGCCACAGAGATCACACCAGGACGTGGCCGACGAGCTGCGCAGCCGGATCAGGTCGGGGGTGCTGCGACCGGGCCAGCGCATGCCCACGCAGGCCAAGCTGGCGGACGAGTTCGGCGTGGAGCGGGGAGCGGTGCGGCAGGCGCTGCGCATCCTGCAGTCCGAGCAGCTGCTCACCAACGTCTCCAAGGGCAGCCCGGCGACCGTGGCGCAGCACGCGGGCAAGGCGCCACCGGCCGGTCCCCAGGCCCGGCCGCTACCCACGATGGTGGCGCTGGCCCCGCGGATATCCGCCGCCTTCGCGGCCCCGCACGTGGAGATCGACGCCCTGTGCCTGACCGCGGTGTCGCTCACGCTCGCGATGAGTGAGCCGTTGCGCGAGATTCACGCGGGGCGCATAAAACCGGCCAAGGTCGACGTACGCGTGCTGCTGCCCAGCGGCCGTATCGACCTGGCGTTCCCCACGCCGGTGGAGGGCACGGACAGGGTCCGCCTGCACCGCCGCTGGCTGGCCCAGCGCAACGCCCAGGGCCAGGTCCTGAGGCACAACCTGCTGGCGCTGCGCGGCACCCACGGCATCGACGTGCACGTCTCCTTCCGTGCCCTGCCCTTCACCCCGCCGGTGAAGCTGTACCTGCTCAACGGCGCGGAGGCGCTCTTCGCGTACTACACGCTGACCCGGCGCGAGGAGGAGATCGACCAGGAGTACCTGCAGTTGTACGACGCGGAGGGCACCCGGTCGACGCTGTTCCCGTTCGCGCAGGGGGCCGGGTTGCGGGACACGACGTTCGTGGAGCAGTCGCACCTGTGGTTCAACGCCCTGTGGGAGACGATCAGCTCGGAGCTGGACCTCGGCGTCTGACCCGGTCACAGCGCCGGCTGGGCGACCAGCAGGGCGAGGACGACGGCCCCTATGGAGCTGCAGGCGGGGCTGTTGGCCTTGATGCCGATCGTGAGCAACGTCAGTCCGATGATGCCGATCGTCCCGTACTTCCACTGGACGAACTGGTCGAATCCGACGACGAAGAGGGCGGAGAGAAGAGCGAGGGCGGGCATGGCGGACCTCTTTCCAGGGGCGGACCTCGGGGGCCCGGGTGGCGGGACAGAGGGGATCGAGCCGTCAGCATCAGGGAACTACCTGCGGACGATGTGCAAGAGGAGGGGAACCTGCCGCCAACCCTCCCAAGTTGGCGACCAACTACACTGAAGTTATCCCCAGTTGGTCGGTACCTATAAACAACCTTCAAACAACTCCCCGTAGATGGGTGGAGGTTGTAGCGTTTGGTCGTGACCCAGGAGAACGTCGCAGTGAACGGCAGCAGAAGGCTCTCGGCCCAGGAGATCGCCGACGCGTTGCGGACCCGTATCCGCAGGGGCGATCTGAAGCCGGGTGACCGCCTGCCGACCCAGGCCGAACTGGCTGATGAGTTCGGGGTGGAGCGGGGCACGGTCCGCCAGGCGCTGCGCGCCCTCCAGGAAGACGGCCTGCTCAGCAGCGTCAGCCGGGGCAGCCCGCCCCGCATCGCCGAGCCCTCACCGACCGGCGACGAGCCGCAGCCGACGATGGTGGCGCTGGCGCCGAGGCTGGCCGAGGCGTTCGCCGTCCCGCACGTGCGTATCGACGTGGCCTGCCTGACCGCCGAGACCCTGATGCTGGCGCTGGGCGAACCCCTCCGGCAGGTCCACGAGGGCCGCGTCCTGCCCCGGTCGATCGACGTACGGATCCTGCTGCCCTCCAGGAAGATCAACCTGGCGTTCCCGATCTCGGTGGACGACCCGGGCGACGACGAGGACCCGGTCCACCGCCGCTGGCTCGACCAGCGCAACGCCCAGGGCCACGTGCTGCGCCACAACCTCCTGGCCCTGCGCGCGACGCACGGCATCGACGTCCATGTGACGTTCCGGGCCCTGCCCTTCACCCCGCCGGTGAAGCTCTACCTCCTCAACGGCGCCGAGGCCCTGATGGGCTACTACATGGTCACCAGGCGCGAGGAGGAGGTGGACAGCCAGACCCTGGAGATGTACGACACGCTCGGCGCCGCGTCCCTCCTCTTCTCCTTCGAACGCCGGGCGGGCCAGCGCGACGCGGCGTTCGTGGACCAGTCACAGAAGTGGTTCGACGCCCTCTGGGAGACCATCACCACGGACCTCACGCTCACCTGAGGGGGTTGCCGTGTCCTCCAGTACGAGCAGAGCATCCCGCCGGCGACACGCGGGCGCGCGCAGTTGACCTATGGTCAGACCCGTTGGGCCGGCTCTAATCGGTCCAGTCCGGTTTACGTTTTTCGAGGAAGGCGGCCATGCCTTCCCGGGCTGCAGGGGTCTGGGAAGCAGCCGCCATCACCTCGACGGCGATCGTGTAGGCGTCGACCTCGGGGCGGTCCAGCTGCGCGTACAGGGTCTGCTTGCCCAGGGCCTTGCTCGTGCGGCTGCCGCGCGTTGCTCTGGCCAGCAGTTCGGCCACCCCCTCGTCGAGTTCGGTGTCCGGCACGACCCGGTTGACCAGTCCCCAGTCGAGCGCGGTGGCAGCGTCGATGACATCACCGGTCAAGGCGAGCTCCATCAGCCGCTTACGCCCGACAGCCCGGGCCACCGGCACCGCCGGGGTGTGGCAGAACCAGCCGCCCTTGCCGCCGGGCAACGCGAAACCGGCCGACTCCGCAGCCACCGCCAGGTCGCAGGACGCCACCAGCTGGCATCCCGCGGCGGTCGCCAGGCCGTGCACCCGGGCGATGACCACTTGCGGCACGGACTCGACAGTGCGCATCAGCTCGGTGCACAGCTGCAGCAGCTCCCGGACCCCGGCCAGGTCCCGAACGGCGACGTCGCCGAAGTCGTGACCCGCGGAGAACACCGGCCCCGCACCAGCCAAGACGATGCCGGTCGCGTCGGACTCCGCCGTCTCACGGAAAGCCGCCAGCAGCTCAGCGAGGTGATCCGCGGACAGAGAGTTGCGCCGCGAGGCCCGGTTCATGGTGATCGTGACCGTGTCACCCTCGCGTTTGACCAGGATGTGCTCGTACTCGCCCATACCTCGACGCTACGCCGCCCACAGCCGGAGGAAAACTCAACCGGGTGCGCGCTGCGCGTGGACGGGTCTGCGGTTGACGACGACATGCCGGCGTTCTGCGTGCGACAAACGGTGTCGCTCGGTCCCCCTGCCCGCCGCCGTGGGAGCCGCCCGGCCGCCGTGCAGAGCTGGTGAACAGGCGCGGCTCCGCGGGTTTCGGGACGAGGCCGATCAAATGAGCGGTGCAGAACACGAACGAGCGTTTCGGGTGACGTGTTCCTTCCCGGGGGAGTACCGTGCTTCGCCTCCGGACCACGGTGCGGGATCAGTTCAGGGGGCGAACGATGCCAGCCAAACGTGTCTCTTCCTCCGCGCGGCAGCGCGCCGTCCAGATGAGCGGTGACGCGGACGTCATCGAAGGGCCGCTGAAGGGCTACCACCACGAGACCTATGTGATCCCGCTGCCCGCCGAGATCGTCGGCCCGGAACCGGTCCGGGGCAAGTTCCGGGAGCCGCGCAGCAATCTGCTGTGGTTCGACCGCCGGTGCTTCGCCTCTGAAGGGAAACTGCTCCGTGCGTTGCAGGGGCGCATCACCGGCATCCCGGAGCTCATCAACTTGGACGACGGTCTGCGTCTGCAGCGGTTCATCGAAGGGCGGACCCTGGGTTCGCTCCATGCCTCCGGAGAGGGGGTACCCGAAGACCTGGTCAATCAGATCCTTCTTCTCTTCCGGGACTTGGCCAGGGTCACCGTGTTGTCGCTCGACGTGGAACGCGAGTGCCGCCCCGAGGACCGCTCCCCGGAGGGGCACACCGCGGGATTCCTGGATCACCTGATCTGTTTCGCCGAGGAGCGCGTGTACCGCGAGAACGAGAAGAGGTTCCCCGGTCTGTTCGCCTCCCTGGGTGTGGACGACAGATCGTTCATGCGGCTCCGAAGGCACGTGGCCGGCCTGAGTGAGCGGCCCTTCTGCCTGCTGCACGCGGATCTGCACCGGGAGAACTTCGTCGTCGACGACCGGCGGCGGCTGTGGACCATCGACTGGGAGCTGGCGATGTTCGGTGATCCGCTGTACGACCTGGCCACCCACCTCTACCTGATGCGTTACCCGGAGGCGCAGCAGGAGCTGATGGCCAAGCGGTGGTGCGAGGCGATGGAGGAGGTCCGGCCCGGCAGCTCGCGCGGCTGGGAGGAGGACCTGCCGCGACTGCTCGACTTCAAGCGGGCCCAGTCGGTGTTCACCGACATCGTCCGCGCGATCGGGTTGCTCGACTCCCCGCCGGGGGCCGACAGGATCGTCCTGACTCGCCAGGCCGTCCAGCTGAGGCGGGTGCTGACGGGGGCCGCCGAAACCCTGGGCCTGGACGGCGTGCCGAGCCTGCCCGAGGTGGAGGCCGCGCTGGCCCGCTGGCGCCGGCGGTGAGACCGAGCCGGAAGGTGCTGCCGGGGAGTGGGAGTGGTGCTGCCGAGGAGCGGGAGTCGCTCCTTTCACCGTTGCCCGGTTGCCCGGCCCGGTGTCCATGAACGGCCCCCAACGGTTCGACGCCCTCTGGGAAACCGTCCCGAAGAACCTGACACTCTCCTCGTGACTTCTGATACGGCGCAGACTGAAATGGTGACAGGTGAGACCGGGGACTTGCGGGAAGTGATCACCCAGGCCCGCTGTGTGCTCTTCGACTTCGACGGCCCGATCTGTCGTCTCTTCGCCGGCTACTCGGCGGACAAGGTGGCGAAGGAGCTGGTGGACTGGCTCACGGCGCAGGGGCTTCTCGGGCTGCTGACCCAGGCGGAGAGCGACGATCCGGATCCGCACGTGGTCCTGCGTACGGTCGATGTGCGACACCCGGGAAGCGACCTGGTGACCGAGCTGGAGGAGATACTCACCCAGCACGAGCTCAGGGCCGTGCCTCTCGCGCGGCCCACTCCGTACGCCGATCCGCTGATCCGCACCTGGACGGCCGTCGGCGTGCGGCTGGCCGTCACCACCAACAACTCCGCCCTGGTGGCCGGCCGTTACCTCGAAAGCCGCGGACTCACGGAGTGCTTCGCGCGGCATGTCTACGGCCGCACCCGGGACCTGCGTCGGATGAAGCCGGATCCGCACTGCCTGAACCAAGCGCTGACCGCGATGGGAGCACGGCCGGCCGACGCGCTGATGATCGGCGACACCGTTTCGGACCTGCTGGCCGCCGACAGCGCGGGAGTGCCGTTCGTGGGGTATGCGCCCGACGAGCGCAGGGACAAGGTGCTCAGAGCGGCCGGAGCCCAGTACCTCGTGTCGTCCCTGGAACCGTTGCTGGGCTTTCTGCGGGCTCGACGCGGGGACCGATGAACGGATCTCCCACCGGCATAAAGTGGTTCCGACTTGGTACGGAGGCCGAGACGGCGGGAGAGGGTGACAATGAACGACAACAGGGGACTCTCGCCTCTGGAGGTCGCCGCCATCCTGCGGAAGCGGATTCGTGACGGCGAGTTCACCGAGGACGGCAGACTGCCGTCCCAGGGGAAACTGGCCGAGGAACTCGGTGTGTCGCGTGGTGCGGTTCGCCAGGCCCAGCAGGCGCTGCAGGACGAGGGACTGCTCAACAGGACCGGAAAGGGCAGTGTCGCCCGCGTCGCCGAACCACCCGTCGCCGACAAGGTCCCGCAGCCCACCCTGGTCGCCCTGGCACACCGGCTCGAGGCGGCGTTCCTCGCGCCGCGCGTGCATATCGACGCCGTGTGCCTGACGGCCGAAACGCTCATGAACTCCATGGACGCCCCCCTGCGCCTTGTCGAATTGCAGCAGGCGAAACCCGGTTCGGTCACGGCACGCATCATTCTGCCGGCCAGGGAACACAGGCTGCTCTATCCCGCGCCGTTGCAGGGCTGGGGCCGGGAGGAGGCCGTCGACGCCGCTGTTCACGAGCGCTCCGAGCGGCAATTCGACGCCCAGGTCAAAGTGCTCAGGCGCCATTTCGACCGTTTGCGGATCCGGTACGGAATCAACGCCGAGGTGAGGTTCCGAATCGTCCACAACTCGCCCTACCAGAAGTTCTACCTGCTCAACAGGACCGAAGTGCTGTTCGCGCACTACAAGATGACGGAGCGCACCGAGGAGATCCGCGGCACCGAAACACCTTTGCGGGACACATCGGGAACCCAGCCCCTGCTCTTCCCCTTCGACGGCCGCCACGGTGAACGGGACAGCCTGCTCGTTCGCGACACCCAGGAGTGGTTCGACGCGTTCTGGGACGGACTGGGGCCCGATCTGATGGACACCTCGGCGACGAGCCGGTGACGAGAGCGGGCGCGAGCGGGTCCGAACGAGGGATCGGGGCGGACACGCCCCCGGAGGAACCGCGTCCGCGATGTGGACCCTGGGCTTGGTGAGGCTGTTGGGGCGGTACCATCTGCGGGCATGCCGTCCCCTCTGCCCCACGGAGCGCGTCGGGCGCTGGTGCAACGGCTCGCGGAGTCCCGGCGACGACGCGGCGACTGCGCCGTGGTCAAAGGCCACCACAACATCAATTACGTCGTCCCTCTGGGCATTCGGCTTTCCCTTCTCCTGGGAGTCGCGCCATGGGCCCGGGGCAAGATCAGGGTACCGCTCGACACGGTGGAAGTCGTGCCGCGCATCTGGCCGCGTGAGGCCGACGTCCTGCGTGTCGTCTCACGTCACATCCGAGGTCTGCCCCGCTGTCTCGCCGAATTCGGCGAGTGGTCTCTGCACGCCTACCAGAAGGGCAGGGCACTGGCGGAACTGAATCCTGCCGGGGCCGTCGACGACGATCTCATGCGGGAATTCGCGGAATTCTTCGCCAGGACCGCGAGCGTTCCGACGGACGAACTGCCGCCGAGGCCGGAGGGGTGGCCCGAGGACGGTGACAGCGACGGATTCCTGCACTGGCTCGTCGACTTCACGGAGGAGAGGGTCCACCGGGCCCACCGGGACCGCTTCGGGTCGCTGTTCGACGATCTGCTGATCCCCGACCACGCCATGGCCACGTTCAAGAAGGCCCACGGTGGCCTGACACCGCGGCCGTTCCGCCTTCTCCACACCGATGTGCACCGCTCCAACGTGGTCGTGCACCGCGGCCGCGTGACCGTCATCGACTGGGAACTGGCCATGTACGGCGATCCGCTGCACGAGCTCGCCACCCACCTGGTGCGGATGCGCTACGACAGGCGGGCGCAGGCACGCATGACGGACCTCTGGGCCGAGGCCATGGTCCGTGCGGGCCATGAGCCGCTGACCGCGGGCCTTCAGGACCTGGCGGTCTATCTGGCCTTCGAACACGCCCAGTCGGTCTTCCCGGACGTCATGCGGGCGGCCCTCGCCCTGCCGGAAGAACCCGACACGGCCCACTTCCGGTCGGCCGCGGCCACGATCTGCGAGGCGCTGCGCACGGCCCGGGACCCACTGCAGCTGATCGAGGTACCCGACGAGACGCGTGCCGTGAAAGCATTGCGCGAGTGGCACGCCGGGGACGCCGGAAGTGGCGGAAACACAGCCGGATCCTCGGTACGGCGCCACGACCACGACTGAGGGAGTGCCGTGTCGGACGAAGGCCGTCGCGCGCCCGGTACGCCGGACGAACACGACGGGATCCAGGACGCGGTCGGGTGGATGCTGGCCGGCCGGTGCGTGCTCTTCGATTTCGACGGGCCGCTGTGCCGGCTGTTCCCGGACCGGTCCTCGGCGCCGGTGGCCAGGGAGCTCAGGGACATCCTCGACGGTGAGGGCGCGGGTTCCCTGCTCGACGACGACGAACGGGAGTCCATCGACCCGCACGTGGTGCTGCGGGCCGTGGACCGGGAACGCCGCGGCAGCCCTCTGGTCGCCCGGCTGGAGGAGCGGATCGCGGAGCGGGAGACGGAGGCCGCGGCCACGGCGTGGCCCACCCCCGCGGCCGACCTCCTCGTCCACGGGCTGTCGGAGGCGGGCGTACGCCTCGCCGTGACGACGAACAACGCCCCCGTGGCGGTGGACGTGTACCTGCGCAGAGCGGGACTTGCGCGGTTCTTCGGCAGCCACGTCTACGGCCGGACCGGCGATCCACGGCTGATGAAGCCGGATCCCCACTGCCTGTACCGGGCCCTGGACGGCCTGCGGGCCCCGGCGGACGACGCCGTGCTGATCGGCGACACCGTGACGGACCTGCTCGCCGCTCGTGAGGCCGGCGTGCGCTTCGTGGGGTACGCCCGGAACGAACGCAAGGCGGCACCGCTGCGGAAGGCGGGGGCCGGGCTGGTGGTGCACCGCCTCGAACCACTGGTCGACGCGGTCACCTCGCACTCTTCCTGACAGCGGCACATCAGGGCACCATGAACAGTCCTGGACCAACTCATTGCCGAGCGGGGGAACTTGGTGGCGCGGGGACGATGGTCGTGGCGCAGGCTGGCGGCACACTGGGCACGGGCGGAGAGCGCGTCGACCCGGCTGCTGCTTCTCGCGATCTTTGTGATCGGGCTCCTGGCGCAGTTCGTCAAGCCGGTGGGGGACGCCCTCGAGGGCAAGGCCTATCTGGGTGGTTCACTGCTCAGTCTCGTCGGATACGTGCTCTACGCCGAGGTGCAGCGCCTGAACGCGGCGCACGACGAAGGACGCGCCGGCACCACCCGCCTGGAGGCCGAGGTACGGCGGCTGCACGAAGTCCACGAGGAGCAGCGCGCCACGGCGGACCGACTCCAGGCCGAGCTGGAGCGGCTGAGCGGCGCGGTGCAGCGCCTGACCGAGGAACAGCGGCTGCAGACCGGCAGGGGCGTCCCCCCGCGGGATCTGGAGACGTACTTCCGGGAAGCACTCGGGGCACGCGAGACCCAGATCGCCGCGCTGGGCTTCACCGGTGAGACCGTCGTGGTCCCGCTGCGCCCCTTGTTGCAGGGCTTGCCGCCCGATCCGCAGCGGAAGGTGCACCTGCGGTTCCTCGTACCCGACTTCACCAAGCCGATCGAGGTGCCGGGGCTGATCGGAAGCGACGGCAGGGTGGCGGACGCACCGGAGTTCCGCCAGGAGCTGGTCGACAAGATCCGGCGCTACGACCGCGAGATGCGGGAACTGATCGGCAGGTTCGACGACAAGGGGTGGGGCCTGCTGCGGGTGGAGTTCCGGGTGATGCACATGTCGCCGACGCTGAAACTGTGCCTCATCAACGACGATCAGGCGTTCGAAGGACTCTACGACAAGGTGGACATACGGCGCTTCATCCCGCCCTCGGGCGACCCGCACGGGGGCAACGGGGACAACGGTGACCGGCTGTTGGATCTCCTGGGCTACGACACCCTGCTGACGCGCTGGCACCGGGACGACGGCGTCAAGGCGCGCACCGTCATCGAGGCGCGCAGAAGACACTTCGACATCCTCTGGAACGCCGCACACCCGTTGTCCCCGAACGGCACACCCCAGGGCGCCCCATGACCCACCAGGGTGATCCCGGTGTCGCGGAGGGGGGCGCCCATCGGCGCGGCGATCACCTCCGCGGATCACCCTGGCGGGTCACCTCGGCACGATCAGGCCAGCAGGGGCATCAACTGCTCCTCCTCGTAGGCAAGATGGGCCTCCAGCTCGGCGGTGAGGCGTTCCACCTCGGGCAGGACGGCGGCCGGGTCCGCGTCCGCTGCCGACACGACCCGGCGCAGATCGTCGAGGAGGACGGCGATCCGCTCGTGTTCGCGGCGCAGCCGGTCGAAGGTCGGCGCCAGCTCGGGGTGGCGGCCTTCGAGGGGCGGGAACAGGGCGATGTCCTCGCCGGCGTGGTGGTTGCCGAGGCCCGTGCAGAGGGTGAGGCAGTTGATCCGGAGCTGGGCACCCAGAACGGAGCCGCCTCCCGAGGCCGCGAACTCCTTCCTGATCAGGGCCAGCTCACGGCGGAAGAGGTCATGGACCGCCCGGATGGCCTCGCCGGGAGAGGAAGCCTCGATGCGCGGCGGGCCCGGCCTCGGGTTCTGCCGGAGGGCGACGACGGGGATGACACGGTCCGTCTTCGCCTGGTACGCGGCCCAGCCGGGGTCGGACTCGACGGCCCGGGCGAAGGCCGCGTCGCGTGCGCCTGGGTCCAGGACGACCGCGGTCGCCTCGTAGGTGAACACGCCCGTCTCCACGGTGACCTGGGGATGAGCGACGAGGTTGTGGAACCAGTCGGGGTGCCGCGGCGCGCCCCCGGCCGAGGCGATCACGAGGACGCGCTCGCCGCCGTCGGGGTAGTAGCCGAGGGGGGTGGTGTGCGGGGTGCCGGTGCGGGCGCCGGTGGTGGTGAGGAGCAGTAACCGGGCGCCCTCGAAGGGGCCGCCCACGCGGCCGTGGTGGGCGCGGAACTCGTCGATGATCTGCTGGTTGAAGGGGTTGGGCATGCTGTGGTGTCTCTGCCTTCTTCTGTTCGGCGTGGTGGGAGTCTCGGTACGCGTCGGTACGCGTCGGTACGCGTCGGTACGCGTCGGTACGCGTCGGTACGCGTCGGAACAGAAGAAGGCGGCGGGCCTCTCGCCCGCCCCCGCCTCACTCGGAGGCCGGGTGCCCCACTCGTGAACGGCCCAGGGCCGACCCGGCAGTCATGGACGGCACGTTATCGAAGTGCGCGAGCCGGCGCCAACGGTTTGTGGCGTCAACCCACCACGCCATTCGGGTGTTTCAGGCATACAAGTCGGTATTGCGGAAGCCGCATAATTGAAGGCTGTATCAAATACGCCGTCCATGTCCCGGAAAGGACTCGCCACGAGCGCGGGCCCCTCTCTACCTGCCATGAGAGGCGGCAAACAAGCCTTCTTTCGGCCATAATTGGAGCGTGGGCGGCGAGTCTCGAATCGTGGACCCGGGTTGATAACGGTGAGGTGAAGGTGCTTGGGTGTGTAGGCCATTGAACGCGCACCATAGTTCAGAAAGCACCGGGGGATGTAGATGGGGATCCGTCATGTTGTGCTGTTCAAATTCAAGGACGGCGTCAGCTGGTCGGACTTCAGAGCCCAAGAAGCGGAGGCTGCGACGCGGCAGCATCCGCAGCACATTCCCGACATTGTGAACTGGCAGTGCGGACGGAATGTGGCGGACCGTTTGGTCGCCCATGACTTCGCGCTGATCGGTGACTTCGCCGACCGGGACGCCGTAGCGCGCTACTTGGTGCACCCGGACCACGTGCGGGGAGTCGAACTGTGGCGTGCCATTGCCGACTGGGTGGTCGTGGACTTCGAAGTGGACCTCGAGGCGGCCAAGTGACCGGTATATGTGTCAGTGGGCCCGTACCTCACGATGCGGTTGACGGGAGCGGCTTCCATGGGTAAGAGCAGCGCCCTGTCGACGCGATCCAGGTCCCGTCCGCCTTGGGCGGCATTGCTGGCCATCGTCGCCGCAGCGTTGATATGGAGCACTTCCTTCGCGGTGACCAAAGTGCTTCTGAAGAATGTGCCGCCGCTCACAATCGGCGCTATTCGCTTCTCGGCCGCGGCCTTGGTTCTCGCATTACTCGTACGGTTCCAAAAGGGATGGCGGCCGGTGGAGCGCCGGTCGGCGCTGGCGATGGGCGGGGCCGGCCTGCTGGGAATCACCGCCTATTTCGGCCTGGAAAACGTCGGTGTGGACATGGCCACGGCCGCCGACGCGGCGGTCATCGTGGCGGCTTTCCCCGTCATCACGGTGATCCTCGAGGTCGCGTTCCACAGGGAGCTGCCCTCTGCTCCTCGCCTCCTGGGTATGGTCCTGGCTGTGGCGGGAGTGTGGCTGATCGTCCGGCACAGCGCGAGCTCCGGAGGCAGTCACCGGCTGCTGGGTGACATCGTCCTGCTGGTCGCCGGCGTCGCCTGGGCCGCCTACAACGTCGTCGCTCGCCGCACCAGTCCGGGACATTCCCCGCTGACCAGCACCTATTACCAGACGGTGGCCGGTGCGCTGGGCTTCGTACTGCTCAGCCCTCTTGAGATCGGCGAGTGGCGCATGCCGACCGCCGCGGACATCGGCATGCTCGTGTTCCTGGCCGGCATGTGCTCCATTGCTGCGTTCGTCCTCTACAACTACGGCCTGCGCGACGTCACGTCGAGCACCGCCGTCAACGTGCTCAACCTCGTCCCGGTCTTCGGCCTGGTCTCCGCTGTCGTGGTCACCGGCGAGAACGTCGGGATCACCGAGGGGCTGGGATGCCTCATCGTCATCACCGGTGTGGTGCTCGGTGCCGGGGTGCGTTCGCGTCCGGTGGAACGGACGTCCCGGGCGAGCGCGGGCGCCGACCATGGACGCGATGAAGTGTCGGTGAAGAACCCCTAGTTGGAAAAGATATGAGCCACGACATCAAGAACAGCAAGTGTGTGATCGTCGTCAACGGCGATCTGCCGGTGGGCCTGACGGTGAACGCGGCATCCGTGGTGTCGCTGACACTGGGCCGCAGCGTCCCCGAGCTGATCGGCCAGGACGTGAAAGACGCCGACGGTGCCCTGCACCTCGGCATCACGCTGATCCCCGTGCCGATCCTCAAAGCGCCTGCCGAGCGGATCGCGGAGATCCACCAGATGGCCGTCTCCGACCCCGAGGTGGTCGTGGTCGGCTTCAGCGACCTGGCGCAGTCGTGCCGTACCTACGAGGAATACATCGAGCGCATGGCAGGCACCGAGTCAGCGGATCTGACGTACTCGTCGATCGGCCTCTTCGGACCGCGCAAGCAGCTCAACAAGTGGACCGGCAGTCTGGCACTCCTGCGCTGACCACCACCACGCCCCACCCGCAAAAAGCGGGTGCCTGCGGCTCCTACCCCGCAGGCACCCAAGCCCCTCAACCCTCTGATGAACTGCTCAGGCTGGGACCATGTTCACTATATTCGACGACCGACTTGACGCCTTCGCGCGTCGTACACTCAATGATCACCGCCGTTTCGACGCAGGCGAATGGCGCCAGGAGGAGCTCGAAGCACACCAGCTGCGAGCCCTCCGGGAGACCCTCCGCTACGTGACCAAGCGTTCACCCTTCTACCGCGAACTCCTCGGCCACCTCGACGAATCCGCCCTGGCTGACCTCACCTTCGACGCCTTCGCCCAGCTGCCCTTCACCACCAAGGACGACCTGCGCAGTCGGCTGCTGGACATGCTCTCCAAGCCCGTGTACGAGGGATGGGTCTTCTACGAGACGACCGGTACCACCGGCCGCGCGACTCCCTGCCCCCGGGACAACATCGACTCCATCGTCAACAACACGGCGCTGTCCGTCTGTTACGACCACGTCTTCCGGGCGCACGGGGACAACCACGTCATCGGCGTGATGGGTCCCAACGAACTGCACTCCACCGGTGACACCTTCGGTGACGTGTGCCGCAACCTCGGGCACGCGCACGCCAAGATGTGGCCCCACTCGCCGGTCGTCGGCTTCAAGCGCGCGCTGGAGGTGATCCAGGAGATCTCCATCACGGGCGTCTTCTGCACCCCCAACGTCGCCATGTCGATGGCCAAGGAAGCGGTGCGCGCGGGCCTGGAGCCGAAGGAACTCGGCATCAGGTTCTTCATGTTCACCGGCGAACTGGCCACCCCCGGCCTGCTGCGGAACATCGGTGAGGTGTGGGGGGCCACCGCCTACAACTGCCTCTATGCCTCCCAGGAGGCGTCCATCCTGGGGGCGGTGCACGGGGACGGCAGGCTGCGCACCGTGCCGCTGAACGTGTACTACGAGCTGATCGACCCGGAGACCGGTCGCCCGGCTCCCCCACAGGACGGCTACCGCCAAGGCGAACTCGTCGTCACGCACCTCTACCAGGGCAGCAAGCCACTGGTCCGCTACCGCACCGGTGACCTGGTGCGTCTTCACACGCCGGACACCGCATCCGGCGGCTACCCGTCCGAGGTGCTGCTCCCGCTCGGGCGCGTGCGGGATCTCATCGACCTCAACGGCAACAAGGTCACCGCCTACGAACTGGAATCCCTGATCCTTTCCCGGCTCGCCGGAGCCATGGACTACCAGCTTGTCATCGACCGCGTCGACGACACGGACACCCTCACGGTGGAGGTCGAGACCCGGGACGACGCACCGCTGGCGCCCCAGAACGTCGAGGACCTGGTGCGTGCGGCTCGGGACGCCTGGGGCTGCCCGCTGGAGGTCACCTACGGACAGCTCGGCGGGGTCACCACCACCGGCGCGATGGTGAGCTGGAAGGCCGCCCGGGTGCACGACCGGCGACAGGCCCCGGACGCCGAGCGGCAGGTGGCTCTCGCCATGGCCGGCCGGAGGCGAGGCCAGTGAGTCCCGCACCGCACGACCGGTGGGTCTTCCACCAGGGAGAGTTCGTCCGGGCCAAGGACGTGGGGCTCGGCCCCGGCACGCAGGGGCTCCACTACGGCACGGGTGTCTTCGAGGGCATCCGCTCCTACACCGCCGCGGAGGGCGGCGAGTCGCTCCTCTTCAAGGTGAGGGAGCACTACGAACGACTGCACGCGTCGTGCCGTCTGCTCCGCCTCGACCTGCCGTACAGCACGGGCGAGCTGGTCGACGTGACCCGTGAGCTGATCATCCGCAACCAGCTGGACTGTGACGCCTACATCAGGCCTCTGGTGTACAAACTCGCGCTGGAGCCCGGTACCCCCTTCGGGGTGAGACTCAGCGGAGTGTCGACCTCGGTGACGATCCTCGCCCTTCCGATGGGGGACTACAGCCGGACCGAGGGCATCCGTTGTGGCGTCAGCTCCTGGCGTCGCGTTCCGGACGCCTCCCTGCCGGCGCGAGCGAAGATCACCGGAGCGTACGCCAACAACGCACTGGCCGTGGACGAGGCGACGGCTGCCGGCTTTGACGACGCGATCATGCTCAACCAGCGGGGAACAGTCGCGGAGGCGAGCACCGCGAACGTGTTCGTCGTCCACTCGGGACGCGTCGCCACACCCGGACCGGACTCGGACATCCTGCTCGGGCTCACTCGTGCGGCCGTCATGCGGATCCTTGCCGACGAGGCAGACATCACTGTCGGCGAACGGACCATCCCGCGATCCGAACTCCACACGGCGGACGAGGTGTTCCTGACCGGCACCGGCTGTCAGATCGTTCCCGTGGTGGAGATCGACGGCCGCCGGATCGGCGACGGAACACCGGGCCCGATCACCACCCGTGTGCGCGAGGTGTACCGGCAAGCCGTGCGCGGAGCCGATCCGCGGTACCGGCACTGGAACACGCCCGTGGGCCTCAAGTCCCGGGTCAACGCCGCCTAGTCCGGACACTCACTAGCCCGGTCTCCGTAGCCCGTAGCCCGGTCTCCATAGCCCGGTCTTCCTGGCCCGGTCTCCGTAGCCCGTAGCCCGGTCTCCATAGCCCGGTCTTCCTGGCCCGGTCTCCGTAGCCCGGTCTCTCCTCGGCCGAAGCGACCGGGCAGGAACCGGTGTTCTCTGCCGACTTCCTGCGCCCGTGGCAGGGCGCAGTCACGTGCCTTTCCGTAGTCTTATGTCTTTCTGGGGGAATTGTGATCAGTCGCTACCGTCCTGACGTGCCCGACGGTCAGGAGATGACGGACGTCGCTCTCTTCCGACTCCCTGTGACAGGGCCGCTCAGGATCTCCTCCCTGGGCCCTGCGGGGACGAGCAGCGAGCAGGCCTGCCGTGCCCTGCAGGGTCACCTCCTGCGGCGCGGCCACGAGAGTGTCCAGATCGAGTTGTGCGACCAGTACGAGGAGGCCGGAGACAGGCTTGTCGCCGGCGACTGCGAACTGGTGGTGGTCGCGAACGCCTATTCCCGCATAGAACGCTTCTATATGGACCCGGGGCTTCGGCTGGCGGCGGTGTTCGTGAAGGACACCCCCCACTACGGCATCGCCGGAGTGCCGGGCGCCGGGATCGGCGAGAAGGCCGCGGTTGTCACCCACCCCGCCCCTCGTGCCCTCATCGACGAACTGCTGCCCGAGCGGTTCGACCTCACGGAAGTGGTGTTCGCTTCGTCGACGAGCGCGGCAGCCGAGGCGGTGGCCAAGGGTGAGGTTCCGCTGGCCCTCACCACCGCGCTGGCCGCGCGCCTGCACGGGCTGGAATTCCTCTCCCGGACGCGTCCCATCCGCATGGTGTGGTCGGTGTTCACCCGAGCGGAACTGCTCGACGAGAACCGTCCGGCGTCGGGCCGACGCGGCGAGACCGGCCGGAGCCTGGTGTGGTGAGCCTCGGCCCCGTCTTCGTCGACAGCACCGAGATCCGGGAACTGTTCCCTCCGGCGACGGCCGTCGCCGCGATGCGGGAGGTGATGCGGGCCTTCTCCGCCGGGGAGGTGACACAGCCCGTGCGTACGGTGCTGCGCCCGCCCGTCCGCGACGGGGTGGAACCCGGCCTGTTCGGGTCGATGCCCGCGCACGTGCCCTTCGAGGGGCAGCGCTGGTTCGGTATCAAGTCCGTCGTGGTGCGTGAGGACAATCCGCTCCGGGGCCTGCCCACCCACGTCGGCACGGTGACCGTCTTCGCGCCGGACACGGGGATGCCCCTGGCGGTACTCCCCGCCGACACCGTCACCGAGCTGCGCACCGCCGCCGTGTCCGCGGTCGCCGCCGACGCGCTCGCGCTGCCGGGCCCCACGACGCTTGCGATCGCCGGGGCGGGTGCCCAGGCGCGGGCGCATGTGACGGCCATGGCGGCGGTGCGGCCGATCCGGCGCGTCCACATCTGGAGCCGACGCCCCGACAGTGCCGGGAAACTGGCCGCATGGGTCCGGGCCGAGCACGGGCTCGACGTCGAGGTGTGCGGCACGCTCGCCGAAGCCACCCGCGAGGCCGGGCTGATCTGCACGACCACCGCCGCGAAGGACCCCGTGCTCAACGACGAGGACGTGGCCCCCGGGGCCGTCGTCTGCGCCGTGGGGGCCTGCCAGCCCGGCGCCCGGGAGCTGTCGTCCCACCTGGTGGCCCGATCCACCGTGGTCCTGGACAGCGCCGAAGCGGCGGCGCAGGAGGCGTCCGAGCTGCTCGTTCCCTTGCGGGAAGGGCTCATCGGGCCCGACCATGCCCGAGGAGAACTCGGGGCCGTCCTGGACGGCCGGGTCCCCGGACGGCAGGACGAACGGGAGCGGATGGTCTATCTGTCACTGGGCCTCGCCGCCCAGGACGTCGCGGCAGCCGTCCTCATCGCGAAGCTCCGGGCCGTGCGGGCCGGGGCGGACCCCGGGGCCGAATGGTGGGTGGCGTGAGGCTTTGGCACGGAACGCCGAGACCGGTGCCGTCACGAGTTCAGTGTGCTTCGTAGATGCCCTGATAGTGGGCGAGCGCCGTCTCGTGGATCCGCTGGTCGCTCCACGACGCGAAGCGGCCGGGCGCCAGCCGCGCGGGATCCACGAGGAGCTCGCCGGTTTCCAGCAGCATGTTCGCGAGCTGACGGCCGACACCGCCGGCATGGGTGACCCAGGAGGCCTCCGCGAACCACAGGCCTGCCACGTCGGTGGCGGGACCGACGAGCGGAAGCTCATCCGGGGTCATGGCGAACACCCCGTTGAGCCGACGGCCTTGGGACGCCGTCCGGAAGATCGGCACCAGGGAGGTGGCCTCGGCCAGGGCGGTGCCGAAGTCTGCGTCACGGAAGGGGAGCTCTGCCGAGACGAGGTCGGGGGAGGGGACCAGGGGCAGGGGTGTGTGGGCATAACTTCCCAGCCCGTAACGGCGACCGTGACGGCGGGTGTAGACGCAGTGGTCGGGGTAACGGACGATCGGCGCGTCGATGAACGTGTCGTCGAGCCCGGGCAGTTCACGGGTGTACAGGTACGGGTGCTGCACCGCGACCATGGGCAGCCGGACGCCGGCCTGCGCCGCGAGAGCGGGGCCCCAGACACCCGCGGCCAGCACGACTCGGGCGGCCCTCAACAACTCGGGCTCCCCTCCGGTGCGCACGCCCGTCACCCGGCCGTTGTCCAGCTCCAGTGCTCGGACGGGGGTGTCGAAGAGGAAGCGAGCCCCGGCCCGCTCGGCGGCGGCCACCAGCAGATGGGTGAGCAAGGCGGGGTCGGCGGCACCGTCGGAGGGGACGTGCAGAGCACCCCGTACACGTTCCGCGTCGACCAGGGCGGGGGCCAGCGCGAGGGCCTCGTCAGGGCCGAGCACCCGCGCCTCGACTCCCAGGCGTCTGCCGTGTTCGACGTCGTGGTGGGCCTGCTCCAGCCGGGCCGGGGTGGTTGCGATCTCCAGACAGCCGACCTGCCAGAAGACCTGGTCGGTTCCGCTCCGGGAGAGGGCGCGGTAGGCGGCGACACTGTCCCGGGCCAGTGCGGTCAGTTCCGGGGTGGCACTGAGCTGGCCGATGAATCCCGGCGCCAGACCGGTCGATCCGGGAAGCTCCGTACGGGGCCGGGCATCGAGCACGACGACGCTGTCGTGCCCCAGCCGAGTGAGGTGGTAGGCGACCGAAGCTCCCACCACGCCGGCACCCACGACCAGAGTCCGGTCGGGCAACCGTCGCTCACTGTTCATCGCCACACCTTCCCTGCCCACGCACTCCCGACAGCAGGACTCCGCCTGTGCCCGACCCGACGTCCGAGACGTGTTCTCGCCGCCCTCTGACAACAGCAGCGACACGGCTCAGGTCACCGTCACGCCGTCCCCGTGACGCGACGCACTTTTGCAAGCGGCATGCTTGCAATTGTTAGCGTTCCTGCGGCAAGGTGGAGGCATGGCATCGCTGAACGTCGGCAACCTCGGTGAGTACCTGCGTGAGCAGCGGCGTAACGCGCAGCTGTCGCTCAGGCAGCTCGCCGACGCCGCCGGGGTGTCCAATCCGTATCTGAGCCAGATCGAGCGCGGGCTGCGCAAGCCGAGCGCGGAGGTGTTGCAGCAGGTCGCCAAGGCGCTGCGGATCTCCGCCGAGACGCTGTACGTGCGGGCCGGCATCCTCGACGCCGAGCGGGACCGTGACGAGGTGGAGACGCGTGCCGTCATCCTCGCCGATCCCACGCTGACCGAGCGGCAGAAGCAGGTGCTGCTGCAGATCTACGAGTCCTTCCGCAAGGAGAACGGCTTCGAGATCGCCCGGGCCGGCGGGGCGGACGAGGACAGCCAGGCGGCTCAGGAGGCTCGCGCCCGGGAGGCTCGGCAGTCTCGGGAGGCGCACGGTACGGACGACGCCCAGGACACCGCCGACGCCGGCCCCCGCACGGCCGACGGCAGAGATGCCGGTCCGCGGCAGGCCGCCGGCTGACCGGGACCACCGGGACCACGGACAGCCACCGGATCACCGGACCAACCGGGCCGACGGCTCGGCGTCCCGCGGACCGCCCAAAACCCTCAACCAAAAGCCGAAACGGGAGGACCATCCCATGGCCATCACCGACGACCTGCGCAAGACCCTCAGCGACCCCACCCCGCTCTACTTCGCCGCCGGCACCGCCGACCTCGCCCTGAAGCAGGCCAAGAAGGTGCCCGCGCTGGTCGAGCAGCTGCGCGCCGAGGCCCCCGCCCGCCTCGAGGCCGTCCGCAACACCGACCCGAAGGCCGTCCAGGAGAAGGCCGCGGCCCGCGCCAAGGAGGCCGGCGCCCGCGTCAAGGAGACGCAGTCGACCATCCAGGCCAAGGTGGGCGAGTTCCTGGGCAGCCTCGACTCGGACCTCAAGAAGTTCGGCAGCAGCCTGGACGCCGATCTGAAGAAGCTCGGCGAGACCGCCCAGGACCTGGCGCTGCGGGGCGTGGGCGTCGCCGCCGAGTACGCGGTCAAGGCCCGGGAGACCTACGAGAAGGTGGCCGAGCACGGCGAGCAGGCCGTGAAGACCTGGCGTGGCGAGGCCGCCGAGGAGATCGAGGAACTGGCCGTCGCCGTCGAGGGCAAGCCCGAGCCGGTCGAGGTCAGGGCCGAGCCGAAGCCGGCCGAGGCCCCCAAGGCCGAGCCCGCCGCGGACAAGAGGCCGGTGGCGAAGAAGACGGCTCCGGCGGCCCGCAAGCCGGTGGCGAAGAAGACCACGCCTCCGGGTAAGTGAGGAACGCGTGGCTCCGGCCGGAGCCACGTGACGGATGACCGACGACGGGCCGGGCACTTCCTAGGTGCCCGGCCCGTTGTACGGGTACGCGGCGGCCGCAGGCGGGTACGGTTGGCCGTAGAGACGACTCGACTCGGGTGGTGGGCATTGTGCTGATGACGGCATTCGGCGGCCTGATGTGGCTGCTCTTCACCGCCATGCTGGTGCTCGCCGTGGTGGCGCTGGCCATGGCCGTGCTGTACCGGGAGGACGCGTATCGCGCCGCCGACAAGCAGAACAAGGGCTTCTGGCTGATCATCCTCGGCATCGCGGTCGCCGTGAACCTGTTCGTGCCGATGCTCTTCCTGCAGCTCGCGGGGCTCGTCGCCACGATCGTCTTCTTCGTGGACGTCCGTCCCGCCCTCAAGCAGGTCTCGGGCGGCGGCTGGGGCCGTCGACGCCGGGGAAGCAGCAGCGACGGTCCGTACGGGCCGTACAACGGCGGGCGGTAGTCGGCGGGCGGTACGCCGCGGGCCGGTCCGGTCCGCCGTGGGTCACGGCGCCCGGTCGAGCAGGACCACCGCCACGTCGTCCGTCAGTTCCCCTCCGTTGAGGTCGCGCACCTCGTTGACGGTCGCGCGCAGCAGTTCCTCGCCCCTCAGGCCCTCGGCCAGTCGGCGGCGGACGAGTTCCACCATGCCGTCCTGGCCCAGGCGCTCCCCGTCCTGCCCGACCCGGCCCTCGATCAGCCCGTCGGTGTAGAGCATCAGGCTCCAGACCGGTCCCAGCTCCACCTGCATCCGCGGCCAGCGCGCGCCGGGCAGCAGGCCGAGCGCGGGGCCGTTGTTGTCGTACGGCAGCAGTTCGGCCGGCCGGTTGGGGCGGGCGATCAGCGGGGCCGGGTGGCCGGCCAGGCACAGCCCGGCGCGACGGCCGTCCGGCGCGATGTCCACCGTGCACAGTGTGGCGAAGATCTCGTCGTTGTCCCGCTCGTGCTCCAGGACCTGCTGCAGCGTGGACAGCAGCTCGTCCCCGCACAGCCCCGCCAGCGTCAGCGCGCGCCAGGCGATGCGCAGCTCCACGCCGAGCGCCGCCTCGTCCGGGCCGTGCCCGCAGACGTCGCCGATCATCGCGTGCACCGTGCCGTCGGGTGTACGCACCGTGTCGTAGAAGTCACCGCCGAGCAGGGCGCGCGAACGGCCGGGCCGGTAGCGGGCGGCGAACCGCAGCGAGGACCCGTCGAGCAGCGGCGTGGGCAGCAGGCCGCGCTCCAGGCGGGCGTTCTCCTGGGCGCGCAGCTTGGACTCGGTCAGCCGGCGCTCGGCCGTGTCCGACCGCTTGCGCTCGACCGCGTACCGGATGGCACGGCTCAGCAGTCGCCCGTCCAGCTCCTCACGGAACAGATAGTCCTGGGCACCCACGCGCACGGCCTCGGCACCGCGCTCGGCGTCACCGGAGGCGGTGAGGGCGAGCACGGCGTGGCGGGGCGCGAGCTGCAGCACGTGCCGCAGCACGGCCAGCTCGTCGTCCTCCTCGGCGGCACGGCCGGGGGCGGGCAGCGCGAGGTCCAGCAGGATGCAGTGGACGTCGTCGGTGAGCAGCCGCTCGGCCTCGGTGAGGTTGCGGGCGGTGCGCAGCCGTATGGGGCGGCCTGCCGAGTCGAGCATCTCGGGCACGATCGGCGAACCGGCGGGATCGTCCTCGATCACGAGCAGGGTGAGCGTGTCGTTCTGGGCCTTGGCACGGGCGGACGGCCCCTGTGCGGTCTGAGCGGTCTGAGCGCCGGGCAGGGACGCGGCTTGAGCCTGACCACCCTCCACGGCCGGGATCGCTCGGGGCCGCGGCACGGGTACGGGCATCGTCTTGGGTTCCTTCCCTCCCCCCGAGGGCACGGCGGGACGAGGGACTCGACCCACCGACGGGGACCATAGCGGTAGCAGAGGCCGCAATGGAATGCCCGGCAGGGTGGGGTGGTGCAACCGGCCATCGTCATATGCCGCATCCCCTACCGCAGTTGGACACCGGTCTTTCCCGGCAAGGATGACGAATGTCACGTCGCGCGTAGGTTTCGACCGGAGAGGGGGTGGGCCGGGTCACGTGGGACGGGTCACGTCATGACACGTCTCTCAGTCGGCGTCCGGTCCCTTTGCGGGCGTCCGCTTCAGCCCGCGTCCGGTCGCACCACCCCGAGGATCGGCATGGACCCGGCCCCCGCGATCGTCACCGTCCGCCCCGGGCGCGGGGCGTGGACGATCGCGCCGTCGCCGATGTACATCGCCACGTGGCTGGCGTCGGAGAAGTAGATGATCAGGTCTCCGGGGCGCATGTCCTTGATGTCCACGTGTTTGAGCTGCTTCCACTGCTCCTGCGAGGTACGGGGGATGGGGTCGCCGGCCGCCGCCCAGGCCTGGGATGTCAGCCCCGAGCAGTCGTACGATTTCGGCCCTTCCGCTCCCCATACATACGGTTTGCCGATCTGATCGGTCGCGAACCGTACGGCTTTTTGCCCCTCTTCGGACGCTTTGCTGCGAATCTCCTTCAGTATCCCGGAGTCGAGCCAGGCGGTCTGCGCCTGGTAGGCGGCCTGGTCCTCCAGCTTCTGCAGCCGCTCCCGCTCCTGCTTCTTCAGCCGGGACTGCAACTCCTCGGCGGCGGCGATCTGCTTCTCGATCTCCTTCTTGGCCTCGGCCTTGGCCTTGCGGTTGGCGTCGAGCCTCTTCCACTCGTCGGCGGCGTCGCTCGCGTACTGCCTCAAGTCCTGTTGCGTACGCGTCAGCTCGGCGATCAGCCCCGTGGTCGCGTGCTCGCCCTGGCGGAGGGTGCCCGCGTCGTCCAGGAACTCCTGGGGGTCGCGGCTCAGCCAGAGCCGCATCTGGGGCGGCAGGCCGCCGCCGCGGTACTGGGCGCGGGCCGCGGCGCCCGCGCGGTCCTTCAACTCGGCCAGCCTCTCCCGGCCCTTGACGATCTCCCGGGCCAGCCGGACGATCTGCGCCGACTGCTTCTCGGCCTTCTCCTCGGCCGCGTTGTAGGCGTCGGTGGCGACCGCCGTGTCGTGGTACAGCGCGTCCAGTTTTCTACGGACCGCCTCGAGATCCTGGTCGGAGGCCGACGCCGTGGCCGCGGCCGAGCTGTCGGACGTGGTGGGTCTCGGGGTCGGCCGCTCCGGGCTCGCGTACGCCGCGCCCGGTGTGCCCAACACGGTGACCGTGCAGACCAGAGCGATGGCCGCCGTGATCAGGGTCCGCTTCCCGGATCCCATACTTCGCCCCCAAAGCTGATTTACCGTCAGTAACCTACGAGACGTCTGGGGATCGTGCCACGCCGGAGCGCAAAGTGACAGAGGCGGGACTTAACCGCGCAAAAAACTCCCCCACCTGCCGCACCTCGTACGACGATCTCCCTCCCCTGCCACCGGCCCGCGTACGGCGATCTTCCCGCGAGTGTGACGAAGGACTCGGGAAGATCGTTCCCCGCAGGTCGGACGGGGTCAGGTGCGGGGCGCCAAGGCCCCCCAGGCCACGGTGACTTCCCCCTGGCGCCAGCGCGCCGGGCCGTCGGTGACCGGCCAGTCCGCCTTCAGCAGGCGGACGGTGCGTATCCAGCGCTGGCGTGCGCCGTATGCGGCGTAGGGGGCGGCGGCGGCCCAGGCGCGGTCGAAGTCGCGCAGGAAGGCGTGCACGGGCTCGCCGGGGATGTTGCGGTGGATGAGCGCCTTCGGCAGCCGCTCGGCCAGGTCGGACGGCCGGTCGAGAGAACCGAGCCGAGTGGCGAACGTCACGGTGCGCGGGCCCTCGGGGCCGAGGGCGACCCACACATGGCGCCGGCCGATCTCGTCGCACGTACCCTCGACGAGCAGCCCGCCGCGGGAGCCGGACACCGGGTCGGCGGGGGCCAGCCGGGCGCACAGCCGCTCCCAGACGGCGCCGACCTCGTCCTCCTCGTACTGCCGCAGCACGTTCGCCGCCCGGATGAGCGACGGGCGCCCCGGCACGGGCACCTCGAAGCCACCGTGCCGGAAGACCAGCCCCTCGCGGGCGTACGGCAGCGCGGCCGCGACCCGGGCGGGCTCGATCTCCACCCCCACGACCCGGGTACGGGGCGCGGCGGTACGCAGCCGTCGCAGCAGCTCGACCGCGGTCCAGGGCGCGGCCCCGTACCCGAGGTCGACGGCCACGGGCTCCGCCGCACGACGAAGCTCGGCCCCGTGGACCGCTGTGATCCAGCGATCCATCCGGCGCAGCCGATTCGGATTGGTGGTCCCGCGCGTCACCGTACCCACGGGGCGGGACGCGACGCGGGTTGACATGCCTTCGAGAGTAAGGGGCCGGGCAGATCGCCGGACCGTCCTGTGGACAACTCTGGCGCGGTGAGCGCATACCGAGCTCGGTGCGGAGCGGCAGCGAGCTGAGTACGGGTACTCACGACACGACCCCCGGCCCCCGCGGACCCCGGGAAGCAGACGACGATCCACGGGGAGTTCCGGTGAATGCCCGCCGGACGCGCAGCCGCGTACGCACCCTCGCACGCCTGACCTTCGCCAACCCCGCCTTCGCCAACCCCGTCTCGGCGGTCTACCTCACTCTGGTCGCCGCTGCCGTCGGGACCGCCGCGACCGAACCGCTGTGGGCGCAGTACCCGGACGGTTTGGTCTGGGTGTGGCCGATGTTCCTCACCGTCCCCGTGTTCTTCGTCGTGCCGGCGGCCGACTGGGCGCTGTGGGACGGCGAGATGCCCACATGGCTCGTCACCGCCGGAATCATCGTCTCCGCCCTGGTCCAGTCCCTGGCCCTGGGAGCCCTCCTGGAAACCCTGGGCGGCCGGCACCGTCGCCTCACCCCTCCGCACGGCGGCTGACTCGGTCACGGCTGTCCCCCCGACCGGTAAAGGATTCGGCATCTACGGTTCAACGATCTTGTCCTGTGCATGACTCACTGGATGGGATGTGCGGAGACCACTTCGTGCGACTCCGGACCACTCAGGGGGATTCATGCACATAGCCCGTACCGGGCGGGGTGTCGCGGCTTCCACGGCCGCCACCGCCGCCCTCGCCGTCGCCGCGCTGGCGACCGCTCTGCCGGCCGGCGTCACCACCGCTGCGCCCGCCGCCGTACCGCACACCAAGGCGGTTCCGGCCATCGTCGGGCGCACGCTCGTCCATGGTGTGGCCAGCCCGCTCTCCAGCGAGCAGTGCCAGGCCAAGTGGCACATCGCCTGCTACAACCCGCTCCAGTACCGCACCGCGTACAACCTCAACGCGCTGTACCGCAAGGGCGTCACGGGCAAGGGCCGCACCATCGTCATCGTCGACTCGTTCGGGTCCCCGACGGTCCAGCACGACCTCGACGTCTACAGCAAGCAGTTCGGCCTGCCCAGCACCAAGATCAAGGTGGTCAAGTGGGGCAAGGTGCCCCCCTTCGACCCGAAGAACTCGGACATGACCGGCTGGGCCGGCGAGACGTCCCTGGACGTCGAGATGGCCCACGCCGTGGCGCCCGACGCCAAGATCGTCCTGGTGGAGACGGCCGTCTCCGAGACCGAGGGCACCACCGGCCTCCCGGAGATGATGGACGCCGAGAAGTACCTGGTCGACCACGGCGTCGGCGACGTCATCAGCCAGAGCTTCGGCGCCACCGAGAACACGTTCCCCGGTTTCGACAAGGGCGACTTCTCCAGCATCAAGAACCTGCGCTACGCCTTCCAGGACGCGAACCGCAAGCACGTGACGGTCCTCGCCTCCTCCGGCGACGGCGGCGCCACGGACCTCCAGGCGGACGGCAAGACCTACTACAAGGAGCGCGTCAACTCCTGGCCGTCCTCGGACCCGCTGGTCACCTCCATCGGCGGCACCCAGCTCCACCTGAACGACAAGGGACAGCGCGTCAAGCCGGACAGCGTCTACAACGACCACGGCGCGGGCGGCGGCGGCCAGTCGCACGTCTTCCCCCGCCCCGCCTTCCAGAACGGCGTCAAGAACGTCGTCGGCACCCGCCGCGGCACCCCGGACATCTCGATGGCCGCCGCGGTCAACGGCGGCGCCTGGGTCTACTCCAGCTACGACCCGACGGCCACCGGCTGGGACGTCTCCGGCGGCACCAGCGAGGCCAGCCCGCTCTTCTCCGGCATCGTCGCCCTCGCCGACCAGGCGGCCGGCCACCGGGTGGGCAACATCAACGAGGCGCTGTACGCCCTGTCCAAGCACAAGGGCACCGGCATCGTCGACGTCAACGACGGCACCGACAACAGCTACCAAGGCGTCACCGGCTACAAGGCCGTCAACGGCTACGACATGGCCACCGGCGTGGGCACGGTGGACGCCCTGCGCTTCGTGCAGGCACTCGCCTGGGCGAGCCGCCGCGGCTGACGCCACGGTGCCGGCCGCCCGGCTCGGCGGACGGCGGGGCGGCCCGGGTGCGGAAACCCGGGCCGCCCCGCTCATCGGCGCAGGGTGGTCTCCCGCCGCATGTACGACAGCTTCTCGGGATTGCGCACGGCGTAGAGCCCGGGGACGAGACCGTCGTCGATGCGAGGCCCGCACATCTCGGGCCGGACCGGTCCTGCTCGCGGCGCGCAGAAAAGCCCCCTACTCGCGGAGAACCGCAGGTAGGGGGCTTGTTCGTGGGGGCGTTGGGTCGCGCGGGTGTTGGGCAGCCGAGCTAGGGCCGGAGCACGATCTTGCCGTGGGTGTGCTGCTGTTCCAGCTCGCGGAAGGCGTCTCGAACCTGTTCCAGCGGATAGGTGCGGGCGATCGGCACCTCCAACTGCCCGCGCGCGGCAAGCCGGGCCAGCTCCCCGAGCACGACCGCACACGCCGCCGCCCCTTCCCCGTAGGTCCGCGCGCCGACCTCGGCCGCGGCCGGCCAGTCGCGGATCGTGTTGATTCGCTCGGGCCGCACGCCCAGCTCCACTGCCAGTGCCACGTAGCCGTCGCCGAAGGTGTCGATGAACGCGTCGACCCTGCCGCCGGACGCCTGACGGATCCGCTCGGCCACACCTGGCCCGTACTCGACCGGGAGGACGCCGTGATCCTTTAACCAAGCGTGGTTCCGCTCGCTCGCCAGCCCGATCACCGTGGCGCCGCGCCGCCGCGCGAGCTGCACGGCAAGCGACCCGACTCCACCCGCCGCACCCGAGACGACGACCGTGTCGTCCGGGCCGGGGTCCACCGCGAACACGGTGGCGTAGGCGGTCGTGCCCGCCACGTACAGCGCCCCGGCCACCTCCCAGGCCAACCCCGCTGGACGGGAGACCAGATGCACGTCGTCGACCACGACGAACTGCGCATGGCTGGCCCGCCTGTGAGTGAAGCCCAAAACCTCATCGCCCACCGCAAAGCCCCGGACGTGCGGGCCGGCCTCCGCCACGACGCCGGCCAGATCGCTGCCCTGCCCGGAGGGAAACGTCGCCGGCCAGCGTTCGTGCAGCGCGCCGGTGCGGATGTGCGCCTCGCCGGGCTGGATCCCGGCTGCGCGGACCTCGACCAGCACCTGCCCCGGACCGGGCACCGGCCGCTCCACCTCCTCCACCCGCAGCACTTCGATCCCGCCGTACTCGTGAAACCGCACCGCCTGCATTGCGTGATCACCGCACTTTCTCGGTCGGACAGGGCAAGGCCGGCCGCGCGTCGAGGGCCCACGCCGACCGTGCCACCGCGTTCAAAGACCAAGCGCGGATCCGTATTCCCAAGAGCACTACGACGGCGATGCCGTCCGCACCCAGGACCCACCTGCGGCCTGACGCGCACCGTGCGACTCGGGCCCCGGGACATCGACGGAGGGTGACGGCGGAGGTGGTGGTTCGACGCTTCCGCTCTCCACGAGTGGGCTCAGCGGCAGACCGCCGCATCCGATCGTCTCCCCCTCCTTTCGACCGTAGGCCTGGGGGCGGTGGGCACCTTCGGCGGGGCGCCGGCCGGGCCCACTATCGTTCGCGCGTCAGCACACCGCGACCCTCCCTCCCATGCGGCTGGCCGACGTTGTCGTCCCGGGAAGACAAGGGCCACTCATCGGCTTGCCGCCGCCCGAAACGTGTACGCGTCCGTCCTGCTGGACGCCGGGGAGAGCATCAAGGCCCTTGCCGAGTACCTCGGCCACTCCGACCCGGGCCTGACCCTCCAGGTATACGCGCACCGCATGCCCAGCAGCCGGGAGCGTGCCCGGAGGGCTCTTGGCGCAGCACTGCGACCCCAAGATCCGGGGCACTGAGGGCCCAGAGTGGGCCCAGGCCGTGAAAACGCCCCCGATCCGCGCCATAGACGCAGGTCGGGGGCATGATCACAAACCCTACTTCTTCTTGCCCTGGTTCTTGACCGCCTCGATCGCCGCCGCGGCCGCCTCCGGGTCGAGGTACGTGCCGCCGGGGGTGATCGGCTTGAAGTCGGCGTCCAGTTCGTAGGAGAGCGGGATGCCCGTCGGGATGTTCAGGCCGGCGATGTCGGCGTCCGAGATGCCGTCGAGGTGCTTGACCAGGGCGCGCAGGCTGTTCCCGTGGGCCGCGATCAGCACCGTGCGGCCGGCCAGGAGGTCCGGGACGATGCCGTCGTACCAGTACGGGAGCATGCGGGCGACGACGTCCTTCAGGCACTCCGTGCGAGGACGCAGCTCCGGCGGGATCGTCGCGTAGCGGGGGTCGTCCGACTGGGAGAACTCCGTGCCGTCCTCGAGCGGCGGCGGCGGCACGTCGTAGGAGCGGCGCCAGAGCATGAACTGCTCCTCGCCGAACTCCTGAAGCGTCTGCGCCTTGTCCTTGCCCTGGAGGGCGCCGTAGTGGCGCTCGTTCAGGCGCCAGGAGCGGTGGACCGGGATCCAGTGGCGGTCGGCGGCCTCCAGCGCCAGCTGCGCGGTGCGGATCGCGCGCTTCTGGAGGGACGTGTGGACCACGTCGGGCAGCAGGCCGGCGTCCTTGAGCAGCTCACCGCCGCGGACCGCCTCCTTCTCGCCCTTCTCGTTGAGGTTGACGTCCACCCAGCCGGTGAACAGGTTCTTCGCGTTCCACTCGCTCTCGCCGTGGCGGAGGAGGATCAGCTTGTACGGTGCGTCGGCCATGCCTCAGAGCGTAATCCACGCATTCGCCCCCTCGTACGGCCCGCCCGGCAGGCGGACAGCCGGCCGGCGGGCGGTTCCCGCCCCGTACGACAGTTGACGGCATCTGTTAATTGAGTGGCCTCTCCGCGCACCGCCTTTGTAAGTTGTGCTCACCGTTCGAGCCGCTTACATGCGCCTATGCCCGTGGGGGACCCTCATGTCGATCGCCGCCGTCAGACGCGCCGCCCGCGAGACCGTCTCGGGGCTTCCCCGCGAGTTCTGGTGGCTGTGGACGAGCACGCTCGTCAACCGGCTGGGCGGCTTCGTCGCCACCTTCATGGCGCTCTACCTGACCCTGGACCGCGGGTACTCCGCCTCGTACGCCGGTCTGGTCGCCTCGCTGCACGGGCTCGGCGGTGTCGTCTCCTCGCTCGGCGGGGGTGTGATGGCCGACCGGCTCGGGCGGCGGCCCACCCTGCTCATCGCGCAGACGGCGACCGCTGCCTTCGTGGCGCTGCTCGGGTTGGTGCAGGATCCCGTGTCCATCGCCGTGGTCGCCTTCTTCGTCGGCATGGCGAGCAACGCCTCCCGGCCCGCCGTGCAGGCGATGATGGCCGACATCGTGCGGCCCGAGGACCGGGTGCGCGCCTTCTCCCTGAACTACTGGGCGATCAACCTCGGCTTCGCGGTCTCCTCCACGGCGGCGGGTTTCATCGCCGAGTTCAGCTATCTCGCCGGGTTCCTGATCGAGGCGGGGATGACGTTGGTCTGCGCGGTCGTCGTCTTCGCGAAGCTGCCCGAGTCACGGCCCGTCCGCACCGCCAAGGAGGCGGCGAACGGTGTCAGCCTGGGGACCGTCGCGCGGGACGGCCGTTTCATGAGTGTCGTCGGGCTGTCCTTCCTCGTCGCGCTGGTCTTCCAGCAGGGCTCCGTCGGTCTGCCGGTCGCCATGGGCGAGGCCGGGTTCTCACCGGCGGACTACGGCATGGCGATCGCCGTCAACGGCGTGCTGATCGTCGCGCTGCAGATCCCGGTCACCCGTTTCATCGAGCACCGGGATCCGCGCCGGCTGCTGGTGGTCTCGTCCGTGCTCGCGGGGTACGGCTTCGGGCTGACCGCCTTCGCGGGCTCGGTCGGTGTCTTCGCGCTGACGGTGTGCGTGTGGACACTGGCGGAGATCGTCAACGCGCCCACCCAGACCGGCCTGGTGGTACGTCTCTCCCCGGTCCACGGGCGCGGCCGCTACCAGGGCATGTACACCCTGTCCTGGTCGGTGGCCTCGCTGGTCGCGCCGCTGCTGTCCGGCTTCGTCATCGACCGGCTCGGCGCGGAGTGGCTGTGGGGCCTGTGCGCGGCGGTGGGTACGGCGGCCGGACTCGGCTACGCCACCCTGATGCGGCGGATGCCGGCGGAGGAGCCGGTGCCGGAGGCGGGCTCCGCCGCCCCGAGCCACGAGGTGGAGGCCGCCTGACACCGGAGTGGCCGCGCCGCCGTGCTCAGGTCCTGGCGAACGTCACGGGTGCATCCGCGCTCCCTTCAGCACCTTGTCCACCGCGTTCCGCGGTCCGTACACCGCGAGGCCCACCAGATCCAGTTGGTCGGTCCGTACGGCGCGCACCGCCTTCCGGTTGGCGTCGTCGTGGTCGCGCCGCTGCTGTCCGGCTTCGTCATCGACCGGCTCGGCGCGGAGTGGCTGTGGGGCCTGTGCGCGGCGGTGGGTACGGCGGCCGGACTCGGCTACGCCGCCCTGATGCGGCGGATGCCGGCGGAGGAGCCGGTGCCGGAGGCGGGCTCCGCCGCCCCGAGCCACGAGGTGGAGGCCGCCTGACACCGGAGTGGCCGCGCCGCCGTGCTCAGGCCCTGGCGAACGTCACGGGTGCATCCGCGCTCCCTTCAGCACCTTGTCCACCGCGTTCCGCGGTCCGTACACCGCGAGGCCCACCAGATCCAGTTGGTCGGTCCGTACGGCGCGCACCGCCTTCCGGTTGGCGTCGTCGTGGCCCGTGGTGAACAGGTCGCTCGTGAAGACGGCGCGTGGCAGGGCGCGGGACAGGATGCGGCGGTGGGCGGACGTCAGCGTCTCCTTGGTGCCCTCGAAGACGAGTACCGGCTGGCGGAACATCGGCAGGTAGGGCACCCCGTCGGCGTCCTCGTACGGTTCCCCGACGACCTCGGGGGCCGTCGTGCCGAGGCCGCTGACCAGGAAGGCGGTGACGTTCAGACGCTGCCAGGCCTCCAGGTCCTCCCGCAGCAGGACGGCGATCTTGGTGTCGAAACGGATGGGCTGCTCGCTCATGGGACGAGACTGCCGACCGCCGTGCGACGGCGTCTTGTACGTTCTTTGCATGGCTGAGCAGCGGGAAGTCACCGCCTGGCGCCCCCGGGTCCCGGGCGTCGTGGAGGTCTTCCACGCGCACTTCACCGAGTACGCCTATCCGATGCACGTGCACCAGGCGTGGACGCTGCTGATCGTCGACGACGGTGCCGTACGGTACGACCTGGACCGGCATGAGCACGGCACGCCGCACGACACGGTCTCCCTGCTGCCGCCGCACGTGCCGCACAACGGTTCCCCGGCCACCCCGCACGGCTTCCGCAAACGTGTTCTGTACCTGGACGCGACCCGCCTAGGCGAGGACCTGATCGGGCCGGCCGTGGACGATCCCGATCTGCGCGATCCGGTGCTGCGGCGGCGCGTCGGGCAGCTGCACACCGCGCTCGCCCACCCCGGCGACGAGCTGGAGGCCGAGAGCAGGCTGACGCTCGTCGGGGAGCGGCTGCGCGCCCATCTGCGCCCACGGCGCGCCCCCGGGCCCGTACGCCGGGATCCCCCCGTCGCCCGCCGGCTGCGCGAACTCCTCGACGAACGGCTGCTGGACGGCATCGCCCTCGACGAGGCCGCCCGGCTCGTCCACGCCCATCCCGCCCATCTGGTACGGGCGTTCAGCGGTGCGTACGGCATCGCCCCGCACCAGTACCTGATGTCCCGCCGCGTCGAGCGCGCGCGCCGTCTGCTGCTGGCGGGCCTGAGGCCGGCGGAGGTCGCCGGCGCGACCGGCTTCTACGACCAGGCGCACTTCACACGGCACTTCAGGAAGCTGGTCGGGGTGACTCCCGGTCGCTATCGGGTCAGCTCCCGCTGAGGCTCGTACAGATGAGTTGGCCGCCGGAGGGTCAGTCCTCGGGACGCTGGGTCAGATGGCTGAACGCCTCCAGGTTGCGGGTGGACTCCCCGCGGGACACCCGCCAGGCGTACTCCTTGCGGATCGCGGAGGCGAAACCCAGCTCCAGAAGGGTGTTGAAACTGCCGTCCGCCGCCTCCAGCACCGACCCGAGCAGCCGGTCCACCTCGTCCGGGGTGACCGCGGCCAGCGGCAGCCGGCCGGTGAGATAGATGTCGCCGAGGGGGTCGACGGCGTAACTCACCCCGTACAGCTTGAGGTTGCGCTCCAGCAGCCAGCGGTGCACCGCGGGCTCGTTCTCGTCCGGGTGCCGGATGACGAAGGCGTTGAGGGACAGCGAGTGCCTGCCGACGATCAGTGAGACGGTCGTCGACAGCTTGCGCGTCCCGGGGAGCTTCACGACGTACGAGCCCGGCTGCGGGCTCTCCCATTCCAGTTCGGCGTCCTTCAGGACCCCTTCGATGACCTGTGCGGCCCGCTGCTCATCGGACATGCCCGGCAGCGTACGCGAGTGGTCAGCCGTGGTGGGCGCGCGCCCGGCGGCGGTGGGCCTGCATGGCCTCCGTGTACACCCCGGCCGTAGCGGAGGCCGCCGTGTCCCAGCCGAACGACTGGGCGTGCCGGGCCGCGGCCTCACCCATCCGGCCGCACAGCTGCGGGTCGTCGGCGAAATCGCGCAGTACGCGCGCGTAGGCGGCGGGATCGTGCCCCTCGATCAGGAACCCGGTGTGTCCGTCCCGCACCGCGACCGGCAGTCCGCCGACCGCGGCCGCCAGGACCGGCGTGCCCACCGCCTGCGCCTCGATCGCGACGAGCCCGAAGGACTCGCTGTACGACGGCATGACCAGGACGGACGCGGCGCGGAACCAGTCGGCGAGCTGGTCCTGTCGCACCGGCGGCCGGAAACGGACGACGTCCGCTATGCCCAGCCGGGCGGCGAGCTTCTGCAGACCCTCCGGCTTGGCGAGGCCGCTGCCGCTCGGGCCGCCCACGACGGGCACGACGATGCGGGAGCGCAGCTCGGGGCGCTCGTCGAGGAGCACGGCGACGGCGCGCAGCAGCACGTCGGGCGCCTTGAGGGGCTGTATGCGGCCGGCGAAGAGGGGGACCAGCGCGTCCTGGGGCAGCCCGAGGCGGGCCCGGGCGGCGGCCCGGCCGTCGGCGGGCCGGAAGCGCTCCAGGTTCACCCCCGGGTGGACGACGGCCACCTTGCCGGGGTCGGCGGCGTAGTGGTGTACGAGTTCGTCGGCCTCTTCGGCGGTGTTGGCGATGAGCCGGTCGGCGGCGGCCACGATCTGCGTCTCGCCGATGACCCGGGCGGCGGGCTCGGGGGTGTCGCCCTCGGCGAGGTTGGCGTTCTTGACCTTCGCCATGGTGTGCATGGCGTGCACCAGGGGCACGCCCCAGCGCTGGGCAGCGAGCCAGCCGACGTGGCCGGAGAGCCAGTAGTGGGAGTGCACCAGGTCGTAGTAGCCGGGGCGGTGGCCGGCCCACGCCTGCATCACGCCGTGCGTGAAGGCGCACAGCTGAGCCGGGAGGTCCTCCTTGGCGAGGCCCTCGTACGGTCCGGCGTCGACGTGCCGGACGAGCACGCCGGGGGCGAGCTGGACGGCCGGGGGGAGAGCGGCCGTGGTGGCCCGGGTGAAGATCTCGACCTCGATGCCCTGGGCGGCGAGCCGCTGGGCCAGCTCCACGATGTAGACGTTCATGCCGCCGGCGTCGCCCGTGCCGGGCTGGTGCAGCGGTGAGGTGTGCACGGAGAGCATGGCCACACGGCGGGGCCTGCGGTGCGTCAGCCGGAGCCGCGCGGTGGTCGCCGGGGAGCGACGCCCGAGCCTGGTGACGTACTGGCTCACGTGGCGTTCCTCCTTGCTGCGGTCATGCCTGTGCGGACGGCGCGGAACACCCTCCAAGAGGTCGAACGCCGTGCGGGTGCGCACCATTTCCCGCGGAGGCTGTTTTACTCAATCGTTGCCATGGGTCGGTCAACCGTTCGAGGGGGGCCCGGGTGCTCGCGGGCACTCCGCGCACATCAGGCACATGATCGTGGGCATCCCGGGGATCCCAGGCACATGATCGTGGGCATCCCCGGGACCCCAGGCACATGATCGTGGGCATCCCGGGGACCCCAAGCGCATAAACAGGCACTTAACCGCGGGCCCAGGCACATAAGCAGGCGCATAAAGGAGCCCCAGGCACATAAAGGGGCCCCGGCAGCGCGCCGGGGCCCCTTGTCGTAGCTCTCCGTCTTCCGTTGTCGTTCGCGATGAGCCGTCAGCCGCACTGGCAGGGTGCGCCCGACTGGCACCCGCACCCGCAGCCGGAGCCGCAGCCGCACGCGCCGACCAACGGCAGGCTCTTGATCTCGGCGGGCTGCTGGGTCTCGCGCTCCTGCGTGGGGTCGGGCGTGCTCGGGGTCTCGGCCATGGGTCCCTCCTCGAAGGATGTCGAGACTGGTGCCTCCGCCCATTGCATGCCCGCTGGGCCGGGCGCATCAACGGCGCACGGAGGCTCGTACGCGCTCGGCCGGCCTTCTCCAGGCCCCTTGCGGGCTCCCCGTCACGCGCCCTCGACGCCCGTCACCGGCTGGATGTCCTGCTGGATGTCGTCCGCGTGCTCACCCGTCACCAGGTACACCACCCGCTTGGCCACCGCGACCGCGTGGTCGGCGTAGCGCTCGTAGTAGCGGCCCAGCAGGGTCACGTCCACGGCGGTCTCGATGCCGTGCTTCCAGCGGTCGTCGATCAGGTGCTGGAAGAGGGTGCGGTGCAGCAGGTCCATCTCGTCGTCGTCCTGCTCCATCTGCAGCGCCAGGTCGACGTCCTTGGTGACGAGCACCTCGGCCGCCTTGGCCATCAGGCGCTGGGCGAGCTGGCCCATCTCCAGGATGGTCGCGTGCAGGTCGTGCGGCACCGCGCGCTCGGGGAAGCGCAGCCGGGCCAGCTTCGCGACGTGCTGGGCGAGGTCGCCCGAGCGCTCGAGGTCCGCGCTCATCCTCAGCGACGTCACGACGATGCGCAGGTCCGTCGCCACCGGCTGCTGGCGGGCGAGGAGCGCTATGGCGCGTGCCTCCAGGTCGTGCTGGAGGTCGTCGATCTTCTTGTCGGCCTCGATCACGGCCTCCGCCAGTTTCAGGTCGGCGTCGAGGATGGCCGTCGTGGCTCGCCCGATCGCCGACCCGACCAGCCGGGCCATCTCGACCAGGCTGTCACCGATCGAGTCAAGTTCCTCGTGGTACGCGTCCCGCATCTGGGTGTCCCTCTCTTACGTCTGCTCCGGGGCCGGGGGCCGGGGGCCGAGGCCCGACGTGACCATGGCGAAAACATGGCGGTCACGGCGCCCTACGCACCCCACGCTCCCACGTTCCGACCCGAACGCGACCGTTTCCGCCACCCCAAATGAACCAGTACTGGCTCCCAGGTGAACTCTGGGCGACGAGTGTTCGAGGTCCCACTCCGATGGCTGTGGGCAGGCGCGGGGACCTGCCTAATCTGGACGCATGGACGTGAACGCGGCGGTCGCCGCAGCGGCAGCGATCGCCGGGGTGCTCACCGGTGTCATCGCCATGCTGGCGTTCCGCTGGAGCGAGCGCGACCAGAAGCGCCCCACCCGCACTTCCCTGCACACCGACCCCGTGCTGCCGCCGGGCGTGGACACGGTGCTGTCCGTGCTGCGCTCCTCGGCCGTCGTCCTCGACGAGGGCGACGCCGTCGTCAAGGCCAGCTCGGCGGCCTACGCGCTCGGACTCGTGCGCGGCGGCAGGCTCTCCGTCGAGCCGATGCTCCAGATGGCACGTGACACCCGGCGCGACGGCGAGATACGCCAGGTCGAGCTGGACCTGCCGCGGCGCGGCACCGGACGCGGGGAGGCGCTCGCCGTCTCCGCGCGCGTGGCACCGCTCGGCTCCCGGCTGGTCCTGCTGCTCGTCGAGGACCTCACCGAAGCCCGCCGGATAGAGGCGGTGCGCCGCGACTTCGTGGCGAACGTCAGTCATGAGCTGAAGACGCCGGTGGGCGCCCTGTCGCTGCTGTCCGAGGCCGTGATGGACGCCTCCGACGACCCGGAGGCCGTGCAGCGCTTCGCGGGCCGGATGCAGATCGAGGCGACCCGCCTGACCAACCTCGTGCAGGAGCTCATCGACCTCTCCCGGGTGCAGAACGACGACCCGCTGGAGGACGCCGAGCCCGTGCGCGTGGACGAACTGGTCGCCGAGGCCATCGACCGCTGCCGGCACGCGGCCACCACCAAGCAGATCACCATGGCCGCCGGAGGCACCGCGGAACTGCACGTGTGGGGCAACCGCGGGCAGCTCGCCGCCGCCCTCGGCAACCTCGTGGAGAACGCCGTCAACTACTCGCCCGCCCGCACCCGCGTCGGCATCGCCGCCCGCCGGGTGTCCGCGCCCGGCGGCGACCTGATCGAGATCGCCGTGACCGACCAGGGCATCGGCATCTCCGAGAAGGACAAGGAGCGCATCTTCGAGCGCTTCTACCGCGTCGACCCGGCCCGCTCCCGTGCCACGGGCGGCACGGGCCTCGGCCTCGCGATCGTCAAGCATGTGGCCGCCTCGCACGGCGGGGAGGTCACGGTGTGGAGCTCCGAGGGCCAGGGCTCCACCTTCACCCTGCGGCTGCCGGAGGCGGGTGTGGCCCGCGACCGTGCGACCGACCATCCGGCCGACCTCGAAGACGAGGACGGCCCGCCCGACGGGACGACCCCCACCGTCTCATCCCCGTACGAACCGCTTCCCGCCCCGGAGGTCCTTCCGTGACCCGAGTGCTCGTCGTCGAGGACGAGGAGTCCTTCTCCGACGCCCTGTCGTACATGCTCCGCAAGGAGGGCTTCGAGGTCGCCGTCGCGACCACCGGGCCCGACGGACTCGACGAGTTCGAGCGCAACGGCGCCGACCTCGTCCTCCTCGACCTGATGCTGCCGGGGCTGCCCGGCACGGAGGTGTGCCGCCAGCTGCGCGGCCGCTCCAACGTCCCCGTCATCATGGTGACCGCCAAGGACAGCGAGATCGACAAGGTCGTCGGGCTTGAGATAGGGGCCGACGACTACGTCACCAAGCCGTTCTCCTCGCGGGAACTGGTCGCCCGGATCCGGGCCGTGCTGCGCCGCCGCGGCGAGCCGGAGGAGGTGACGCCGGCCGCGCTGGAGGCCGGTCCGGTGCGGATGGACGTCGACCGGCACGTGGTCACGGTCTCCGGGTCGAAGGTCGACCTGCCGCTGAAGGAGTTCGACCTGCTGGAGATGCTGCTGCGCAACGCGGGCCGCGTGCTGACCCGTATGCAGCTCATCGACCGGGTCTGGGGCGCGGACTACGTGGGCGACACCAAGACCCTCGACGTCCACGTCAAGCGCCTGCGCGCCAAGATCGAACCGGACCCGGGCGCGCCGCGCTACCTGGTGACGGTCCGCGGCCTCGGCTACAAGTTCGAGCCGTAAGCCATAAGCCATGAGGCGCACGAGCGGGTGATGAGCCGCAGCCCGCAGCCCGCAGCCCGCAACCCATGAGCCGGGACGGACGGCACGCGCGCGTACCGGCTCGACTCGGTGCGAGCCGGGCCGGGCCGGGTGGCCGACGACGCGTCGTCGCACGCATCGCACGCATCGCAGGCATCGCACAACGAAGGGCGGTACTCCTCGGGGAGTGCCGCCTTTCGTGCGCGTGGGCGCCCGCCGCCCCGGCGAGAGGATCGGCCGCGCCCACCCCCGCGTGGACCCTACGGCGGAGGGCGGCGCCCCCAACGGGGTACCGCCCTCGTGTCCGTGCCCGGGAGTCCGTCAGTGGCTCGGGGACTTCGACGACGTCGCCGACGCGGTTGCCTTGGCGCCCGCGGCCGGGGAACCCTGCACCGACGTCGACGGCTTGGGGGAGCCCGGCTTCGAGGTGGACGGGGACGCGGAGCTGGTGGCCGACGGCGACGGGATGTTGCTCGGGCCCCACTTGCTGAAGTAGCTCTCGGCCGGGACCACGAACGCCCGCAGGCTCACGTCCCCGGCCTCGCTGAAGCTGAACGTGATCTTCTGCGCGTTGCCGTCCTGCACGGCCTCCCGGCTGCTCGGCAGCACCGCGGAGGCGTTGCCCTGGCCGCCGATCACGACGGAGCCGCCGGCCGGGATGGTCAGGCTGCCCTTGCCCGAGGCGGGGCTGAGCTGGGCGGTCTTGCCGGTGCCGGCGACCGTGATGGAGTCCAGCGTCTGGTCCGTGCGGCCGGTGTTGAAGATGGTCGCGGAGATCACGGCGGGCCCGGTGGACCCCGGGTCGGGCTGGGTGATGACGAGCGCGTTCTGGATCTTGATGTTTCCGACGCTGGTCGCCGCGTTGTCCGGCTTGACCTGGAGCGTCTGGCTGTCGTTGCCGGCGCCGCATGCGGCGAGCGAGGCGATCGAGAACGCGATGGCGGCGGCGGCGAGGGCGCCGCGTCGAAGGCTGCTGCTCACGGCGGCGGCAACTCCTTGACTCGAGCGAGGCGACTTGTAAAGCCGCGCTATGTGTCTGTCAGCGGCCTTAGGTTACCGAGCCGCTCCCGGGCCACCGCACCCGACCCTCCCCAAGCCGGGCACTTCGCTTCCGCGGGCCCGGCACGCCGGCCGGTGGCGCACACCGCCGCCGGGACGACACGCTTCCTTCACCCCATCCCCCTCTGCCGGCCCTTCTGCCACTTTGACCTGCTCCTGGTTCAGCATTCACATAAGCGTCTCCTCGCCCGCCCCGGGGATTTCCCGTAAGGAATGCGAGGGGGGTGCCGGAAATCGATCACCGGGACAACAAGCGCGCCTCGCCGGAGCCCTTGATCAATTCCGGATTCGTCTCGTACCCGCCTCCGCACACCGAACGGAGTAGCGGAAGTCGATCACTTGAGAGTGGACATAAGTGGACGTTCCGGGCGTGCTCGAAGCCCTCCGACGTGTGTGACGCCCGGGTTTCGCCCCGCCCGTACAGCCGCTCCGACCTGCGAATACCCTCTCCCCCTCCCCCCTCGAAGCACGTTCCGGTCGCGCTTGTCAAGCCCCGAGATATGCCCTGACCTGCGAAAACGCCATTCAGAAGACGCGGTTTCCGTGTTACCCTGGATAGCCACGGAAGGGGTACCTGTCACATGACGTTCAAGGTTGGCGACACCGTGGTCTATCCCCATCACGGGGCCGCGCTGATCGAGGCCATCGAAACTCGCCAGATCAAAGGCGTGGACAAGACCTACTTGGTGCTGAAGGTCGCCCAGGGCGACCTGACGGTGCGTGTGCCAGCGGACAATGCGGAGTTCGTCGGCGTGCGTGATGTGGTCGGTCAGGACGGGCTGGACCGGGTCTTCGAGGTGCTGCGCGCGCCGTACGCCGAGGAGCCCACGAACTGGTCCCGTCGCTACAAGGCAAATCTGGAGAAGCTCGCCTCCGGCGACGTCATCAAGGTCGCGGAAGTCGTGCGCGACCTGTGGCGCCGCGAGCGTGAGCGCGGACTCTCCGCCGGTGAGAAGCGGATGCTCGCCAAGGCCCGGCAGATCCTGGTGAGCGAGCTCGCCCTCGCGGAGAACACGAACGAGGACAAGGCCGAGGCCCTGCTCGACGAGGTCCTCGCGTCCTGACACCCGCCACGGCCCGCTCGGCTCCCGGCCAGGAGCACGGCGGACCGACCGGCGCACAGCACACACGCGATGCCGCGGTGCCCGATGACGCAGTAGATGTCGCCGGGCGCTGCGGCATGTTCGTACCCGTCACTTCCCGACGGACCCGCCGTGACGCCACGGCCGGAACCTCAGGTGCGACAGCCGGAACGTGAAAACCCTGCCCGGACCCCTGTGCCTTCGAAAGACCCCCGATACTTGGCGTGCCGGGCCCGGGCAGTCGGCTCGACCAGAAGTCACGGAAGGGTCCGGTCAAGGCGTCGCGCCCGGCACGGTGTGGCCATACCCATCCCGGCCGAGCACACAAACCTGACAGGAACCGATGTCTGACGATTCGCGCCCTTCGACCACCGAGCCCCCCGCCGTCCGCACCGCCGCCGTGATTCCGGCCGCAGGCCGCGGCGTACGCCTCGGCCCGGGCGCCCCCAAGGCGCTCCGTGCCCTCGGTGGCGTTCCCATGCTCATCCACGCCGTGCGCGCGATGGCGGCGTCCCGTGCGGTCTCGCTCGTCATCGTCGTGGCCCCGCCCGACGGTGCCGCCGAGGTCAAGTCGCTGCTCGACGCGCACGCGCTGCCGGAGAGAACGGACTTCCTGGTCGTACCCGGCGGCGAGACGCGCCAGGAGTCCGTGCGACTCGGCCTCGACGCGCTGCCGCCCGAGTACGGGATCGTCCTGGTCCACGACGCGGCACGCCCGCTGGTGCCGGTGGACACGGTGGACGCGGTGATCGAGGCGGTACGGGACGGCGCGCCGGCCGTCGTCCCCGCGCTGCCGCTCGCCGACACGGTGAAGGAGGTCCAGCCGGCCGCCACGCCCGGCGAACCGGAACCGGTTGTCGCCACCCCGGACCGGGCCCGGCTGCGCGCGGTGCAGACCCCGCAGGGCTTCGACCGCGCGACGCTGATCCGCGCCCACGAGACGGTCACGGACGACGTCACGGACGACGCGAGCATGGTGGAGCAACTCGGGCTGCCGGTCGTCGTGGTGCCCGGCCACGAGGAGGCCTTCAAGGTCACGCGCCCCCTGGACCTGGTGCTCGCGGAGGCGGTCCTGACGCGCAGGAGGCTCACCGATGGCTTCTGAGGCGCCGCTGCTGCCCCAGGTCGGCATCGGCACCGACATCCACGCCTTCGAGGAGGGGCGCGAGCTGTGGTGCGCGGGCCTGAAATGGGAGGGCGAGGGGCCCGGCCTCGCGGGCCACTCCGACGCGGACGTGGTCGCGCACGCCGCGTGCAACGCGCTCTTCTCGGCGGCCGGCCTCGGCGACCTGGGGCAGCACTTCGGCACCGGGCGGCCCGAGTGGTCGGGGGCGTCCGGAGTCACGCTGCTCACGGAGGCGGCACGGATCGTGCGCGAGGCGGGGTTCCGGATCGGGAACATCGCCGTGCAGGTCGTCGGGGACCACCCGAAGATCGGCAAACGCCGCGACGAGGCGCAGAAGATCCTCTCGGAGGCGGCGGGCGCACCGGTCTCGGTCTCCGGCGCGACGACGGACGGCCTCGGCTTCCCCGGCCGCGGCGAGGGCCTGATGGCGGTGGCGACCGCACTGGTGGTGCGGGTGTCCTGAGCACGGGCCGGTCACTCGTGGTGCGCGTGTGCCGAGAGCGTGCGAGGGTACCGGCAGAGTGACCAGCAACACATGACCGAGGTCCCGGAGGCACCCATGCCGACCGCCGTACTGTCCGACCGCCTCAAGAGCCTGCTCGACGGCCCCGTCTTCATCGTCGTCGGCACGATCCAGCCCGACGGCAGCCCGCAACTGTCGCCCGTGTGGGTCAAGCGGGACGGCGACGACATCCTCTTCTCCACGACGGTCGACCGCCGCAAGAAGCGGAACCTGGACCGCGACCCCCGGGTGAGCGTGGTGGTCCTGAACCCGGACGCGCCGTACGAGTACGCGGAGATCCGTGGCACCGCGGAGCTGAGCACGGAAGGCGCCCGGGAACTGATCGACGAACTGTCGCTGAAGTACACGGGGAAGAAGTACGCCGAGTTCAACCCCGCGTCGGCGCAGGACGCGGACCGAGTGGTGGTACGGGTGGTGCCGCGGAAGGTGGCGGGGCGGCTCTGAGGCGAGGCGGACCGGGCGTTCCGAGGTGGGGCAGGCCGCCCGCATGATCGGGTGACGGTCTTGGTGGGCTGGGCGCCGGACACCGGCCCCGGCCCACTACTCTGGACTCGTGACTATTCGCCTGTACGACACCAGCGCCCGGCAGATCCGTGACTTCATCCCGCTCAAGCCGGGTTGTGTCTCGATCTACCTGTGTGGCGCCACCGTGCAGGCCGCACCGCACATCGGGCACATCCGCTCGGGCCTCAACTTCGACATCATGCGCCGGTGGTTCGAGTACCGCGGGTACCAGGTGACCTTCGTCAGGAACGTCACCGACATCGACGACAAGATCATCGCGAAGTCCGCGGACCAGGGCCGTCCCTGGTGGGCCATCGGGTACGAGAACGAGCGCGCCTTCGACGACGGGTACACCGTGCTCGGGTGCCTGCCGCCGACGTACGAGCCGCGCGCCACCGGCCACATCACCGAGATGGTCGAGATGATGCGCGGACTCATCGAGCGCGGGCACGCCTACGAGGCCGACGGCAACGTCTACTTCGATGTGCGCTCCTTCCCGGACTACCTCCAGCTCTCCAACCAGGAGCTGGAGAACCTCCAGCAGCCCTCCGGCGCCGGGGAGACCGGCAAGCGGGACCCGCGCGACTTCGCCATGTGGAAGGCGGAGAAGCCGGGGGAGCCGAGCTGGGAGACGCCGTGGGGACGCGGCCGCCCCGGCTGGCACCTGGAGTGCTCCGCCATGGCGCACAAGTACCTGGGCCCCGCCTTCGACATCCACGGCGGCGGTCTCGACCTGATCTTCCCGCACCACGAGAACGAGATCGCGCAGGCCAAGGCCTTCGGCGACGAGTTCGCCCGGTACTGGGTGCACAACGCCTGGGTCACCATGAGCGGCGAGAAGATGTCGAAGTCCCTGGGGAACTCGGTGCTCGTCTCCGAGATGGTCAAGCAGTGGCGCCCCATCGTGCTGCGCTACTACCTCGGCACCCCGCACTACCGCTCGATGATCGAGTACAGCGAGGAGGCCCTGCGCGAGGCCGAATCCGCGTTCGCGCGCATCGAGGGTTTCGTGCAGCGCGTCGTCGAGAAGGCCGGCGGTGCCGTCGAGCCGGCCGCCGAGGTGCCGCCCGCCTTCGCCGAGGCCATGGACGACGACCTGGGCGTGCCGCAGGCGCTCGCCGTCGTGCACACCACCGTCCGCCAGGGCAACAGCGCACTTGCGGCCGACGACAAGGAGGCCGCTGTGGCCCGGCTCGCCGAGGTCCGCGCCATGCTCGGCGTCCTCGGCCTCGACCCGCTCGATCCGCAGTGGGTCGGCGAGGGCGACCGCGGCGAAGACCTGCACGGTGTCGTCGACTCGTTGGTGGGCATGGTGCTCCAGCAGCGGGAGGCGGCCCGCGCCCGCAAGGACTGGGCCACCGCGGACGCCATCCGCGACCAGCTCAACCAGTCCGGGCTGGTCATCGAGGACAGCCCGCAGGGCCCGCGCTGGACGCTCGGCCCGCGCTGAGCCCACCACCGATCCGATGATCGATTGTGCCGCCCGGCCCCCCGGGCGGCACACTGCATAGACGTAAGAGACGTACTGGACGTACGTACGAACGCACGCTTCAACAGACAGGTAGGTCATGGCCGCGAACAACCGCCGCATGTCCGGCAAGAAGGGCGCGCAGGTCGGCAGCGGAGGCAAGCGGCGCCGGGGCCTGGAGGGCAAGGGCCCGACTCCGCCCGCCGAGATGCGCAAGGGACACGCCAAGCAGCGCGCCGCACAGGCGAAGACGCGCCGGGCGCAGGGGCGCCCCCAGCGTCGTACGGGCGGGAAGTCCTCGTCCGAGCTGGTCGTCGGGCGCAACCCGGTCGTCGAGGCGCTGCGCGAGGGCGTGCCCGCGTCCACGCTCTACGTCCAGCAGTTCATCGACAACGACGAGCGCGTGCGCGAGGCGCTGCAGCTGGCGGCCGAGCGCGGCGGCATCAACCTCATGGAGGCGCCGCGCCCCGAGCTGGACCGGATGACGAACGGGCTCAACCACCAGGGCCTCGTCCTCCAGGTCCCGCCGTACGAGTACGCGCACCCGGAGGACCTCGCCGACGCCGCGTACGACGAGGACGAGGATCCGCTGATCGTCGCGCTCGACGGGGTCACCGACCCGCGGAACCTGGGCGCCGTCGTCCGTTCCGTCTCCGCCTTCGGCGGGCACGGGGTCGTCGTCCCCGAGCGGCGCGCGGCCGGCATGACCGCCGGCGCGTGGAAGACGTCCGCCGGTACGGCCGCCCGTACTCCGGTCGCGCGCGCCACCAACCTGACCCGCGCCCTGGAGGCGTACAAGAAGGCCGGCATCACGGTCGTCGGGCTCGCGGCCGACGGCGATGTCGAACTCGGGGAACTCGACGCCCTGGAAGGACCGGTCGTCATCGTCGTCGGCAGCGAGGGCAAGGGGCTGTCGCGGCTGGTCGGCGAGACCTGCGACCTGCGGGTGCGGATCCCGATGCCGGGCGGCGCCGAGTCGCTCAACGCCGGTGTGGCGGCGGGGATCGTGCTGTACGAGGCGGCCCGCCGACGCGCGTGACACCGACGGGCCGGAGGATGCGGATGGATGTTCGCATCCTCGCCCGTACGGGGGAATTCGGTCGTACAGGGCGAGCTTGACGGGGTCCGGACAGATCCGCGGAGTCAAAGCAGTGTCCTAACCACACGTCACTCGGTTAGATGAGTGTGGAGACCAGAACACGCCGCACACCCACGGGGGACCGGTCGTCCGGGTTCGACGACACTCCCGCGCTGAGCATGGTGAAGGTGCCGAGCGACCCGGCGCAGGTCATCGTCAATCATGCGAGTTTCCGCGTGCAGTTGGGTGCGTCGGCGCGCCGCGCCCAGTCCCTGCGGGTCGCCCGGCAGATGGGTGGCGCACAGGACGTCGCGCGCATGCCCGCCACCGGTACGGCGGCGCGGGCCGGTCGCCGCCGGCCCGTCGTCTGGAGCGGGAGGTCGGCGCCCGACGACACCGGCGCGCACCGGCTGCTGCAGGCCGTGCGTTCGAGCGTCACGCACGGCGAGGAGGCCGGCGGCGACCCGGGCGCCACCCAGGTCATCCCGCGCGTCGGGGTGGACGGCCTGGCGGGGACCGGCGGCTACGACGACCATCTGACCGCACAGACGCTTCCGACGCCGGTCGTCGGCGCCCAGCGCGGTCCGCTGGGCGGGGAGACCCGGCTGCTGCCGTCGATGCGGACCGTGGGGGGCGCGTACGACGACATCCCGTACGGGGAACACGTCCACGGCGAACCGCCTTACGGGGAACGGCCGCACGAGGACGGCGAGTTCGCGGACGCGGCACACATCGAGGAACTGGAACACGGGCCGCGGAGCAGGCGGCACGGCGGCGACCACGTACGGCACGCCTACTACCCCGGGCGCCGGATGAACCTCGGCGTGGTGCTGCTGCCGTTGCGCATCTTCCTCGGTTCCGTCTCCGCCTACGCCGGCATGGGCAAACTGTGCGACCCCGTCTACTTCGACGGCGGCAAGCGGGGCACCATGGTCACCTGGCTCAACAGCCTGCACCCCTGGCAAGTTGCCGAACCGCTCCGGGAGTTCGCGCTCCAGCACCCCGTCGGCACGGGCCTGGTCATCGCCTTCCTCCAGGTGATCGTGGGCGTGCTGACCGTCCTCGGGCTGTGGCAGCGCGTCGCGGCCGCGGCCGGGGCGCTGCTGTCGGCGGCGCTGATCGTGACGGTGAGCTGGCGGACCACTCCCACATACGACGCGCCCGACATCATCTACCTCGCCGCCTGGTCGCCACTGATCATCGCGGGGGCGCCGGTGTACTCCGTGGACGGCCGCCTCGCGGGCAGCGCGTGGCGCCGGCTCGGGCCGCGGGCGGGTATCTGGGAGCTGCGGCAGTACGTGCTGCGCCGGGGCGCGGTGGTGACCGGGCTGGTGACCGGGGTGACGCTGCTGGTCGGCTCGCTGCTCGGCGGGGCGGTGCGGGACGCGGACCGCGTGGTCGTGCCCGGTCCCGGAGAGGCACCGCGCAATGAACTGCCGGGTTCCCCGCTGCCCGAGACCTCGGGTGCGCGGCAGCACAAGGCGAGCCCCTCGGCCTCGCAGCCGCCGACCACCCGGGGCACGACGTCGTCGCCGTCGAGCACGGCCAGGACGCCGACCACTGCGGGCGCGACCGGCTCGGTCACGGGCGGGCAGCCGAGCCAGACCCAGGGCAGCGTGGGCCAGGCCCCACCCCGCCACTCGTCCCCCTCCGGGCACGCGCCCAGCACCAGCGCGGGCCCCTCCTCATCGGGCGGCACGGGCTCAGCAGGCCCCACGGGCGGCTCATCGGGCGGCACAGGAGGCGGCGGCAGCGGCTCGGGAGGCTCGGACCACTTGGTGGGCGGGCTGCTGGGGTAGCGCGACGGTGGTCATACAGGGGGCCCGCACATGGCGTGCGGGCCCTTTGTGTGAGAGGCGGGGGTGGCTGCTCTGGAGTCCGGCCACTTCACCGCCGACCCTTCGACACGTCCACGTCGCGGGCCGCTGTCCGCCTGGGCGGGGCCTGGCGGGTGTATGTCCGGCCAGAGCGAGCCTTTGGGTGCGTCCGGGCCGGTGCGGCTTCTGACGGGTGGTACGAGGCGGGTGGTACCTGACGGAGCGAGCCCCTGCCGGATGTGGCCCCGGCACCCGTCCGGGCCGGGGCGGCTGTCTGGCGGGTGGTACGA
>NZ_JBIATP010000013.1:127617-181729 GCF_042891915.1 Streptomyces sp. NPDC001848 | reverse complement strand
CGGGTGGAACGAGGCGGGTGGTACCTGACGGAGCGGGCCCCTGCCGGGTGTGGCCCCGGCACCCGTCCGGGCCGGGGCGGCTGTCTGGCGGGTGGAACGAGGCGGGTGGTACGAGGCGGGTGGTACCTGACGGAGCGAGCCCCTGCCGGATGTGGCCCCGGCACCCGTCCGGGCCGGGGCGGCTGTCTGGCGGGTGGTACGAGGCGGGTGGAACGAGACGGGTGGAACGAGGCGGGTGGTACCTGACGGAGCGGGCCCCTGCCGGGTGTGGCCCCGGCACCCGTCCGGGCCGGGGCGGCTGTCTGGCGGGTGGTACGAGGCGGGTGGTACGAGGCGGGTGGTACCTGACGGAGCGGGCCCCTGCCGGGTGTGGCCCCGGCACAGGGCGGAGCTCCTGCCGGACGGGCGGAGGTCGGCTGTCCCTCGCAGGGCGCCCTCGCCGAGCGCGCCCTGCGAGGGACCCCCGAGCGTGTCCTGCGAGGGAGCCCGGGGAGGGCGCCTAGCGAGGGAGCCGGTGAGGGTGGCGTCCTCCGGCGCTGTCAACGGCCCTGGGACGCCAGTTCCTTTGCCGCTTCCGTGAGGTCCTTCGCCGTGTCGATCGCCCGCCAGTACGCGCCTTGCGGGATCGGGAAGCCGGCCAGGCGCCGTTCGCGGGCCAGGCGGGGAAACGTCGTACGCTCGTGGTCGCCCCGCTCCGGAAGCATCTTCGCGAACTCGGCGGAGAAGACGTAGACCCCCGCGTTGATCTCGAACGTCGACGGCGGGGCCTCGATGAAGTCCGTGACGTGGCCGAAGCCGTCCGTCTGCACCGCGCCCCAGGGGATACGCGGCCGCGCCAGCGCCAGCGTGGCGACCGCGTCGCGCTCGGTGTGGAAGTCCGCCATGTCGCGCAGCGAGAACCGGGTCCAGATGTCACCGTTGGTCGCGTACCACGGCTTGTCGGGGTGCGGCAGGTGCTCTGCCGCGTAGCGCAGGCCGCCGCCGCGGCCGAGCGGCTCCGACTCCACCACCGTCGTGACACGCAGCGGCAGGTCGGCGGAGGCCAGCCAGTTCTGTAGGACCTCGGCGAGGTGGCCGCAGGAGACCACGACGTCCGTGACCCCCTCCTCGGCGAGCCAGGCGAGCTGATGGCCGATGATCGGCGTCCCCGTGCCGGGGATCTCCACCATCGGCTTGGGCCGGTCATCGGTGTACGGACGCAGCCGCGAGCCCTGGCCCCCGGCCAGGACGACGGCTTGAACGGGGCGCGCGGCGGCGTTCGGATCGGTCATGACCGCACTGTACGTCGCCTCGCGCCCCGTCCGGCCCGGTGGTCAGTCCCGTCCGCCCGCCACGCCGGAGGCGAAGGACGTGTCGCAGACCGGTCGGGCGTAGGCCTGGGCGCGTGAGGGCCCGTACACGCGGACCGCGGCGCGACCCAGCGCCCGGGCGATGGACGCGCAGTGCTTCGCCAGCGACGGGCGGCCGTTGACGGCCTCCTGGAGGTGGGTGAGGGCGACACCCGGGTTCTTCTCCTGCAGTTCCAGCAGGAGCTTGTCGCGCAGCACGTCCTGCGGGGCCCGGGAGGACGCGCGGGTGGAGACGTCTTCGGAGGAGGCGGCGAGCACCGAGTTGGGGCCGCCCGACCAGTTGACGCGGGTCACCGCCAGCGTCCCGGACAGCACCAGGACGACGGGCAGAACGAGGGCGAGGGTGCGGCCGATCCGGCGGGCGGGGCCCCGGCCGCGCCGTTCCTGTGGAGTAGTGGTGTGCTTCACGCGAGTGAGGGTAGCGCCCGGTAGTGATTTGGCGACATTTAGTCACCGGTTCGGGTGATGACGAAGCGGTGATTTCTGGGTAAGGGGTTGACGCGGGCCGATCGAAATGCCCCGTATGCCGGGGTATTTGTCGACAGCGAAAAGGGCCCCGCAGCCTGCCGCGGGGCCCTTTTCGTCAACCTGGGTCAATCAGCCCAGGTCCTGGCGTCAGTCGGAGAGACGGTCGCCCGTGGAGGTGGAGAAGACGTGCGTCTCGCCGGAGCGCGGCACGATGTGCAGCTGGCTGCCCTTCTCCGGGACGTCACGGCTGTTGACCCGCACGACCAGGTCCTTGGACTCGTCGCCCACCTTCGCGGTGCCGTAGACGTAGGCGTCGGCGCCCGTCTCCTCGACGACGTTCACGGTGACCGCGAGGCCCTGGTCGGAGTCCGGGCCGGCCACGTCGAAGTGCTCGGGGCGGACACCCACCGTGACGGTCTTGTCGGTGGTGGCGGCGAGCGCGTCGCGGTCGACCGGGACCACCGAGTTGCCGAACTTCACACCGCCGTCAGTGATCGGTACCTCGACCAGGTTCATCGCCGGGGAGCCGATGAAGCCGGCCACGAAGAGGTTGGCGGGCTTGTCGTACATGTTGCGCGGGCTGTCGATCTGCTGGAGCAGACCGTCCTTGAGTACGGCCACGCGGTCACCCATCGTCATGGCCTCGACCTGGTCGTGGGTGACGTAGACGGTGGTGATGCCGAGGCGGCGCTGGAGCGACGCGATCTGCGTACGGGTCGACACGCGGAGCTTGGCGTCCAGGTTGGACAGCGGCTCGTCCATGAGGAACACCTGCGGCTCGCGCACGATGGCGCGGCCCATGGCGACACGCTGGCGCTGACCACCGGAGAGCGCCTTCGGCTTGCGGTCCAGGTACTCGGTGAGGTCGAGGATCTTCGCGGCCTCCTCGACCTTCTTGCGGATCTCCGCCTTCGGCACACCGGCGATCTTGAGCGCGAAGCCCATGTTGTCGGCAACCGTCATGTGCGGGTAGAGGGCGTAGTTCTGGAACACCATGGCGATGTCCCGGTCCTTGGGCGGCAGGTGCGTGACGTCGCGGTCACCGATGCGGATGGCGCCGGCGTTGACGTCCTCGAGCCCCGCCAGCATGCGGAGCGAGGTCGACTTGCCGCAGCCGGACGGGCCGACCAGGACGAGGAACTCCCCGTCCTCGATCGCGATGTCCAGAGAGTCGACGGCGGGCTTCTCGGAACCCGGGTAGATCCGGGTCGCCTTGTCGAACGTGACAGTGGCCATGGTGAATGGGCCCCCTTCTACCGGCAGGAACGTGCCGGACGATCCGTTGTAGGAAGGTGGTGTGCCACTACGGGGTTCCGTTGTGGTGTAGTCCACAAGAGTGAACTTGGACCGAGACGGTACCCGGCGTTCGTCCGGCTGTCAGTACCTCGGGGCATGTGAACTTCGCGGAAATTTTCGACGGACCGCACCCAGGACCTGGGTACACTGCACGAGCACGCAGGTGCACGCAGGTGCACGCCTGCACGCCTCCTTAGCTCAGCTGGTCAGAGCGCCGCTCTTGTAAAGCGAAGGTCGTCGGTTCGAATCCGACAGGGGGCTCTCTCGCTGAACAGCACGAACGCCCCGGCCGATGATCGGTCCGGGGCGTTCGACATCCACGGGTGACATCAACCCGGGCGGTCACTCACGATCGACACGGCGCCTGAGCAGGCGATCCATGTGGCTGATGGCCTCGCGCTGCGTTTCCGAGGTCACATGCGTGTAGACGACCATCGTGATGCTGATCTGGCTGTGCCCAAGGATCTCCATCACGACGCGGGGCGCGACACCAGCCGCGGTGAGGAGCGTGGCGCAGCCGTGCCGGGCATCGTGCAGACGGATGCGCCGAAGGCCGGCGGCGGCCGTGATGCTGAAGAACGACCGGTTGTGTTACGGATTCGGCCCCTCGGCGGCAGCGCCGGGCCTGAGATCCCAGCCAATCGGGCGGGGCCGCGGGGCCGGTCCGGCATGGCGCGATGGCGAAACGCACTATGCCCGGATGCTGATGGTCTCCGAACCATGCAGGAGGGACCATGGACGACCACCCCAGACTTCAAGAAGCCCGGCAATCGGCATCCATGGGTGCGGTCCATGACGCTCCCGGTCAGCCAGGGGTCATCGGCATTGCGCTCGCCGCCGTGCTGACGTCCGCACTCGCGCAGGGTTCCTGGCAATGGTTCGCCAGTTACATTGGGGTGACGCTTCTTGCGGTGATCTTCTCCTTTTACCGACTGCCGACGTGGATGCCCGGCCTCGGATCTGCGTATATGCGGAATCTGGCCGCGTTTTCACTGGTAGTCGGCCTGTGCGTAGCGATCACACTGGCCCCCGTTCTTCAGCGCACGGCGTGGTTGTTTCCGATGCCAGGCACTCGACGTGTGTGTCCTGAGGTGGGCAAGTACGAAGGAATCCAGGCGGAGGCCGCGCTGGCCAACCTGGTTGGTCGCGACAGAGCCGCCCTGGCTCACGCGCAGGAGGTCAAGATCCATGATGCCGTTGCCGACTGCCTGTCATCTACTACGACGCTGTGGCTGCCTGCGTACGGGTTCGGGGCGGCCGTACTGGTGGGTCTGGGCGCGTGGTGCTTCGACCGAGCTCGGGTGCGGAAGGAGATGGCCGTGAGCGCGCGGCGGTGAGCACAGTTTTGCCTCCTCCAAGTTCAACGCCTTGCTCGGACCGCCAGGGCGCCCCTCCGGGGCCGCTACCAGCCGCGGCAGGTGCAAGCCGCCGGCTTCGTCGGACGGGGTGCTCGCCCTCGGGCGGTTGTGACGACAGTGGCCCGCGCATGGAGCCCTGCGGGCTGATCCATGCGAGTGGGAAGAGCGGTGATCAGGGTTGCGGCTGGTCTGTGGTGGAACCTGTAGGTCCGACCCGTCGACCAAGATCAATCGAAAGGTGCCGGACTGTGCTGCCGCCGCTGAAACGCAGGCCAACTCGCGGCCTGCTCTGCCTGCTGACCGTACTGGCCTTCCTTATGGGAGCGGCGAACGCGGCGGTATCCGCTGCCACACCCACCCATCCCCCGCACAGAGACGACGGGGGCTTCTATCAGTATCCGAGCCAGGAGAGGCTGGAGAGGGCGTCACCAGGGACGTTGTTGGCGTCGGAGCCGATGACGGTGACCGCCCGTCTGCAGGGCGTCAGCTCACGCACGGTGCGGATCATGTACCGCTCGGTCGGGCTGCACGGGGAGCCCATCGCGGTCACGGGCTTCGTCTTCGTCCCGCTCGGTGGTGCTCCGAGCGGGGGGTGGCCGGTGGTCGCGTGGAGCCACGGCACAGCGGGTGTGGGGCCGATCTGCGCCCCCTCGCGGCACGCGAACCTCTACCCCCAAAGTGACTATCACGAATACGAGGAGCTCGTCGCGCGCCTTCTACGGGATGGCCACGCAGTCGTCGGCACGGACTACCCGGGACTGGGCTTTCCCGACAAGCTGCACAACTTCCCGCAGACCGACCTCAACAGTCGGTCCGTGATCGACAGTGTCGTGGCGGCGCGGCAGGTGTCGTCGCAGCTGGGGGCGCAGTGGTTCGCCATCGGCCACTCGGAAGGCGCGGCGGCGGTCTTGCGGGTCGGCGAGGACGTGGCACGAGAGGCATCGGGGCTGCGCTTCCTGGGCACCGTGTCGCTCGCGCCGCCCAGCCACTTCAAAGACGTCATGAACATGTTCGCCGCCGCCCGGCCTCCGATCGACGCGGGACTGGCTGCATTGGACGCCTACCTGGCGGTGGGGGCGCACCTGTATTCGGACCGCATTCGATACACGGATGTGCTGGCACCAAAACTCGCTGCTCAGATCCCCCTGGTGAAGAAGCTTTGCGATGACGAACTGACCATCTACCTGGACAACGTGCAGCTGGATCGCGTCGGCAACCCCGACTGGGCCGCCAACCCTGCGCTGCGGCGGTTCGTCGACATCCTCGAACCGGCCAAGGGCCGCTCCACCGGGCCGATCCTGCTTCTTCAGGGGGACGCGGACCAGACGATCCCGGTCGCGACAACGACCAAGCTCAACGGGGAACTCTGCAACCTCGGCGACACCGTGGACTATCGCATCTACCCCAAAGCCACCCACGACAGCGTGCTGAGTGTTGCGTACAAGGACATGGCCGCGTGGATGAGCGAAAGACTGCAGGGACACCCCGCCCCGTCGACCTGCTGACCACGTACTGACGTGTAGCGCCGGCTGGGCGGGATGGTCGCCTGATGATCCCCGTCTACGCCAGCCGGAGCCGTTTCACCGCGTGCAACCCAAATCCGCCGCGCAGGCTAGGCAGGTTCGAACCCTGAACCAGCCACCGGACGGAGACCCCCTGATCTGCGGAAACGTGGATCAGGGGGCCGTTTCGTTGTGCTCGGCTGTCTAGCGGACGAGCAGACCGTTTGGTGATGGACCGTTCTGGAACCAGCACTGCAGGTCAGTTGCCCCGTGATGCGGTCACGAAGGTTCTGATCGCGTTCGGGACGAAGAGGTCGTGCCGGACGCGTGCCGGACGCGTGCCAGATCGTACGGGGAACCACGGGGAACACCGGGGAATCAACGGACCGGCCCATTAGGCGGCGACAGTCTTCCGCCGCAGGTCAGTCCGTGCAGCGCCCCCTAGATCACCTTGGCTTCCCAAGCTGAGGGCCCCGGCACCGTTGTCACAGGTCGGCCGTCGCGGCGTGCCGGCTGAGCGAGCAGCACGTATGTCAGGCTCTCGGGCATGAACGACCGCGCTAGCGTGGAGGTCATGGCTGTCGACGTGCTCACCGAGACCGTGATCGCCCGTCCCTGTGCGGAGGTCGCCGCCTATGCCGGGGATCCGACCAATGCGCCGCACTGGTACGCCAACATCATCTCGGTTCGTTGGCGGACCTCGCCGCCGCTCGCCGCGGGCTCGAAGCTCGACTTCGTCGCCCGGTTCCTGGGGCGCACCCTGACGTACACGTACGAAATCGTCGAGTACTCCCGCGAACGACTCGTGATGCGCACCGCGCAGGGACCGTTTCCCATGGAGACGACCTACACCTGGCAGCCAGTGGACGCTGACCATACCCGGATGACGCTGCGCAACCGCGGCGAGCCATCCGGCTTTGCCAAGGTGAGCGCTCCGATGATGGCTGCGGCTGTGCGGCGGGCAAACGTCAAGGACCTCGCCGCATTGAAAGCGCTACTGGAAGGCGCCGACGCCTCCGACTCCAGCCGACGCTCACCCGGCGACTTCTGACATCCACGGCTGACATCAACGAGGCCGGACTGCGACGTACATCAGTGTCCCTGCCAGCGATGACGAAGGCCACCCGCACCGTGCGGGTGGCCTTCGTCATACGGGTGACAGGAATCAGCCCGTCCGCAGCACCGTCCCCAGCACTTCCCGCAGTGTCCCCACCGGGTCCGGCACGGCCCCCGGTGCCCGCCACGCCACGAATCCGTCCGGCCGTACCAGGACCGCCCCGTCCGTCGTCGTGCCGTATGCCCGTGTCCAGTCGGCCGCCTCGGTTCCGTCTCCCTCGTCGTACGTCAGGTCTGCGTCCGGTCCGGTGCCGATCCGGTACGTCTCGAGGCGTACGCCGTCCGTCACCGCGAGGCGGCGGGCCGCGTCGTGCCAGCCGGCCGTGGAGCGGGCGTCGCTGAGCAGCACCATGGCGCGTTCGAACAGGTCGAGTGTGGACAGCCGGGCGCTGGAGCGGCGCAGCCACAGGTGGGGGGCGCGGCTGCCGGGCTCCCCGGTCAGTCGGACCGCGTCGGGTACGACCGGTTGCGCCGGGTCGGCCCCGACGACGGCGCCCTCGGGGTAGCGGTAGCCGAGGACGACGTTGAGGATGCCGCTTCTCGGGCCGTCGCCGCGCATTCCGGGTGCCGGGGAGAAGCCGGGGTGACTGTGTTCCACGGAGCGGGCCGAGGCGCGGGCGCTGGTGGCGAGGGCCACGGGCCGGCGCTCGGTGTCGTAGGTGTCCAGCAGGCCGGGGCCGGCCCAGCCGCCGAGGACGGCGGCCAGTTTCCAGGCCAGGTTGTGGGCGTCCTGGATGCCGGTGTTGGAGCCGAACGCCCCGGTGGGGGACATCTCGTGGGCGGAGTCCCCGGCGAGGAACACGCGCCCGGCGGCGTACCGGTCGGCGACGCGTTCGGCGGCGCGCCAGGACGCCCTGCCGGTGACCTCCACGTCGAGGTCGGGGACGCCGACGGCGCGGCGGATGTGCCGCTGGAGCCGGTCCTCGGTGAACTCCCCGAGGGTTTCGCCGCGTTCGGGGTGCCAGGGGGCGTGGAAGACCCACTGTTCCTTGTTGTCGACGGGCAGCAGGGCGCCGTCGGCTTCCGGGTCGGTGAGGTAGCAGCAGATGAAGTGGCGGTCGCCGACGACGTCGGCGAGCAGTTTGGAGCGGAAGGTGATGCTGACGTTGGCGAAGAGGTCGCCGGGTCCGGTCTGTGCGATGCCGAGCCGGCGCCGTACGGGGCTGCGGGGGCCGTCGGCCGCGACGAGGTAGTCGGCGCGGACGGTGTAGCGCTCGTCGGTGGCCCGGTCGCGGATGACGGCCGTCACTCCTTCGGGGTCCTGTTCGAAGGACTCCATCTCGTGGGAGTACCTCAGGTCGCCGCCGAGTTCGCGAGCGTTGTGGAGGAGGACCGGTTCCAGGTCGTTCTGGCTGCACAGGCACCAGGTGGTGGGGCTGAACCGGGCGAGTCCGCCGCCCGGGTCGATGTGCCGGAACAGCCATTCGCCGGCGTCGCCGACGAGCGTCGGGGTCTGCAGGATGCCGTGGTTGTCGGCCAGGAGTGAGGCCGCGGTCTTGATGTCCGGTTCGATGCCGGCCACCCGGAAGAGTTCCATCGTCCGTACGTTGTTGCCACGTCCGCGCGGATGGATCGAGGTTCCCGCGTGCCGCTCGACGAGGGTGTGCCGTACGCCGTGGCGGCCCAGGAACAGGGACGTGGACAGGCCCACCAGGGAGCCGCCGACGATGAGGACCGGGACCCGGTGGTCGGCTTCTTGCTGCATCGGTGCCTCCAGGGCAGGGGTGCGGGGTGTGGGGCGCGTTGTGGTTTCCATGCCCCTCGGCGGGCGGCTTCGCGTACGTGGGCGGGGCCAATCACCCGTGTGATCACCCACGTGGTTCATACGAGTCGCGCACCACCGGCGGCCGGAACACGATCGAGGAACGCTGACGTCGTGTCACCCGCGGCCGATGTCGGCTTCTGCCCCGCCGAAGGAGAAGAGCGCAGCATGACCACAATGTCTGAACGTGTTTCAGAACCGGTGACGCGACAGGCGCCGAAACGGGTGTCGCAATCCGTGTTCGACGGCTCCCCGCTCCGGGTCGTCCTGTTGGTGGACGTCTATGACGGAGCCCAGCAGCAGTTCCTGGAGGCGTACGAGCAGCTGTGCAACCAGGTCGCGTCCGTTCCCGGGCACGTCAGCGACCAGCTCTGCCAGTCGATCGAGAATCCCTCCCAGTGGCTGATCACCAGTGAGTGGGAGAGCGCCCCGCCGTTCCTCGCCTGGGTGAACAGTGAGGAGCATGTGCGGATGGTGCAGCCGCTGCACAGCTGTGTCCGGGACACGCGGTCGCTGCGTTTCCACATCGTCCGGGAGACGGGTGGCGAGCCGTCCGCGCGGTCGGCGAACCGCCGGCTGCAGGCGTCCCCCCGGATCGGTGACGGACGGCTCCGGCACGCGCTCACCTTCACGGTCAAGCCGGGCAGCGAGCAGGTGGTGGCGAAGATCCTCGCGGACTACGCCTCGCCCGAGCCGCGGGTGAACGACACCACCCGGCTGTGCCGGACCTCGCTGTTCATGCACGGCAACCGGGTGGTGCGGGCCATCGAGGTGCGCGGCGACCTGCTCGCCGCGCTGCGGCACGTCGCCCGGCAGCCGGAGGTGCGGGCGGTGGAGGAGGCCATCAACCCGTACCTGGAGCAGCACCGGGACCTGAACGACCCGGAGTCGGCGCGGGTCTTCTTCACTCGTGCGGCGCTGCCCGCCGTTCATCATGTGACGTCGGATCAGGAGTGCCCGGAGGCGAAGCGGCTCGCGCTGTACTACCCGGCCCGGCCGGGCTGCGGCATGCGGCTGGCCAGGCTGCTCGCGGAGCAGGACGAGGTGCAGGCGGACGATCCGCGCAGCCCGGTCTGCGGCAGCACGATCTTCCAGCGGGACGAGATCATCGTACGGCTGATCGATGTCCGTGGCGGTGTTGACGCCGACCCGGTGCTGACGCTCGGGCTGACCGATCCGGGGCAGGCGGCGGAGCTGACCACTCTCCTCGACGGCGCCGCCGTCGGTGCGGGCGGTTCTGCGGTGGGGCGCGGCGACCTGGCGCGCTTCCTCACGCTCGCCCGCATGGACCTCGTCACCGACCGCCGCTCGGCCGAGGCCTGACCGGCACCACAGGGCCGTGGTGGGCCCGCCCCCCTGTCGACGCAGCACACCATCGGAGGAACGACGTGACCAAACCCCGTCCCAGAATCGTGGAGCTCGGCGAGATCGAGCCCAACACCAGACGCGGCGGCGATCTGCGCGCCATGCTCACCCCGGCCACGGTCGGCTCCACCAGCGGTTTCATGGGTGTGGCCATCGTGCAGCCGGGGGACCGGATCGGCGAGCACTACCACCCCTACTCCGAGGAGTTCGTCTACGTCCTTTCCGGTCGGCTCGAAGTGGACCTGGACGGTGAGCCGCAGCCGTTGCGGCCCGAGCAGGGGCTGCTGATCCCCGCCTATATGCGGCACCGTTTCCGCAATGTGGGGGACGACGAGGCGCGCCTCGTCTTCCATCTGGGCCCCCTCGCCCCGACGCCGCAGCTCGGCCATGTCGACACCGAGGAGACCGATGCCGTCGCGGTCGCCGCGGAGGGAGCCGGGGCGGGCGGTGCCCGGCCGGCCGACCGAGGTCAGGTCCGTTCATGACCCGGCGCGTGGCGGTCACCGGCATAGGCGTCGTGGCACCGGGCGGCATCGGCGTACCGGCGTTCTGGGATCTGCTCGCCAACGGCCGTACCGCGACGCGGGGCATCACCTTCTTCGACCCGACCGGCCTGCGCTCGCGGATCGCCGCGGAGTGCGACTTCGACCCGGTGGCGTGCGGGCTGGGGCCGGAGCAGATCGAACGTGCCGACCGGTACATCCAGTTCGCGCTGGTCGCCGGTGAGGAGGCGGTACGGGACGCGGGCCTCGACCTGTCCAGGGAGAACCCCTGGCGGGTCGGGGTGTCCCTGGGGACCGCGGTGGGCGGCACCACCCGGCTGGAGCACGACTACGTCCTGGTCAGCCATCGCGGGCAGCGCTGGGACGTGGATCACCGGGAGGCGGGTCCGCATCTGCACCGGGCGTTCTCGCCGAGCACGCTGGCCTCGATGGTGGCGGAACGTTTCGGCGCCTGTGGTCCGGTGCAGACCGTCTCCACGGGCTGCACCTCGGGGCTGGACGCGGTGGGGTACGCCTTCCACACCGTGGAGGAGGGCCGCGCCGACATCTGCGTGGCCGGCGCCTCCGACTCGCCGATCTCCCCGATCACCATGGCCTGCTTCGACGCGATCAAGGCCACGTCCCCGAACAACGACGACCCCGCGCACGCCTCGCGGCCCTTCGACAACAACCGTGACGGGTTCGTCATGGGCGAGGGCGGCGCGGTGCTCGTCCTGGAGGAGCTGGAGCACGCCCGGGCCCGCGGCGCGCGGGTGTACTGCGAGCTCAGCGGCTACGCCACCTTCGGCAACGCCTACCACATGACCGGACTGACCAGCGAGGGCCTGGAGATGGCCCGCGCCATCGAGACGGCGCTCGACCACGCCCACCTCGACGGCTCGGCCATCGACTACGTCAACGCGCACGGCTCCGGCACCCGGCAGAACGACCGGCACGAGACCGCCGCCGTGAAGCGGGCCCTGGGCCACCACGCCTATGACACGCCCATGAGCTCCATCAAGTCCATGGTGGGGCACTCCCTCGGGGCGATCGGCGCGATCGAGGTCGTGGCCTGCGTACTGGCCCTGGACCGCCAGGTCGTACCGCCGACCGCGAACTACGAGACCCCCGACCCGGAGTGCGACCTGGACTACGTCCCGCGCGTGGCCCGGGAGCGGAAGCTGACCAGCGTGCTCTCCGTGGGCAGCGGGTTCGGCGGCTTCCAGTCCGCGGTGATCCTGACCCGGCAGAGGGAGAGGACACGATGAGCGCACCCCACGTCAGGCGCGCCGGCGTCACCGGAATCGGCGTCGTCGCGCCCAACGGAACGAGTACCGACACCTTCTGGAAGTCCACCCGGGAGGGCATCAGCGTCCTGGACCGGGTCACCCGCGAGGGGTGCGAGCACCTGCCGCTGAAGGTGGCGGGCGAGGTCCGCGCCTTCGACCCGGCGGCGGTGGTCGAGGAGCGGTTCCTGGTGCAGACCGACCGGTTCACGCACTTCGCGATGGCCGCGGCCGACCTGGCCCTGGCCGACGCCCGGATCGGCCGCGCCGACGAGCACGGTTCGCCGTTCTCCCTGGGCGTGGTCACCGCGGCCGGTTCCGGCGGCGGCGAGTTCGGGCAGCGGGAGCTGCAACGGCTGTGGGGAAAAGGCAGCCGGTTCGTCGGTCCCTACCAGTCCATCGCCTGGTTCTACGCGGCCAGCACCGGCCAGATCTCCATCCGCCGCGGATTCAAGGGCCCCTGTTCGGTGGTCGCCGCCGACGAGGCCGGCGGGCTCGACGCCCTCGCGCACGCCGCGCGGGCCGTGCACCGCGGCACCGATGTGATCGTGACCGGCTCCACCGAGGCGCCGCTCGCGCCGTACTCGGTGGTCTGCCAGCTCGGCTACGAGGAGCTGAGCACCGCCGAGGACCCCGAGCGCGCCTACCGCCCCTTCACCTCGGAGGCGTCGGGGTTCGTGCCCGCGGAGGGCGGCGCCATGCTCGTCGTGGAGGACGAGACCTCGGCCCGGGAGCGGGGCGTGCGGGTGCGCGCCGTGCTGGCGGGGCACGCGGCGACGTTCACCGGTGCCTCCCGGTGGGAGCGGTCCCGGGAGGGGCTCGCCCAGGCGATCCGCGGCGCTCTGGAGGAGGCCGAGTGCGCCCCCGAGGAGATCGACGTGGTGTTCGCCGACGCCCTCGGCGTACCGGAGGCGGACCGTGCCGAGGCGCTGGCGATCGCCGACGCGCTGAGCGCGCACGGCAGGCGCGTACCCGTGACGGCGCCCAAGACGGGCATAGGCCGCGGCTACTGCGCGGCGCCCGTGCTGGACGTCGCGTCGGCGGTGCTCTCGATGGAGCACGGCCTGATCCCGCCCACCCCCAACGTCTTCGACGTCTGTCACGACCTCGACCTGGTGACCGGCCGGGCCCGCGCCGCCGAGCCGCGCACGGCGCTGGTCCTCAGCCGGGGCCTCATGGGGTCGAACACGGCGCTCGTGCTGCGGCACGGCGCAGCCGGGTGAGCCGGGAGTGAACGACCGGAACAGCGGCGCCTCGCGGCGAGGCCGCCCTGGAACAAAGGAGACCCACCGAATGAACGAGCGCATCACCCTGGAAGAACTGTCCGAGCTGATGAAGAAGGCCGCCGGAGTCACCGTCGCCGCGCAGGAACTGCAGCAGCGGTGCGACTCCGGCTTCGACGCCCTCGGGATCGACTCGCTCGGCCTGCTCGGCATCGTCGGCGAGCTGGAGAACCGGCACGGCACCCCGATGCCGCCGGACGCGGAGCGCTGCAAGACGCCCCGGCAGTTCCTCGACCTCGTCAACAGCACCCTTATGGCAGGAGCCTGACATGGCCGGACACACCGAGAACGCCATCACCATCGCCGCGCCGGTGGACCTGGTCTGGGACATGACCAACGACCTGGAGAACTGGCCCCACCTGTTCAGCGAGTACGCCTCCGTCGACGTGCTCTCCCGCGAGGGGAACAGGACCACCTTCCGGCTGACCATGCACCCCGACCAGAACGGCACGGTGTGGAACTGGGTGTCGGAGCGGGAGACGGACCGTCCCACGCTCACCGTCAAGGCCCGCCGGGTCGAGCCGGGGCCCTTCGCGTACATGAACATCCGGTGGCAGTACGAGGAGGTCCCCGAGGGCACCCGGATGATGTGGACGCAGGACTTCGCGATGAAGCCCGACGCCCCGGTCGACGACGCCTGGATGACCGACAACATCAACCGGAACTCCAAGGTGCAGATGGCCCTGATCCGGGACCGCATCGAGAAGGCCGCCGCCGAGTCACGGCCCGCTCCCGCGCTGGCCGACTGAACCGGACGGAGGACACGCTCATGCACCAGGCCCTGATCGTCGCCCGTATGGCCCCCGGATCGGCCCCGGACATCGCCAAGGTGTTCGAGGAATCCGACCGTGGGGAGCTGCCGCACCTCGTCGGGGTCACCCGGCGCACCCTGTGGCAGTTCGGCGACGTCTACATGCACCTGATCGAGGCCGACCGGGACCCCGGCCCGGCGATCGCCAAGGTGGCCCAGCACCCCGCCTTCCGGGACGTCAGCGAGCGGCTCACGGCGTACGTCAGCGCCTACGACCCGGCCACCTGGCGCTCCCCGAAGGACGCGATGGCGCAGTGCTTCTACCGCTGGGAGCCGCAGGCCGCTCGCTGAACCACCACCGACCCCACCGTCCGCACCAACCGAACGGCCACCGGTCGCCGGGCCCGCGTCCACCGCGGACCCGGCGACCGGTGGCCTGTGGGGGGGCTCCGGCGGGCCGGTGCTGCTCGTCGCTCACGGTGGGTCGTTCACCGCGGACTCAGGGCGGCTCGTTCACCGCGGGACGGTGCAGTCGAACGCGTGCAGGTAGGGGTTGACCGGGCGGATGTCGTCGATGACCAGGCCCGCCGCGGTGATCCGGTCCACCATGCTCTTCTCGGTGTGCTTGGCCCCTCCCACGTTGAGGAGCAGCAGCAGGTCCATGGCGGTGGAGAACCGCATCGAGGGCGTGTCGTCGACGAGGTTCTCGATGACGACGACCCGCGCCCCGGGGCCGCCCGCCGCGATGACGTTGCCCAGGCAGCGGGCGGTCGAGTCGTCGTCCCACTCGAGGATGTTCTTGATGATGTAGACGTCGGCCTCGACCGGGACGGCCTCGCGGCAGTCGCCCGGCACGATCCGCACGCGGCCGGCCAGGTCACCGCCGGGGCGCAGCCGCGGATCGGCGTTCTCCACCACGCGCGGCAGGTCGAGCAGCGTTCCGTGCATCGACGGGTACTTGTCCAGCAGGCTCGCCACCACATGCCCCTGGCCGCCGCCGATGTCGGCGACCGAGGAACTCCCCGACAGGTCGAGGAGTTCGGCGACGTCCCGCGCGGACTGCCGGCTGGAGGTCGTCATGGCCCGGTTGAAGACATCGGCCGACTCCGGGGCGTCCTCGTTGAGGTAGGTGAAGAACTCCTTGCCGTACAGGTCCTCGACGACGTTCCGGCCGGTGCGCACCGCCTCGTCCAGTTTCGGCCACGCGGCCCATGTCCATGGTTCGGTGCACCACAGGGTGATGGAGCGCATGCTGTTCGGGTCGTCCTCGCGCAGCAGCCGGGACATGTCGGTGTGCGCGAACCTCCCGTCCTCGTGCTCGGCGAAGACCCCGTAGCAGGTCAGGGCACGCAGCAGGCGCCGCAGCGGCCGGGGTTCGGTCTTCACCGCGGCGGCGAGGTCCTCCACGGCCATGGGGCCGTCCCCCAGCGCGTCGGCGACGCCCAGCCGGGCGGCGGCGCGCAGGGCGGCGGCACACGCCGCCCCGAACGCGAGTTCCCGAAGCCGCATGGAGGGCGGTGGGGCAGGGCTAACGGTGGTCATGTGCTGCCTTTCCTCTCTGGGGCCGCAAGGGTGCGCTGGGCGGCGGTGCCGCGCTGTCAGCACAGTCCCGCGGGCTTGGAGGCGCCGCAGGTGTTGGCCTGGAAGGTGTTGCCCTTGCCGGTGTCCCCGTTGACGAGGTCCGCCGGAGAGTTGCGCCGCACCGTGTTGCCGGTGATCTGGTTGCGCTCGTTGAGGGCGCCCACCATGCTCTTGAAGAGCACGATGCCGCCGGAGAGCGGGGACTTGCCCACGTGGTCCGTGATCGTGTTCCGGGTCACCAGGGTGTTCTCGGCCCCGGTCAGGACGATCCCCGAGCCCTGCAGGGCGGGCAGCCGGGCGGTCTTCGGGCAGGACTTGTTGTTCTGGTGAATGAAGTTGTCGCTCACGGTCAGGGCGCCGGCCCGCGGGGTGTTCTCGTCCCCGACGACGAAAACCGCCGCGCAGTTGGCGGTGATGTCGTTGCTCGTGACGGTGAGGTTCCGCAGGCGGCGGACGGTCACTCCGATCCGGTTGCCCTGGAGACGGTTGCGCGCGATCACCGCGCCCTTGGTGTCCGTGGCCCCGCCCTCGGTGGCGACCGTGTTGGCGAGGAACAGGCCCGCGTCGCCGTTGTCGCGGGCGGTGTTGTCCAGGAACACACCCCGGGTGGAGCGTTCCTGCGCGATGCCCCAGACCTTGTTCTTCTCGGCGGTCACGTGCCGGACGGTCAGCCGGTCGGTCCGCGTCGACCACAGGCCGCTCTTGGAGAAGCCGGTCAGGGCGAGGGAGGAGATGGTGGTGTCCGTGACGGGGTGCCCCTGCGTCCCCTCGACGCAGATCCCGTTGCCGGCCTTCGCGCACGCGTTCGATGTTGCCCCGCCGGGCGGTGCGATGACGGTGTTCCGGCCCATGCCGCGCAGGGTCAGCCCGGAGGTGGTCACCCGGACGCTCTCCCGATAGGTGCCGGCGGCAAGGAGGATGGTGTCTCCCGGTTTGGCGGCGTCCACCGCCTGCTGGATCGAGTCACCCGGACGCACCGTGCGGGTGCCGGGAGTTGCGGGGAGGGGATCGGCAAGGGCGCCGCACCCCGACGCGACGAGCGCTGCGGCACACGCGAGGAAGGCGAGATGGCGTTTCGTCATATTCAATACGCTATGACCGGATAAGTCGTTGAATGCCGGATCGGCCATACGGGGGCGTGTCTCGCCCGGCGTGTCGTCGGGCGGTGGGTCAGCCGCGCAGCGTCCGCCCGATCTCCAGCCCGCCCGTCTCCAACGGCCTGCCGTCCTCGATGTCCCACAGGCAGTTCTGCAGCACCCGGCCCAGCGTCCAGGCCCGCGCCCGCTCCCGGTCCAGGCCCAGCGCGGCCGTCAGGGCGTCGAAGCGCCACCGGGTCTGCGTCGGGTCGTAGCGGTTGCGGATCGCGGGGAGCAGGTCGAAGCCGGGCTCACCGGCGAGCGGCTTGGGGTCGATGGCCAGCCAGGGGGCGCGGTCGGCGGCCAGCACGTTGTCGTAGTGCAGGTCCCAGTGCAGCAGGCGGTCGCCGGGCTCGGCGGCGACCTCCCCCAGGGCGGCCGCGCAGTCCGCGGCCAGGCGGCGGTCCGCCGGGTCCGGTATCCGCTCCAGCACCCCGGGCACCTGCTCCAGCATCGCCCACGCGATGTCGCCCAGCCGGCGCATCCCCGCCGGGGCCGGGACGGCGGTCAGGCGGGCCAGCAGCCCGGCGACGACGAGGACCGCCTCGCGGGTGTCCGGGACCTGGGTGAGCGTGCGGGAGACGTCCAGGCGTTCCAGCAGCAGGGTGCCGGTGGCGGCGTCGTACTCCAGCAGACGTACGGCCCCCTCCCCGTCCCACACCCGCAGGGCCAGGGGCTCGCCCACGGTCTCCTCGTCCAGGAACTGGAGTTTGAGCACGGCCGGCGTCGCATCCGCCCGCGCCACCGGAAGCACCAGCGCGCACACGCCGTACATCGCGGGCCCGTCCACCCGCAGCCCCCACCGCCCGAGGAACTCCTCCACCCGCCGGGGCAGCTCCGTGACGAACGCCCGCCCCGCCGCCCCGTTGAATTTCTCCTGAGAAGCGACCAGCTCGCCAGGCACCTCGATCACCTTCCCGACCATACTGGCGTGTGTGGACGGGGTCAGGCGGTTTCGGCGCGGCCTCGGGGCAGCGGCGGCGTACATCCGCAGCGCCCCGGGGACGTACGTGTGGCTGCTGGTGCTGTTCTTCACCACCATCGCGCTGCACCACATGTCGCCGCACTTCGAGGAGCGCTTCCTGCGGCAGCGGTCCACCAACATCCACCAGCTCTCCCAGGACCCGCTGCGCGCGTTCATCACCAGCGCGATGTGGATCGACGGCGGGCACTGGCTGCCGTACGCCGCGCTGTACACGGTCTTCCACGCCCAGGCGGAGCGCTGGCTGGGCACCGTCCGCTGGCTGACGGTGTGCGCCGCCGCGCACGTACTGGCCACGCTCGTCAGCGAGGGAGCGCTGCTGCAGGCGATAAGTGACGGGATGGCCCCGCGTTCGGCGGTCAACACGCTCGACTTCGGGGTGAGTTACGCGCTGGCCGGGGTGGTCGGCGTGCTCACCTACCGGCTCGCGGCACCCTGGAGCTACGCGTATCTGACCGTCGTCCTGCTGGTGTACTCCATACGCCTGACCGCGACCCCCACCTTCACCGATTTCGGGCATTTCATCGCGGTGCTGATCGGCCTTGCCTGCTATCCGCTGACCCGGGGCTGCGGAAGACCATGGAATCCGAAGGAGACACTGGTCGCCCTCAGGCGTTAACGTCCCGCGCATGAACAGTGCGGTGACTGGCGTCGTCAACGGCGGCGTCTCCTTCTGGTACGCCGACGACGGCCTCCCCCAGCCCCGCGAGCCCCTCGCCGGGGACGCGTCCGCCGATGTGGTGATCGTCGGCGGCGGCTACACCGGCCTGTGGACCGCCTACTACCTGAAGAAGGCGGCACCCTTCCTGCGCATCACCGTCCTGGAGCAGAGGTTCTGCGGCTACGGCGCCTCCGGCCGCAACGGCGGCTGGCTCTACAACGGCGTCGCGGGCCGCGACCGGTACGCGAAGCTGCACGGCCACGAGGCCGCCGTACGCCTGCAGCAGGCGATGAACGACACGGTCGCCGAGGTCGTCCGCGTCACCGAGGAGGCGGGCATCGACGCGGACGTGCACGTCGGCGGCGTCCTGGAGGTGGCGTACACGCCCGCGCAACTGGCCCGGCTGAAGGCGTTCCACGAGCGGGAGCTGACCTACGGCGAGAAGGACCGCGAGCTGTACGGCGCCCGGCAGACCGCCGAGCGGATCAGGGTCGCGGACGCGGTCGGCTCGACCTGGACCCCGCACGGGGCGCGGCTGCACCCGGTGAAGCTGGTCAAGGGCCTCGCGGCGGCCGTGGAGGCGCTCGGCGTGACGATCCACGAGCACACTCCGGTCACCGAGATACGCCCCAAGCACGCGGTGACGCCCTACGGCACGGTCCGCGCCCCGTACGTCCTGCGCTGCACGGAGGGCTTCACCGCCTCCCTGAAGGGGCAGCGGCGCACCTGGCTTCCCATGAACTCCTCCATGATCGCGACCGAGCCGCTCACCGACGCGCAGTGGGAGCGGATCGGCTGGGAGGGGCGCGAGACGCTGGGCGACATGGCGCACGCCTACATGTACGCCCAGCGCACCGCCGACGGCCGGATCGCGCTCGGCGGCCGCGGCGTCCCGTACCGCTACGGCTCCCGCACGGACAACGACGGCCGCACGCAGCCCGCCACCGTCGAGGCGCTGTACGACATCCTGGTCCGCTTCTTCCCGTCGCTGGCCGGGATCAGGGTGGCCCACGCCTGGTCGGGAGTGCTCGGGGTGCCCCGCGACTGGTGTGCCACGGTCACCCTGGACCGCTCCACGGGCCTCGGCTGGGCGGGCGGCTATGTCGGCTCGGGCGTCGCCACCGCCAACCTCGCCGCCCGCACGCTCCGCGACCTCGTCCAGCAGGACGCGGGGCAGGCGGGGGCGACGGAGCTGACGGCGCTGCCGTGGGTGAACCACCGAGTGCGCAAGTGGGAGCCGGAGCCGCTGCGTTGGCTGGGCGTGCACGGCATGTACGCCACGTACCGCACGGCGGACCGGCGCGAGAGGACGACGCCCGGTACCGAGTCCTCCCGCCTGGCACAGCTGGCCGACCGGGTCGCCGGACGTCACTGACGCCTGTGTTTGACTGCCTGCATGATTCGCACCGCGACACCCGACGACATCCCCGTCATCCACACCATGATCCGCGAACTCGCCGCCTACGAAAAGGCACCCGACGAGGCGCGGGCGACGCAGGAGCAGCTGAGCGAGGCGCTGTTCGGCGCGCGCCCGGCAGCCTTCGCGCACGTCGCGGAGGACGGCGGGGGACAGGTCGTCGGGTTCGCGCTGTGGTTCCTGAACTTCTCCACCTGGCGGGGCGTGCACGGCATCTACCTGGAGGACCTGTACGTCCGCCCGGAGGCCCGTGGCGCCGGCCACGGCAAGGCGCTGCTGACGGAACTGGCCCGTATCTGCGTGGAGCGCGGCTACGAGCGCCTGGAGTGGTCGGTGCTGAACTGGAACCGCCCGTCGATCGACTTCTACGAGGCCCTGGGCGCCCGCCCGCAGGACGGGTGGACGGTGTACCGGCTGACGGACGGGGCGCTGGCGGAGCTGGGACGGTCCGCGGAGCGCACCGCCTAGTCGTCCTGGTCGCCGGCCACGCGGACCACCGCGAGAGTGATGTTGTCGGGGCCGCCCGCGCTGATGGCGGCCTTCCACAGTTCGAAGGCGGCCCGTCCGTCGTCGTGCTCCCGCAGCACCGCGTCGATCGTGTCCTCCGGCACCGGATCCGTGAGGCCGTCGGTGCAGACGAGATAGCGGTCGCCCGGTGACAACGGCGTGGCCCGCACATGCGGGACGACGGCACGGAAGTGCGGGGAGCCGCCGAGGCACTGCGTGACCAGCGAGGTGGTCCGCTGCCCGGGCGCCAGGGGCGGGCTGTCGTCCACGCTCACCTGTCGCAGCCCGCTCGGCGGCGCCGCGAAGACCCGGCTGTCCCCTACGTTGAAGACCAGCAGTTCCTCGGGCAGCAGGACCGCACCCGCGACGGTGGTGCCCATCATCGCGAGGCCGTGGCCCTCCTCATCGCCGCCCTCGGCAGCCGCGTAGACGGCGCGGTTGCAGGAGTCCACGGCGCCCCGGACGGCTTCCTCACTGCCCAGCGCCGGCCCGAGGGCCGCGAACCGCCGCGCCACCAGCGCGCTCGCCACCTCGCCCCCGGGGTGCCCGCCGAGCCCGTCGGCCACGGCGACGACCAGAGGCGTCCCCAGCGGGAAGACCAGCGTCTGGGGGTTCTCGGTGACGGTGGCGCACAGCGTCCACGGCCCGGCGACGAGACTGTCCTCGTTCTTGTCCCGCAGCAGGCCCGGGTGGCTGAGCGCGCTGACCGCGACATACGACACCGAAGGCCACCGCCGATCACCGGATCACCCGTGGTCAGAGGCGATTCGGCCCCTGCTCGTCCCCGCGCTCGCCCTCCGCCTGGGACGGCTCGGTGCGGGGTACCTCCGGGTGCTGCTCCATGGCGCTGCGCTCGCCGGGCTCGTCGCGCTCGCCCTCGGCCTGCGACGGGGTGTGCGAGTAGAGCCAGGTGTCGTAATCCGAGGCTCCGGATGACTTCATGGCAGGCCTCCTTCGTCGATCCACCTCCATGGTCCACCTTCCGGGGTGCCCAGGCGAGCCATGGCTCCATGACCGGAGTCCGCCTCAGTCCGCCTCCGCCACCCGCAGCCCCATCGCCGCCGCCAGCACCGGAGCGAGGTCCAGCAGCTGCGCATGGCTGATCGCCGCGCCGGACAGGCGGTCGATCCCGCGTGTGACGTCGAGCTCCGCCGCGCGGCGCAGGTCCACGTCCACCAGGGTGGCCGCCGTCAGGTCGGCTCCCTTCAGTACGCAGTCCACGAACTCCACCCGCTCCAGCCGGGCGCCCCCGAAGTCCGGCTCGATGAGGACACAGCCCTCGAAGACCACGTCCTTCAGCCGCGCCGTGCGCAGATTCAGGTAGTCGATCTTGCCGCCGCGCACCAGGACCCGCTCCAGCACCGCCCCGTGCAGCTGTGTCCCGCCGAGCCGGGCGTCCACCAGCTCCACATCGCGCAGGGTCGCCTCCGCGAGGTCCGTGCCCACGCCCCGTATCCCCGTGAGGACCGAGTCCAGCACGCGCGCGTGGTGCAGCCCCGTCCCGTCCAGCGCGCACCCCGTCAGCGCACAGTCCATGAACCGGGCGCCCACGCCGTCCTGCCCCCCGAGATCCGCGTCCCGGAACTCCAGCCCGTCGTAGTCCCCCTCCGGCACCACCTCCCCGTCCGTCCACGCCACCAACTCCGGCAGCCGCACCTCCGGCCGCCGCGCCGCCTTCACCACCCGCGCCTTCCGCACCATGCCCCCATGCTGCACCTCGCCACTGACAATCGCCCCGACCTGCGACATCGCCTCGCTCCGTGGCGCTCGTCCCGGCCGCCGCGGGCGGTATCGGCACCCTCCTCGTGCAGTACGCCCGGCACGCCGGCGCCACCGTGATCGGGCTCGCGGGCGGGCCGGAGAAGGTCGCGCGGGTGCGGCAGAACGGCGCGGACCTAGCCGTCGACTACACGGACCCGTCCTGGGCGGGCCGAGTCGAGGAGTATCGCGGCAGGGTCACCGTGCTCTTCGACGGGGTCGGCGGTGCGGTGGCCCGGACCGCCGTGGGACTGCTCGCGCCGGGCGGCCGGCACCTCGTGTTCGGGTGGTCCGCCGAGGGCATCCGCGGTGGTCGGCCGTATCTCGTCGAGGGCGTCTCCGAGCAGGTGCTCGGCCCCGCGATGCTGCGGAAGGCGGGCGGCGCCGACCCGTTGCGCACCCTGGAGGAGCGCGCCCTCGCCGAGACCGCGGCCGGCCGCCTGGTCCCGGCCGTCCAGCGCTTCCCGCTCGCCGAGGCGGCCGCGGCCCACCGGGCCCTGGAGACGCGGGGCACGGTCGGCAAGGTGGTGCTGGAGCCGTGAGAGCGGCCCCCGCGTCCGGGGCCGGTTTCAGGGGACGCGCGGGAAGCGGGCCTGCAGCGTCCAGATCGCCGGGTTCTCGGCGAGGTCCTCGTGCAGGTCGGTCAGGTCGGCGATCAGGTCGTGCAGGAAGTCGCGGGCCTCGCGGCGCAGTTCCGCATGGGAGAACGTCAGCGGGGGCTCGGCCGGCGGCAGCCACTCCGCCTCGATGTCCACCCAGCCGAAGCGGCGTTCGAACAGCAGGCGGTCGGTGGACTCGGTGAAGTCCAGCTCCGCGTGCTGCGGCCGGGCGGCACGGCTGCCGAGCGGGTCCCGGTCGAGCCGCTCGACGATGTCGCACAGCGCCCATGCGAAGTCGAGCACCGGCACCCATCCCCAGGCCGTGGACAGCTCCCGGTCCGCCTCGGTGTCGGCGAGATAGACGTCACCGCAGAACAGGTCGTGCCGCAGGGCGTGGACGTCCGCGCGGCGGTAGTCGGTCTGCGGGGGATCGGGGAAGCGGTTGGAGAGGGCGTAGCCGATGTCGAGCACGGGGGCGATGGTGTCACAGGGCCTTGCGCAGCACGGCGCACGGGCGGCCCCGGTCACGGTCCGGGCGACGGCCGATGACCTCGTAGCCGAGGGCCGTCCAGAAGGCGAGGCCCGCGGGGTTGTTCTCGAGCACGGCGAGACGTACGGCGGTGCGGCCCGCGGTGCGCAGCCGGTCCTCCACCAGGGCCGCCAGTTGCCGTCCGTGCCCCTGCCGGTGCAGAACCGCGTCCACCATCAGCAGGCCGATCCACGGGTCGGGGTCGGCCGGGTCGGGGTGGTGCGCGAGGGTGATCGCCATCCCCACGAGCCGCCCGAAACTGCGGGCGAGCAGCACCTCCACGTCGGGGTGCGCCAACTCGTCGGCCAGCGCGGCCGCCACCTGCTCCGGGCGGATGTCGTCCGGGTCGGGGAAGTCGCCGCTGAGGGCGTGGAACTCCCGGTTGGAGGCGTAGAGCGCGGTGAGTTCGGTCAGCAGCTCACCCGGGAGGCCGTGCTCGGGGCTGAGGGGGAGGGGCTCGAGGATCACCCCGGCAACGTATCGCGGACGGCTCGGGGGCCGGGAATCGCCGGAGCCCCGGCCTTCATGGCCGGGGCTCCGGTCACGCACTGGGCGTGGCCCCGCGAGAAGAGCTCGTAGGACTCCGTCAGACGTTCACGCCGAAGTCCTTGGCAATGCCCACCAGGCCCGAGGCGTAGCCCTGGCCGACCGCGCGGAACTTCCACTCCGCGCCGTTGCGGTACAGCTCGCCGAAGACCATGGCGGTCTCGGTGGCCGCGTCCTCCGACAGGTCGTAGCGGGCGATCTCCTGGCCGCCGGCCTGGTTGACGATGCGGATGTACGCGTTGCGTACCTGGCCGAAGTTCTGCGCGCGGGACTCCGCGTCGTAGATGGACACCGGGAAGACGATCTTGTCGATGTCGGCCGGGAGCGCCGCCAGGTTGACGTTGATCGCCTCGTCGTCGCCCTCGCCCTCGCCCGTGCGGTTGTCGCCCGTGTGGACGATCGAGTTGTCCGGGGTCTGCTTGTTGTTGAAGAAGACGAAGTGCTGGTCCGAGTAGACCTTCCCCTGGGCGTTGACCGCGATCGCGGACGCGTCGAGGTCGAAGTCGGTACCGGTGGTGGTGCGGACGTCCCAGCCGAGGCCCACGGTGACGGCGGTCAGGCCCGGAGCCTCCTTGGTGAGCGAGACGTTGCCACCCTTGGACAGGCTTACAGCCATTGTTGGGAGTCCCTTCCCTCGTTGCGTGTGCGGATGAAGCTACCGCCACCTCTAGCAACGCCAAGGGGGGTACCCGCGGTTCCGGGTTCCTTTACCTTTTTTACCTGCCGTTCGGAAATCGGGATGACGCGGGCCGGGCGGAGCGGGGAACATGGACGGCATGTCCGGTCCTTACGTCGTCCGCGGCTCGGTCTCGCTCCCCGAGGCCGAGCTGATGTGGCGTTTCTCGCGGTCGTCGGGGCCCGGCGGGCAGCACGTCAACACCAGTGACACCCAGGTGGAGTTGCGTTTCGACCTCGCCAGGACCCAGGCGCTGCCCGCGGTGTGGAAGGAGCGGGCGCTGGAGCGGCTCGCGGGGCGCCTGGTCGACGGCGTCCTCACCGTACGGGCCTCCGAGCACCGGTCGCAGTGGCGCAACCGGGAGGCGGCGGCCGTACGCCTCGCCTCCCTGCTCGCCGAGGCGACGGCACCGCCGCCGCGGCCTCGCAAGCCGACCCGCATCCCGCGGGGGATCAACGAGCGACGGCTGCGCGAGAAGAAGCAGCGGGCGGAGACGAAGAGGTCACGTTCGGGTCGGGACTGGAACTAGTGCCGCGACGGGGCGAACGTTGCCTGCCGCGGCACCAGGCGCGTCGTCACGGGCTCCGCTCATAATCCGGAATCCTCCGCCCGAAGCCCGAAGCCCGAAGCCCGAAGCCCGAAGCCCGAAGCCCGAAGCCCGAAGCCCGAAGCCCGAAGCCCGAAGCCGAAGCCCGAAGCCGAAACCCGGCACCCGAAGCTGAAAGCCGGTACCCGTACCCGTACCCGGTACCCGGTACCCGTACCCGTACCCGGTACCCGTACCCGTACCCGGTACCCGTACCCGTACCCGGTACCCGTACCCGTACCCGGTACCCGGTACCCGAAGCCGGTACCCGAAGCCGGTACCCGAAGCCGGTGCCCGGTGCCCCGTGCCCGAAGCCGAAAGCCGGTGCCCGGTGCCCGAAGCTGAAAGCCGGTGCCCGGTACCCGGAATCCGAAAGCCGGTACTCGGTACCCGAAGCCGGTGCCCGGTACCCGAAGCCGGTGCCCGGTGCCCCGTGCCCGAAGCCGAAAGCCGGTGCCCGGTACCCGGCACCCGAAGCTGAAAGCCGGTACCCGGTGCCCGGTACCCGGAATCCGAAAGCCGGTACTCGGTACCCGAAGCCGGTGTCCGGTGCCCGGTGCCCGGTGCCCGAGGCTTAAAGGCGGTACCCGGTACGCGGAATCCGAAAGCCGGTACCCGGAATCCGAAGTCCGACGTCCTCTTCGCGAATCCATCACCCCAAGTGCCGGTACCGCCCCCGGAAATACATCAACGGCCCGCCCTCCGCACTCGGCACCCGTGCCGTGAGCACCCTGCCGATCACCAGCGTGTGGTCGCCCGCCTGCACCCGTTGTTCCGTGCGGCACTCCAGGTTCGCCAGCGCGCCGCCGACCAGCGGGGCGCCGGAGGCCTCGCCGCGGACGTAGGGGATGTCCTCGAACAGCAGGCGGTCGCTGACGCGGCCCTTCATCGCGAAGCGTCCCGCGATGTGCCGCTGGCTCTCCGAGAGGATCGACACCGCCCACAGCGGCTGCTCGGCGAGCAGGTCGTCCATGCGGGCGCCCTCGCGCAGGCTGACCAGGACCAGGGGCGGGTCCAGTGACACCGACATGAAGGCGGTCGCCGTCATGCCGACGTCCTCCCCCTTCGGCCCCTCGGGGTCCAGCGCGGGCTCGTGCGAGGTCACCAGGACCACCCCCGCGGCCAGCCGGGACATGGCGGCGCGGAACTCGTCGTTGCTCACCCCCTCAGCATGCCCGGCGGAGGGCGGCACGGCGGTCACGGACGGGACAGCAGAAGTCTTGAGCACGTCAAGAACGCTAGCCTCCGCCTCCGGCCGCCCACATCGGGCCCGGGCCCGAACCGCGGCCTAGGACCAGCGACGGACGTCGTAGGATCTCAACTCTGCACAGGGGTCCGGATCGAGGTCCGTGCGTTCGGCGGGAACACCGGGAAAATGCGGAACCCCTCCTTAATTGTTCATCTTTGGCTGTGACTTGAGTCACAGGAAGCGTATTTTGTTGACCCTGTGTACCTAGTGGGCAGCGCGCTGTGATTCAGTGGCGGAGACGCTGCACGATGCTATCCGGGGAGTACTCCGAGTAGCGTGCCGCGGAAAGCCGGGAGAACGGTGGTACGCCGACGCGTCCCTGGAGTTGCTGCGAGATCTCGAGGGGAGGGCGAATGGAGACCGAGTCGGAGCCGTATGTCCGTCTTGCGACCCTGCGGCAGCTGCACCAGGTGATGGCGGACATGAACACCGCCCGCAGCCTGGCGGACACGCTGCAGACGGTCGCCGACGGGATCGTGAACGGCCTCGGCTACGAGCTGGCGGCCGTCAACCTCGTACGCCCGGACGGCGACCTCGTCGTCGCCGCGCTCGCCGGGAACTCCGCCGCGGAGGCGCTGATCACCGGCCGTGTCGGCTCCCGCGCCTCCTGGGAGCGGCGCCTCAGCATGGGCGAGGCCTGGGGCACCCTGCGGTTCATACCCCACACGGAGGGCTGGATCCTCGACGAGGACGACGTGCCGCAGTGGTACACCGACGGTCCCGAGCCCCGCTTCGAGGACGAGTGGCACCCCTCCGACCGCCTCTTCGCGCCCATGTACACGCCGGGTGTCCAGGGCAGCTCCTGCGGCGAACTCCTCGGCGTCATCTCCGTTGACCGGCCGCGCAACGGGCGGCGGCCCGGCGCCTGGGGCCGCGAGGCGCTCCAGATGTACGCCTTCCACGCCGCCATCGCCATCAGCAACGCCCGTCTGCGGGCCAACATGCAGCGGGCCCTGGTCCGCCTGGAGCGGGAGCAGCAGGCCCTGCGCGCCAGCGAGGAGTCCTTCCGGCAGGCGTTCGAGTACGCGCCCTCGGGCATGGCCATCGCCGAGATGGGCGGCGACCAGCACGGCCGGATCCTGCGCACCAACGACGCGCTGTGCCGCCTGCTGGGCCGGCCCGCCTCCGCGATGCGCCGCTACTCGTTCTCCGACCTCGTCCACCCCGAGGACATCGGCACCCTGCTGCGCACCTCCGCCGAGGGCGGCCGGGCCGAACTGCGCCTCGGCCGCCGGGACGGCACCTACGTATGGGTGTCCCTGCGCAACTCCGTCGTCGCCGACGCCGCCGACGGGCCCCGCTTCCTGCTCACCCACGTCGAGGACATCGAGGAGCGCAAGCGCCGCGAGCTGCAGCTCGCCCACCGCGCCTCGCACGACTCGCTCACCGGTCTGCCCAACTCCGCTGAGCTGCGCGCCCGGCTGTCCGCCCGGCTGTGCCGGCGCCCGCAGTCGTTGCCGCCGAGTGCGGCGGACTCCCTGGACGCCGCGTACGGCGACGGGTTCGCGACCGACCACCCGGCCGTCCACGACATCGGGCACGCCTTCGACCTCCACGCCGGCCCGGGGCCGTACGACGGCTTCGACCACCATGTGCACACCGTCGCCCCGGACAGCGGTGGCGACGACGGCACCAAGGGCCTCGCGGTGCTCTTCTGCGACCTCGACGGCTTCAAGTCCATCAACGACCGGTTCGGGCACAACGCGGGCGACGCCGTCCTCATCGAGGTCGCCCGCAGACTCAGCCGCGGGGTGCGCGACGGGGACACGGTGGCCCGGCTCGGCGGTGACGAGTTCGTCGTGCTGGCCGACGGGCTCGGCAAGGCCGACGCCCAGGACCTCGCCGTCCGTCTGCGCAACGAGATCATCCAGCCGATCCGGGTCGACGGCCGCGCCATGCGGGTCGGCGCGAGTTTCGGCATCGGCTGGGCACACTGCGGCATGACGGCGGACGAAGTGTTGAAATCTGCTGACGAGCGGATGTACGTAGAGAAACGGTCTCGTCCCAAACAGCACAGGCGTGCGGGGTAAACCGCAGGTCAACCCTTGGGTGATGGGAACAACAGCCGTGTCCGGTCCGGGAACCGGGTAGGCTCGCCATTCAGCCATGTACGCATCTGGACCCGCACCTGTTGAGGAGACCTAGGGATGACGCCCGGCAACAACGGCGCGAGCACGCCCGAGGACGACGACCCGTTCGGCTACCTCTACGCCGACGGTCAGGCCAACGGCGCCCAGCCGCCCTCCGGCGGCTACGGCTACCCGGGCTCCGTCAACAGAGTGCGCACGGTGGGCCAACGACAGTACGGCCAGCCGCAGGCCCAGACGGCCGCCTACGGCCAGGTCCCGCAGCAGCAGTCGTACGGCCAGCCGAACGCGCACTACGCGGCTCCGGAAACGGTGCCGGGCGGCGCCCCGACGACCCGTCAGTCCCCGACGGCCCCGCCGTCCGGCGGCCGCGGTCGGGGCCCCAACACCAAGGGCCTGCTGATCGGCGCGATCGCGGTGGTCGCGGCGGTCGTCATCGGCATCGGCGTCGCCATGATCACCGGCGACTCGAACGACGGGAAGAAGAGCGACCAGGCGGCGTCCACCCCGTCGACCGCGCAGAGCGCGTCCCCGAGCCGGTCCTCCACCCAGCAGTCCGCGCAGGACGGCAAGCTGCCGACGATCGACGCGAAGGCACTGCACCTGGAGGGCGGCGCCACCACCGCGTCCGACGTCAAGGGCGCCAAGGCCGACGGCGGGACCTACGTCGGGAACTTCAACCACGTCGGCGCCGCCGTGACCTGGACCGTCGACGTCCCCTCCACCGGCAAGTACACCCTGCACACCGGCTACGGCGTGCCCGGCGTCGACGCCACCGCCACCCTGACGATCAACGGGACGGCGCAGACCACTCCCATGGGCCTGAAGAACTGGGCGCAGGCGCCCCAGGGCGACTGGGAGAAGGGCTGGACGAAGACGTACAACTGGATCGAGCTCAACAAGGGCACCAACACGATCCGGATCTCCTGCGAGCAGGGGAACCAGTGCAACGCCAACCTCGACCAGCTCTGGCTGACGAACGGCTGGTCGAAGTAGGCCCCGCCGGCTACGCGGCCGTCGTCTCGGCGGTCACCGCGACCTGGTCCAGCAGCTCCGCGTAGGCGCGGCGGTCGAACTCGCCCGCCGCCGGGGCGAGTACCGTCGCCGCCGACAGGGCCACCGCCCGGGCCAGGCGCTGCGGCCACGGCAGGTGTTCCACCAGGCCCGACAGCAGGCCCGCGACCGCCGAGTCGCCCGCGCCCGTCGGATTGCCCTTCAGGCGGCGGGGCGGGGCGGCCCGCCAGCGGCCGTCCGTGTTCACGGCGAGCAGGCCCTCCGCGCCCAGTGAGGCGACCACCGTGTGCGCCCCGCGCCGGCGGGCGTCCCTCGTCGCCTGCCACGGCTCGTGGGAGCCGGTCAGTTCGGCCAGTTCGTAGGCGTTCGGCTTGACGATGTCGGGGCGGGCCGCGACCCCGCGGCGCAGCGGCTCCCCACCGGTGTCGAGCAGCACCGGGGCGCCCGCCGCCCGCGCGGTGCGCACCAGGTGGGCGTACGCCCCCACGGGCACGCCCGGCGGCAGGCTGCCGCACAGGGCCACCGCGGCGGCGGAGCGCACCAGGTCGTCGTACGCCTCCTGGAAGGCCGACCACTCGGCCGGCGTTATCACCGGGCCCGGTTCGTTGAGCTGGGTGGTGTCGCCGGTCGAGGCGTCGACCACCGCGACGGTGCGCCGGGTGACGCCCTGCACCGGGACCAGGGCGTCCACGACACCGTGCGTCCGGCTGAGCTGGTCCCGCAGCGAGCGGCCCGTCGCGCCGCCCGCGAAGCCCGTGGCGGTCACCTCGTGACCGAGTGCGGCGAGCACCCGGGCCACGTTCAGCCCTTTGCCGCCGGGCCGTTCGGTCACCTCGGTCACCCGGTGCGAGGTGCGCGGCCGCAGCTCCCGCACGCGATAGGTGATGTCGAGAGCGGTGTTCAGCGTGACCGTCAGGATCACGTGGGGACCTCCCTCGCGGGTCGTGCCGGCGCGGTCCGTGGGCCCGGAATCGAGAGTGCGCCTGCCGTCGGCGGTTGCGGAGGCTCGATCATGCCAAAAGAGTCGGCGGTCGGCCCAGTCCCGGGTCCGACGGCCGTACGCCAACAAACGGATGAATCACCGCAGTTGGGGACCGACCACCCACTCCCCGCGGCGCATCACGCCCTTGAGGCGGAAATCGTCGTCCAGCAGCACCAGGTCGGCGTCCTTGCCGGGCTCCAGGGAGCCCACCCGGTCGTAGACGCCGAGCAGCTTCGCGGGGCCCGCCGAGATGGCCGTGACGACGTCCTCCACCGGCAGCCCGTCCACGGTGACCGCCCGGTGGAACGCGCGGTCCAGGGTGAGCGTCGAGCCCGCGATCGAGCCGCCCTCCACCAGCCGGGCCACCCCCGCGCGGACCTCCACCTCGAGCGGGCCGAGCATGTACCGCCCGTCCCCGATGCCCGCCGCGTCCATGGCGTCGGTGATGAACGCCACCCGCCCCGCGCCCGCCTGACGGAACGCCAGTTGCAGCGCCGCGGGGTGCAGATGGACCCCGTCGTCGATCAGCTCCACCGTGATCCGCTCGTCCTCCAGCAGGGCGGCGATCGGGCCGGGGGCGCGGTGGCCGAGCTGCGGCATCGCGTTGAACAGGTGGGTGGCGACCGTGGCGCCCGCGTCGATGGCCTGAACCGTCTGCTCGTACGTCGCGTCCGTGTGCCCGATCGCCGCGATCACCCCGTGCTCGACGAGCAGCCGTACGGAGTCCACGCCGCCGGGCAGCTCGGTGGCGAGCGTCACCATCGCGGCCCGGCCGCGCGCGGCGTCGATCAGCTTGCGCACCTCCGCCGGGTCGGGGTCGCGCAGCAGCGCCTCGGAGTGCGCGCCCTTGCGGCACGGCGAGATGAACGGCCCCTCGAAGTGGATGCCGGCGATGTCGCCCTGCTCGGCCAGCTCCGACAGCAGGCCGGCCTGCTGGACGAGGACGTCCATGTCGTCGGTGACGGTGGAGGCGACGAGTGTGGTGGTGCCGTGCTCGCGGTGGGTGCGCAGGGCCTTCAGGACGTCGTCGGCCGACCCGGAGAAGGACGCACCGCCGCCGCCGTGGTTGTGGATGTCCACGAAGCCGGGGACCAGCCAGTGGCCGCGTACGTCGATGATCTCGGCGCTCTCGGGGGCGGACGCGGCGATGCGCGTGCCCTCGACGACCAGGCGGCCGTCGTCGACGACCCCGCTGGGCAGTACCACCCGGGCACCGGCGAGAACCTTCGTGGTGGCCATCAGACGGTTACCTCCGCAGGGTCAGTGGTTTCGAGGAGATCCCAGGCCAGAAGCCCGGCACCGAGGCATCCGGCCGCATCCCCCAGCGTGGCGGGGACGATCGGCGGCAGCTTCTGGAAGGTCACGCGCCGGCGCACGGCCGCGCGCAGCGGTGTGAACAAGGTTTCCCCCGCCTCGGCGAGCCCGCCACCGATGATCAGGGTGCGCGGGTCCAGCAGGGTGAGCGCGGTCACCAGGCCGTCGGCGAGGGCGTCCACGGCGTCCTGCCAGACCTTCCGCGCACGTGGGTCCCCCGACGCCACGGCCTTCGCGCAGTCGGCGGCGTCCGCCTCCGGGGCACCGGCCGCCTCGGCCCACGCCTCGCCCACGGCGGCCGCGGACGCGTACCGCTCCAGACAGCCGCGCTGACCGCACGGGCACGGGGTCCCCTCGGGCCGTACGACGATGTGCCCGATCTCGCCCGCGAAGCCGTGCGCCCCGGCCTCCATCCGGCCGCCGATGCCGATGGCGCCCGCGATCCCGGTGCCCAGCGGCACGAACAGGAACCGGTCCGCCCCCCGGCCCGCGCCGAGGCGCCCCTCGGCGAGCCCGCCGGTGCGCACGTCGTGCCCGAGCGCCACGGGCACCCCGCCGAGCCGGCGGCTCAGCAGCGCCCGCAGGGGCACGTCGCGCCAGCCGAGGTTGGCCGAGTAGGCGGCGACACCCCGCTCGGCGTCCACGATCCCCGGGACGGCGACGCCGGCCGCGGCCGGGGGTTCGCCCAGGTGGCGCTCGCCGTGCGCGCGCAGCTCGGCGGCGAAGGCGAGCACCGACTCCACCACGGCGTCCGGCCCGCGCTCGCGTCCGGTGGCCCGGCGCGCCCGGTGCAGCAGCTCACCCCCGGCCCCCACGAGGGCGGCCTTCATCCCGGTGCCGCCCACATCGAGGGCGATGACATGTCTCACAGGAACAGTGTCGCTCCTGCACCCCGAAGAGGTCTAGTCCACTCCGGGTGGTGTAGACCTTATCTTTTGGATATTCCGAATGACGAGACGGCAGGGCTAGAGCAAGTGCAGCGACGCGGGACGCACAGGACGGCATGGGGCAGGGGTCTGATCGCGGCGGTGTCCGCCCTCGGCATGACCGGAGCCCTGGCGAGCTGCGCGGGTGCGGTGGGCTCCGGGGGCGTCACCCTGCGGCTGGTGGCCGCGGACTACGGGGACTCGCCGGCGAACAGCTCCAAGAAGTACTGGGACCAGCTGGTCAAGGACTTCGAGGCGGAGCACTCCGGGATCAAGGTCGACGTCAGCGTCTACTCCTGGAACGATGTGGACCGCAAGGTCAAGGAGATGGTGGACCGGGGTGACGCCCCGGACATCGCCCAGATAGGGGCGTACGCGAACTACGCGGCGGCGGGCAAGCTGTACCCGGCCGACGACGTCCTCTCGATCCCCGTCCAGGCGGACTTCGTCTCCGAGCTGACCGATGCCGGCAAGGTGAACCGGACCCAGTACGGCATGCCGTTCGCCGCCTCCACACGGATCCTCTTCTACAACAGGACACTGTTCTCCGAGGCCGGTATCACCACCCCACCGGCGAGCTGGAGCGACCTTGCGACGGACGCGCAGCTGCTCAAGGCCAAGGGCGTGAAGTACCCGTACGCGCTGCCGCTGGGCCCCGAGGAGGCGCAGGCGGAGACGATGCAGTGGCTGCTCAGCGGCGGTGACGGCTACCTGGACGGCTTCGGCTCCTACGCCCTGGACTCCCCGCCGAACGTGGCCACCTTCACCTGGCTCAAGGACAACCTGGTGGGCAAGGGCCTGACCGGCCCGGTGGCACCGGGGAAGCTGAACCGCGCCGACGCCTTCGCCGCGTTCACGCGCGGCGAGGTGGGCATGTTGAACGGCCACCCCTCCCTGATGAAGATGGCGCGGGCCAAGGGCGTGAAGTTCGGCATGGTGCCGATGCCCGGGATCAACGGCCGGGCGAAGTCGACCATGGGCGTGGCGGACTGGATGATGGCGTTCCAGCAGCACGGCCACAAGGACCAGATCCGTGAGTTCCTCGACTACGTGTACAGCGAGCAGAACGTGCTGTCCTTCTCCCGCGAGTACGACCTGCTGCCGGTGACCAGCTCCGCGCAGGAAGCCATGGCGCAGTCGTCCGAGGACCAGGACCTGAAGCCGTTCCTCCAGGAGCTGCCGAGCGCGGAGCTGTACCCCGTCGGCAAGACGTCCTGGGCGACGGTCAGCGCGGACATCAAGAAGCAGATAGGCAAGGCGGTCGCTCCGAACGGCAACCCGGCGGCGATCCTGGGCCAGCTGCAGCGGGCGGCCGTGACGGCGGACAGCGCGGCCCACTGACGGTACGCACGGGGGAGCGTGTCGGACCGACCGGTTACGGTTCCGGCATGGACGACTTGAACCCGAGAGAGAAGGCCATCCTGGCCCTGGAGGGCCGCGGCTTCTCCGGGCCGGGGGCCAAGGAGCGGGCCATACGCGAGGAGCTCGGTCTCGCCCCCGTCCGCTACTACCAGCTGCTCAACGCCCTCCTCGACGACCCCAGGGCCCTCGCCCACGCCCCGGTCACCGTCAACCGCCTGCGCCGCGTCCGAGCGGCGCGCCGCGCGGAACGCTGAGCGCGCCCGCCCGTGAGCCGCGTCGGGCCGGGCGTCGATCCGTGCCCGGGGCGGACCGGCGGGCGGGCCGCATGGTGGGCGTTGGGGTGGTTCTCGTCCATGGTCGTGTTCGGGGTGGGCGGGCCGCAAGGTGGGCGTTGGGGCGGTTCTCGTCCATGGTCGTGTTCGGGGTGGGCTGGTGGGTGGGCCGTGAGGTGGGCGTTGGGGCGGTTCTCGTCCATGGTCGTGTTCGGGGTGGGCCGGTGGGCGGGTCGCAAGGTGGGCGTGTCCGGCGGGTCCGGCCCACGGTTCGGGCCCGCGGCGGGCCGGAAGACGCGCGTCAGCCGGTCCCTGCCGACCCCGCACCCGGGGCGGATCGTCCATCGGCCGCGCGGATCGTGGGGCGCGCGCCCGGCGCGCCCCCGTGACCCGTGGGTGCGCCCGGCCGTGCGCCGATAGGGTCGGACCCATGGGCAGCCACACGGACTCCTTGCCGACGCCCGCCACTCCGGCCGGGCGCGACGGTCTCGACGCCATCCTCGCGCGGCCCGAGCGGGCCGTCCTCGCCTTCGACTTCGACGGGACGCTCGCCCCGATCGTCCCCGACCCCGACCAGGCCCGCGCCCACCCGGACGCGGTCCCCGCCCTCGCGGCCCTCGCCCCGAAGGTCGCCTCCGTGGCGGTCGTCACCGGCCGCCCGGCCGGCGTCGCCGTCCGCCACGGCGGCTTCGGGGGTGTCCCCGGGCTCGAACACCTCGTCGTCCTCGGCCACTACGGCGCCGAACGCTGGGACGCCGGCACCGGCACCGTCACCGCCCCGGCCCCCCACCCCGGAGTCGCCGCGGTCCGCGCCGAACTCCCCGGTTACCTGGACGAGATCGGCGCCTGGCGTGGCACCTGGATCGAGGAGAAGGGCCGCGCCGTCGCCGTCCACACCCGTCGCGCCGAGGACCCGCAGGCCGCGTTCGAGGCCCTGCGCCAACCCCTCGCCGACCTCGCCGCCCGCCACGGCCTGATCGTCGAACCCGGCCGCATGGTCCTGGAACTGCGCCCGCCGGGCATGGACAAGGGAGTGGCCCTGTCGGAGTACGTCCGCGAGACCGGCGCCGAAGCGGTCCTGTACGCGGGTGACGACCTCGGCGACCTGCCCGCCTTCGCCGCCGTCGACACACTCCGCGCCGACGGCGTCCCCGGCCTCCTGGTATGCAGCGGCAGCGACGAGGTCACGGAACTGGCGAAGCGGGCGGATGTGGTGGTCGACGGCCCGCGGGGGGTCGTGCAGCTTCTGAGGGCATTGGCGCGAAGGCTCGATTGAGAGCGCCCCATAGGGGCGCGGGGAACTGCGCGAGAACCCCCCACCGGCCCGCACCCGTAAACGCCTCAAACCCCAAGCGCAGCCAACTGATCCAAGAACCACCGGGCCGGTGGCAGCGCCGTGGCCTGCGCAGCAAGCCGCTTCGAGCGCTCCGCCCGCTCACCCCCCGGCATCGACAACGCCTCGTGCAGCGCCGCCGCCGTGCCCTCGATGTCGTACGGGTTCACGGTCACCGCGTCGTCGCCCAGCTCCTCGTGCGCCCCGGCCTCCCGGGACAGCACCAGCGCGCAGCCCTGGTCGGAGAGGACCGGAACCTCCTTGGCGACGAGGTTCATGCCGTCGCGGATGGGGTTCACTAGGGCCACGTCGGCGAGCCGGTACGCGGCCAGGGAGCGCGCGAAGTCGTCCTTGACGTGCATCTCGACCGGGGCCCAGCCCGGCGTCCCGTACCGCTCGTTGATCTCCGCGGCCACTCGCTGGACCTCCACCGTGTAGTCCCGGTAGACGGCCAGGTCCTGGCGGGACGGGTACGCGAAAGCGACGTGCACCACCCGTTCGCGCCACTCGGGGTGGGACTCCAGCAGCTCCTCGTACGCCAGCAGGCCCCGCACGATGTTCTTCGACAGCTCCGTGCGGTCCACCCGCACGATCGCCTTGCGCCGGCTCCCGTCGGGGGCTGTGCCGATCTGCTCCCGCAGGATCGCCATCCGCTCGTCCACGTCCGGCTGGTGCGCCCGCCTGCGCAGGAACTCCGCGTCCGCGCCCAGACCGTGCACCCCGATCCGCGTGCCCCCGAGCCCGCCGACGAGCGCCTTGCAGCACGCGGTGAACGCGTCCGCCCAGCGCTGGGTGAGGAACGCCGCCCGGTCCGCGCCCAGGATGCCGCGCAGCACCTGCGCCGCGACGTCGTCCGGCAGCAGACGGAAGTAGTCCGGCGGGGCCCACGGGGTGTGCGAGAAGTGCCCGATCCGCAGGTCGGGGCGGAGTGCGCGGAGCATGCCGGGGGCCAGGGTGAGGTGGTAGTCCTGGATCAGGACCGCCGCGCCCTCGGCCGCCTCCTGCGCGAGCGCCTCGGCGAACGCCCGGTTGTACGCCTCGTACGACGCCCACTGCCGCCGGAACTCCCGGCCGAAGACCGGCTCGAGCGGCGTCTGGTAGAGCATGTGGTGCACGAACCACAGCACCGAGTTCGCGATGCCGTTGTACGCGTCCGCGTGCACGTCCGGGGCGATGTCGAGCATCCGGACCCGCTGGCCGCCGGTGTCGGCCGGATCCAGCGCGCCGCCCGTGCGGCGCACGGCCTCGCGGTCGCCGTCGTTCAGGGCCGCGCAGACCCAGACCGCGTCCGCGTCCGGGCCGATCGCCGACAGGCCCGACACCAGGCCGCCTCCGCCGCGTTTGGCGGTGAGCTGCCCGGAATCGTCCAGCGCGTACGAGACGGGGCCGCGGTTGGAGGCGACGAGGATGCGGGCGCCGTGCACATGCTGCGTGGAAGCCATGCCACGAAACCTAGCCCGAGCCGAAAACGCTCAAACGTACGGTTCGGCCGTATGCGGAGCCGTCTCCGCCATGTCCGGCGCCCGGCCGCGCACCACTCAGGCCACTTTCCGTTCCATGTATTCGGCGATCTCCGCCATCGGCGGCCTCTCCTCGGTGTCCACGGAGTACGTCCGGGGCTCGAAGCCGTCCGCGCCCCGCTCGAACTGCGTGAGGGCCGGGCGGATCAGATGGCCGCGGGCCAGGCGGAGCTGGGCCGTGCGGTAGATCGCGGCGGCCATCCGGCCGAGCGCCTGGCCGTCCTGGTGGCGGTGCTTGCGCACACCGACGTCGACCTGGGCCAGCGCGTCCAGGCCCACCAGGTGCAGCGCGTCCACCAGCATGCCCAGCTCGACGCCGTACCCGACCGGGAAGGGGAGCCGTTCCAGCAGGGAGCGGCGGGCGGCGTACTCGCCGCCGAGCGGCTGGACGAATCCGGCGAGCTGCGGCCAGTGCATGTTGAGCAGCGGGCGGGCCATCAGTTCTGTGACGCGGCCGCCCTGTCCCGCTGCACCGCCGAGCGGCCGGTCGTACATCGCCTTCACCAGGTCCACGTCCGGGTCGGTGAGCAGCGGGCCCACGATCCCGGTCACGAAGTCCGACGAGAACTCCTTCAGGTCCGCGTCGACGAAGCAGATGATGTCCCCGCCGGTGACCAGCAAGGAGCGCCACAGCACCTCGCCCTTGCCGGGCACGGCCGGTATGCGTGGCAGGATCGCGTCCCGGTGCACCACCCTCGCGCCGGCCGCGGCGGCGACCTGGGACGTGCGGTCGGTGGAGCCGGAGTCGACGACGACGATCTCGTCGACCAGCGGAACCTGCCGCACGAGGTCGTGGCGGATGACGGAGACGATCTCGCCGACCGTCTCCTCCTCGTTGAGCGCGGGCAGCACGACGCTGACCGAGGAACCCGAGGCTCGTTTCGCGGCCATGATCTGGTGGAGCGGGCGATCGGTGACGGACCAGGAGCGGGTGCTCAGCCAGCGCTCGACTTCTTCCAGCACAGTCTGCGGCTCCTCACATCGGTACGGGCGTGGGGGGTGAGTCGGGGAGGGTCAAACGGGTCTCTCTTGTGATCCATCTCGCGGTTCGGACGACTATCTCAACTCTCCCGGCCGTCGGTTACAGTCTTGAACAACGCCGGTGACCATCGCATGTCGGGGTCCCTCGCGGCCCGCGCCGGCGAAACAACCACATACAGCTCATCCAGAGGGGCAGAGGGACACGGCCCGATGAAGCCCCGGCAACCCTCCAGTCGGCTCTCGTCTTCGCAGGCGGGGCTCCCGGCTAGGGAAGGTGCCAATTCCGTCTCACGGCGAGGTGCGTCGTGGGGAAGATGAGGAGAAAGGGCCTCGCCTGACATGGCTGTGCAGACTGTTGCAAGCACCACCGACTCCGTGAACCTCGGCCCCGCTGCGGCCCTGTCCTGCCGCGAGTGCGGCCACCGGGTGCCGCTCGGTCCGGTCTTCGCCTGCGAGGAGTGTTTCGGCCCGCTCGAGGTCGCCTACGACTTCTCCGGCTACGACACCGAGGAGCTGCGGAAGCGGATCGAGGCGGGCCCCGCGAACATCTGGCGCTATGCGCCGCTGCTGCCGGTCCCGGCGGACGTGGCCGACAAGCCGAACCTCAACCCGGGCTGGACCAAGCTCGTCAAGGCCGACAACCTGGCGCGGGAGCTGGGCGTGACCGGCGGGTTGTATGTGAAGGACGACTCCGGTAACCCGACGCACTCCTTCAAGGACCGCGTGGTCGCCCAGGCGCTGGAGGCGGCGCGCGTCTTCGGCTTCACCACCCTGTCCTGCTCCTCCACCGGCAACCTCGCGGGCGCGGTCGGCGCCGCGGCGGCCCGGGCCGGGTTCCGCTCCTGTGTCTTCATCCCGCACGACCTGGAGCAGGGCAAGGTCGTCATGGCCGCGATCTACGGCGGCGAGCTCGTCGGCATCGAGGGCAACTACGACGACGTGAACCGCTTCTGCTCCGAGCTGATCGGCGACCCGGCCGGCGAGGGCTGGGGCTTCGTCAACGTCAACCTGCGGCCGTACTACGCGGAGGGTTCCAAGACCCTGGCGTACGAGATCGCCGAGCAGCTCGGCTGGGAGCTGCCGGACCAGATCGTGGTGCCGATCGCCTCCGGCTCGCAGCTCACGAAGATCGACAAGGGTCTGCAGGAGCTGATCAAGCTGGGGCTCGTCGAGGACAAGCCGTACAAGATCTTCGGCGCGCAGGCCGAGGGCTGCTCGCCGGTGTCGGTGGCGTACAAGGCGGGCCACGACGTGGTACGGCCGCAGAAGCCGAACACGATCGCCAAGTCGCTCGCGATCGGCAACCCGGCCGACGGTCCCTACGTACTGGACATCGCCCGCCGCACGGGCGGTGCCGTGGAGGACGTGACGGACGAGCAGATCGTGGACGCCATCAAGCTCCTCGCCCGGACCGAGGGCATCTTCGCCGAGACGGCGGGTGGCGTGACCGTCGGCGTCACGCGCAAGCTGATCGAGAACGGTGTCCTCGACCCGTCGAAGACGACGGTCGTCCTCAACACCGGGGACGGTCTGAAGACGCTGGACGCGGTGGCCGGCACCGGGCTGACCGCGACGATCCGCCCCACCCTCGAGTCCTTCCGCGAGGCCGGTCTCGTCTGACCTCCGCCCGCGCCAACCCACCAGCCGTACCCCGACCGGAGGTCACCCCCCGATGAGCGTCACCGTCCGCATCCCCACCATCCTGCGCACCTACACCGGCGGCCAGGCCGAGGTCACCGCCGAGGGCGCCACCCTCGCCGAGGTCATCGCCGACCTGGAGAAGAACCACACCGGTATCGCCGCCCGTGTCCTGGACGACCAGGGCAAGCTGCGCCGCTTCGTCAACGTGTACGTGAACGACGACGACGTCCGCTTCGAGCAGGGCCTGGAGACGGCGACCCCGGACGGTGCGGGCGTCTCCATCATCCCCGCGGTCGCGGGCGGCTGACGGTGGCTCACCCGCGCGATCATTACCCTCGGTAACGCGCGTCACTCACCGTTCATCGAATTGCCCTCTCCGTGAGAGAAACGGAGGGGGCAATTCTGCATGGTTGAGCGCGGTACAGTTGGGGAACGCGCTCCCGGTCTCCCCTTCCGGGTCCGCGAACCTCTGCCGCGCGCCCGACAAGAAGCAGCCAAAGTGTGCGGGGCTTTTGCGCCATTCATTCCCTTTGCCGGGCCCGACTTGCCCTGAAATCTGGTGAATTCTCGGTATATTCCCGACCGGCCGCACCCCGAATTCTCGTCCGATTGACCTGTTGCAGACGGCAGTTGGACAGATACATTCAGCCGCGGTCGACGCGTTCCGGCGCACGCCCCCAACCGTTGGGGGGTGAGGTCTGACCCGGATCCGCGAAGTGTGGATCTGTGCAAGGGCCAGTAATAGGGGAGTTAGGCATGGCTCAGGGCACCGTCAAGTGGTTCAACGCGGAGAAGGGGTACGGCTTCATCGCGGTCGACGGTGGTGCGGACGTCTTCGTCCACTACAGCGCGATCCAGATGGACGGCTACCGCACCCTGGAAGAGGGCCAGCGGGTCGAGTTCGAGATCTCGCAGGGTCAGAAGGGCCCGCAGGCGGACATGGTCCGCGTGACCGCCTGATACAACGCGCCGACGACTGAACTGTTCGACGTGTCGAGGGGCTCGCATCCCGTCCGGGATGCGAGCCCCTCGGTCGTGTCGGGCCACCGTCCCCCAGGGGGCGCGCAGCGGCGTCCACCTGCGGATCATGCTCCCGAGTTCACCTTCCGATACCCCAAGGCGGCTTGCACTCGGCAGGGTCGAGTGCTAATCATTGGCGTTAGCACTCTGAAGGTGAGAGTGACAACAGAAGGACCGGGTCGGTGAGGCCGCGGGCCGGGTGGGGCAAGGAACCTCCGGCCGGGGCCGTCCGTCGCGGGCGCGGGCGCGGTCCGAAGTAATCACCCCCAGTCCTGGAGGGACCACTTCACATGGCCAAGATCATCGCGTTCGACGAGGAGGCGCGGCGCGGCCTCGAGCGCGGCATGAACCAGCTCGCGGACGCCGTCAAGGTGACCCTCGGCCCCAAGGGCCGCAACGTCGTCCTCGAGAAGAAGTGGGGCGCCCCCACGATCACCAACGACGGCGTCTCCATCGCCAAGGAGATCGAGCTCGAGGACCCGTACGAGAAGATCGGCGCCGAGCTGGTCAAGGAAGTCGCCAAGAAGACGGACGACGTCGCCGGTGACGGTACGACCACCGCGACCGTGCTCGCCCAGGCGCTGGTCCGCGAGGGCTTGCGCAACGTGGCCGCCGGTGCCAACCCGATGGCCCTGAAGCGCGGCATCGAGAAGGCCGTCGAGGCCGTCTCCGCCTCGCTGCTCGAGCAGGCCAAGGACGTCGAGACCAAGGAGCAGATCGCTTCCACGGCCTCCATCTCCGCCGCCGACACCCAGATCGGCGAGCTCATCGCCGAGGCCATGGACAAGGTCGGCAAGGAAGGCGTCATCACCGTCGAGGAGTCGCAGACCTTCGGTCTCGAGCTGGAGCTCACCGAGGGCATGCGCTTCGACAAGGGCTACATCTCGGCGTACTTCGCCACCGACATGGAGCGTATGGAGGCCGTCCTCGACGACCCGTACATCCTGATCGCCAACTCCAAGATCTCCTCGGTCAAGGACCTGCTCCCGCTCCTGGAGAAGGTCATGCAGTCCGGCAAGCCGCTGCTGATCATCGCCGAGGACGTCGAGGGCGAGGCCCTGTCGACCCTGGTCGTCAACAAGATCCGCGGCACCTTCAAGTCCGTCGCCGTCAAGGCCCCGGGCTTCGGCGACCGCCGCAAGGCCATGCTCGGCGACATCGCCATCCTCACGGGCGGCGAGGTCATCTCCGAGGAGGTCGGCCTCAAGCTGGAGAACGCGACCCTGGACCTCCTGGGCCGCGCCCGCAAGGTCGTCATCACCAAGGACGAGACCACCATCGTCGACGGCGCCGGCTCCGCCGACCAGGTCTCCGGCCGCGTCAACCAGATCCGCGCCGAGATCGAGAACAGCGACTCCGACTACGACCGCGAGAAGCTGCAGGAGCGCCTGGCGAAGCTGGCCGGCGGCGTGGCCGTCATCAAGGCCGGTGCCGCCACGGAGGTCGAGCTCAAGGAGCGCAAGCACCGCATCGAGGACGCCGTCCGCAACGCGAAGGCGGCCGTCGAGGAGGGCATCGTCGCCGGTGGTGGCGTGGCCCTGGTCCAGGCGGCGCAGAACTCCTTCGAGAAGCTGGACCTCGAGGGCGACGAGGCCGTCGGCGCCGAGATCGTCCGCAAGGCCCTGACCGCCCCGCTGACCCAGATCGCCGTCAACGCCGGCCTCGAGGGCGGCGTCGTGGTGGAGAAGGTCCGCAACCTCACCCCGGGCCACGGCCTGAACGCCGCGACCGGTGAGTACGTGGACATGATCGCCGAGGGCATCATCGACCCGGCGAAGGTGACCCGTTCCGCGCTGCAGAACGCCGCCTCCATCGCCGCGCTGTTCCTCACCACCGAGGCCGTCATCGCCGACAAGCCGGAGAAGGCCGCCGCGCCCGCCGGTGGCGGCATGCCGGGCGGTGACATGGACTTCTGATCCCTCCGAGGATCGGTACCAGTCCTTTCGTACGAGGGCGGCACTCCCTGTCTGTGGCAGGGGGTGCCGCCCTCGGGCGTGTCCGGGACCACACGGGCGTTCCGGCCGACCGGGAATGTGGGGCAGCGCATAGGCCGTTGCTTCAGAACCTGCAACAATGCGCACGCACATACCAGCCGGTCAACACCGTCCCTCACGAGGAGCCCCTACGTGACCGTCACGACGCCCGCCTCCCGCGCCGCCCAGCTGCTGTCCCGCCCGATCCCGCTCAACGGCCTCACCGTCCCGAACCGGATCGTGATGGCGCCGATGACCCGCATGTTCTCCCCGGGCGGCATCCCCGGCGAGGACGTGCGCTCCTACTACGCCCGCCGCGCCGCCGCGGGCGTCGGACTGATCGTCACCGAGGGCACCTACGTGGGCCACGAGTCGGCCGGCCAGAGCGACCGCGTCCCGCGCTTCCACGGCGAGGAGCAGCTCGCGGGCTGGGCCAGGGTCGCCGAGGAGGTGCACGCCGCCGGTGGCACGATCGTCCCGCAGCTGTGGCACATCGGCATGGTCCGCAAGCAGGGCGAGCCCCCCTTCGCCGACGCCCCGGCCGTCGGCCCCTCCGGTCTCGTCACCGCGGGCGCCGAGCCGACCGGCAAGGCGATGACCCAGCAGGACCTGGACGACGTCATCGACGCGTTCGCCCGGGCCGCCGCGGACGCCGAGCGCATCGGCTTCGACGGCGTGGAGATCCACGGCGCCCACGGCTACCTCGTCGACCAGTTCCTGTGGGCGGGCACCAACCGCCGCACGGACGCGTACGGCGGCGACCCGGTGGCCCGCACCAAGTTCGCGGCCGAGATCGTCGCGGCGGTCCGTGAGCGGGTGTCCCCCGAGTTCCCCGTGCTCTTCCGCTACTCGCAGTGGAAGCAGCAGGACTACACCGCCCGGCTCGCCGAGACCCCCGAGGAACTGGAGGCGATCCTCACCCCGCTCGCGGCGGCGGGCGTGGACGCCTTCCACGCCTCCACGCGCCGCTACTGGCTGCCCGAGTTCGAGGGCTCCGACCTCAACCTCGCGGGCTGGACGAAGAAGCTGACCGGCAAGCCGACGATCACGGTGGGTTCGGTGGGCCTGGACGGCGACTTCCTCCGCGCGTTCCAGGGCGAGGGCGCCCCGGTCAAGACCCTCGACAACCTCCTGGACCGCCTGGAGTCGGAGGAGTTCGACCTGGTGGCGGTGGGCCGGGCGCTGCTCCAGGACCCGGAGTGGGCGGAGAAGGTCCTTCAGGGCCGCTTCGAGGAGCTGAGCGCGTACGACGCGAAGGCGCTGAAGACCCTGCACTGACGGACGAGGATGCAGACCCTCGCCCGGCGCGGCGGACGGGTGCGCGCCCCCCTCGCCCTTCAAGGACGCGGGGGGCGCACCCATGCCCGCCTCCGCCGCGCCATCGCTCGTCATGCTGTAGAGGCGTCCCAACGACCGTGAGAATCCAGTCAGTTGACGCCGGGCCGGAATGCCGTTCGCGGTGCGCACGTTGGTACTGATCATGACTCTGCGCTGCACGCTTCCGAACGGCACCGATCTCGCCTACGAGTCGACGGGCGAGGGCCCGCTCGCCGTGTACGCCCACGGCCTGCTGCTGAGCCGGCAGGCCGAGGCGGACCTGGGCCTGTTCGGCTGGGGAGCGGTCGAAGCCCTGCCCGGCCGCCGTTTCGTGCGTTACGACGCCCGTGGGCACGGCGAGTCGGGTGACCGCCCGCACGCCGACGACTACACCTACCCGCGGTTCGCCGACGACCTGCTGGCGTTGATGGACCACCTGGACGGCGGGCGGCGGCCCGTGACGGGCATGGGCGACTCGCTGGGCTGCGCCACCGTGCTGACCGCGGCGGTGCGCGCACCCGAACGGTTCGACCGCCTGGTGCTCATGATCCCGCCGACCGCGTGGGAGACCAGGCCCGCCCAGGCGGAGCTGTACCGCGCCCTCGCCGACATCACGGACAAGGAAGGCGTGGAGGGCTTCGCGGCGGCTCTGGCGGGCGCGCCGGTTCCGGAGGCCCTCGTCGGCGCGCCGGGCTACCCGCCGCGGTCGCTCGGGGCGCACCCCGAGACGCTACCTGCGCTGCTGCGCGGAGCTGCGGCTTCCGATCTGCCCGCCCGGGAGGAGATCGCCCGTCTCACCCAGCCCGCGCTGGTCCTCACCTGGAGCGGTGACCAGGGACACCCGGTCTCCACGGCGGAGCAACTCGCCGAGCTGCTGCCCGACGCCCGGTTGCACGTTTCCCACGACCCCACCGACATCGCGACCTGGGACGAACGCATCGCGGAGTTCCTGCGGGGATAGATCCGCGCGCATTCATCCCGAGCCCCGTGGCACCTGGGTTGCCATGAGCAGGAAGCGAACGGTGACGCAGCAGGTGTGGGGTCAGGCGCAGGCGGCCGGAGGGGCGGTACGGCGGGCCTGGGAGGAACCCGGCCGGGAGCGGGACATCGTCGTCCAGGCCCTGAAGGCGGCACTGGCCGCCTGGGTGGCCTGGGCCGTGGCGGGCTGGTGGCTGAAGGCGCCGGTGGCCTTCGTGGCGCCCTGGGTGGCGGTCGTCCTGGTGGAGTCGACCGTGTACCGGTCGATCGCGCACGGGCTGCAGCAGCTGGCGGCGATCGCCACCGGCACGGTCGTGGCGACGGCGGCGGCCCTTGTGCTGGACAGCACGATGACCGCCATGGCGGTGGTGCTGCCCACGGTGGTCCTGCTGGGCCACTGGCAGCGCCTGGGCAGCCAGGGCGTCTACGCGGCCACCGGCGCCCTGTTCGTCCTGACCAACGGGCAGGTCACCGTCGCCACCTCGGCAGCCCGGATCGCCGAGGCGGTCTTCGGCGCCCTGGTCGGGATCACCGTCAACGCGCTGATCCGGCCCCCGGTGTACCTGCGCGACAGCCGGGCGGCCCTCCAGGACGCCGCCGGGGAGGCCCACGACATCCTCGAAGCGGTGGCCGACGGGATGGCGGAGGACCGCTGGGACGCCGACGAGGCCGTCGGCTGGCACGAACGCGCGCTGCGCCTGGAACGCCTGGTGGACCAGGCCCGCTCCGCGATCGGCTGGAGCCGGGAGAGCATGCGCATCAACCTCCGCCGCCGCTCGCGCGCCCACTCCGTGCCGGGCAAGGACTACGACGACGCGGTCGTCGTCCTGGACTACGCGGCCGTGCACACCGCCGGCGTCACCCGGGCGGTCCTGGAGGCCGCGTCCGAGGACCGCCCGGCGGCCCGGCCGGCCCCCTCCGTCGCCCGCCGCTACGCGGACTTCCTGCACCGGACCGCGCAGGCGCTCCAGTACTACTGCCAAAGCCGCTTCGGCACCGAGGACGACCACGAGCTGCGCCAAGCCGTGCGCAAGCTGCGCGACACGCACGACGAACTGCGCCGGCACCTGACCCGCTCGGTACCGGACGACCCCAACGAGGTCGCCACCTACGGCACCCTGCTGACCCAGGCGCGCCGCCTGGTCGACCAACTCGTCGCCACGGAGCCCTGAGGACCGCCTGCCCGGGATGCGCGGGCGTGCAGGACCATGGAAACCGGTGCCGACAGCTCATGCCCAGCCGCACGGGAGACCGCCGATGACACAGCCCCCGCTTCCCGGAGTCCTGGCCGACGTCGCCCCGATCCTGGACCACTGGGGCTACCTGGCGGTCGCCGGCCTGGTGTTCATCGAGGACTTCGGCGTGCCCGTGCCCGGCGAGACGATCCTGATCGTCGCCGCCGTGTACGCGGGCGCGGGCCGGCTGAACATCGTCCTGGTGGCGTTGATCGCCTTCTTCGCCGCCGTGCTCGGCGACAACGTCGGCTACGCCATCGGTCGCTTCGGCGGCCACCGGCTCGTCGAGCGCTACGGCCGCTACGTCCTGCTCACCCCGGCCCGCGTGCAGAAGGCGGAAGGCTTCTTCACCAGGCACGGCGGCAAGGTTGTCACCGTGGCCCGGTTCATCGAGGGCCTGCGCCAGGCGAACGGCGTCATCGCCGGCCTGGCCGGAATGCGCTGGCGCCGCTTCCTGGCCTTCAACGCCCTGGGCGCGGCCCTGTGGGTCGGCGCCTGGGTCACGTTCGGCGGCCTGGCCGGGGCCCACCTGAACACGCTCTACCCGGCGATCCAGCGCTACGAGCTGTATGTGCTGATCGCCTTGGCGGTGCTGATCCTGGTCCTCATCGGCCGCCACGTGTACCGGCGGCGCCGCGACGCGCAGCGGCAGCCGGACCGGTGAGGAGGCGGGCCGGGTCGCCCATGGGCATGGTTCGTGATCAGTCGGCGTAGTCCTTCAGCCCCTCGGGGTCCAGGGTGAAACCGACGGGGTCGGGAAGGTCGACCTGGGAGCCCCACGGATAGGACGGAGCCTGCAGATAACGGCCGTCCTTCGGCTCGCTGAAGACGGTGACCGTGTGGGTGTCGCGGTCGATGAGTAGGTACACGGGGATGTCGGCCGCCTTGAAGTGCCCTCGGCGTGCGAGGGTACCGCCCGTGCGGGCGCGGCCCTTGCGGTATGCCTCGGCCTTGACACCGGACTCCGGGTAGAGGCGGAGGTCAGAGCGATACTGCATGCACTGTTCCATCAGCCAGACGAAGATCTCGCGGTGATTGCCGTCCGGCATCGCCTTGACCACTACCTTTCCGTTGACGTACTCCAGCCGCACGGTTTCCGGAGCCACGGCGGCCAGTTCCTCGAACTCGTCGACGTCGAGCGGGCCGTGCCGGACGCACAGCTTTCCGCCGAGGAACTCCAGCCTGTTCCGCAGCTTCCTCGGAGCCCTGCGGACCAGTTCCTCGAAGTCCTCGACCGACATCTGCGGGCGTTCTTCGGTGTCAGGGGTCATGGCGTCGCCTCCTTCCCTCCATCGTGCCCCGGGGTGGTGTCGGCGGACCGTGGGAGCCGTCATGCGGGTGTTCTTTCATGCCGTCGAAGCGCCATCTCGCTGCGGGTCTCCGCCGCGTGGGCACGGACCGTCGGGGCGGGTAGGGGCGCTTTGGGGCGAGCAGGCGCGTGCCCGTCCCGACATACGCCGCAGAGGCCGCCCGGCAGCGCTTCCGGGCGTCCCGGGATTCCGCACTCCGCGCATTCGAGGAGACGGAGAGGACGGGCTGCGGACTCCGGTGGCAGCGGCTGGGGCGGGAGCTTGTCGGTCAGGCGCCTGCGGACCAGGGCCGCCGGGTGGTGGACCGGGGAGGGCAGGCCGGCGGTCAGGGCACGGAGTACGGCCTCGTCCGTCGCCCCCCGGGCGAACCACTCCGCCACGAGCGGGGCGAGGGACGCGCAGTCGGCCTGGGAGAGCGACAGGGCGGGGGCCGTACGGCCGAGGCGGCGAGGAGGACGTGGGCGCGGGAGCGGGTCGGCCGCGGCACGTCCGGTCGCGGCTCCTTCGGAACGTCGCCCCGGACGAAGGCCGCCCACCAGTCGTCGTCCTGTGCCGTACGGGAGAACCACGATCGGGTGATCCAGCGGAACTCGCCGGAGTCCGCCTCCAGGCGTTCCCGGCCCCGGCGTAAGTGCCCTGCCCGGTGGCGGTTGTTGAGGGCGGTGCGGAGCGCGCACTGGCCGTACGGGAGGTGTCTGGCCAGCGTCTTCACGGAGATGTCGGCGCCGTCGGGCAGGCGGTCGATGTAAGTCGCGATGGCGGCTTCACGGGGCGGGAGGTGGGCGAAGTCGTGGTTGGCGCGGGGACGTTGGTCAGGGGCGGAGCGCTTGCCGTAGCCCGGATTGGCCATGGGGTGCGGGAGGGCGTGCGTGGACGGGCGGGCAGCACTAAGCTTGGCATCAGCCATCGGATCGAGTCGCTTTCGATCTCGTAGGTCAAGCCCCCGCAGGTGTTGGTAGCACCGGGCGGGGGCTGTTCGTTATGCGGGCACGCTAGAGCCTGGTCACCGCGCGTGGCAAGTCGAATGCGTCAAGTCAACACGCAGGGTGGGAGGGTGGGTTGAGGCCCTCCACCCGTTCCCTGGAAAAGGGCTCGAAGCGCGGGACTTGAGCTTCGGGGCGCGCAGATCGAGGCTGGGATCGCTGGGGCGTTGCTGCGTCAGCACGCGCCGGTGCGCAATCGGTCAGTGATGGTGCCCGGGATGTCGGTGAGCCACTGACGCAGCGAAATACCCTCAGGCGGGGGCTCGTTTCCAACTCGTCCTCGACGGGCGCTCCTACTCCGTGTCGTGACGGTCAGGACGTGAGCCACGCGTGGCGGCAGTGAGCCGTCAGCTGACGCTCATGCCCCGTTCTGGCCACTGGCTTCGTTCCTCGAACAAGGAGTTGATCTTCCGTGATGCCTTGAGGAATGTGTAGTCGGCGTTGCCGTCGTCGGATGTCGAGGTGCGGCTGGCCGTGTCCATCGTGAGCGTACGGTCCATCTCCGCGGGATCCTCGCCGAAGGAGTAGCGGATGGAGCCCGGCCGCTCGGACAACTTCTTGAAGTAGACCAGGGACGCCATTACCACTCGCTCTCGAAGTCTTCCCGCTTGTTGAGCGGAACCTTGCTCTGCCAATTGTAGTTTTGATTGGCTACCCGATGCGCTTCCTGGTAGGTCGCACCTGGGTGCGTGCGCAGGTACTCGAGCTCGGTGAGTTCGTGTTCGAGCAGCACATGGTCCTCGGGCAGAGCGTTGCCGGAACGAAGGCGGATCCAGGCATCGGCGATCTCGGCGTCGGCGTCGAACTTGCGCATGACGACCTGGCCGGTTTCGTAGTCCTCGATCGGGTGCTCCGTGTCGAAGACGTGCTTCTTGACGGCAGAGATCTCTTCCTCGGTGAAGCCTGTCGTCCCGTTCGCGCGGCGCACACCTGCGGTGTTACGGCTGATGGCGGCGATGTCGCGGGAGTCCCGCCGGAAGTCGTCGTACGCAGCTTCAGCCCACTTCGTCTGCGCCGGATCGTCGAGGATGTCACGTGGGCGCCGCCGGGCGCCGGTGAGCCACTCGTCGCTGCTTCGTGTCACCGGCAGGATGGGAGCAGCCTCGTACGGCGTGCCAGCCACGGCTGTTCGAGATCCGGCTAGATCGATGCTTATACCATCGAAAAGGCCGGATACCCCTCCGGCCCGAGCAGCCTGATAGGTGGCCCCGGCCTCGCCCAGCAGGCCGCCGGTGAGTGCGCCGTAGAGGCCGGCCTGGCGGGCCTCGTCGAGGTTGATGCCGGTCTTCTGCTCGCCCAGGGCGATGGCGGTGGGCTGGGCGACGGCGAGGTCCACGGTGATGGATTCCACCCCGCCGAACGCGGCCGTGGCCAGTGTCGTGCCGGCGATCGCGGCGACCTCCTCGCTCACCGCCACACCCAGGGAGGCGGCGAGTTCGGTCACGCCCGCCGCCGCGGCCGCCGCGGCGCCCTCGGAGATGCCGGCGGTGAAGAACGCCAGGGCGGTGCCTGCGACGAGAGTCGCGCCGACGATCTCCAGTTCGTGTTCGAGGTGCTTCTTCGCGCCGTGCACCGCATCGGCGTAGGAGTCCAGTGCCTTGGCCATGTCCCGGGCCGCATCGGCGAGGTCCTTCAGCCAGCCGCGGCCGCCGTCGTAGTAGCGGCGCCAGAACGCGTCGAAGGCGTCGATCGACTCGCCCTTGTTGTCCTCGATCAGTGCGCGGGCGGCCTTGTTCGCGGTCGCGGTGATGTCGTCGACGTCGTCGGCGAAGGACCGCCATGCCCGGGCCGCGTCCCGCAGTCCGTCCTCGTCGGCGGCGGGCCACCACATGCCCGTCAGGTCCTGGACGACCTTGCGGGCCTTGTCCGCGACACTCACGTGCCGTCGCCCGTGGTGTGGCGGCCGAACATGCCGCGGATGCGTTCCTCGTTGTCGATGTGCTTGTCGGCCATGTCGACCAGGCCCGCGTGGATGCTGGCCAGGCCGTCGACGAGGATCTGCGCGGAGTGTTCGATCCGCGTGAGGTGTGGGGCGTAGGCGGTGTGGAACTTCTGCCCCTGCTCGTCGTCGCCCCACGGGGCGCCCGCCGCGGCCAGGCCCTGCTTCAGCGTGGTCAGTGCGTGTGCGAGGGCAATGCTTTCGCGGTGGAAGGCGGGTGCCGCCGACTTGATGTCGTCGACCTTGATGTCGAGTATCTCGTCCTTGCCGCCCATGAGTTGGCGTCTTCCCCCTCCGTCGACTGCCCGGGCATTCGACCCTAGCCACCGGTCGTCAGCTCCTGACAGCGTGTCAGGTAAAGCTGGAGCAAATATCCGACCGGTGGACGTGAGTTCGCTCACGGACCAGTTTTATGCGGGGTGTTGAGTAGGCTTCGCGCCGGTCGCACATCGTGTTGTACCTGACCCGACCGGAACCTGGCCCTAGTCGTGCCTGACGCTTTCGACGAACGCCGCCCAGGTCTCCGCCCGGAACACGAGCTTCGGGCCGTGGGGGTTCTTGGAGTCGCGGACGGGGATGAGGGCGGGGAAGTCGTGGGTCACTTCCAGGCAGTTGTCGCCGCTGCCACCGCTGTAGCTGGACTTGTGCCAGGTGGCCGTGCTCATGTCGTAGTCAGAGTTGCGCCTCATGGGCGTAATCCTGCGCCATCGTCTCGATCAGGGCCAGGGACTTCCCAGGCGACTGCGCCGAGGCCGTGAGGAACTCGCAGTAGAGCCTGTACTCCGAGACGGTGGCGGGGTCGTCCTCCAGCCGTCCGGTACCGACACCCTCCAGGTAGACCAGCGGAGGCGCGTCGTCGAAGTCCATCAGCTTCACGCAGCCCTGCATCGCCGGATGCGCCCCCGCGTCGAACCGAAGCACTTGGACGATGACCCGGCTCCGGATCGCCAGATCAGCGATGTGACGCAACGCCTCCGCCATGACGTTGGGCCCGCCCGTCACGCGGCGTAGTGCCGCTTCGTCAATCACGGCCCACAACATGGGCTCTGTTGGATCGTCGAGGATGCGGGCGCGCGCAATTCGGTCCCTCACCAACTCCTCGATCTTCTCCTCGGCCGCTGTCGGTTGGTAGGCGCGGCATACGGCCCGTGCATAGGCGGACGTCTGGAGCAACCCCGGGATCAGCATCGATGCGTACTCTCTGATCGCCGTGGCCCTCGCCTCCGCCTCCGCCGCCTCCGCGAAGTGCTCCGGATACTTCGACTTGGCCGCCGCCAGGCAGTTCCGCGTGAAGAAGTCCTCCGTCCCCAGGACCTCGTCCAGCATCCGCGCGTACTCCGGCTGCATCCGTCGCGTCCCCGCCTCCAGCTGCCCGATGAACGAGCCGCTCACGAACAGCCGCCCGCCCAGTTCCTCCTGGCTCAGGCCGGCCTTCTCGCGGGCGTGCCGCAGCTCGGCGCCCAGCAGGGCCCGGGGCGATGACGACGGGTCGAGGTCCTTCGGTCCTGGCATGGGCTGCTTCCTGTCGCACAGGTCGGGTTGTTGGGTGCCGTGTATGGCCAGGTTAGGCGCGGGTCGGACACGCTGGGTGGCGAATCGGAAACTCAGCGTGGAAGGGGAGTGGCATTCGTGCGGTCCACTGAAGAGGTCGTCGAGGCGTTGCGGGTCGCTCTGGCGCGTGTCGATGTCGTACTGCCGTCGTTGGGCGTCGATCCGGTGACCGGCGCGAGCGACGAGCGGTTCGCCCTTGTGGAGTTGGGGCGCTGCAACCTGCGGACGGCCCAGCACCTGACGGACGTCCTGCGGGCGATGCCGACGGGGGAGGAGCTGAGGGCGCGGGTGCGGCGGCTCAACCGGGACTCTCGGGTGCCGTGAACCGGTAGATCCAGTATCCCAGCGCTCGACGGGCCCTGTCACCGTTCTCCGGAATGATCTTTGTGTGCCGTATGCGGCTTTAAGGTGGTCGCGCATCACGGACCCGCATCACGTATCCACCTGGCTCACAAGGGAGTTGAGAGTGACCCACGACGTCGCCGCGCTGGCGGAGGAACTCGTGACCATGGCCGAAGCCGACCACCGGGCCGCCGCCCGGGCGAACAGCGACGACCCCGCCGAGCAGCTGGCGTGGCGCCGGCTGACCGCGCGGCACGGGGACCGGCTGGCTGCGATCATGGATGAGTTCGGCTGGCCGACAGCGGATGTCGTCGGCGCGGACGCCGCTCGTGCGGCCTGGCTGATCGCCCAGCACGCGGACCGTCAGCTCGATGTCCAGCGCCGTGCGCTGCGGCTGATGGAGCAGGCGGTGGCGGCCGGGACGGCCCGTCCGCGCGAGTTGGCGTTCCTGCGCGACCGGACGCTGGTCAACGAGGGGCGCAAGCAGGTCTACGGCACCCAGATCGCCGGTGTGGGGGCGGACGGTTCGCCGATCCCGTGGCCCTGCGAGGAGCCCGAGCGAGTGGACGACCTGCGTGCCGAGGTCGGCATCGAGCCCTTCGCCGAGTACGTCGCCAGGTTCGCGCCGAGTTCCGCCTGATCGGCTCCGCGCCGACCGGTCACGTCCGCCGCGCGAAGCCGAACGCGTACGTCGCCACGAAGCCCACCAGGTAGCCGGTCAGCAGGCCCCCCGCATAGATCGCCGCCGTCACCCCCGGCCCTCTGTTCCCCGCCAGCAACGGAAACAGCGCCCAGCCGGACGGGCCGATCGCTGTCGCGCCGACCTTGTAACCGAGCATCGCGAAGAAGCCCACGAACGCTCCGCCCGCCGCACCGCCCACGCACGCCGTGAGGAACGGGCGGCCGAGCGGTAGCGAGACGCCGTAGATCAGGGGCTCGCCCACGCCCAGCAGGCCCGCCGGGAGGGCGGACTTGATCGTCGTGCGGAGGGAGCGGTCGTGGCGGAGGCGGACGTAGACCGCCAGGGCCGCGCCCACCTGGCCCGCGCCCGCCATCGCCAGGAGGGGGAGCAGGACCGTGGAGCCCTGCTGTTCGATGAGGGTGGTGTGGATCGGGATCAGCGCTTGGTGCAGGCCCAGCATCACCAGGGGGAGGAACAGGCCGCCGAGGACCAGGCCCGCTGCCGCGCCCGTGGTCGACAGGAGCCAGTTCGCCGCCGCTCCGATGGCGCTCGCCGCCGCCCCGGCCGCGTACATCAGGACGTAGAGCGTCACCAGGCCGGGGAGCAGGACCGTGAGCGTGGGGGTCAGCAGGACGTCCAGGGTGGGCGGGACCCAGGTGCGGCACCACTTCTCGACGTATGTCGCCAGCAGCGCCGCGGCCAGGGCGCCCAGCACCCCGCCCTGGCCGGGGGCGAGTGCCGTCCCGAGCACCGTGACCTTGGCGACCCCCGGGTGGACCACGACCGCCGCCACCGCGCCGCCCAGCACCGGTGTACCGCCGAACTCCTTGGCCGTGTTGTGGCCCACGAAGACCGCGATCAGGGCCATGAAGCCGGAGGAGAGGGTGGTGAGGGCGGGGGTGAGGGACGGCAGCAGGCGCAGGTTCAGGAGCAGGCCCGTCACGCCCGCGATGACGCCGCAGCCGATGAGGGCCGGGATCAGCGGCACGAAGACGTTCGCCACGCGGCGCAGGAGGATCTTGCCGGGGGTGGCGTTGCGCCGGCGCTGGGCCTCCTTCAACGCGGCTCCCCGGGAAGCCGGTTCCCCAGCCGACGCGGCTTCCCG
>NZ_JBIATP010000013.1:116145-127520 GCF_042891915.1 Streptomyces sp. NPDC001848 | reverse complement strand
CCGGGCGGCGGGTTCTCCGGTCGACGCGGCTTCCCGGGCGGCGGGTTCTCCGGTCGACGCGGCTTCCCGGGCGGCGGGTTCTCCGGTCGACGCGGCTTCCCGGGCGGCGGGTTCTCCGGTCGACGCGGCCCCCCGGGAAGCCAGTTCCTCGGCGCTCGTGCGGACGAGGGTCTCGAACTCCGCCGTGACCTGTGCTGCCTTCCCCGGCCCGAGCACGATCTGGTACGTGTCGTCGTCCACCACCCCCAGCACCTCGGGCAGCGCGCGCAGGGCGTGCTCGTCGACGAGGGAGCGGTCGGCCAGGCCCAGCCGCAGACGGGTCATGCAGTGGGCGACGGAGGTGACGTTCGCGGGGCCGCCGACCAGGGGGAGCAGCGCGGCGGCGGTGGCGGCGTATGACGTACTGGGCACGGGTCGAGGGTGCGTCCCGGTGGGCCGTCCGCCCGGGCGCCGCGCGGAGACGGCCGCCGCTCTCCACCGAAAGGTGGCTCAGCCCGTCGGCTTCTCCGTCGGCTTCTCCGTCGGCTTCTCCAGTGCCGCGCGCAGATGCCCCCCGCTCTGCGCGAGGAGACGTTTCGCCGTCGGGCCGTCCACGCCGCCCAGGATGGTGAGGATCGCGTTCTTGACCTCGCCACCCGTGGCCGCGAGGGCGCGCTCGATCTCCTCGTCCGTCGCGCCGGTCGCCAGCGCCACGATGCGGTGCGAGCGGGCGCGCAGCTTGTCGTTGGAGGCGCGGACGTCGACCATCAGGTTCCCGTACGTCTTGCCGAGGCGGATCATCGTGATCGTCGAGAGCATGTTCAGGACCAGCTTCTGCGCCGTGCCCGCCTTGAGCCGGGTCGAGCCGGTCAGCAGTTCGGGGCCGACGACGATCTCGATGCCGTGGTCGGCGGCGGCCGCGAGCGCGCTGTTAGCGTTGCAGGACAGGCCGATCGTCAGCGCCCCGCGCGCCCGGGCGTGCTCCACCGCGCCCACCGCGTAGGGCGTGCGCCCCGACGCCGAGACGCCGACCACCGTGTCACGCTCCGTCAGCTCCAGCGCGTCGAGGTCCTTCGCCGCCAGCTCCCGGGAGTCCTCGGCGCCTTCGACCGACGTCACCATGGCGCCCGGGCCGCCCGCGATCAGGCCCACGACCTGGGAGGGGTCCGTGTCGAAGGTGGGCGGGCACTCGGACGCGTCCAGGACGCCGAGCCGCCCGGCGGTCCCGGCGCCCGCGTAGACCAGCCGGCCGCCGCGCGCCATCCGCTCGGCGATCGCGTCGATCGCGGCGGCGATCTGCGGCAGCCGCGCGGCGACCGCGGCTGGCACGGTCGCGTCCTCGCCGTTCATGAGTTTCGCGATCTCCAGCGTCGGCAGCCGGTCGATCTCCGCCAGTTCGGGACGGAAGGCCTCGGTGGTCAGCGTCTCCAACTCGGCGCGGAGCTCGCGGGGGTCGGACGTGGAGGTCATGAGGGTGGCTCGTTTCCGGTGCGGCACTGCTCTGGGAGGAGGACGGTCAGGTGTGGCGCTTTGTTCCACCCCTCGGGCGGTGACGGTGCGCCAGCGCCTCGTACGAAGCGGCCAGCGCCGGCGCCGCCGTCTCGTACGTCCGTTGCGCCACGCCCACGAACAGGCAGTCCACCACGAGCAGTTGGCTGGTGCGGGACGACATCGCGGCCGGGCGCAGCTCGCTCTCGCGGGCCGTGGACGTGGTCAGGACGTGGTCGGCGTACTGCGACACGTGCCCGTCCGGGCGGCCGGTGATCGCGACGGTGGTCGCGCCGTGCTCGAAGGCGACGCGCAGCGGTTCGATGACGTCGCCGGTGGAGCCTGAGTGCGTGATCGCGATCGCCACGTCCTTGGCGCGCAGCTGCACGGCGTTGGTGACCGCGAGGTGCGGGTCGCTGTGCGCGTGGGCTATGAGGCCTATCCGCAGCAGCTTCTGCACCAGGTCCTGGGCGACGAGTCCGGAGGCCCCTATGCCGTAGACGTCGATGCGGCGGGCGGCGGCGAGCGCGGCGACGGCGGCGCCGAGCTGCACGGTGTCGAGCCCGGCCGCCGTGTCGGCGAGGGTCTGCTGCTCGTCGTGGGCGAGCTTGGCGACCACGTCGGCGATGGGGTCGTCGACCGCGATGTCCGCGGTGACGGACGGGGCGCGGCCCGACTGCTGTTGGGCGGCGAGGCCGGCGAGGGCCAGCCGCAGGTCGCGGTAGCCGGGGTAGCCGAGCAGACGGGCCGTGCGGACGACGGTGGCCTCGCTGGTGCCGGTCCGTTCGGCGAGTCCGGTGACCGTGAGCGCGGCACAGCCCGCCGGGTCCCCGGCGACGGTCTCGGCGACGCGTTGCATGGACCGGGTCATGGACGGTGCGAGGGTGCGCACCTTGGCGGCGAGGGCGGCGGGGGCGGGAGGCACCTCCGGGCCGCCCACCGGCCGTGCGAAAGTTTCCTTCGCGTCGCGGTTCACACGTGAAAGATATTTTCGATTCGGCCGTCCGGTCAAGAGTGCGCACAATAGGGGCATGGACCCCATCAGCCCCCTGGAGCAGGCCCTGCACGCGGCGCGCGCCCTGGTGCTCGCCGACCTGGTCGCGGGCGAGGTCGCCCAGTCGGACGTGGTCTCGCTCGTCGAGGACTCCGTCGCCCAGCGGCGCTGGTGGGTCGAGCAGTGGCCGGACGGCGCCGACTACGTGGCGGGCCTCGTCGCGCAGGACGTCCAGGACGCGCTCCTGGAGCGGTACGGCCGCTGGCCGTTGTGCCCGGTCTGCGGCTCGGGCGACCCGCACGCCCTCGACGTCGAGCCGGAACTCGGGCCCAACCCGCACTGGGTGTGCCCCAAGGCCGGTGTGAAGGTGGCGGCGGTGGGGTCGCTGGGGAGGGCGACGGGCGGGATGACGTCCTCGTGACCGTCTACATCGACCCGCCCGCGTGGCCGGGGCACGGCCACCTGTGGTCGCATCTGATCAGCGACGTCTCGTACGACGAACTGCACGCTTTCGCCGAGAAGCTGGGCGTGCCGAGCCGGGCCTTCGAGCGGGATCACTACGACGTGCCGTCCCACCGGTACGCCGAAGTGGTGGCCGCCGGAGCGGTGGAGGTCTCCAGCCGCGAGGTGGTGCGGCTGCTGCACGCGTCCGGTCTGCGCCGGCGCAAGGGGCGCGAGCAGGGGCTCAGCGGTGCCGCGCGTACGCGTACGTCTCCTCGTCCTCACCCACTCGGGTGAACCCGGCCCGGGTTATGACGCCCTGGGAGGGCGTGTTCGCCCGCTCGACGGTGGCGCACAGCGTGCCGACGTCGTCCCTGGCCAGCGCCCATGCGGCGAGGGAGCGCAGTGCCTCGGTCGCGTAGCCGTGGCCGCGGGCGCCCGCCACCAGGTCGTAGCCGACCTCCGCGCGTCCCTCCTCGTCCGGAGGGCCGTGGAAGCCCATGCTCCCGACCGCACGCCCGTCTTCCTTCCGTACGAGCACGAAGACGCCCCACTCCGGCCGGTGCACCCCGGCCTCGTACGCCTTCACGAGCATCCCGGCGGCCTCGCGCGTGCCCTCGAAGGGCTCGCCGTCGAGCCACTCGAAGCCTCCGGTGCCGCCCGTGTGCAGATCGGCGGCGGCCGCGGGGGTGATGCCCTCGAGAGTGAGCCGTTCGGCGGGGATCACCAGGTTGTTGTACCAGTGCCACTCGGTGACCGGGGCGCGGCCGGGCAGGTCGCCGCGGCCGGTGGCCCACAGCAGGGTCCGCCAATGGTCGGGGCTGGGCCGGACCTGCGGGAAGATCCCGGTCAGCGCGTACGCGCACAGCTCGGCGGGCGGCTCGTAGGCCAGCCCCAGGCCCTCGGCGATGTCGTGGGTGTGCAGCAGGACCTCGGTGACCCCCATCGCGGCGAAGCCCTCCCGGTTCGCGCTGTGGAAGGGGAACGGGTGGAAGGCGCGGACCTCGCGAGGAGTGGTGCGGATGGCGGCGACGAGCAGGGCGCCGGTCGTCCGGAGGAGGTCCAGCGCTGCGTCGTTGCCGGCGTCCTCCGCGAGCCCGAACGTCAGGGGCAGCCGCGTCTCGGCCCGCCCCGCGAGCCCACCCGCATACTTGAGCAGAGCACCGGCGGTGTGCTCCGCCGTCCGTCGGCAGCTCCACTCCAGCCGGCCGGCCCTCGCCTCCCAGTCCCGGTCCGTCACCGTCCGCAGCACCGCCACGGCGCTCGCGACGGCTTCCTCCACCCGTTCCCCGCCCATGCTTCGCATACGGGGCAGCGTACGGGCCGGGCGCTCAACGGAGCGACAGCATTTCCAGCTCGGAGGTGATGTTGTAGCGGGCCGTCGCCTCCCACTTCTCCCGCCCGTACGGGGTGCGGAACAGCCGTGGCAGGGCGAGGAGTTGGCGCAGGACCGCCGCGCGGCCCTCGCGGAACGCCTCGTTGGGCACGAAGTGGTACTCCTCGCGGACGGCCGCGGTGTAGGCGGCGTACGCCGACGGGGGCGAGGCGAGGATCGCGAGGTCCGCGTCGCACAGGACCTGGCCGTTGCGGTCGTCGTCGGCGGGGTCGTGGGTGACGGTGAGCCGGACCAGACGGGCCACCTCGGCGGCCTTCTCCTCGGACACCCCGGCCTCGGGCAGCGCGCGTTCGGCCAGCCGCGCCGACCGCTCCTCGTTCTCCGACCGCTCCGGCAGGTACACCGCGTCGTGGAACCAGGCCGCGAGACGCACCGCGTCCGGGTCGTCCGCGTACTGCTCCAGGACGTCGACGTGATCGAGGACGGCCGCCAGGTGCTCCACCGTGTGGTACCGGCGCTGCGGCTCCGACCAGCGGTGCAGCAGGTTGTCGGCGTAGGGCGCGGGATCGGGCCGCTCCGCACCGCCCCGCACCGCGAGCAGGGTCCGCCGCCAGCTCTCACGCAACGCGTCGAGGTCGGTCATGGGGGCATTCTCCCGTGTTCACCTCCCGGCACCTAGCGTGGGGCCCATGACGACTGCAGACCTGCACGACGACGTACGCGACCCCGAACTGCCCGGCCTGCTGCTGACCACCGAGCGGGACGCGCTGATCCCCCTGCTGCGCTCCCGCCCGGACGCGGACTTCGCGCTGCCGACGGCCGCGTGTCCCGGCTGGACCGTGCGGCACGTCCTCGCGCACTGCTCGGCGGCCCTGACCCGGGTGGTGGAGAGCCGCTTCGAGAAGGGCGTGTTCAGCCCCGAGTCGAACGACCGTGACATCGCCGAGCGCGCCGGCTGGACCAACGCCCAGGTGGTCGACGAACTGGAGCGCGGCATGACCGAGGCGGGCGCCGCCATCGCGAAGGCGGGCGGGGTGCTCGACAGGGTGGCGCTCGGGGAGTGGGTGCACGGCGGCGACGTACGGGAGGCCTTCGGGGAGCCGGGGGCGTACGGCGGTGACGGGCTGCCGTACGCGCTCACGCTGCTCGCCCGCGTCTCCCGGGAGAGGGGGCACGTCCCGCTCCACGCGGACCTCGACGACCTCGACGAGCCGGTGCTCCTGGGCGACGCGAACGGGGAGCACCCGCCGGCCCGGTTCATCGGCGACGCGTCCACGCTGGTGCGCCTCTACTCCGGCCGTCCGCTGGACGGGGCGCGGTACGAGCTGGTGGGCGTGGCGGAGGGGGAGCTGAACCTCTTCGGCTGAGCCCGGGCGACCGGTGCCCTTCTCGCGGCCGCCCCGGCCGTCGTCGTACCCTTGGATTGGACTAGACCTGTAGCCGCTCCACGGGAACACCGACGGAAGGGGTCGTATGAGCACGCGTGCAGTCCTGGAGGTGATCGCCCTCTCCGTCGAGGACGCGGTCGCCGCCCAGGCCGGAGGCGCGGACCGCCTCGAGCTGGTCACCGACATGGCCTCCGACGGGCTCACCCCGCCGGTGGCGACCTTCGCCGGGATCCGCGCCGCCGTCGACATCTCCCTGCGCGTGATGCTCCGCCTCGGGGACGGGTTCGCGGCCGGTGACGTCGAGGCGCTGGTGCGCGCCGCCCGGGAGCTGCGCGCCGCCGGTGCCGAGGAGTTCGTGCTCGGCTTCCTCGGCGAGGACCGCGGGCCCGACCTCGACGCCGTGGAGCGGCTGGCCGGGGAGCTGGACGGCTGCCGCTGGACCTTCCACCGCGCGATCGACCGCGCCGCCGACCGCGACGCCCTGCGCAAGCAGCTCGCCGAGGCGCCGGGCCTGGACACCTACCTCACGGCGGGCTCCCCGCACGGCGTGGACGACGGCCTGCCCACCCTCGTCGCGGAGGCCACCCGGCGCGGCGAGCCCGGCTACACCCAGCGCCTCATGGCCGGCGGCGGCCTCCGCCTGGACCACGTCCCGCGGCTGCGCACGGCGGGCGTCGACGCCTTCCACATCGGCGCGGCGGCCCGCACGGACGGCTGGACGACACCGGTGTCGGCGGAGGCGGTGGGCATCTGGCGCAGGGCGCTCGACGGTTAGGGTAGGCGTTCGCCTTCGCCGAAGGTGCCGCCTACAACCCTGCAGCCCCGACGGGGGGGCTTCGGGCGCGTGGCTAAGTCATCGCAGTGAACGGCATGGACGTGACCGGACATGTCGCCTTGGTCTATGTACGTCCATGCCGGCGCACAGGAGATGCCGCCGCACATCCTGCTGCACCTCCCGGCAAAACGCTCTTCACCGGCCGACCCCGGCGTCCACCGCCTGCCTGCGCTCCCCGCTGCCCGTCACCCCCGCCGGGGGCCGTGTCGTCACCGCTGCCACGCCTGTCGCCAAGGCCATCAGCGCGGCGCCCACGCACACGAACCAACGGTCGCCGAGCAGCGTGATCGCCAGGCTGCCGGTGCCGCCCGCCGCCGCCGTGCCCAGGTACAGGGCGCTGCTGTTGAGGGAGACGAGGACGGGTGCGCGTGCCGGGTCGACGGAGGCGAGGCGGGCGATCAGCGCCACCGCGATCGACCAGCCGGCCAGCGGGCTGAGCGCGGAGGCCGCCAGCGCGGTCGGCATGGTGCGCAGGGTCCAGGGCTGGGCGGCCGCGATCACGAGGTAGGCGGCGCAGGCGGAAAGGATCACGACGCGCGGACCCCACCGGTCGACCAGCCGCCCGCCCAGCTGTGAGCCGCCCACCGCCGCGATCCCGGACACCAGGAGCAGCAGCGTCAGCCGGTCCTGGTCGCCGCCGGTCGCCGGGCGGGTGGCCAGCGTGTAGTAGATGTACGTCGTCTGGAAGGCGAGGAAGACCAGGAACGTGGTCAGGGCAGCGCCGAGGACGCGTGGGTTGCCGAGCGGGGCGAGCCGGTCGCGCAGGCCCAACCCCGCGACCGGCTGCGGGAGTTCGCGCAGGAGCAGGGCCAGTCCGGTGAAGGCGGCGGCGCCGAGCCCGGTCACCAGCCACATCGTCAGCCGCCAGTCCGTCCGCCCGATCCAGGTGCCGAGCGGCACGCCGAGCGCGGTGGCGACGGTCAGCCCGCCCATCACGACGGCGATCGCCCGCCCGCGCCGTTCCGGCGGTACGAGCGAGGTGGCCACGGCGTTGGCGGTGGGTGTGTAGAGGGCGGCTCCGACGGCGGCCAGTACGCGCGTGACCAGCAGGACGCCGTACGCAGGGGCCAGCGCGGTCAGGGCGTTGGCGAGGGTGAAGACGGCGAGCGCGATGAGCAGGGCGCGGCGCCGGGACCACCGGGCGGTGGCGGTGGCGAGCACGGGTGCCAGTACCCCGTAGGACAGGGCGAAGACGGTCACCACCTGTCCGGCGACCGAGAGGGAGACGTCCAGATCACGGGCGATGAGCGGCAGGATGCCGGCCATCACCATGCCGTCCGTTCCGACGGCGAAGGTACCGAGAGCGAGCAGGAGCAGACGTAGGCGCACGGGTCCCCCAGAGTGCGTGCGGCGTGAAAGCACAACGGTTTGACGTTGGTCAAACAATAGAGTCTGTTGGATGATTGTCAAACAGTCTGACGGCGGGAGGATCCGTGGCCGAGGAAGAGGGAGAGTGGCTGCCCCAGCCCGATGTGGACGACATCGAGCTGGTCAAGGTGTTGCACGCGCTCGGCGATCCGGTGCGGCTGTCGCTGCTGAAGGTCTACTCGACCGGCCGGCACTTCAGCTGTGCGCCCGACGCGCTCGGCCTCCCGCATCTGCACAAGTCGACCGTCTCGCACCATCTGAAGATCATGCGTGAGGCCGGGCTCACCTCCACCCGTGCATCCGGCCGCAACCGCTATGTGGAGCTTCGCCGCGCGGATCTGGACGCGCGGTTCCCCGGCCTCCTGGACGCCGTGATCAACGCGCTGCCCCACCAGGCCGTCTCCGGCAAATGATCAACGGCCGGGAGTCCCCGGCGGCCCACTGTGCGCGCGAGCGTGCGACGGGACCGCGTGCACCGGGGCCACAACCGTATGCACGGACCACGGTCGCGTGATTGGATGCGCGGGCTGTGCCCGTGCGCTGCGGCCTCCCACGCGACCGAGGAGACCGCCGTGGCCGGGTGGGATGGCGGTGGGGGCCGTCGAAGCATGGGGACTCAGGGGGGTTTCCTTGGCAATTTCGCGAGGCGATGTGGTGGCGGGCGCCACCGCACACGCACACAGACGCAGACACACACGACGGCGCGGCCCGGCGCTCGCCATGACGGCCGCGGTGACCGCGGGCCTGCTCGGGCTCGGCGTCGCACCGGCGCAGGCGAGCGAGACGACCGGCTCGGTGGACACCCTCCGGACCGGCTGGGACCGGAGCGAACCGAACCTCGGCCCGTCCGACGTGCGTTCCTCTTCCTTCGGGCAGCTCTGGAAGGCTCCGGCGCAGCTCGACGGGCAGATATACGCCCAGCCGATCGTCGTCGGCAGCACGGTGGTGGCGGTCACCGAGAACAACAAGGCCTACGGCCTCGACCGCGCCACAGGAGCCGTGCTGTGGCAGCGCGACTTCGGGCCCGCGTGGCCCGCGTCCACCCTCAACTGCGGCGACCTCGTGCCGACCATCGGCAGCACCGCGACGCCGGTGTACGACCCGGCCGGCGGGGCCGTCTATCTGACCACCAAGGTCGACGACGGGTCCAACGCCCTGAGCCCGCACTGGTACATGCACGCGCTCGACCCGGTCACCGGGGCGGAGAAGTCCGGCTTCCCGGTGACGATCCAGGGCACCCCGTCCAACGACCCCACCCAGTCCTTCCTGCCCGCGTACCAGATGCAGCGTCCGGGCCTGCTGCTGCTCGACGGGGTGGTCTACGCGGCGTTCGGCGGACACTGCGACGCCAAGCCCTATCGCGGCTACGTGGTCGGCGTCAGCACCACCAACGCCTCGGTGACCTCGATGTGGGCGACGGAGACCGGCGCCAGCAACAGCGGGGCCGGCATCTGGCAGTCCGGCGGGGGACTCGTCTCGGACGGTCCCGGCCGGATCTTCCTCAGCACCGGCAACGGCGTCAGCCCGGCGCCCGGCCCCGGCAGCACCCCGCCCGGCACGCTCGCGGAGTCCGTGGTCCGGCTGCAGGTGCAGGCCGACCGGAGTCTGAAGGCCGCCGACTTCTTCAGCCCGTCCAACGCGCCGACCCTGGACCAGCTGGACAAGGACCTGGCCTCCGGCGGTCCGGTCGGCCTGCCGGACAGCTTCGGCACCGCCTCCCACCCGCACCTGATGGTGCAGCAGGGCAAGGACGGCCGGGTCTTCCTGCTGGACCGCGACAACCTCGGCGGGAGGTCGCAGGGCACCGGCGGGACCGACGACGTGGTGGGGATCACCGGGCCGCTCAAGGGCCAGTGGGGCCACCCCGCGGTCTGGGGCGGTGACGGCGGTTACGTCTACTGCGTCGGCAACGGTGGCTCACTGGTGGCGCTGCACCGCGGCGTGACGGGCTCGGGCGACCCCGCGCTGACCGTCGCCGGGTCCAGCCAGGACGCCTTCCCGTACACCAGCGGATCGCCCGTGGTGACCTCCGACGGAACGCGCTCGGGCAGCGCCCTGGTGTGGGTGGTCTGGGCGGGCGGGTCGACCGGCGTCAACGCCCAGCTGCGCGCGTACAACCCGGTTCCCGACGCGAACGGCGTCCTGTCGCTGGTCTGGTCCGCGCCGATCGGCATCGCGTCGAAATTCGCCACCCCCGCCACCGACGGCGGGCAGGTCTTCGTCGGCACCCGGGAGGGCAAGGTCCACGCCTTCGGCAACCCGGTGGGCAGCCCGCTCAAGGGCGGTCCGGCCGACTTCGGGCTCGTGCCGGTGGGCGGCTCGTCGAGCACCGACGTCGTCCTGACGGAGAACCAGAACCCGTCCCAGCCCCTCGGCATCAAGGGCGTCACCGTCGACGGTCCGTTCACCGCGGACACCTCGTCGCTGCCGTCGACGATCCCGGCGGGCGGGCAGCTGTCGATACCCGTCTCCTTCCAACCCACCGCGGTCCTGGGCGCGAGCGGAACGCTCACCGTGGCCACCGACGCCGGCAGTTACGCACTGAGCCTGCACGGCGTCGGCACCAAGCCCGGTCTGGCCGCGTTCCCGGGCACCGTGTCCTTCGACAACCAGCCGACGGGGACCACGGCCACCGCGAACGTCCAGCTGACGAACACCGGCACCGACCCCGAGACCATCACCTCCGTCACCCCGCCCGACGGACCGTTCACGGCCACCGGCCTGCCGAGCGCCGACCCGGCGAACCCGACGGTGATCCCGGCCCAGAGCTCGATCGTCCTGCAGGTCGGGTACGCGCCCACGGCCACCGGCCAGAACTCCTCGTCGATCACACTGGGCAGCACCAGCGGCTCGCTCACCATTCCGCTCCAGGGCGACGCGATCAGCGGCCAGGGCCACCTGGTGTTCAATCCGACGACGCTCTCGTTCGGCGCGGTGGTCCGCGGCACGTCCAGCACACGGACCTTCACCATCACCAACACCGGGAACATCCCGGTCACCGTCACCAAGGCGAAGGCCCCGGCAGGTGTGTTCAGCAGCGCCGACCCGCTCCCCGAGGGCCTGGTCATCGGTCCCGAGCAGAGCGTCCGGCAGACCGTCACCTTCGCCCCGACCGTGAGCGGCAGCCAGTCGGCCACGTACGAGGTCACCGGCGACGCCGGGCAGGGGCCACAGCTGGAGCCGCTCACCGGCACCGGTGTGCCGCCGGCGTCGCAGCTGGGCAGCGTGCTGGCACGGGACTACTCCGGCACCCTGTGGCTCTACCGTGGCACCGGCGTGCCCTCCGGGGCACTGGCCGCCCGAGCCGCCATCGGAACCGGCTGGAACACCTACGGCATCATCACCAGTGTCAGTGGTGAGATGGCGGACGGCACCGGAACCGCCGTCGCCCGCGACAGCAAGGGCACGCTGTGGTTCTACCAGGGCACCGGCAACCCGAACGCGCCCTTCGCGCCCCGCAAGCAGATCGGTTACGGCTGGAACATCTACAGCTCCATCGTCGGTGTCCGTGACGTGACCGGGGACGGCAAGGCCGACCTCGTCGCC
>NZ_JBIATP010000013.1:0-116048 GCF_042891915.1 Streptomyces sp. NPDC001848 | reverse complement strand
GCCCGCGACAGCAAGGGTGGCCTGTGGCTCTACCGCGGCACCGGGAACGCCTCGGCACCCTTCCTGGCCCGCACGTCCATCGGTTACGGCTGGAACGTCTACAGCTCCGTCGTCGGGACCGGTGACCTGACAGGGGACGGGAAGGCGGATCTCGTCGCCCGGGACAGCAAGGGTGGCCTGTGGCTCTACCAGGGCACCGGCAACCCGAACGCGCCTTTCGCGCCCCGCAAGCAGATCGGTTACGGCTGGAACGTCTACAGCTCCGTCGTCGGCACCGCCGACCTGTCAGGGGATGGCAAAGCGGATCTCGTCGCCCGCGACAGCAAGGGTGGCCTGTGGCTCTACCGCGGCACCGGGAACGCCTCGGCACCCTTCCTGGCCCGCACGTCCATCGGTTACGGCTGGAACATCTACAACTGGCTCACCTGACCAGGGTGAAGGCGCGGCACCGCGCAAGGTGCCGCGCCTGACCCTTTGAACCCTGAAGGCCCTAGCCCAGTTGCGGCGGCAGCGGTGCCGCGTGCGTCACGATCAGGCCCGAGACCGCTCGGGTGAGGGCCACGTAGAGGCGGCGCAGGCCCGTGCGTTCGTCCGGTTCGCCGTCGACGACGGCCTGTGGCTCGTCGAGGACCACGTAGTCGTACTCCAGGCCCTTGGCGAGCGAGGCCGGCACCAGGGTCAGGCGGGTCTCCCGGGTGGTCTCCTCGCCGGGGGCCAGGTACGGGATGCCCGCTGCCGTCAGGGCCTCGGCCAGTGCGGGGACACGGGCGTCAGCGGCGATCAGACCCGTCGAGCCCTCGTTGCGCAGCAACTCCGCGCAGGCGGCGACCACTTCGGCGGTCCCGGTGATCGTACGCACCTCGAAGAAGCCCGGGTTCTCCCGCACCGACGCGACCGGCGTCAGACCCGGCGCGATGTGCGGCAGCAGCCGGGAGGCGTACGTGATCACGTCCGTCGGCACGCGGAAACCGGCCGTCAGCTCCTCGACCACCGCCTCCGGCTTCCCGAGGTGGGCGAGCGCCTCCTGCCAACTCCGCGTCGCCCAGGGCGTGGTGCCCTGTGCCAGGTCGCCGAGCACGGTGGCCGAACCGGTCGTGCAGCGTCGGCCGACCGCCCGGTACTGCATCGGGGACAGGTCCTGCGCCTCGTCCAGCACCACGTGCCCGAGCGAGTGCGTGCGCTGCACCAGGTCGGTGGCCTCGTCGATCAGCACGGCGTCCGCGGGCGACCACTTGGCGGACTTCACCGACCTGACCGGCTTCGTCCAGAGGATCTCCTTCTGCTCGTCCGCTTCGAGGACACCGTCCGCGTGCTCGGCCAGGAAGTCGGCGTCCGTCAGCAGGCGCAGCACCAGCTTCGCGGGGTCCACCGGCGGCCAGATCGCCTTGACGGCCGCCTTCACCGCGGGGTTGCGGGCGACGGCGTCCTGCACCCGGTCGTCCGGCGCCTCGCCAGAGCGCTCCATCTGCACGAGCACGGCGTGCGCGATCCGCTGCGGCAGGGCCTCGCGGGCGGCGCCGTACCGGATGTCCCGGTCCAGCAACTCTCGTACGATCTCCTCCAGTTCGTACGCCGGCACCCGCCAGCGCCGCGACCCCCGCACCACCACGACGGGCTCGGTGGGCATCGTCACGTGCGAACGGACGGCCCGGCGCAGGACCTCCGCCATGCGCGCGTCACCCTTGATCACCGCGGCGGTCGCGGTGTCCGTGCCGCGCACCTCGACGTGCGCGACCAGGTCGTCGACCGTCGCCTGTTTGACCTCCAACTCGCCGAGCGCGGGCAGCACCTGCTCGATGTAGTGCAGGAAGGACTTGTTGGGGCCGATGACGAGGGTGCCGGTGCGAGCCAGACGCTCGCGGTGGGCGTAGAGGAGGTAGGCCACGCGGTGCAGTCCGACGGCGGTCTTGCCGGTGCCGGGTCCGCCCTGGACGCAGACGGTCCCGGACAGCCCGGCTCGGACGATCTCGTCCTGCTCGGGCTGGATCGTGGCCACGATGTCGCGCATCGGGCCGACACGCGGGCGCTCGATCTCCTGCTGGAGCAACTTGCTGGTGGTGGCGGCCTCGGCGGGGTCGGAGAGGTGCTCGTCCTCGTAGGCGGTCAGGTCGCCGCCGGTGTAGCCGAAGCGGCGGCGCAGCCCGATGTCCATCGGGTCCTTCTTGGAGGCCCGGTAGAACGGCTGGGAGACGGGGGCGCGCCAGTCGATGACCATGGGGTCGCCGTCGGCGTCGTGCACGTGCCGCCGCCCGATGTAGAAGCGTTCCCCCTCCGCCCCCTCGGCCTGGTCGGCGCCGGGGGCGTGCAGGTAGTCCAGGCGACCGAAGAAGAGCGGGGTGTGGCTGAGGTCGGCGAGGGCCTTGATGCGTTCCTCGATCTGGTGGGCGAGGACCTCGGCGTTGACCCAGTTCGCCGTGACGTCGCGGATGTCGAGGTTCTCCACGTCCTCGCGCATGGCCCGCAGGGCGGCCCGGGAGGCGGCGAGGTGGGCGCGCTCGCGGGAGAGGGGGTCGGTGTCGGGGGCGGAGTCCGGGGTGGACGGGGTGGTCGGGGTGGTCGGGGTGGACACGGAAAGGTGCCTCCGGGGCGTGGCGAGGGGCCGGGCAGTACACGTGCACGTGCGGGTGCGTGCGTACCGGCGGCCGGCTGCTGCGGTGACGGGTGGCGGTTCTGCCGTCCGGTTTCCGTCCGGACGGCGGCTCTCCGTGAGGGAGGCGGGCAAGAGAGGGGATTCTAGGTGACGGGCGGATACGGCGGCCAACGGTTTTTCCGCGGCCTCAGGGCCGTCGGCCCGGGTGCCCTAAGGGTCGGTGTCCCTCCCGGGTACTACGCGGGGGCGACTGAAGGGGGAGGAGCGGGCCGCGCAGGTTACGTCCCTGGTCCGACGCCATTCGGGTGGTGTCGTTCCACCATGGAGACATGAGCGCAGCAACCTTCACCCCCTCCCGGCACGGGCCGCCGTCCGGTGCGACGGCCCTCGACGGCGACCACCACCGGCACCGCGTCGCCGACGCCCTGCGCGCCGTCAAGGTGTTCCTGGGCGCCGCGATCGACGTGGTCCTGTTCGGCGAGTACGGCGAGGAGGCGGGCATCCGCCGCCACCCCTAGTCACCCGTCCCGCTCAGCTCTCCCCGGCCAGGATCTCGTCCGCGTCCATGATCCGGTACGCGTAGCCCTGTTCCGCCAGGAAGCGCTGGCGGTGGGCCGCGAAGTCCTGGTCGATCGTGTCGCGGGCGACGACCGAGTAGAAGTGGGCCTGGTGGCCGTCGGCCTTGGGGCGCAGCACCCGCCCCAGCCGCTGAGCCTCCTCCTGCCGCGACCCGAACGTCCCCGACACCTGGATCGCGACCGTCGCCTCCGGCAGGTCGATGGAGAAGTTCGCGACCTTGGAGACGACCAGCACGCTGATCTCGCCCTGGCGGAACGCGTCGAAGAGCTTCTCGCGCTGCGCGTTGGACGTCTCGCCCTTGATGACCGGCGCGCCCAGATGCTCACCCAGCTCGTCCAGCTGGTCGATGTACTGCCCGATGACGAGGATCTGCTGCCCGGCGAAGCGCCGCACCAGCGCCTCGGTCACCTTCCGCTTGGTGTCGGTGGTCGCGCAGTACCGGTACTTCTCCTCCTGCTCGGCGGTGGCGTAGGCGAGCCGCTCGGAGTCGGTGAGGTTGACCCGCACCTCCACGCAGTCGGCGGGCGCGATGTACCCCTGAGCCTCGATCTCCTTCCACGGCGCGTCGAACCGCTTGGGCCCGATCAGGGAGAACACGTCCGACTCGCGCCCGTCCTCGCGCACCAGCGTCGCCGTCAGCCCGAGCCGCCGCCGCGCCTGCAGGTCCGCCGTGAACTTGAAGACGGGCGCGGGCAGCAGGTGCACCTCGTCGTAGACGATCAGCCCCCAGTCCCGGGAGTCGAACAGCTCCAGGTGCGGGTAGATGCCCTTCCGCTTGGTGGTGAGGACCTGGTAGGTGGCGATGGTGACCGGCCGGATCTCCTTCCTGGTCCCCGAGTACTCGCCGATCTCGTGCTCGGTGAGCGAGGTCCGCTTCACCAGCTCGTGCTTCCACTGCCGTGCGGAGACGGTGTTGGTGACGAGGATCAGCGTGGTCGCCTTGGCCTGCGCCATGGACCCGGCGCCGACCAGGGTCTTCCCGGCACCGCAGGGCAGGACGACGACGCCGCTGCCGCCGTGCCAGAAGTTCTCCACGGCCTGCTTCTGGTAGGGCCGCAGAGCCCAGCCGTCCTCGCGCAGCTCGATGGGGTGCGCCTCGCCGTCGACGTACCCGGCGAGGTCCTCGGCCGGCCAGCCCAGCTTCAGCAGCACCTGCTTGATCTGCCCACGCTCGGAGGGGTGCACCGCGACGGTGTCCTCGTCGATCCGCGCCCCGACCAGCGGAGTGATCCGCTTCGACCGCAGCACTTCTTCGAGGACGGGCCGGTCGGTGGTGGTCAGCACCAGCCCGTGGGCCGGGTGCTTGCTGAGGGTGAGCCGCCCGTACCGGTCCATGGTGTCGGCGATGTCGACGAGCAGCGCGTGCGGCACCGGATACCGGCTGTACTGCACGAGCGCGTCCACGACCTGCTCGGCGTCGTGCCCCGCGGCGCGCGCGTTCCACAGCCCGAGCGGGGTCACGCGGTAGGTGTGGATGTGCTCGGGTGCCCGTTCCAGCTCGGCGAACGGCGCGATGGCCCGACGGCAGTCGTCGGCCTGCTCGTGCTCGACCTCGAGGAGCAGGGTCTTGTCGGACTGGACGATCAGCGGACCATTCACGCGCGCACCCTTTCGCTACGGCCATACGCTGCGGCCAAACGTCCAGTGTGCCTCATGGAGGGACGATCACGGCCGGCTCGACGGAACGATCACTCCTGGTCGTCCGCGAGTTCCGCGACCCCCGTGACCCGGTGCAGCGGATAGGTGCGGACCTCGTCCGCCGTGTGGTCGTACGCCGTCACGAAGCCGCCCTCGACGCGGATGGGGGCGATGACGCGCTGGCTGGCGGCGCCCTCGGCGTTGACGTAACCGATCCACAGGGACTCGCCGGTGAGCACGGCGGCCTGCATGGTGGCGAGGGTCTCGGCGGAGGTGGTGCGCGGCAGGTCGCCACCTGTGGCGGGAGCGCCGGTGGATTTGCGGGGTGCCGTGGAGGCCAGGTCGCCGGCGCGGATGGCGCGCAGGGCGGCCGTGAGGAGGGTGGCGTCCGGGGGCGGCGGGCCGTCCGGGACCGGCTCGGGCGGGGTGCGCGGCGGGGTCCGGTGGGCATGGGCGCGGCTGATCAGGACGTCGCCCTCGGCGGACTCGGCGGCCGGCGCGAGCCCCATGGCCCGCAACCCCTCCAGGAGGGTCGCCGGGTCGGTCTGGGCGGCCAGGACGGTCGGGGCCAGGCGGCGCAGGCGCAGGGCGGCCGAGCGCCTGTCGGCGAGGATCTCGTTCAGCAGGGCGTCGTCGTCGCAGCGCACATACGCGGAGGCCGCGCCGACGCGCAGGTGACCGTGCTTCCGCGCGACGTCGTCGATGAGATACGTCAGCGGCTGCGGGACCGGTGTGCGGGAGTGGGCGGCCAGGAAGGCGTGCAGGTCGGACGCGGTGCGGCCGGCGTCCAGGGCGCGGCGGACGGAGGCGGGCGTGAAGCGGTAGACGGTCGCGCCGCCCTTCGACTCCACCTCCGCGAGCACGCCGAGCACGTCGGCCAGCGGGCGCTGCAGCGGGCCGGGGGCCACCGCCGTGAGGTCCGCCTGGAGCAGGACGTGGTCGAGGGGTTCGGGCAGCAGCGGGGCGAGCAGGCGGGCGGCGCGGGCGGCGGCCGCGGCCTGCTCGGCGGGGGTGAGCGGGGCGCGGGGGACGGAGGTCCTGTGGTGGTGCCGGTGGACGGGGAGCTTGTCGCCGGGGCCGGTCGCGGTGGGCTCCACCGACGGGGCGTGACCGGAGGGCTCCCCGATCAGGGCGCGGCCGTGGGCGGACAGGGCGCCGCGGCCGGTCACGCCGAGGAGTTCCGCTTCGGAGAGGGTCCACTGGGCGAGGCGGGCGCGCAGATCCTCGGCGCCGGGCTCAGAGCCGCCGGCCCGGGTGCCGCGCGGGGGCCGCTCCCAGCGCAGCCGGGCCAGGATCGACTCGGGGGTGGCGGAGGCGCCCTCCGGCAGCCCGGCGAGCAGGGCCAGGACGCGGTGGCGGACCTCGGGCGCGGAGGAGCGGTCGAGACCGGGGCCGAGCGCGGACAGGGTGCGGTCCTTGGCGTCCCGCCCGCCGACGAGACCGGGGGTGCGGGTGGCGGCCAGCCATGCGGTGGCGAGCAGGGTCCACCGCTCGGCGGCGGGGCGTTCCAGCCACTCGTCGTAGGCCGGGGTGGCCGCGTACCGCTCGTCGGCCTCGCCGTCCGAGGCCAGCAGGCCCGCCGCGTAGGCGAGTTCCACCCAGAAGGCGGCGACGGGCTCGGGCACGTCGAGGGCGACGGCGGTCCGCTTCAGATCCCGCACACTCAGTCCGCCCGCCCGCAGCACGGCCGGCCCGCCCTCGTCCCAGTCCTTCAGCAGCTCCTCGACGGTGGCGAGCGCCGTGTACGCCTGACCGGCCGCGGTGGCGTCCACAACCTGTGGACGGTGGGTGGCGGCGGGCTCCACGGCGGGCGGCAGCGGCTCGGGATGGCGGTGCGCCCGCCCGGAACGCAGATGCAGGGCGACCTCGCGGGGGAGGACGACGGTGCCGGGTGCCGTGGGCAGCAGCAGACCCCGGTCGAGGAGCCAGCGCAGCCGCGGGGCGGGGTCCGGGGTGACCTGCCCGTACGGCGGCCCCCAGACGAGCCGGCCCAGGACCTCCAGGGACTCGGCGGGGGCGGTGGCGAGGAGCGCGGCCAGGCGGGTGCGGTCGCTGAAGAGGCCGGTGAGCGAGGCCACGGCGGACACGGCGTCGTGGGTCGTCGGCAGTCCGGTCGTGGTGAGGATCTCCTGGATCCGCCCCGGGGACATGCCGGCGGTGGCCTCGGCGACGGTGGGGCCGAGGCCGGTGGGGGAAGGGTGCTGCGGGGAGGGGGCGAGTAGCTCGCGGGCGGTGCGGACGAGGTGGAGCCGGTCGTCGGTGCCCCACACGAGGGCCTGCTCGCGCAGGGTGGCAAGGGCGTGGGGGACGGCCTCGGCGACCACGGGATCGGCCTCGGCCCCGCCGTCACCGGTCATGAGCTGCAGGAGTTGGCCGTACGACGCCGGGTCCGCGGCCACGGCGAGCGCCTCCGCCGTCTGCTGGGCGAACCGGTCGAGGCGCTCCAGGGCGCGGATGACGCTGGCTCGGGTGGCGGCGCGGGTGGCGAGCTGGGTGAGGTCGGTGGGGACCGGGGTGATGAGGTCCGGGCGGGCGCGGAGGAGGGCGGCCAGGGAGGCGTCGTCCCTGGCCCGCAGGGACTCGGCCAGCGAACGGGGCGCACCGGTGCCGGTGGCTTCCTTGCGTGAGCGCTCCTCGGTCGTCATCCGGTCAACGTTAGCGGGTGGGGCGGGACCGACGCGTCCGATGCCCGCAGCCACCGAGCGGTCCTCGCCCCCGCCGCCCCTACCCTCCCCGTCCACCAGGGGCTCCGCCCCTCCAACCCCACCAGGGGCTCCGCCCCTGCCCCCGGCGGGGACTGGGTCCCCTGCACCCCTGAGGGGGCCCGGCTCCTGGGTCCTGGGCGGGGACTGGGTCCCCGGCACCCCTGAGGGGGCCCGGCTCCTGGGTCCTGGGCGGGGAGTGGGTCCCCGGCACCCCTGAGGGGGCCCGGCCTCTGGGTCCTGGGCGGGGACTGGGTCCCCGGCACCCCTGAGGGGGCCCGGCTCCTGGGTCCTGGGCGGGGACTGGGTCCCCTGCACCCCTGAGGGGGCCCGGCTCCTGGGTCCTGGGCGGGGACTGGGTCCCCTGCACCCCTGAGGGGGCCGGGGCAGCGCCCCCGAAGGGGCGCGGGGCTGTGTCGATGTGCGGCTCCGCCGCGCGTGGGCGCGACCTGCCACATGTGGCCCGCGGCCGGGCGCGTGTCCAAGCCGTCCGGGCTCTTCGGGCCGAAGGCCGATCGGGGGGTCGGGGGCGGCGCTCCGAAGGGGCGGGGGGCTGTGTCGATGTGCGGCTCCGCCGCGCGTGGGCGCGACCTGCCACATGTGGCCCGCGGCCGGGCGCGTGTCCAAGCCGTCCGGGCTCTTCGGGCCGAAGGCCGATCGGGGGGCTGGGGGCGTGGCCCCCAGGGACGGTTCGACCGGGATACGGTACGGGGGACATGCGGCGCCACCCCGGAGGGGCTTCGTGGGGATTGAGAGCGATCAGCTCGTCTTCGACTACCTGAGCCGGGTCGGAGACCTGGCCCAGCAGCGCCAGCTGCCGTCGGCCGCGCGCATGCGGCTCGTGTCGGACCTGCGCAACGAGATCGACCGGCGCCGCGCCAAGGCCCCCGTCGACAGCCCGGCCACCGTCCGCCGTATCCTCGCCCGCCTCGGCACCCCCGACGAGGTCGTCGCCGCCGCGTCCGCCGACGCCCCCGCCGGCGCCACCGAGAGCCGCCCCGCCTCCGTCCCCCTCCAGCGGGTGAACGGCACGGATGACCGCCCCAAGGGCCTGCGCCGCGTCGTACCCCGGCCCCGCCCTGCCGATCCGCCGCCCGCCGACACTTCCCGGAACGCCCCCTCCCCACCCCACCTGGCCGGTGCCCACGAGCTCGGTGACAGCGCCGTCCAGCCCGACTGGTGGCGGGTCGACGGCGGGCCCGGCGGTGCGTTCGGGGTCGGTGACGGTGTCCCCGGGTTCGTCGGCGGTGTGGAGATCCCCGAGCTGCTGAAGCCGCCGCCGCGCGACACGCCGAAGCCGAAGACCGAGCGGACGGAATCGGAGCCGGAGCCGGTACCGGCCGTGGAGGCCGCCCCCGGCGCCGAGGAGACCGCCGCCGCCCCGGCCCGCCGTCTGCCGCGCCTGACGGGATGGCGCAACCCCCTGCTGCTCCTGGCCGCCGGTCTCCTCCTCGCCGGTGCGGTGCTCGGCAACTGGGTCGCCCTCGGCCTCGGCTGGCTCATCGCGTGGGCGTCCCGTCGGCTCAGCCCGACCGAGTCCAAGTGGGCGGTGATGGGCATGCCCGGTCTGGTCGCGGCCGCCGGCATCGTCTGGCTGTGGGGCCGCACGGACGGCCGCTGGGGCACCCCCATCGCCCAGGGCCACATGAACGACGCGATCGCCCAGACCTGGCCGTGGGTCGTCCGCGGCGCCGCCGTCGCCTCGGCCCTGTTCCTGATCTGGCGCTCACAGCGCCGCCGTTGACACCACAAAGGCCCCGGCTCACCCGGAGCCGGGGCCGTCCATACTCATCGCTCATCGCTGCGCGACTACTCGTACTCCCTTTCCCTTACTCCTCCGTGGCGGTTTCCTCGCTGCCGCTCTCTTCGGCCGCGGTTTCCTCGGTCGCGGGAGCGGCGGGTTCCTCAGCCCCGGCCTCCTCGGTCGCCGTGGTGGCCTCGGGCCCTCCGGTCGTGGTCTCCCCGGCCGTGGTGGCCTCAGGCCCTTCGGTCCCGGTCTCCTCGGTACCGGTCTCTCCGGCCGCCGCGGTCTCCGGTGCTTCTGCCCCGGTGTCCTCGGTCGCGGTGGTCTCGGGCCCTTCCGCCCCCGTGTCCGCCGCCTCGGTGGTCGGCTCTTCGCCCTCGGCGCCGGTCCCGGTGGTGGCCGGTGCCCCCTCAGGGGTGGTCTCTGCCTCTGTCCCTTCGGCCGCAGTGGGCTCCTGCTCGGTGTCGCTCACGTGCTCACCGCCTTCCCGTGGTGACAAACAGGAAGAGGCTCAGGTGTCGTCCCGTCGGACGACGATCGTGATGCGGAATTCACTATTCATGATGTCACCGATGAGGTGATTTGAGCCCATTTGATACTGATCCCCCCTGGGACAATCGCCCATATGACTTCGCGCCCCCTCACGGTCGGCTTCGACCTCGACATGACGCTGATCGACTCCCGGCCCGGGATTCACGCCTGCTACCAGGCACTTTCCGCACGGACCGGCACGTACATCGACGCCGACCTGGCCGTCACCCGGCTCGGGCCGCCGCTCGCGGAGGAGCTCGTGAACTGGTTCCCGGCGGAGCAGATCGACGCCGTGGCCGACCTCTACCGGGAGATGTACCCCACCATCGCCATCGCCGCGACGCCCGCCCTGCCCGGCGCCCGCGAGGCGATCGAGGCCGTACGGGCGGCCGGCGGGCGGGCGATCGTCGTCACCGCCAAGTACGAGCCCAACGCCAAGCTGCACCTGGAGCACCTCGGCATCGAACCCGACGCGGTGATCGGCGACCTGTGGGCCGAGCGCAAGGCGGAGGCCCTGCTCGACCACGGCGCGGCGGTCTACGTCGGCGACCACACGGGGGACGTACGCGGTGCCCGTACGGCAGGAGCGCACTCCGTCGCCGTCGCCACGGGCCCCTGCGACGCCGACGAGCTGCGGGGCGCGGGCGCGGACGTGATCCTCACCGACCTGACCGAGTTCCCGGCCTGGCTCGCGACGTACGGAGCCCGGTAGCGCCCGCCACCGCCGCCCGGCCCGCGGTCGCTACCGCTGCCCCGCTCCCCGCGCCTGCCTGCGGCCCTCCGCGATCGACTGCAGGACGCCGGCCCCGGCCATCAGGAAGCCCACGCCCATGAGCATGCACAGGCCGTACATGTACGTTGGGAAAGGCTTCGTCCCCAGCAGCAACGGGGCCACGGTGACCAGAGTGGACACGGCCCCGAGGAAGAACACGATGGCACCGGCACGGATCAGCCGGTCGCCGGCCGCGGCGGAATTCGCTTGGGTTTTGTCACGCACTGGACCAGGGTAGTTCCCACCGCGAGGAACCACTCGGCGACGTCTTGTCACCGGCCCCTGGACCATTAGCCTTGGTACCGGCGGGTCCACGCGGCCCGCTGCAGTGCTCTCCAGAGCAGTTTCCCGAAACACTTTGCAGACGCAGTTTCCGACGAGTACGAGGACGAGGACAGACGTGCCTACCGGCAAGGTCAAGTGGTTCAACAGCGAGAAGGGCTTCGGCTTTCTCTCCCGCGACGACGGCGGCGACGTCTTCGTCCATTCCTCGGTTCTCCCCGCCGGAGTGGATTCCCTGAAGCCGGGACAGCGTGTGGAGTTCGGAGTGGTCGCCGGTCAGCGCGGCGACCAGGCGCTGTCCGTCACCCTTTTGGAGCCGACCCCCTCGGTCGCCGCCGCGCAGCGCAAGAAGCCGGACGAACTGGCCTCCATCGTCCAGGACCTGACGACCCTCCTCGAGAACATCACGCCGAATCTGGAGCGGGGCCGCTACCCCGACAAGGCCTCCGGCAAGAAGATCGCGGGCCTGCTGCGCGCGGTCGCCGACCAGCTCGACATCTGACCGCGCGCGACGCACCGGCCCCCGTCAGGGGAACGCGAGCGCGTCCGGGCCGAGGGGCGGTACCAGCCCCTCGGCCGCCGCACGAGTGAGCAGACCGCGGACGGCCGCGTAGCCGTCCGCCCCCAGGTCGGCCGTGAACTCGTTGACGTACAGGCCGATGTGCTGGTCGGCCACCGCCGGGTCCATCTCCTGCGCGTGCTCCATGACGTAGGGGCGGGAGGTCTCGGGGTCGTCCCAGGCTGCCCGTACGGACGTGCGGATCGAGTCGGCGAGCAGCTTCAGCGTGTCCGCGCCCAGCGACCGCTTGGCGATGATCGCGCCCAGCGGGATCGGCAGGCCGGTGCTGTCCTCCCAGTGCTCACCCATGTCCGCGAGCTTGTGCAGCCCGTAATTCTGGTACGTGAACCGCGCCTCGTGGATGACCAGCCCGGCGTCGACCTTCCCGTCCCGCACGGCCGGCATGATCTCGTGGAACGGCATGACGACGATCTCCCCGACCCGGCCGGGGACGGTGTCCGCCGCCCAGAGCCGGAACAGCAGGTACGCCGTCGACCTCTCGCTCGGCACGGCGACCGTCCGGCCGGTGAGGTCGACCTCCGGCTCCCGCGTGAGCACCAGCGGCCCGCACCCACGCCCCAGCGCGCCCCCGCACGGGAGCAGGGCGTACTCGTCCAGGACGTACGGCAGGACGGCGTACGACACCTTCAGCACGTCGAACTCGCCGCGCTCGGCCATCCCGTTGGTGATGTCGATGTCGGCGAACGTCACGTCGAGCGCCGGCGCGCCCGGCACACCGCCGTGGGCGAGGGCGTCGAAGACGAACGTGTCGTTCGGGCAGGGGGAGTAGGCGATCTTCAGGGGCTCGGCGGATGCGGTCATGCGGACTCCCAACTCTCCCATACGGGCGCTAGCTTCCCGAAGCCCTCCGAGAGGGCCGTGAGCGCGTCACCGATGCGCCAGGCGGCGCGGTCGCGCGGGCCGACGGGGTTGGACACGGCCCGGACCTCCACGACGGGCGTGCCGTGCGCGGCGGCCGCCTCCGCGACCCCGAACCCCTCCATCGCCTCCGCGACCGCCCGCGGATGCCGGGCGCGCAGCTCGGCGGCGCGGGCGGCGCTGCCGGTGACGGTGGAGATGGTGAGGACGGTCCCGGCGCGGGCTCCGGTGGCGGCGACGAGCTCTCGTACGAGTGATTCCGGTGGCCGGTGGCTGACGGTCCCGAAACCGAGTTCGGTCACGGGCAGGAAACCATCCGTGGTCTCGGCGCCGAGGTCGGCGGCCACGATGTCATCGGCGACGACGAGCGAGCCGAGGGGCGCGTCGGGCAGGAAGCCGCCCGCGATGCCGGCGGAGACGACGAGGCCGTAGGGGGTGCCGTCGAGGGCGGCGGCGGTGAGCGCGGCGGCGGTGGAGGCGGCGGCGCGGGCGGGGCCCACCCCGGCGGCGAGCAGGTCGAGGGCGCCGGTGCGGTGCAGGGTCACCCCGGGCAGCGGTACCTCGACCGGTGGGGACGGGAAGGCCCTGGCCACCGCGTCCCGTTCCACGGGGACCGCGGTGGCCACCAGGACCCTCCTGCGCGGAGGAGTGATCAGGAAGCCTTCTCGAGCTTGAAGGACCACAGCCCCGTCACCTTGCTCTCGCCCTCCTTGATGGAGACGAGCGTGGAGTTGCCGCTCGCCCCGTACTGGGCGTTGAAGAACACGCTGCCCGGGATGGTGCGGTAGGTCTTGGTGCTGGACTCGGTCAGCGGCTGGCCGTTCATCAGGATCGTCCAGCCCTTGTCCGCGACGGCCGGGTCGACGCCGAAGCGGACCGTCTCGTCCGGGTCCACCTTGATGGACTTGATGTCCTTCGACTTCAGGCACTTCGCCAGGTCGCCGGACGGGACTTCCTTGCCGTCGTTGTAGCAGTCGGTCTGGGAGCTCACCGAGTTCGTGCCGACCGTGATGGTCGCCAGCGGCGACGGCTTGTTACAGGCGGACAGCAGGAGCAGTCCGGCGGAAACGGCGCCGAAGGCGGCTACGGCGCGACGGGAACGCAGTGCGGTCATGGCCGAAGGCTATCGGGCATGACCGGAGCGCCTCCCACGCGGGGTGGACGACGTGCCGCCCGCTCCCGCGATCAGGCCCCGCCCGCCCTGGCCGGAGCCGGGCCCTCGCGTCGCGCCGAGGCCATCAGTGCGCGTACCGTCGGCAGCCAGCCCGCCGCGACGATCACCGCGCCGACCGAGAGCCCCAGCACCCCGTTGAGCGGCAGCACGATCCCGATCGCCCCGCCCAGCACCCAGGCCATCTGCAACAGCGTCTCCGAGCGCGCGAACGCCGACGTACGCACCAGCTCCGGCACGTCCCGCTGGATCAGCGCGTCCAGCGCCAGCTTGGCGAGCGCCTGAGCGAATCCGGCCACCGCGGCCAGACACGCCACCAGGAACGCCCCGAAGAACACCGCCGCCGTGATCGCCGCGCCCAGCACGATCGCCACCACCGTCACAATGATCACTTCCGGTGCGCGCGACCTCAGCCAGGCACCGACGGCCGTACCCAGCGCGTTCCCGGCCCCCGCCGCGACGCCCACGATGCCCAGCGACACCGCCGCGCTCTCCCCGGTGAGCGGGTGGTCGCGCAGCAGGAAGGCGAGGAAGAAGATCAGGAAGCCGGACAGACAGCGCAGCGCGGCGTTGGCGGCCAGGGCGTGGATGACGGCGGGGCCCACGGTGCGCAGCCCGGGCCGGCGTGCGGCCGCCCTGCGCCCCGGGCCGTGCAGATGCTCCTCGTCCGCGGCGAGCAGCGCACGGTCCTCCCCCTTCGCCGAGTCGACCTTCGGCGGCAGCGAGAACGACAGGACCGTCCCCGCGACGAACAGCACGAAGGCGCCGTACAGCGGCCAGCCGGGACCGATGGCGTGCAGCGCGGCCCCGACCGGGGCGGCCAGCCCGGTGGCGAGCAGGCCGCCGAGGGTGACCCGGGAGTTGGCTTTCACCAGGGAGAAGCGGGGCGGCAGCAGCCGTGGCACCACGGCGCTGCGGACGACGCCGTACGCCTTCGACGCGACGAGGACGCCGAGCGCCGCCGGGTACAGCTCCAGGCTTCCGCTCGCCACCGCCCCCGAGATGATCAGCGCGAGCAGGGCGCGGGCGAGCATCGCGCCCGCCATCGCGGCTCGCCGGCCGTGCGGGAGCCGGTCGAGGAGAGGACCGATCACGGGGGCGAGCAGCGTGAACGGCGCCATGGTGATGGCGAGGTAGAGCGCGACCCGGCCGCGGGCCTCGTCGGTCGGGACGGAGAAGAAGACGGTGGAGGCGAGGGCGACGGTGATCATGACGTCGCCGGCGCCGTTCACGGCGTGCAGTTCGATGAGCTTGCCGAGGCCGGACTCGCCCGCGCCGTGCGCGTGCGTGGCCTTCCGGATTCCGCGGGCGACACCGGTGAGCGGGCGGCGCACGGCACGGCCGACCGCGCGGACGGGCCCGCCGAACCGGCCCGAACCGCCACCCCGGCTGTGCCCTCCGGCCCCACCGACCCCGGTGGTTCCCTCGGACGACCTCGCGGCTGCCACCCCGTCATAGTGCCCCGAGAAGGGCGGGTGTAGCGCCGTTACCGCACGTATTGCCGCACCTACGGGATCGACCGGTGTCGTACAGGGGTGGGGCGCGGGGAGGGAACAGGTCACCTGCGCGCGGCCGGAAGACGCCGCGGCGACATGTCCGGAACGGTATGCGGAGGGCGGGGCTCCGGGAAAGCGCAGCCACTCGGTGTGGGCCCCGGGGCGCGGAGAGGGTAGCGTGCGTAGCGCGCCGTGGCGATTGTTCTCGGCCGCGCGCCTGAAATCCATCCCGCAGAATGGATGGTGTGGGTGCGCCCGAGCGCGATCGGGCGCGGACGTCGACGCGGCCCTCAGGTCCGCTCCGTCCGCACCCAGCCGAGAAAGGGCGCACCTGTGAGACGGCGTAGGAGAGAAGCGATACCTGTGAGCGCGACAACGCGAAGCCGCACCCCCGACCGCCTCTGCGCCGAGGCGATCGACCTCGCCCGCGCCGCCGCCGAGGAGGCCGCCGCGCCCGGCGTCGTGGGCGAGCACGCCGGGATGGTGTCCGAGGGTGATCGTGTTGTCACGCACTTCTTCGAGTGCAAGGAACTGGGGTACCGGGGCTGGCGCTGGGCGGTGACGGTCGCGCGGGCCTCGCGCGCGAAGATCGTCACGGTGGACGAGACGGTGCTGCTGCCCGGCCCCGACGCACTGCTCGCCCCGGAGTGGGTGCCGTGGAGCGAGCGGCTGCGCCCCGGCGACCTCGGGCCCGGCGACCTGCTGCCGACGGACGCCGAGGACCTGCGCCTGGAGCCCGGTTTCACCGGCGAGGAGGAGCCGCCGCCGAACTCCGCGGTCTCCGGCGAGATGGCCGAGCTGGTCGAGGCGGAGGACGCGGAGGTGACCGCCGGAGCCCCGGCGAACCTGCCGATGGCCCCGTCGCGCGGTTCGATCTCCGCGGTGGCGGAGGAACTGGGCATGCGCCGCGCCCGGGTCCTGTCCCGCTACGGACTGCACGTAGCCGCCGACCGCTGGGAGGAGGCGTTCGGCCCCAAGACGCCGATGGCGCAGGCGGCTCCCGCCTCCTGTGTCACCTGCGGCTTCCTGGTCCCGATCGGCGGCTCGCTCGGACAGGCCTTCGGGGTGTGCGCCAACGAGTTCTCCCCGGCGGACGGCCGCGTCGTCTCCCTGTCGTACGGCTGCGGCGGCCACTCGGAGGCGGCGGTCATGCCGAAGACACCGCGCCCGGCTCCGCCGGTGGTGGACGAGACCAAGGTCGAACCGTTTCCTCTGCGGCCGTCGCCGGAGGGGTCGGTGCCGGCGGTGGCGGACGAGTCGTCGGCGGAGCTCGGGCACTCGTAGCGCACGTTCGGAGCCTGGCCGAGCGCCTTCCCGGAGCCGAGGGCAGACCTCGCGCACGGTACCTTCATCCAGCGAAGCGACCCGGGTGGAGGATGAAGCGTGAGCAAGTTCGTGCGACCGGCAGCCGAAGGGGACCCGTTCGGCACGGCCCGCCTGCGCCGCGGTGTGCTGGACGCCTGGGCCACCAGCCCGGCCCGGTTCCGCGAGGACGCCAACGCCGAGGAGGACCTCGTCCTCGGCGGCTACCGCGACCGCCTGGTCGTGGAGCTCGCGCAGAACGCCGCCGACGCGGCGGCCCGGGCGGGGGTACCCGGCCGGCTCCGGCTCACCCTCCGCGAGGGCGTGCTCGTCGCCGCCAACACCGGTGCCCCGCTGGACGCGGCCGGTGTCGAGTCGCTGTCCACCCTGCGGGCCTCCGCCAAGCGTGACGAACGCGAACAGGCCGTCGGCCGCTTCGGCGTCGGCTTCGCGGCCGTCCTCGCCGTCAGCGACGAGCCCGCGGTCGTCGGCCGGCACGGCGGGGTGCGCTGGTCCCTGTCCGAGGCCCGCGAACTGGCCACCGAGACCGCCCGGCACAGCCCCGGCCTCGGCGACGAGATCCGCCGCCGCGACGGGCACGTACCGCTGCTGAGGCTGCCGTTCGCCGCCGAGGGCACCGCCCCGGACCCGTACGACACCGCCGTCATCCTCCCGCTGCGCGACGCGGCGGCCGCCGATCTCGCCGAGCGGCTGCTGGGGGCCGTCGACGACGCGCTGCTGCTCGCCCTGCCCGGCCTCGAAGAGGTCGTCGTGGAGATCCACGACGAGAGCCCCCGCACGCTGATCCGCCGCGCCGAGGGTACCGACACGGTCGTGGAGGACTCCCGGGACGGCACCACCCGCTGGCGTACCGTCTCCCGGCACGGCCCCCTCACCCCGGACCTGCTCGCCGACCGCCCGGTCGAGGAGCGGCTGCGCCCCCACTGGTCGGTCACCTGGGCCGTCCCCGCGGACGCCGACGGCACACCGTCCCGTCCCCGCACCGCGCCGGTGGTGCACGCCCCGACCCCCAGCGACGAGCCGCTCGGGGTGCCCGCCCTGCTCATCGCGTCGTTCCCGCTGGACACCAGCCGCCGCCATGCCGCGCCCGGCCCGCTGACCGACTTCCTGGTGGAGCGCGCGGCCGACGCCTACGCCGAACTCCTCGCCGAATGGCGCCCGGTGAGCCCCGGCATCCTCGACCTGGTGCCGGGCCCGCTCGGCAAGGGAGAGCTGGACGGCGCGCTGCGGGGCGCCATCCTGGAGCGGCTGCCGCGCACCGCGTTCCTGCCCCCCGCGGGCGAGCCCGGCGACGACGACGAACTGCCCGAGGCGCTGCGCCCCCGGGACGCCGAAGTCGTCGAGGGCGCCGGGGCCGGGACCGTGCGGGTCCTCGCCGAGGTGCTGCCCTGCCTGCTGCCCGCGGGCCTCGAACGCCGCGTGGAGCTGCGGACGCTGGGCGTGGCCCGGGTGCCGCTGACCGAGGCGATCGACCGGCTCGCGGGGCTGGAGAAGGAGCCGGAGTGGTGGTGGCGGCTGTACGACAGCCTGGCCGGGGTCGACCCGGACCGGCTGTCCGGGCTGCCGGTGCCGCTGGCCGACGGACGTACGACGATCGGGCCCCGGCAGATCCTGCTGCCGACCTTCGACGGGCCGCCGGTGGCTCCCCAGGCGCTGGCCCGCCTCGGCCTGAAGGTCGCGCACGCGGACGGCGCCCACCCGCTGCTGGAGAAGCTCGGCGCGCTCCCGGCCACCCCGCGGGCCATCCTCACCACCCCGCAGGTGCGGGCCTCCGTCGCCGCTTCCCTGGACGATGAGGGTACGGGCTGGGACCAGGACGGGCTGGACGCCGAGGAGTTGGCGGACACCGTGCTCGCGCTGGTCCGCGAGGCGGGCCTGGAGCCCGGTGACGAGCCGTGGCTCGGCGCCCTCGCGCTGCCCGACGAGGACGGCGAACTCGCGCCCGCCGGGGAACTGGTCCTGCCCGGCAGCCCGTTCGCGAGCATCATGCGCGAGGGCGAACTCGCCTGCGTGGACGCCGAACTGGCCGAGCGCTGGGGCGAGCAGCCGCTGGCCGCCTGCGGCGTGCTGGCCAACTTCGCCCTCGTCCGCGCCACCGACGTCGTCCTCGACCCGGACGAACTGGAGCCCCGCGACTCCGACTTCGCCGAACCCGACGACGTGGGGCTGCTCGACGCGGTCGACGTGTGGTGCGAGGACGTCCTGGACCGGCTGCCCGACACACCGGTACCGCCGGTGGCGACCGAGATCGTCGCCGTACGGGACCTGGACCTGGTCGACGACGACCGCTGGCCCCAGGCCCTCGCCCTGCTCTCGCGGCCCCCGCTCAGGGACGCGCTCACCCAGCCGGTGCGGGTGCTGCTGCCGGACGGCACGCACGAGGTCGTACGCCCCTACACGGCCTGGTGGCTGCGCGGCCACCCGGTGCTGGACGGCCGCCGCCCGGCCGGTCTGCGCGCCGCGGGCGGCGACCCGCTGCTCGCGGGCCTGTACGAGGAGGCGGACGCCACCGGCTTCGACGACGAGCAGGTGCTGCGCGCCCTCGGCGTACGCACCTCGGTCGCCGCCCTCCTCGACGAGCCCGGCGGCGCGGCGGAACTCCTCGACCGGCTCGCCGACCCGGACCGCCTCGTCTCGGCCGCCCAACTGCACGCGCTGTACGGTGCGTTGGCCGAGCTGGACCCGCAGCAGGTGACCCTGCCGGAGGAGTTGCGCGCGGTGGTCGACGGGCGGGTGACCGTGGTGGACGCCGCCGACGCGGTGGTCGTCGACTCGCCCGACCTGCTGCCCTTCACCGAGGGCGTGCCGCTGCTGCCGGTGCGCCCGGCCCGGGCCGCCGATCTCGCCGAGCTGTTCCAGGTGCGGCGGCTGAGCGAGTCGGTGACGGGCGAGGTGACCTCCGAGGGCGTCGAGCACGACGTACCGGACTCCGTGCGGATCCTGCTCGGACCGCGGACCCCGGGGACGTACGTGGAGCACGAGGAACTCGTCGTCGACGGGGTCGAGCTGGACTGGCGCCTGACGTCCGACGGTGTCCTGCACGCGGCCACCCTGGAGGGCGTCGCTGCGGGCCTGGCCTGGGCGGCGGGTCAGTGGCCGCGCCGCTTCGAGGTGGCGGCGCTGCTGGAGGACCCGTCCCGCACGGAGGAGTTGGCGCGGGACCGCTGGTTCGACTGACAGCCCTCAGGAGCTGACGGCGAGTCAAACCGCCCTCGAAGAAGCTTCACAACATCGCACAACCTTTCACTTCCGCCACGGGTCCGGGTCTGTGGAGTCAGGGGACTCCACAGACCCAGCCGGGCACCGGGCCTACACCACGCCGAAGACCATCAAGACGGACTCGTACGGCAACCTGAAGACGACCGCCACGGCGTCGGTCGACGGGTACCACCGCAACAGCTTCGCGGGCACGTCCACCACCCCGGCGGTCAGCGCCACGGGTGACTTCGTCGACGTGCGGTAAGTCCACGCACAGCAGGCTGTCACACCGAGCGGCCCCTGCCTCCTGGGCGGGAGGCGGGGGCCGTATCCGTCGTGGCCCGGCCCGCGCACCCGGACCGGGCAGTGCCACGGAAACCGGTCCGGGCAGCGCCACGAAAAAAGATCAGGACTCGTACAACCATGCGTTTCGGCCACGTGTCTGATCGCACGAGTCAAGAGACTCCCCAGAAACTCCGGTCCCACGTGAAGCAACTCCGTGGGCCCTTTCTCCACTTGGGGAACCCATGCGTATTCGTGCCACTGTGGCCGCCGTCTCCGGCGCCCTGGCCCTCTCCGCCTTCGCCGTGCCCGCCGCGCACGCCGACGGCTCCGCGTCCTACCGCACGCACGCCGCCACGATCCGTGAAGCCGCCATCGCAGGCTCCGGAACCGGCTCCGCCAAGACCGCGTTCACCGCGGCCACCGAGACGACCGGCCAGCCGTACGCCCTGGACGTCACCTTCTCCAACCTCAAGATCGGCAAGGCGTACAAGGTGGGCACCACCAGCCACGTCGCCTTCTCGGTCAGCTACACCCTCACGCACGGCTCCGACGTCGACATCACGTCGTCCGACTTCCAGACGGGCCCGTACATCTACAAGGGCTCGTACGACAACCCGAGCAACATGCTCTTCGGGGACAAGCCGGCGACCTGCACCGCGACCTCGTCGACCACCGCCACCTGCAAGGGCAACATCGACATCTACCCGGCCGACGGCGACCTCATGAACGCCGACGCGGGTTCGTGGAGCGCCGGCGCCCTGGCCATCGACTGGAACGGCCAGCAGAACTCGACCAACCCCGACCTGTCCAAGGTCGGCGTCGCCGACCAGGGCGGCCTCGGCACGACCCTGGTCCAGCGCAACTCCACGCTGACCGCCGACGCCGGCCCCGAGCCGGTCTACAAGGGCAGGACGCTCACCGTCACGGGCAAGCTGAGCCGCGCCAACTGGGAGGACAACCACTACCACGGCTACGCCAACCAGCCGGTCAAGCTCCAGTTCCGCAAGGCGGGCACGAGCACGTACACCACCGTCAAGACGGTGTACACGAACTCCTACGGCAACCTGAAGACCACCACCACCGCCAACTACGACGGCTACTGGCGCTTCAGCTTCGCCGGCACCTCGACGACCCCGGCGGTCAGCGCCACAGGTGACTACGTCGACGTGAAGTAAGCAAGCCCCAGGGGCTCTCCCTAGGCGGGGAACCGGCGGTCGACCCACTTCCACAGCAGTTCCAGGGCGGCCGCCGACACCGCCGCGATGCCCACGGCGACCCACGGGATCGTCTCCCCGACCAGCCGCAGGGCGAAGAAGTGCTGCAGGTACGGCACGGCCAGCACACACACGAACGCCACGCCCATCGAGGCCACCAGGCCGATCCGCCACCAGGTGTAGGGGCGGGCGACGATCGCCAGCACCCACATGGCGATCAGGAACAGCGTCAGGGTCGCCGCGCTGGTCTCCGCGGCCAGGGAGCCGGGGCCGGTGTAGTGGTGGCGGGCGATCAGGTACGTGACGAAGGTGGCGACCGCCGCCACCGTCCCGCCCGGGACCGAGTACCGCATGACCCGCCGGACGAAGTGGGGTCTGGCCCGCTCCTTGTTGGGCGCGAGGGCCAGGAAGAACGCCGGGACACCGATCGTCAGGGTGGACAGCAGGGTCAGGTGCCGGGGCAGGAACGGGTACTCCACCTGCGAGCACACCACCAGCACCGCCAGCAGCACCGAGTACACCGTCTTCACCAGGAACAGTGTCGCGACCCGTGTGATGTTCCCGATCACCCGCCGGCCCTCGCCGACCACCGACGGCAGCGTCGCGAAGCTGTTGTCGAGCAGCACGATCTGCGCCACCGCCCGGGTCGCCTCCGAGCCGGAGCCCATCGACACCCCGATGTCCGCGTCCTTGAGCGCCAGCACGTCGTTCACGCCGTCGCCCGTCATCGCCACCGTGTGCCCGCCCGACTGGAGGGCGCCCACCATGTCCCGCTTCTGCCGCGGGGTGACCCTGCCGAAGACGGTGCCCTTGTCCAGGGACTTCGCCATCTCGTCCTGGTTCTGCGGCAGGTGCCGGGCGTCCATCACCTCGCCACGGATGCCGAGCTTCCCGGCCACCGCGCCCACCGACACCGCGTTGTCGCCCGAGATGACCTTGGCGTGGACGTTCTGGTCGGCGAAGTAGCGCAGGGTGTCGGCGGCGTCCGGGCGCAGCCGCTGTTCCAGGACGACCAGCGCGGTGGGCCGGACGCCGGCCGCGACCCGGGGGTCGTCCAGGTCCCGGGAGGCGCGGGCCAGCAGCAGCACACGCAGCCCCTGCTCGCTCAGCCGTTCGGTCTCGGTCAGGGCAGGGTCGTCGGGGTCGAGGAGGACGTCGGGGGCGCCGAGCAGCCAGGTACTGGCCTGGCCGTCGCCCTCGCTGAACGAGGCGCCGCTGTACTTGCGGGCGGAGGAAAAGGGCAGGGCCTGGGTGCAGCGCCAGTCCTCGCTGTCCGGGTAGGCGTCGATGATCGCCTGGAGGGAGGCGTTGGGACGCGGGTCCGCCTCGCCGAGGGCGCCGAGCACCTTGCGTATGTAGGTCTCGTCGGCGCCCTGGAGGGGGCGCAGCTCGGTGACGTCCATGCCGCCCTCGGTGAGCGTGCCCGTCTTGTCCAGGCAGACGGTGTCGACGCGGGCCAGCCCCTCGATGGCGGGCAGCTCCTGGACGAGGACCTGCTTGCGGCCCAGCCGGATGACACCGATCGCGAAGGCCACGGAGGTCAGCAGGACCAGCCCCTCGGGGACCATGGGCACGATGCCGCCGACGGTGCGGGCGACGGAGTCCTTGATCCCGTGCTGTGTGGTCACGAGCTGGCTGATGACCAGGCCGATCGCGGTCGGGACCATCATCCAGGTGACGTACTTGAGGATCGTGGAGATGCCGGTGCGCAGCTCGGAGTGCACGAGCGTGAAGCGGCTCGCCTCCTCGGCGAGCTGGACGGCGTAGGCCTCGCGGCCCACCTTGGTCGCCTGGAACGCTCCGCCGCCCGCGACCACGAAGCTGCCGGACATCACCGGGTCACCGGGCCGTTTGACGACGGGGTCGGCCTCACCGGTGAGCAGCGACTCGTCGATCTCCAGCCCGTCGGTCTCGACGCAGACGCCATCGACGACGATCTTGTCACCGGGCCCGATCTCCAGGACGTCGTCCAGCACGATCTCCGACGTGCTGATCTCGACCGGTGTCCCGTCCCGGCGCACGGTCGGCCGCGCCTCGCCGATCACCGCGAGGGAGTCCAGCGTCTTCTTGGCCCGCCACTCCTGGATGATGCCGATGCCGGTGTTGGCGATGATCACGTACCCGAACAGGCTGTCCTGGAACGGCGCCACGAACAGCATGATCAGCCAGAGCACACCGATGATCGCGTTGAAGCGGGTGAAGACGTTCGCGCGGACGATCCCGCCCAGGGAGCGACTGCTGCGGACCGGAACGTCGTTGACGTCACCGCGGGCGACCCGCTCGGCCACTTCGGCGGCGGTCAGGCCGCGCGTCCGCACGGGCATCGGGGCGGGGTGCACGGGATCGAGTTCGGCACCCGCGTCGATGTGCGTCATGCATTCGACGGTACGTGCGGATTTGCGCCTTCACCCGCCGAGCACTTCAAAGATCCGACCAGGGGAGGAGGGAGTGTCGTGCGGTGGTTGTACGGGAGCCGTACACGGCTCGTGTCGTCGCCGCGTTACCGCTTGCCGGCGGAGGCCCGCTTGATCGCCGCGTCGCGCCTGCGCACGTACCAGATGCCCACGCAGCCGAGCCCGGCTCCGGCCAGGCACGTCCACAGCCACCAGGTGTGCCCGTGGTCGGCGAACCAGCCGTAGAACGGCAGCTGGACCAGGAACATCAGGAACCAGAGGATCGTGCCGCCGATGACGACGGGCACCACGGGGCCCTCGAGGGGCTCCGGAGCCTCGTGCCTGGGGGTCCACTTCGCCATACGCACAGCTTACGAGGCGACGGGACCGCCCCGGCCGGTGACCCGGCCTGCCCTTGTGCGCCAAGGGTCTACGCGCGGAGATAGCGATCAGCGGCTTATACGTTCATACTGAAACGGTTCGAGTCTGGCCGCTTATGTTCGTACGAAACACCAACAGAAACCTGGGGGAGACCTGTTGGTGATCAAGCGGCGGCGAGACTCGATCACGTCTGTCAGCGATCCCCAGTGATCCACGTGGTCCCCCGTGATCACGTGATCCCCCCTGCACTTTTGAGGTCCCGCATGTCCACCTCGGCCCCCGCCAAGGCCTCCGCCGCGCAGCAGCCGGCCACCCGGCCGCCGTCCGGCGCCCTCGACCGCTACTTCAGGATCTCCGAGCGGGGCAGCACGCTGTCCCGCGAGATCCGCGGCGGTTTCGCCACCTTCTTCGCGATGGCGTACATCATCGTGCTGAACCCGATCATCCTCGGCAGCGCGAAGGACATGTACGGGCACCACCTGGACCACGGCCAGCTGGTCACCGCGACGGCCGTGACCGCCGCCTTCACCACGCTGCTCATGGGCGTGATCGGCAACGTCCCGATCGCCCTCGCCGCCGGCCTCGGCGTGAACACGGTCGTCGCCCTCCAGCTCGCCCCGCGCATGTCGTGGCCGGATGCGATGGGCATGGTCGTCCTCGCCGGTTTCGTGGTGATGCTGCTGGTCGCCACCGGTCTGCGCGAGCGCGTGATGAACGCCGTGCCGCTCGGCCTGCGCAAGGGCATCTCGATCGGCATCGGCCTGTTCATCATGCTGATCGGTCTCGTGGACTCCGGCTTCGTCACCCGCATCCCCGACGTCGCCCAGACCACGGTCCCGCTCCAGCTCGGCATGAACGGGCACCTCAACGGATGGCCCGTCCTGGTCTTCGTCCTCGGCGCGCTGCTCACCTTCGCGCTGATCGTCCGCAAGGTGCCGGGCGCGATCCTGATCTCGATCGTCGCGATGACGGTCCTCGCGGTGGTCCTCAACGCCGTCGCCAAGGTCCCCAGCTGGGGCCTGACCGTTCCGAAGTGGCCCGGCAACCCGGTCGCCACCCCCGACTTCGGCCTGATCGGAAAGGTCAGCCTGTTCGGAGGCTTCGGCAAGGTCGGCGTGCTGACCGGCATCCTGTTCGTCTTCACGGTCCTGCTGTCGTGCTTCTTCGACGCGATGGGCACGATCATGGGCATCAGCGACGAGGCCAAGCTGACCGACGCCGAGGGCAACATGCCCGGCATCAACAAGGTCCTCTTCGTCGACGGCATCGCGGTCGCGGCGGGCGGCGCCAGCTCCTCCTCGGCCACCACCTGCTTCGTGGAGTCCACGGCGGGTGTCGGCGAGGGCGCGCGCACGGGCTTCGCGAACGTCGTCACGGGCCTGCTGTTCGCCGTGGCGCTCTTCCTCACCCCGGTCGCCACGATGGTGCCGTCCCAGGCGGCCACCCCGGCCCTGGTCGCGGTGGGCTTCCTGATCCTGTCCAACTCGATCAAGGAGATCGACTGGGCGGACCACACCATCGCGATCCCCGCCTTCGTGACGATGCTGATGATGCCGTTCACGTACTCGATCACGAACGGCATCGGCATGGGCTTCATCACCTTCGTGCTGCTGCGCCTGGCCGCGGGCCGCGGGCGCGAGGTCCCGGCGGCGATGTACGTGGTGTCGGCGGTCTTCGCCTTCTACTACCTGATGCCGGCGCTGGGCCTGACCTGATCCGCCGGGTCGGCCTGCGGGGTCGGGCGACGGTCGGGTGACCCCGTGGAACCGTTGTAGAACCGTTCCGTCTCCTCGACGGCGGCCTCGAACCGCTGGTCGAAGTCATCGCGAATGAGCGTCCGGACGACATAGTCCTGGACGCTCATTCCTCTTCTGGCGGCATGGCGCCGGAGCCGCTTGAGCAGCTCCCCGTCCATCCGCACACTGAGCACGCTGGTCCCCATGCCCATGAGGGTCGCCCGACCCGGGCGCGCGACGGGTCACGTTTCGCTGCGAGATCACTCGTTCGGGTGATACCTGCAGCTCAGGAGTTTTCTCGCCATGGTTCGGGAGTGGGGTTTCGGAAGTGGCCGGAGTCACCCTCATGGGCGCGTGTTGGGGTGGTCTTTAGGGAAAGTAATGAGTTATCCTAAAGAGCATGCCTGACCTGACCCATGGCGACGACGCTGCCGCCGTGAACGCTCTCCGCTCCGCCGTGATGCGCCTGTCGCGCCGACTCAAGCACCAGCGGGTCGACGAGTCGCTGAGCCCCACCGAGATGTCGGTGCTCGGCACCCTGGCCCGCTGCGGCTCCGCGACCCCGGGCGAGCTCGCCCGCAAGGAGCACGTCCAGCCGCCCTCGATGACCCGCATCGTGGCCCTGCTGGAGAGCAAGGGTCTGGTCGCCCTGGAGCCCCACCCCGAGGACCGGCGCCAGAAGGTGGTCACCCAGACCGAGCGCGCCGAGGCGATGCTCGAGGAGAGCCGCCGCAAGAGAAACGCGTTCCTGGCCGGACTGATCGAGGGCCTGGACGAGGACGAGTGGGCGGCACTGCGCGCCGCAGCCCCCGTCCTCGAGAAGCTGGCGCACCTGTGACCGGGGCGCATCCGGGGTACAGCAGCACTCCGCGCCGGGGTGTCGCGGCCACGGGTGCGCATCTCTGCCGGACGCTCACCGTGACCGACGCGGCCCCCACCCGCGTACGTACGAAGTCGTCATCGCAAGGAGGCGAATCCCTTTGAGTACGGGAACCGGAGCAGCTTCCGCCCCCGCACCAGCCACCCACGACTCCCCGTCCGCCCACGAGACCGCACCGCCGGCACAGCCCCCCACCGCCGCCGAGAGCCCCGAGCCTCTCGAACGCACCGAGACCGTCGAACGCACCGGGACCGCCGTCCCGGCCGAGCCCCGCAAGTCATCGATGTTCAGTTCGCTGCGCATCCGTAACTACCGGCTCTTCTTCCTCGGCCAGGTCGTCTCCAACACCGGCACCTGGATGCAGCGCATCGCCCAGGACTGGCTGGTGCTCAGCCTGACCGGCTCCTCCACCGCCGTCGGTGTCACCACGGCGCTGCAGTTCCTGCCGATGCTGCTGTTCGGCCTGTACGGCGGCGTCCTCGTCGACCGTCTGCCCAAGCGCCCGACGCTGCTCGTCACCCAGTCGGCGATGGGGGCCACCGGCCTCGTCCTCGCCTTCCTGACCCTGACCGGGCACGTCCAGGTCTGGCACGTCTACCTGGCCGCCTTCGCCGTCGGACTCGCCACGGTCGTCGACAACCCGGCCCGGCAGTCCTTCGTCTCGGAGATGGTCGGCCCGAAGCACCTGCAGAACGCGGTCAGCCTGAACTCGGCGAACTTCCAGTCCGCCCGCCTGGTCGGACCCGCCGTCGCCGGTGTCCTGATCACCGGCGTGGGCACGGGCTGGGCCTTCCTGCTCAACGGTGTGTCCTTCCTCGCGCCCATCGCCGGCCTGCTGCTGATGCGCGCCCGTGAGCTGCACGTCGTGGAGCGCGCACCGCGCGGCAAGGGCCAGCTGCGCGAGGGCCTGCGCTATGTCGCCGGGCACCCGGAGCTGATCTGGCCGATCGTGCTGGTCGGCTTCATCGGCACCTTCGGCTTCAACTTCCCCGTGTGGCTGTCCGCCTACGCGGACGACGTCTTCCACGCGGGCGCCGGCGCCTACAGCCTCTTCAACACGCTGATGGCGATCGGCTCGCTGACCGGCGCGCTGCTGGCCGCCCGCCGTGGCACGGCCCGGCTGCGGGTGCTGATCGCGGCGGCGGCACTCTTCGGCACGCTGGAGATCGTCGCCGCCGAGGCGCCGTCCCTGTGGCTGTTCTCACTGCTGATGGTGCCGATAGGAGTCGCCGGTCTGACGGTGAACGTCACGGCGAACACGGCCGTCCAGATGGGCACGGACCCGGCGATGCGCGGCCGCGTCATGGCCCTGTTCATGATGGTCTTCATGGGCGGTACGCCCCTGGGCGCGCCCGTGGTCGGCTGGATCACCGACGCCTACGGGGCCCGGGTCGGCTTCGCCCTGGGCGGCCTGATCTCGGCCGCGGCCGCCGTGACCATCGGCCTGATCCTGGTGCGGGCGAGCGGCCTGCGCCTGGCGCTGGGCTGGCACCGGGGGCACCCGCGGGTGCGGTTCGTGCCGCGCGAGGAGCCGATGACGGCCTGAGCGGGTCGGTGACGGCTTGAGGGTTCGGTGACGGCCTGAGCGGGTCGGTGACGGCTTGAGGGTTCGGTGACGGCCTGAGGGGTCGGTGACGGCTTGAGGGTTCGGTGACGGCCTGAGGGGTCGGTGACGGCTTGAGGGTTCGGTGACGGCCTGAGCGGGTCGGTGACGGCTTGAGGGTTCGGTGACGGCCTGAGGGGTCGGTGACGGCCTGAGGGTTCGGTGACGCCTGAATGGTCGGGGCGCCCGGGTAGGGCGCCCCTTCGCGCCTCGGTTGCCGGTGTGGCCGGGAAGCACGATCCCTGCGAGGGTGAGGTCATGAGACTGTTCGCCGCGGTGCTGCCTCCCCCGGACGCGCTCCGGGAACTGGCCGCGGCGGTGCGCGAGTTGGAAGGGCTGCCGGGGGCGCGGGGACTGCGCTGGACGGGACGACCCGCCTGGCACTTCACGCTGGCCTTCTACGGTGAGGTCGCCGAGGACGTCGTACCGGACCTGTGCGAGCGGCTGGCCCGGGCGGCCCGGCGCACCGAGCCGTTCCCGCTGTCCGTGTCCGGGGGCGGGCGCTTCGGGGACAGGACACTGTGGGTGGGCGCGTCCGGGGACGTACGGGCGCTCCGGCTGCTCGCCGACCGTGTGGAGTCCGCGGCGCGGAAGGCGGGCGTGGAGATGGGGGAGCACCGCCCCTACCACCCGCATCTGACCCTGGCCCGTAGCCGGGGTTCGGCGGACTTCCGGCCCTATGTGGCGGCTCTGCGGGAGTTCGCGGGCCGCGAGTGGACGGTCGCCGACCTGACCCTCGTCCGCAGCCGGCTGCCGCAGTCGGGGGTGGCCGGGGAGCAGCCCCGCTACGAGACGGTGGAGCGGTGGGGGCTCGGCGCGGGCGGTGACGGGGTCCGGTTACGCTCGATACGTGGACCCGAAGACCCGTAACCGGATCATGGCCGGTGTGCTTGTGCTGATGTTCGCGGTGGTGGCGCTGGCGGCGGTGGTCGGGAAGTAGCTCCGGGCTACCGCGGGAACGCGGGGAAGGTGCCCCGCGGGCCAGGCGTTCCCCGGCCCGCGGACACCGGCCACGTCCCTGCGCCGGTTACCAGGCGAAGGCCTCCGGTGACGGACCCGGACCGGGGAAGATCTCCTCCAGGCCCGCCAGGACCTCCTCCGACAGCTCCAGCTCCACCGCCCTGATCGCCGAATCCAGCTGTTCGGCGGTGCGCGGGCCGACGATGGGGCCCGTGACGCCCGGGCGGGTCAGCAGCCAGGCGAGAGCCGCCTCGCCGGGCTCCAGGCCGTGCTTCTCCAGCAGGTCCTCGTAGGACTGTATCTGCGCCCGGACCGCGGGGTCGTTGAGCGCGTCGGCGGTCCGGCCGCCGGCCCGGCGTCCGCCCTCGACCTCCTTCTTGATGACGCCGCCCAGCAGCCCGCCGTGCAGCGGCGACCACGGGATGACCCCGACGCCGTAGTCCTGCGCGGCCGGGATGACCTCCATCTCGGCGCGGCGCTCGAAGAGGTTGTACAGGCACTGCTCGCTGACCAGCCCCAGCGAGCCGACCCGGGCGGCGGTCTCGTTGGCCTGGGCGATCTTGTAGCCGGGGAAGTTGCTGGAGCCGACGTACAGGACCTTGCCCTGCTGCACCAGCACGTCCAGGGCCTGCCAGATCTCCTCGAACGGAGTGTTCCGGTCGATGTGGTGGAACTGGTAGAGGTCGATGTAGTCGGTCTGGAGGCGCTTGAGGCTGGCGTCGACCGCCCGCCGGATGTTCACCGCGGAGAGCTTGTCGTGGTTGGGCCAGGGGGTGCTGCCGTCCGGGGCCATGTTGCCGTACACCTTGGTGGCGAGCACGACCTTGTCGCGCCGCTCGCCGCCCTTGGCGAACCAGTTGCCGATGATGGTCTCGGTACGGCCCTTGTTCTCGCCCCAGCCGTACACGTTGGCGGTGTCGAAGAAATTGATGCCCGCGTCCAGGGCCGCGTCCATGATCGCGTGGCTGTCGGCCTCATCGGTCTGCGGACCGAAGTTCATGGTCCCGAGAACCAGCCGGCTGACCTTGAGTCCCGTGCGTCCGAGCTGCGTGTACTCCATGACTGCTTAGCCAACGGGGTGGAGTGCGCTCTAGGCAAGGGGGGTTGGGCGCGGGGGCGGGTCAGTCGCGGGGGAACTCGTCGGTCTTGAGGGTCAGGCCGAGGGGAGTGGTGGTCATGTCGACGTCGGCTCCGAAGGCGATGGAGAGTTCGCTGACGTACTCGCCGTCCTTGGGCTGGGTGTAGAGGTGACACTTGCCCTGGTAAGGGTCCGCGATGAGGTAGACGGGGACTTCGGCGAGTGCGTAGGCCGTCTTCTTCGGCCCGTAGTCGTTATGCGCTGTGCTCCTCGAGATGACCTCGGCGACGAATTCGACGTCCTTGCACCGCCACAGGCCCTTGTCGTCCCTCTCGGCACCCTCGGCCACCAGCGTCACATCGGAGGCGAAACCGTTGAGGTGGCCCGGGTAGTCGACGCGGACGTCCGACTTCACCCGCTTGCGAGGGTACTTGGTGCGCAGTTGCTCGACGATATCCAGGATGATCTCCCAGTGCGTGTCCCGCTGCGGCGACATGAAGATGGCCCCCTCGACGATCTCGACCTTGTATCCCTCGGGGGTGGTCCGCTCGAGCGACTCGAACAGCTCGTCCAGAGTCAGCTCGCCGCTGTCATCGGCCATCTCGATCCTGTCTTCAAGGACGGTCATCGTGGCGCTCCTCCCCGGCCACTCTCCGCACGAGTGCAGCCGCGCAGGACAACGATACGTACCGTGACCGAGACACGCCGGTATTCGGTCAACTCGTTCCAGCCGCGTACGCCTGTCCGACCCCCCACGCCTCCCGCATCGCCCCCGCGAACGCCTCCGCGATCTTGTGTTCGCCGGAGGCGTTCGGATGCGTGCCGTCGTAGGTGTCGACGTGGATGTCGTACGACGGCGGCGGCGAGGCGAGCAGGATCGGTGACCGGGGCTCGTCCAGGTCGGCCACCGCCTTCGCCAGGAGTTCATTGAAGCGCGCGACCTGGGACCCGAAGGGCGCGTCCGTCGCCGCCCGGATGTTCGGGATCACCGGGAGCAGGACCATTCCGACGCGCGGGTTGGCGTTCCGGGCCTCGGTCACGAAGCGGCGCACGTTCTCCGCCGTCTGCTCCGCGTTCGTGTAGAAGCCGAGGTCGATCAGCCCCAGCGACACGAGCAGCACGTCCGCCCGGGACTCACGAACCGCGTCCGCGATCAGCGGCGCCATGTGCAGCCAGCCCTCGCCCCAGCCCGCCAGATGGGCGCGCGGGAAGTCGGGTTCGGCGTAGGCGTAGGACGTCGGCGCGTCGGCCGCCTTGTCGTACAGCGTCTCGCGCGGACCGACGAGCGTGCACGGGCCGCCGTACGTCGCGCACAGATGCCGCCACAGCCGGTAGCGCCATGTGTGTTCGCCCGCGCTGCCGATCGTCATGGAGTCGCCCACGGGCATGAACCTGAGCATCCGCTCATTATGGAGGGTCGGTGGTGGGGGACGGCCTCGCCCCCTGGTCCCGGGTGAACACCGGCGGCGGATGGCAGGCTTGGCGCATGCGTCGATCGTTCGCGTTCCTCTCCGGGGCCCTTCTCGTCGGTGCGGTCGCGCTCGCCGCGCCCGCGTCCGCCGACGACGGCGGCTTCAGCATCACGGACCCCCGGATCACCGAGTCGAGCGGGCTCGCCGCCTCCCGCCTCCACCCGGGGATCTACTGGACGCACCCAGTACGTCGTGAAGTACGCGGACGGCCCCAGGGACGCCGAGTGCCTGTTGGTCCACCCGAAGACCGGGCGCGTCCACATCATCGACAAGAAGGCGGACGGCGGCCACCTGTACGAGGGCCCGGCCAGGCTGACCGCCACGGGGACGAACGTCTTCCGGCCCATCGCCGTCGTCGACCTGTGGGCCACCGACGCCGCCTTCTCGCCCGACGGTGAACAGCTCGCCGTGCGCGGCTACTTCGGCGGCATCGCGTACGCGTGGAACGGCGGGAGGATCAAGAAGCAGACCCGCCTCGACGTCCCCCTGCAGCGGCAGGGCGAGTCGGTCACGTACACGCTCGACGGCTCCAGGCTCCTGTACGGCAGCGAGGACGCGGACAGCCCGGTGCAGCCGGAGGACGTGCCCGGTCACGAGGCCAAGTCGCCATCGCGGAAAGGGAGTGCGCAGACCGGGGCCGGGGCCGGGGGCGGATCACCGCTGAACGCCGACTACAAGGTGGGCGCCTTGGTCCTCGCGGCCGGCCTGGCCCTGGGTTCACTTCAGCTGCCACGGCGGGCAGGACCTCGCAGATCCGTCCCAGGGTGGCGTGCACCTCCACGACGGCATGCTGACCGTGGAGGAACTCACCTCCGCCCGGCACGCCCACGGTGAAATGGCCTTCCTGTCCGCCTGCCAGACGGCGCTGGGCGGCCTGGCCAACCTCGATGAGGCCATCACGCTCACCTCCGCGCTCCAGCACGCCGGGTGGCGTCACGTCGTCGGCACCCTGTGGTCGGTGTGGGACGCCGCAGCCGCGGGCATCAGCGAGGCCACCTACCGGCACCTGGTGCGCGACGGACGGGTCGATGCGGACGATGCCGCCCGGGCGCTGCACCGCGCGACCCTGGCCATGCGTGACCACCTGCCTCAACGCCCCTCCGTCTGGGCGCCCTTCGTGCACGTCGGTCCCTGAGCCGAGCGGTGAGAAGGAAAAGGGCGCCCGGTGTTCGCCGGGCGCCCTCATCGACGTACTGATGAGATCAGAGCCGTTCGATCACGTAGTCGACGCACTTCGTCAGTGCCTCGACGTCCGTGGGCTCGATCGCCGGGAACATCGCGATGCGCAGCTGGTTGCGGCCGAGCTTGCGGTACGGCTCGGTGTCGACGATGCCGTTGGCGCGCAGCACCTTGGCGACGGCGGCGGCGTCGATCTCGTCCGAGAAGTCGATCGTGCCGATCACCTGGGAGCGCTTGGCCGGGTCGGTGACGAACGGGGTCGCGAACTTGACGTCCTCGGCCCAGCCGTACAGCGTGCGCGCCGAGGTGGCGGTGCGGCGGACCGCCCAGTCCAGGCCGCCCTGGCCGTTGATCCACTCCAGCTGCTGGTTGAGCAGGAACAGGGTGGCGAGGGCCGGGGTGTTGTACGTCTGGTTCTTGCGGGAGTTGTCGATCGCCGTGGGGAGGCTGAAGAACTCCGGGATGTGGCGGCCAGAGGCGTGGATGCGCTCGGCGCGCTCGATCGCGGCCGGGGAGAACACGCCGATCCACAGGCCGCCGTCGGAGGCGAAGGACTTCTGCGGGGCGAAGTAGTAGACGTCGGTCTCGGCGATGTCGACCGGGAGGCCGCCGGCGCCGGAGGTGGCGTCGACCAGGACCAGGGCGCCTTCGTCGGCACCCTCGACCCGCTTGATGGGCATGGCGACACCGGTCGACGTCTCGTTGTGCGTGAAGGCGTAGACGTCGACACCCGCCTCGGCCTGCGGCTCGGGGTGGGTGCCGGGGTCGGCGGCGATGACGGTGGGCTCGGCGAGCCAGGGGGCGAGCTTGGCCGCCTTGGCGAACTTGGAGGAGAACTCGCCGAAGCTGAGGTGCTGCGACTTGTTCTCGATCAGGCCGTGGGTCGCGATGTCCCAGAACGCGGTGGAGCCGCCGTTGCCGAGGATGACCTCGTAGCCCTCGGGGAGCTGGAACAGCTCACGGATCCCCTCGCGCACCTTGCCGACCAGGTTCTTGACCGGGGCCTGGCGGTGGGACGTGCCGAGCAGGGAGCCACCCGTCGCGGCGAGGGCGTCCAGCGCCTCGACCCGCACCTTGGAGGGACCCGCGCCGAAACGACCATCCGCGGGCTTGATGTCGTCAGGAATCTGGATGTCAGCCACGGACGGGAGCGTAGCCGCTGGAGGAAACCTGGGCGAAACGTGGTCCGTCGGATGAGACGGGGTGTCGCCACCGGGTTGACCTCGCCCCCGCCGCCCCTACCCGTCCCGTGCCATCCCGTGCCTGGGGGCTGTGCCCCAAAAATGAGCAGCCGTCGACCGGGCCCGCCTGGCACCGTGGTCCGGGGCCCACCCGCCCACGCAGTGCGACGGCGCACCACGCCGTCCCCGTACGGCAGACAAGGACACACGAAAGATGGGACATCTTGAGGCCTCTCACCTTGAGTACTACCTGCCCGACGGACGGACGCTGCTCGGCGACGTGTCGTTCCGGGTGGGCGAGGGAACGGTGGCGGCCCTGGTCGGTGCGAACGGCGCCGGCAAGACGACCCTGCTGCGGCTGCTGTCCGGCGAGCTGAAGCCGCACGGCGGGACGGTGACGTCGAGCGGCGGTGTCGGGGTGATGCGGCAGTTCGTCGGCTCGGTACGGGACGAGAGCACGGTCCGCGACCTGCTGGTGTCGGTGGCGCCGCCCGGGATCCGGCAGGCCGCGCAGGCCGTGGACGCGGCAGAACACCTGATCATGACGGTGGACGACGAGGCCGCTCAGATGGGGTACGCCCAGGCCCTCGCCGATTGGGCGGAGGCACGCGGCTACGAGGCGGAGACCCTGTGGGACATGTGCACCATGGCCGCGCTCGGCGTGCCGTACGAGAAGGCGCAGTGGCGTCAGGTGCGCACGCTCTCGGGTGGTGAGCAGAAGCGGCTGGTCCTGGAGGCGCTGCTGCGCGGTCCCGACGAGGTGCTCCTGCTGGACGAGCCCGACAACTATCTGGACGTGCCGGGCAAACGGTGGCTGGAGGGACGGCTCGGGGAGACCGGGAAGACCGTGCTGTTCGTCTCGCACGACCGGGAGCTGCTGGCACGGGCCGCCGAGCGGATCGTCGCGGTGGAGCCGAGCCCGGCCGGCTCCGACGTCTGGGTGCACGGCGGCGGTTTCGGCACCTTCCACGAGGCGCGGCAGGAGCGGTTCGCACGGTTCGAGGAGCTGCGCCGCCGCTGGGACGAGAAGCACGCCCAGCTCAAGAAGCTGGTGCAGGACCTGCAGCAGTACGCCGCGCGCAGCGACGAGATGGCCTCCCGTTACCAGGCGGCGCGGACCCGGCTGCGCAAGTTCGAGGAGGCCGGCCCGCCGCCGGAGCCGCCGCGCAAGCAGGAGATCCGGATGCGGCTGCACGGGGGGCGCACCGGGGTGCGGGCCGTCACCTGTGAGCAGTTGGAGCTGACCGGGCTGATGAAGCCCTTCTCACTGGAGATCTTCTACGGCGAGCGGGTGGCGGTGCTCGGCTCCAACGGGTCGGGCAAGTCGCACTTCCTGCGGCTGCTGGCCGGGGAGGACGTGGCGCACACGGGTACGGTGAAACTGGGCGCACGAGTGGTACCGGGTCATTTCGCCCAGACGCATGCGCATCCCGAACTGATGGGGCGCACCCTGGTGGACATCCTGTGGACGGAGTACGCCCGGGACCGGGGCGCGGCCATGTCGGCGCTCCGCCGCTACGAACTGGACCGGCAGGGGGACCAGGCCTTCGACCGGCTCTCCGGCGGGCAGCAGGCGCGCTTTCAGATCCTGCTGCTGGAACTGCAGGGAACCACCGCCCTGTTGCTGGACGAGCCGACCGACAACCTCGACCTGGAGTCGGCGGAGGCCTTGCAGGAGGGCCTGGAGGCGTACGAGGGGACGGTCCTGGCGGTCACCCACGACCGCTGGTTCGCACGGTCCTTCGACCGCTTCCTGGTCTTCGGCAGCGATGGCCGGGTGCGCGAGACGCCGGAGCCGGTGTGGGACGAGCGCCGCGTGCAGCGGGCCCGCTGACGGGGGGTCTGGGGGCTGAGCCCCCGCGGGGACTCCAGGGGCGGAGCCCCTGCCGGGGGCGAAGGGGCGGAGCCCCTGGAGGACGGGGGCGGGCTGGGGCGGCGGGGGCGAGGAGCCGCCGGCTCAGCCGCCCAGCCGCACCGGCAGCTCGAACAGGTCGTTCTGCGTCACCACCGGCTTGTTGCGCAGCTCGCGCGCCGGGACCGCCAGGTCCAGGTCCGGGAACCGGGCGTACAGGGCCGGCAGCGCCACGCCCGCCTCCAGACGGGACAGCGCCGCCCCGGGGCACACATGCGGACCGTGGCCGAAGGAGATGTGCCGGTTCTTTGCTTCCCGGGTGATGTCGAAGACACCCGCACTCGGGCCGTGCGCCTTCTCGTCCCGCCCGATCGCCCCGTACGACACGATCAGCGCGTCACCTGCGGGGATGACCCGGTCACCCACCGGGACGTCTTCCGTGGCGAAACGGATCAGCACATGGGAGGTGGGCGTGGAGTAGCGCAGCGTCTCCTCGACCACCGCCGACCAGCCCGCCTCACCGGAGAGCACCAGCGCCCGCTGTTCGGGGTGCGTCGACAGGTTGACCACCGCGTTGACGATCAGCGAGATCGTCGTCTCGTGGCCCGCCGCCACCATCAGCTGCAAGGTGGAGACGATCTCCTCGTCCGTCAGACGGTCGCCGTCCTCCGCGGCCTGGATCAGTGCGGAGGTCAGGTCGTCGCCCGGTGCGGCACGCTTCGCCGCCACCGTGTCCGCCATGATCCCCGCCAGCTCGGTGAGCGTGGCGACGACCTCCTCGGGCGGCGTCTGCGTGGAGAAGAACTTCTCGAACAGTTCCTTCAGCCGCGGCAGCCAGGACTCCTGAATGCCCATCAGGTCCGCGATGACGTACATCGGCAGCGGGTACGCGAACTGCGCCTTGAGGTCGACCACCGAGCCGTCGGTGGGCAGCCGGTCCAGCAGGTCCTCGGTCAGTTTGGTGATGCGGTCCCGCATCTCCTCCACCCGGCGTGGCGTAAGCGCTTGCGCCACCAGCGTGCGCAGCCGCCGGTGGTCGGCTCCGTCCACGGTGAGCATGGACCGGCCGGGGTTGGCCAGGCCGATCAGCGGCCAGTCGGGGGCGATCTCGCCGCGCTGCCAGGCGCCCCACACGTTGATGTCCTTCACCAGCCGGGGGTCGGTGAGCAGTTCCCTGGCCTCGGCGTGGTGGGTGACCGCCCACACCGGAACGCCGCCGGGCAGTACCACGGCGGCGAGCGGTCCGGCCTCCCTGAGGCGGGCGCTCTCGGCGTCCAGGTCGGAGACGAAGGGGTCCAGGGCTATGGGGGCTCTGGCAGGAGAGATCTCGGTAGAGGTCATGGGGAAGCGCTTCCAACCGCGGGGGTAGGGGTAAACCTCACCGGCAGTGCCGTCAGTCCCCGCAGCCACGGCGACGGACGCCGCGTCAACTCCTCGGCCGGCACGGCGAGATCGATGTCCGGCAGCCGGTCGAGCACCACCTCGATGCCCGTCCGCGCGATCACCTCCGCCACCTCCTGCGCCGGGAACGGGCACCGGTGCTCACCGTGCCCGAAGGAGAAGTGCGCGTTGTTGCCGCCGGTCAGTTCGGCGCCGTCGGTGCGCACCTGGGGATCTCTGTTGGCGCCCTGGAGGCCGAGCAGCAGCAGGTCCCCGGCACGGATGTGCCGGCCGCCGAGGCGGGTGTCGCGGGACGCCCAGCGGCCCGCCACGTTCTGCGTCGGGGTGTCCTCCCACAGCACCTCGTTCATGGCCTCGGCGACGCTGTTGCGCCCGCCGAAGAGGGAGGCGGCGAAGCGCTCGTCGGTCAGCATCAGCCGCAGCGAGTTGCCGATCCAGTCCGCGGTCGGCTGGTGGCCGGCGGCCATCATCACCATCAGGTCCTGAATGATCTCCTCGTCGGTGAAGCCGCCCTCGTCCGCGAGCATCCGCGACACCACGTCGTCGGCCGGGTGCTCCTTGCGGTCGGCGACCAGCTCGGCCATGGAGCCGGCCAGATGGGTCTGCCCCGCGATCGCCCGCTCCCGCCCGTCGATCATGTCGTTCAGGGCGGTGACCAGGCCCGGCCCCTGCTCCTCCGCGAAGCCGTAGAGAAGGGCGAGCACCCGGACGGGCAGCAGCATCGCGTACTGCGCGACCAGGTCCGCCTCACCCTTGTCGCACACCGCGTCGATCAGTTCGTCCGCGAACCGCTCGGCGCGGCGGCGCAGTTCGAACGGGTCGACGGCCTCGAGGGCGCCGCTGATCATCGCGGCGCGCTCGCGGTGGCGTTCGCCGACGGTGTAGAGGATCGACGGCTGCCTGCGGCCGATCATCGGCAGCAGCGGCCAGTCGTCGGGGATGGCGTCCCACTGGTTCCACAGGCCGGAGTCGCGGCTGAACAGCACCGGATCGCCGGTCACCTGGTGCAGCTCGCGGTAGCCGAGCACCAGCCAGGCCGGGATGTCGCCGTCGAGCAGGACCGGGGCGACGGCGCCGTGCTCGTGCCGTATCTCCCGGTACAGCGCGGCGGGTTCGGTCTGGAACCTCGGCCCGCTCAGGGGCACGGGGGCGGGGGTCACACCAGCTCCTGTTCGGACGATCGGGGCGCTTGGAACCGTGCGGGTGCGGGCGGGTGCGCGGCGTGGTGCCGCCGCACCTGCTCGACCAGTGTGATCAGCACCTGCTTGGCGGACTCCCGGGAGCGCGCGTCGCAGTCGATCAGCGGCACCTGCGGGTCCAGGTCGAGGGCCGTACGGACCTCGTCGGGCGTGTGCCGGGGGCCACCGAAGTCGTTGCAGGCGACGATGAACGGCGTGCCGTGCCGCTCCAGGCGGTCGATGGCGTACCAGGACTCGTCGATGCGGCGGGTGTCGACGAGGACGACCGCGCCCAGCGTGCCGGAGAACAGCCGGTCCCACAGGAACCAGAACCGCTCCTGCCCCGGCGCCCCGAACAGGTACAGCACGTTGTGCGCGTCCAGCGTGATGCGGCCGAAGTCGAAGGCGACGGTCGTCGCGGACTTGCCGTGCACCCCGTTGAGGTCGTCGACGCCCTCGCCGGCCCGGGTCATGGTCTCCTCGGTGGAGAGCGGGCGGATCTCGCTCACCGAGCGGACCAGGGTCGTCTTGCCGACGCCGAAGCCGCCGACGACCACGATCTTCAGGCCGTTGTCGGCCTGGGCACCCAGCGGAGCGCGGGTGTCAGAGGTTGCGGAGTCCAACGAGCACCTTGTCCAGGAGGTCGGGGTCGGGAAGGGCGGCGGTGCGCGGGTGGCGGGCGCTGATGCGGCCGGCCGCGTGCAGGTCGGAGAGCAGGATCCGGGTGATGCTCACCGGCAGCCGCAGCTCGGCGGCGATCTCCACGACCGCCGTGGGCCGCTCGCACATCCGCAGGATCGCGGCGTGCTCCGACTGCATACCGGGCACCGGGTCGCACTCGGCGACCACGAGCGTCACCAGGTCGAACCGCGCGGCCGAGTCGGACCGGGCGCGCCCTTGGGTGAGGGTGTACAGCCGGTCGGGCGCGTCGTCCCTGCCGGGGCGGCTCATGAGGTCCGCGGCTCGGCGGTCAGGTGCTCGCCGAGTTGTTCCACGAGTTCGCTCATGGTGTGCCCGACGAGCCCGGCGTCCGCGTCCTCGTCGGTGACCAGGGCGAGGTGGGCGCCCTCGCCAGCCTCCACGATGAACAGGACCCCGCCGTAGAACTCGGCCATCGCCGAGCGCACGCCTCCGCTGCCGTCGCCGAACTCCACGGACGCGCCGTGGGAGAGCGACTGGATGCCGGCGGCGATCGCGGCCAGCTGGTCGGCCTGGTCGACGGACAGCTCCGGGGTGCGGCACAGCTTCAGCCCGTCGCGGGAGAGCACCAGCGCGTGCCGGGCCCCGGGTGTGCGCTCCAGCAGTCCCTCAAGGAGCCAGGTGAGCCTCTCGTCGGCGGTCGTGGTGCCGGTCATGAAGTGGTGTCGCCTTCCGGGTGCGGGGAGTTGGGTGCCTGAGTGGGCTCGGGCGTGGGGGCTTCGGCTTGGGGTACGGCTTCGGGGGCCGGTCCGGTGGTGGCCGGTTCCGTCGCCGTGGCGCGGACCGCCTGGCGGAAGCTGCTGAAGCGGGCGGCACGAGCCTTGGCGTCCCCGGGGGTGCGCGGCTCGCGCTCGGGCCGGTCGGCGGTGTGTGCGCGCCCCCGTTCGGCGGCGGCGAGCGCCTGGCCGCGGCGGCGCCGGGGCAGACCGCCGGTGTCGGTGTCGTGCGACCTCGGGGACCGGTGGTCCGGCACCGGGTCGGGGTCGAGGTCCCCGGCGGCCCGGGCGGCGGCGTACGACGGCCGGTGACCGGGGGCGGCGGCCACGGCGGCCTTCGCGGCCGGGGCGGCCTCGTGGGCCGGAGTCGGAGCCGGGGCCGGGGCGGGCGTGGCGGCCGGCGGCGGCACCGGCTGGGACAGGATCTCCTGGGGGATCAGCATCAGCACGCCGGTGCCGCCGCGCGCCGAGGGCCGGAAGGACACCTTCAGGCCGTGCTTGCGGGCGAGCCGGCCGACGACCGCGAGGCCGAGCCGGGTGCCGGTGAGTCCGCCGAGCTCGGCGATGTCGCCGGAGACGGCGCGTTCGGCGCGGCGCAGCTGCACGTCGCTCATGACGAGCCCCGCGTCCTCCACGGACACGATGACCCCGGCCGGCACCTCCTCGACGTAGACGTGCACTTCGGCGGTCGGCGGGGAGAAGTTCGCGGCGTTGTCCAGGAGTTCGGCGAGCGCGTGCATCACGCCCTCGGCGGCGTGTCCGGAGACGGCGGCCTGGCTGGCGGAGTGGACGCGGACGCGCTGATAACCGGCGATGCGGCCCATCGCGCCGCGCAGGATGGACTCCATGACGATGGGGCGCGCCCAGCGACGGCCGGAGCGCGCGCCGGCGAGAACGGCGACGGAGTCGGCCAGGCGGCCCGCCTGCGCGGTGCGGTGGTCGAGGTGGAGGAGGTCGGCGAGGACGTCCTCGTCGCTGTGCTTCTCCTCCATCGCGCGCAGGTCGGCGAGCGTGCCGGTGGCCAGCGCCTGCATGCGCCCGGCGACGTTGGCGGTGACGGAGACGGCCGCGTCACGCGCGTTCGAGGCCTGGCGCAGGCGCTGGGCGAGACGGCGGTTGTCCTCGGTGAGCCGGGTGACATCGGCGGTGAGGGCGGCCCGTTCCCGGGCGAACTCCTCGCCGAGCACGGCGCGTTCCCGTTCGAACTCGTCGGAGAGGCGGGTGCGCTCGTGCTCGAACTCCTCGGTCAGCCTGGCCCTGTCCCGCTCCAACTCCTCGGTCAGCCGGACCCGTTCCTCGATGAAGCCGTCCATGAGCCGGCCCCGCTCCTGACTGAACTCCTCGGCGAGCCGGGCGCGTTCCTGCAGCAGCCGGGTCGCGTCCTGGGTCACGGCGTCCAGGCGGCGGCGCGCCAGGGCGGCGGACCGGACCCCATGGGCGGCCAGGGCCACCGCCGCGCACAGCAGCAGGGTGGCGGCGGCGCCGCCCCAGGCGAGGGGGACGCGGACTGCCTGAGGAGCCGCCAACACCGCGGCGGCGACGGCGAGGCCCGCCACCGCGGCGGCGACCAGGGGGGCGGGTGCGACGGCGCGGAGGGTGGGCCGTTCGCCGGGCGGTATGGGGGCGGTCATGAATGGTGTCCTCGGTCGACCTCGGTCATGTCCATGGCGTGTGGGGCGCGCAGGGCCGGGACGCGCAGCGACCCTTGGTGCTCAATTGGTGGTCCATATAAGAGTGATTGGGCGTCACTATAGGTGAGTCTCAGGTGAGTCTGGGATTGGAATGAGGCGGTTTCGATTCGGAATCCGGCCATGTGATCACTGCGCGACCACGTGCGACCGCGGCCGCCACCGCGCCGCGACCGCGGCCGCCACCGCAGCCGCCACCGTCCCCCGACCGCAGCCGCCCGCCCTTCCGCGATACCGCTCCGGTGTGCCCCGGAGCGGTCACTGTCAGTGGCGGCAGGCATGCTGGTGGCATGACGGATCGTGTGGTGCGAGGGCAGCAGGCGGCGGGCATCGACGCCGATGTCGGTGCGCTGCGCCGGGAGCTGCGCACGGCGGTGCGCGGTGCGGTCGGGTTCGACACGACCGCGCGGGCGCTGCACACCATGGACGCGTCCAACTACCGGCGCGTCCCGCTCGGTGTGGTGGCCCCCTGGGACGCGGACGACGTGGCGGCGGCGCTGGCCGTGTGCCGGGCGCATGGCGTGCCGGTCGTCGCCCGCGGTGGCGGCACGTCGATCGGCGGACAGGCGACGGGCACGGGCGTGGTGCTCGACTTCACCCGCCACATGAACGGGATCGTGTCCCTCGACCCCGAGGCACACACGGCCGTGGTGCAGCCGGGCCTGGTCCTGGACCGCCTCCAGGAGGCCGCCGCCCCGCACGGCCTGCGCTTCGGCCCGGACCCCTCCACGCACGCCCGCTGCACGCTGGGCGGGATGATCGGCAACAACGCGTGCGGCTCGCACTCGGTGGCCTGGGGGACGACGGCGGACAGCGTACGGCAGCTGTCGGTGCTCACCGCGCGGGGCGAGCCGCTGACCCTGGGCCGGGACTGGAAGGGCGCCCCCGACGGCCTGCGGGCACTGGTCGAGGGCGAGTTGGCGCTCCTGCGCACCGGCTTCCCGTCCCTCCCGCGCCGTATCTCCGGGTACGCGCTGGACGCGCTGCTTCCGGAGAAGGGCGCGGACGTCGCCCGCGCCTTCTGCGGCTCCGAGGGCACGCTGGGCGTCCTGACGGAGGCGGTCGTCCGCCTCGTCGAGGCACCCCGCGCGCGTGCGCTCGCCGTGCTGGGGTACGCGGACGAGACGGCGGCGGCCCAGGCGGCGGCCGGGCTGCTGCCGCTCGGCCCGCTGACGGTGGAGGGCATGGCCGCCGATCTCGTACCACCGTCGGCGGGGCTGCCGCGTGGTGGCGCCTGGCTGTTCGTGGAGGCGGGCGGCAGCGGCGAGGCGGAGGCACGCGCGCGTGCGGAGGCGATCGTCCGGGCCGCCGACGTCACGGACGCCGTGGTGGTCACGGACCCGGCGGCGCAGCGCGCCCTGTGGCGGCTGCGGGAGGACGCGAGCGGTACGGCGACCCGGATGCCGGACGGCAGTGAGGCCTGGCCCGGCTGGGAGGACTGCGCGGTGCCGCCCGCCCGACTCGGCGACTACCTCCGGGACTTCCGCCGCCTACTGGCCGACCACGGTCTGCGCGGCACCCCGTACGGCCACTTCGGGGACGGTTGCATCCACGTCCGTATCGACTTCGACCTGGTGACCGAGGAGGGCGTCGCCCGCTTCCGCCGCTTCTCCGAGGACCTCGCGGACCTGGTCGTCGCCCACGGCGGCTCGCTGTCGGGGGAGCACGGCGACGGGCAGGCGCGCGCGGAGCTGCTGCCGAAGATGTACGGGCCCGACCTGGTCACTCTCTTCGAGCGGGCGAAGAACGTGTGGGATCCGGACGACCTGCTGAATCCCGGCATGCTGGTCCGCCCGGCCCGCCTGGACGAGAACCTGAGGTTCGCGGTGCTGCCCCGCGAGCCGGTCGACGTCGCCTTCGGCTATCCGGCGGACGGCGGCGACTTCTCGGCGGCGGTCCGCCGGTGCGTGGGCGTCGCCAAGTGCCGTACGACGACGGTGTCCGGCTCCTCGGTGATGTGCCCGTCGTTCCGGGCGACGGGTGCGGAGGAGCACTCCACCCGCGGACGGGCCCGGCTGCTGCACGAGATGCTGGCGGGCGAGGTGGTGACGGACGGCTGGCGCTCGACGGAGGTCAGGGACGCCCTCGACCTGTGCCTGTCCTGCAAGGGCTGCCGTACGGACTGTCCGGTCGGGGTCGACATGGCCACGTACAAGGCGGAGTTCCTGCACCACCACTACACGGACCGCCGCCGCCCGGCCGCGCACTACGCGATGGGATGGCTGCCGCTGTGGCTGGGGGCGGTGGCCCGCACCCGCACGGCCCCGCTGGTCAACACCCTGGCGTCGGTGGACCCGTTGGCGGCGCTCGCGAAACGCCTGGGCGGAATCACGCCCGAGCGCCGGCTCCCCCCGCTGGCGCGGGAGCCGTTCAGCCGATGGTGGCGGCGGACGACCGGCGGACGCCCCCGGGGGACCGGCCCCCTGATCGCCCTGTGGCCGGACACCTTCACGGAACACCTGTCGCCGTCCGTGGGCCGCGCGGCGGTCCGCGTCCTGGAAGCGGCCGGCCTCAGGGTGGCCCTGCCGCCGGGCCGCCGACGCCGGGTCTGCTGCGGCCTGACCTACGTCTCCACGGGCCAACTGAACCGCGCCCGCACCGTCATGCGCCGCACCCTGGACCTGATGGACCCGGTGCTGGCGGCGGGCGCCCCGGTGGTCGTGCTGGAGCCGAGCTGCGCCGCCGCACTGCGCACGGACCTGCCGGAGCTGCTGCACGACGACCCGCGCGCACAGCGCCTCGCGGCAGCGGTGCTGACGTTCGCTGAGGCCCTGGAGAAGCACGCCCCCGACTGGACACCGCCCCGCCTCGATCGCCCGGCGGCCGGCCAGACCCACTGCCACCAGCACGCGGTCCTCGGCGACGCCGCCGACCGCCGACTCCGCACGGCGGCCGGCCTGACCGGCGACCTGACGGGCGGCTGCTGCGGCCTGGCGGGCAACTTCGGCTTCGAGAAGGGCCACTACGAGGTGTCGACGGCCTGCGCGGAGGACCAACTGCTCCCCGCGGTGCGCTCCGCACCACCGAACGCGGTGGTCCTGGCGGACGGCTACTCCTGCCGCACCCAGCTTGACCAACTGGCGGGCCTCAGGGCACGGCACCTGGCGGAGGTGCTGGCCGACGGCCTTGAGGAACCCACGACCCCGGAGGGCGAGAAGTGAGCGGCGGCGCGGCGCCCCGAGAGCCCTCCGCAGGGCGAGGCCGTGCGCTCTTCAGCTGCACCAGGTCACGTTGCAGACGTAGACGCATTCGTGACGGGGCGCGGCCAGGAAACTGATGAAGCCGCGCCCGGCGAGGATGTCGAACTCACGCAGCCTCCCTCCTTGTCGAAGGGCCTGCCGACCCTCACCGACTCGTGTCCGAGGGTCGGCAGCTCCGTGGCGATCCTTTCACGCCTTCCCGTGACCCGGTGTGAGCTCGGCCCAGACCGTCTTGGCGTTGGCAGGTGCCCCGTCGACGCCCCAACGGTGGGCGTAGGCGGCCACGATCCGGAGACCGCGGCCGGTTTCCGCCTCACCGTCCGCCGGGTCCTTGATGCGCGGGACCCGGTCGCCCCGGGCGTCCGTCACCTCGATTCGGAGGGTGCCGTCGTCGTGCAGTTGCAGCCCCAGCCGGAAGTCCCTTCCGCTGACCCGGCCATGCAGTACGGCGTTGGAGGCCAGCTCGGCCACGATCTGTGCCGCTTCCTCGAACGGAACGCCCCACTCGTCCAGTTGGCGTTCCGTGAGCAGCCGGGCGAGACGGGCACCCCTTCGAGTGGCGGACAGCTGGATCCTGAGCTGAGTTTTCTGGTTCACCTCACCCAGCGTGGCCAACCGTCCCTACGCTGACCAGCAACGACCACGGTACGGAACGTGACTGTCCGGGTGGTGTGCGTAGTCGTACGGTTCGTACGTCGGGAGGGGACAGCGTGCAGGACGAGGAGGCCGAGGCCGTACTCAAGGCGGTCGGGCGGCAGATCAAGGTGTGGCGTGAAGCCGCCGGGATGCGGCAGGTGGAGCTGGGGGCGGCGATCGGGTACGGCGAGGAGATGGTCTCGTCCGTCGAGCGCGGGCGGAGGATCCCGAAGCCGGACTTCCTGGACAAGGCCGATGAGGTGCTCGGGGCGGGCGGGAAGCTGTCCGCGATGAAGGAGGACGTGGAGAAGGCTCGGTATCCGAAGAAGGTGCGGGACCTGGCGAAGTTGGAGGACGAGGCCATCGAGATGGGGGCCTATGTCAGCCAACACATCCACGGTTTGCTGCAGACGCCCGAGTACGCGCAGGCGGTGTACGCACTGCGACGGCCGGCATACACAGAGGACGAGATCGAGCGTCTGGTCGCCGCGCGTATGGCACGGAAGGCCGTCTTCGACCGGGTGCCCCGGCCGCTGATCACCTTCGTGCAGGAAGAGGCGACGCTGCGGCGGCCCGTCGGGGGCAGAATGGTGCTGCGGCAACAGCTCGAACACCTGCTGGAAGTCGGCAGTTTGCCGCACGTCGAGATCCAGGTGATGCCCACGGACCGTGAGGACCACGCAGGGCTGAGCGGCCCCATCCGGCTGCTGAAGCTCCAGGACGGCAAGACGCTGGGGCACCTGGAGGTTCAGTTGCACAGCCGTCTGATCAGTGATCCCCGGGAAGTCCAGATCCTGGAAATGCGCTATGGAATGATCCGGGCGCAAGCTCTCTCGCCCCGGGAGTCGCTCGCCTTCATCGAGAAAGTACTGGGAGAAGAGACATGACCCTCACGCCGCTGGAGTGGTTCAAGAGCAGCTACAGCAGCGCTGACGGCCCTGACTGCGTCGAGGTTGCCATAACTCCCGCCCAAGCCACCGTCCACGTCCGCGACTCCAAGAACAGGAACGGCGTGCGGCTCGCGGTCACCAGCGCCTCCTGGACCGCGTTCGTCGCGTTCGCCGGCCTGGTCGGACGCAGAGTTCTCTGACTAAAGTCAGGGAATGGATGAAACGCAGATCGACCAGGTGCGGCGCTTCAACCGCACCGTCACCGAACGCGTGGGTGTGCTCCACGACCACTACCTGGGCCGCGACCGGCCGATCGGCGAGGCCCGGTTGCTCTGGGAGGTCGGCGAGCGGGGTGAGGACGTGCGGCGCCTGCGTGAGCGTCTCGGGCTCGATTCCGGGTACGTCAGTCGACTGCTGCGTTCCCTGGAGAGCGACGGCCTGGTGACGGTCCAGCCGCAGCGCCGGGACAGGCGAGTGCGTACCGTGCGGCTCACCGACGAAGGCCGAGCGGAGCGCGCCCTGCTGGACGGCCGCAGCGATGAGCTGGCCGGTTCCCTGCTTGAGCCACTCAACACCGCACAGCGCGCCCGGCTGGTCGCGGCCATGGCCGAGGTCGAGCGGTTGCTGACCGCCGCGACGGTCACGCTGGACGTCGTCGACCCCGACCACCCGGACGCCCGGCACTGCCTGATGTCCTACTTCACCGAACTGCAGGAGCGCTTCGAGACCGGCTTCGATCCCGCGCGCAGCCTGCTGCCCGACGCGGGCGAACTCCGGCCGAATCGCGGTCTTTTCCTGGTCGCTCGCCTGCACGGCGAACCCGTCGGCTGTGCGGGTTTGAAGCTGCCGCCCGGGGCTCCGGCAGAGATCAAGCGCATGTGGGTCGCGCCCCAAGCTCGGAGGCTCGGCCTCGGTCGCCGGTTCCTGACCGAACTGGAGGCGCGGGCCGCCGAGCACGGCCGCGACACCTTGCGCCTGGACACCAACAAGGCGCTCACCGCCGCGATCAGCCTGTACCACTCCTTCGGCTTCCAGGAGGTCGCCGCCTTCAACGACGAGCCGTACGCCCACCACTGGTTCGAGAAGCGGATTTCCGCACCGTCGTCGGGGTGACGACAGGAGCGGTCGGCACGGACGTCCCTTGACGTTCGTGGGGCGTTCCGCACGCCGACCCCCCAACGGCTGCGGCAGCCGTACGTCTCACTGTCCGGACCTACGCCTCCGGCTGCGCCACCTTCGCCCTGCCCCGCCCCACCTGCGTCCGCACCGCCCCCATGCTCGCCGCGATGACCAGCGCGATGGCGACCGCCTCGGTGGCGGTCAGGGACTGGCCGAGGACCAGGAAGCCCGATGCCGCCGCGAGCGCCGGTTCCAGGCTCATCAGGATCGCGAACGTGGAGGCGGGCAGGCGGCGCAGGGCGAGGAGTTCCAGGGTGTAGGGGAGGACCGAGGAGAGCATCGCGACGGCCGCGCCCAGCCCGATCGTCATCGGGACGAGCAGCTTCGTGCCGGACTCGGCGATCCCCAGCGGCACGAACAGGACCGCCGCGACCGCCATCGCGAGCGCCAGGCCGTCGGCCTGCGGGAAGCGCCGTCCCGTACGGGCGCTGAAGACGATGTACGCCGCCCACATGGCGCCCGCCGACAGCGCGAAGGCGATGCCCGCCGGATCCAGGTCGCCGAATCCTCCGCCGCCCAGCAGGAACACGCCGGCCAGGGCGAGGGCCGCCCAGACCACGTTCACCGCGCGGCGGGAGGCGAGGACGGAGAGGGTGAGGGGGCCGAGGACCTCCAGGGTGACGGCGGGGCCCAGCGGGATGCGCGCCACGGCCTGGTAGAAGAGGCCGTTCATCGCGGCCATGGTGATGCCGAAGACGACGACCGTGCCCCAGTCGGCGCGCGAGTGCCCGCGCAGCCGGGGCCGGCAGACCAGGAGCAGCACGATCGCGGCCACCACCAGCCGCAGGGTGACGACCCCGAGCGCACCGGCCCGCGGCATCAGGCTCACCGCCAGCGCGCCGCCGAACTGGACCGAGACGCCCCCCGCGAGCACCAGGCCGACGGGCCCGAGGGAACGCCGAAGCCGAGGACCGCCGGGCGCCGCGGGCGTGGTCGAGGCGGGAGTCGGCGCCGAGGAGGCGGCGGAGGGGGCGGTGCTGGGCGTGTTCACGGGGCCTTCCAGGTGCTGGGCGCAGAAGTCGTGCAGCTTGGTGTACCTGGAAGTCCAGGGTAGTGGACTTCGTCAGGTGTGTGAAGCTGTTATGCGCCTGTACCCCCGGCAGCCGAACGGTGTCAGCCCCCCTGCCAGGGCTTCTCGTCACGGAAGAGCGTGCGGCCGTCCGGGAGTTGGTGGGGTACGGCCCCGGGGGCCTCTCCGGGGAACTCGTACGGTAGTGCGAGCGATCCATGCAAGCGTGCTTGCTTGTTTCTCCGCCCGCTGCCATGCTCCCCACGCACACCGTCGTGCCCCGAGGGGAGCGCATCGTGTCCGACGCATCGTCCGTGATCGACGACCTGGGCCGGGAGGGCGAGGAACTCGACCGGCTGGTGGCCGAGTTGGGTGAGGACGGCTGGGCGCTGGCCACCCCCGCCGCGGGCTGGACCATCGCCCACCAGATCGCCCACCTCGCCTGGACCGACCGCGTCGCCCTGCTGGCCGTCACGGACCCGGAGGCGTTCGCGACGGAGGTGGAGAAGGCCCTCACGTCCCCCGGCACCTGGGTCGACGAGGCCGCGCGCGAGGAAGCCGCGCGGCCGCCCGCCGAACTGCTCACCCGGTGGCGAGAGGGCCGCGCCGCGCTCGACCGGGCCCTGCGCCAGGCACCGCCCGGCGCCCGTTTCCCCTGGTACGGCCCGCCCATGTCGACCGCCTCCATGGCCACTGCCCGCCTCATGGAGACCTGGGCCCACGGCCTGGACGTGGCGGACGCGCTCGGTGTCGCTCCCGCGCCCACGGCCCGGCTGCGGCACATCGCCAGGCTCGGGTACCGAACCCGGGACTTCTCCCACGCGGTCCACGGACTGCCCGCGCCCGCCGACCCGTTCCGCGTCGAACTCCTCGCTCCGACCGGCGACGTGTGGACGTACGGCCCCGACGACGCCCCGCAGCGCGTCACCGGACCCGCCCTCGACTTCTGCCTCCTGGTCACCCGACGTGCCCACCGCGCCGACCTCGCCCTGCGCGCCGAGGGACCGGACGCCGACCGCTGGCTGGACATCGCCCAGGCCTTCGCGGGCCCACCGGGCACCGGACGCCCGCCGAAGGGAGCCGCCCGGTGACGACCCTGCGTCCCCTGCGCATAGGCAACGCCTCCGGCTTCTACGGCGACCGCTTCGACGCCCTGCGCGAGATGCTCACCGGCGGACCCCTCGACGTCGTCACCGGCGACTACCTCGCCGAGCTGACCATGCTGATCCTCGGTCGGGACCGCCTGAAGAACCCCGGCGGCGGCTACGCGCGCACGTTCCTGGGCCAGTTGGAGGAGTGCCTGGGTCTCGCCCACGAACGGGGCGTACGCGTCGTGGCCAACGCGGGCGGCCTCAACCCGGCCGGACTCGCCGACGCCGTGAGGGAGCTGGCGGAACGCCTCGGCATCCCCGCCCGGGTGGCGCACGTCGAGGGCGACGACCTCACCGCGGCCAACCCCGGCGCCCTCACCGCCCACGCCTACCTCGGCGGTCACGGGATCGCCGCCTGTCTGCGCGAGGGCGCCGACGTCGTGGTGACCGGGCGTGTGACGGACGCGGCGCTGGTCACCGGGCCGGCCCTCGCCCACTTCGGCTGGGGGCCCGAGGAGTACGACCGGCTGGCGGGCGCGGTGGTCGCCGGGCACGTCCTGGAGTGCGGAGCGCAGGCCACCGGCGGCAACTACGCCTTCTTCGCCGAGCACCCGCCCGAGCGGCTGCACCGGCCCGGCTTCCCACTCGCCGAACTCCACGAGGACGGCAGCAGCGTCATCACCAAACACCACGGCACCGGCGGTGTCGTGGACGTCGGCACGGTCACCGCGCAGCTGTTGTACGAGACGGCCGGCGCCCGGTACGCGGGTCCCGACGTCACCGCCCGCCTGGACACCGTCCGGCTCACCCGGGAGGGGCCCGACCGGGTGCGGATCGAGGGCGTGCGCGGGGAGGCGCCCCCGCCCACCCTCAAGGTCGGCGTCAACCGGCTCGGCGGCTTCCGCAACGAGGTCACCTTCGTGCTGACCGGGCTCGACATCGAGGCCAAGGCCGCGCTCGTCCAGGCCCAGATGGAGACGGCCCTGGACGCCGCCAAGTCCCGCCCTGCGCAGGTGCGCTGGGAACTCGCCCGCACCGATCACCCCGACGCCCCCACCGAGGAGACCGCGAGCGCCCTGCTGCGGCTCGTCGTACGGGACCGAAACCAGGAGACCGTGGGCCGGGCGCTGAGCGGTGCCGCCGTCCAACTGGCGCTCGCCAGTTACCCCGGCTTCCATGTGGTCGCCCCACCGGGGAAGGGGGAGCCGTATGGGGTCTTCGAAGCGGCCACCGTCGACCGTGGTGCCGTAGCCCATGTGGCGGTCCTCTACGACGGCCGCCGCATCCCCGTGCCGCCGGCCCACACCACCCGCGTACTCGACGACGTACCGGAACCACCCCTGCCCGAGCCGCTGCCCCCGGGACCCACCCGGCGTGCGCCCCTCGGCCTCGTCGCCGGTGCCCGCAGCGGCGACAAGGGCGGCAGCGCCAACGTCGGCGTCTGGGTCCGTACCGACGAAGCCTGGCGCTGGCTCGCCCACACGCTCACCGTCGACCGCTTCCGGGCGCTCCTCCCGGAGACGGCCGGGCTGCCCGTCGTACGCCACGTCCTGCCCAACCTGCGCGCCCTGAACTTCGTCGCCGAGGGCATCCTCGGCGAGGGCGTCGCCGCGCGACACCGCTTCGACCCGCAGGCCAAGGGCCTCGGTGAATGGCTGCGCGCCCGCCATCTGGAGATACCGGAGGCCCTCCTTTGACCGTCCTGTCCTCGGCCCTGGACCCCCGCAGCCCCGACTTTCTCGCCCACCGCGACGCCATGCTCGCCAAGCTTGCCGAACTGGACGCCGAGCACGCCAAGGCGCTCGCGGGCGGCGGCGAGAAGTACGTGGCCCGCCACCGCGCACGCGGCAAGCTGCTCGCCCGTGAGCGCGTCGAACTCCTCCTGGACCCGGACACGCCGTTCCTGGAGCTGTCCCCGCTCGCGGCCTGGGGGAGTGACTACACGGTCGGCGCCTCCCTCGTCACCGGCATCGGCATCGTGAAGGGCGTCGAATGCCTGATCACCGCCAACGATCCCACCGTGCGGGGCGGCGCGAGCAACCCGTGGAGCCTGAAGAAGGCCCTGCGCGCCAACGACATCGCGCTCGCCAACCGGCTGCCCTGCATCAGCCTCGTCGAGTCCGGCGGCGCCGACCTGCCGTCCCAGAAAGAGATCTTCATCCCCGGGGGCGCCATCTTCCGGGACCTGACCCGCCTGTCCGCCGCGGGCATCCCGACGGTCGCGGTGGTCTTCGGCAACTCCACGGCCGGAGGCGCGTACATCCCCGGCATGTCCGACCACGTGATCATGGTCAAGGAGCGCGCCAAGGTGTTCCTCGGCGGACCGCCGCTGGTGAAGATGGCCACCGGCGAGGAGAGCGACGACGAGTCCCTGGGCGGCGCCGAGATGCACGCACGCGTGTCGGGCCTCGCCGACCACTTCGCACTCGACGAGCAGGACGCGATCCGGCAGGCCCGGCGCGTGGTCGCCCGCCTCAACCACCGCAAGGCGTACGCCGAGCCGGGACCGGCGGACGCACCCAAGTACGACACGGAGGAACTCCTCGGCATCGTACCCGGCGACCTGAAGGTGCCCTTCGACCCGCGCGAGGTCATCGCCCGCATCGTCGACGCCTCGGACTTCGACGAGTTCAAACCGCTGTACGGGACCAGCCTGTGCACCGGTTGGGCCGCCCTGCACGGCTACCCGGTCGGCATCCTGGCCAACGCCCAGGGAGTGCTGTTCAGCGAGGAGTCCCAGAAGGCGGCCCAGTTCATCCAGCTCGCCAACCAGCGCGACATCCCGCTCCTCTTCCTGCACAACACCACCGGCTACATGGTCGGCAAGGAGTACGAACAGGGCGGCATCATCAAGCACGGCGCCATGATGATCAACGCCGTGAGCAACTCCAAGGTGCCGCACCTGTCGGTGCTGATGGGCGCCTCCTACGGGGCCGGGCACTACGGCATGTGCGGACGGGCCTACGATCCGCGCTTCCTGTTCGCCTGGCCCAGCGCCAAGTCCGCCGTCATGGGCCCGCAGCAGCTCGCGGGCGTCCTGTCGATCGTCGCCCGCCAGTCTGCCGCCGCGAAGGGGCAGCCGTACGACGAGGAGGCGGACGCCGCCCTGCGCGCCATGGTGGAGCAGCAGATCGAGTCCGAGTCCCTGCCGATGTTCCTGTCCGGGCGGCTGTACGACGACGGCGTCATCGACCCGCGCGACACCCGCACCGTCCTCGGCCTGTGCCTGTCCGCGATCCACACCGCGCCCTACCAGGGCGCGCGTGGCGGGTTCGGCGTCTTCCGGATGTGAGGCCCCAGATGCCCTTGATGCCCGTGATCACCTCCGTTCTGGTGGCCAACCGCGGTGAGATCGCCTGCCGTGTCTTCCGAACCTGCCACGACCTGGGCATCCGCACGGTCGCCGTGCACTCGGACGCCGACGAGAACGCGCTCCACGCACGCGTGGCCGACGCGGCGGTACGACTGCCCGGGGCGGCGCCAGCCGACACCTACCTGCGCGGCGACCTGATCGTGAAGGCCGCCCTCGCGTCCGGCGCCGACGCCGTGCACCCCGGCTACGGCTTCCTCTCCGAGAACGCCGACTTCGCACGCGCGGTACGCGACGCGGGCCTGGTCTGGATCGGGCCGCCACCGGAGGCGATCGAGGCGATGGCGTCCAAGACGCGCGCGAAGAAGCTGATGGGCCTGGAGCCGCTCACCTCCGTGACGGAGGCCGACCTCCCGGTCCTGGTCAAGGCTGCGGCGGGCGGCGGCGGACGCGGCATGCGGATCGTACGGCACCTCGCCGACCTGGACGCCGAACTGACGGCCGCGCGTGCGGAGGCGCGGGGCGCCTTCGGCGACGACGAGGTGTTCGTCGAGCCGTACGTCGAGGGTGGCCGCCATGTCGAGGTGCAGATCCTCGCCGACACCCACGGCACGGTGTGGGCGCTCGGCACCCGGGACTGCTCCCTCCAGCGCCGCCACCAGAAGGTGATCGAGGAGGCGCCCGCACCCGGACTGACCCCGGAGCTGGAGGAGTCCCTGCGGTCGATGGCCGTACGGGCCGCCCGTGCCGTCGACTACGTGGGCGCGGGCACGGTCGAGTTCCTGGTGGCGGGGGACAGTGCGCACTTCCTGGAGATGAACACCCGCCTCCAGGTGGAACACCCGGTCACCGAGGCGGTGTTCGGGATCGACCTGGTGGCCCTGCAGATCCGGGTGGCAGAGGGCACGGCACTGGACGACGAGCCGCCACGCGCGCGTGGGCACGCGATCGAGGCCCGCCTGTACGCGGAGGACCCGGCCCACGACTGGGCCCCGCAGACCGGCACGCTGCACCGCCTCTCCGTACCCGGCGTACGCCTCGACACCGGATACACGGACGGCGACACCATCGGCGTCCACTACGACCCCATGCTCGCCAAGGCCGTCGCCCACGCCCCCACACGCGCGGAGGCGATCCGCCGACTGGCGGGCGCCCTGGAACGCGCCGACATCCACGGCCCGATGACCAACCGGGACCTGCTGGTCCGCTCCCTGCGCCACGAGGAGTTCACGGCGGCCCGGATGGACACCGGCTTCTACGACCGCCACCTGCCGCACCTGACGGCGCCCGCCGCGGACCCGTACGCCCCCCTGGCCGCCGCCCTCGCGGACGCCCACCGCCGCTCACGGTTCGGCGGCTGGCGGAACCTTCCGTCGCAGCCGCAGACCAAGCGGTACCTCATGGCGGGCGCGGAGCACGAGGTCCGCTACCGGCACACGCGCGGCGGCCTCGCGGCGGACGGGGTGCGGGTGGTGCACGCGGACGCGCACCTGGTGATCCTCGAGGTGGACGGCGTGCGGCGCAGGTTCCCGGTGGCCCGGTACGGCGACGAGGTGCACGTCGGCTCGACGGCCCTGACGGCCGTGCCCCGCTTCCGCGAACCCGCGGCAGACCACACCCCGGGTTCCCTGCTGGCCCCGATGCCCGGGACGGTCGTACGGGTCGCGGAGGGGCTGACGGTGGGGGCGGCGGTCCGGGCCGGGGAGCCTCTGCTCTGGCTGGAGGCGATGAAGATGGAGCACAAGGTCACAGCCCCGGCCACGGGAACGGTCACGGCCCTGCACGCAAGCCCCGGCCGGCAGGTGGAGGTCGGAGCATTGCTGGCAGTGGTGCAAACCACCGAGTAGGGACGCGCCCTTCAGGGGCGCGGGGCTGTATCGATATGCGGCTACCGCCGCGTGAGCGCGATCAACCACATCGGACCCGCACCCGGGAGACGACAATGAGCCCCCTCATCGAATCCGACGAACAAAAGACCCTCCGCTCGGCCGTCACGGCCCTGGGCAGCCGGCACGGCCGCCACCACGACCCCCGCGAACTCTGGTCGGAAGCCGCCAAGCTCGGCTACCTCGGCGTCAACCTCCCCGAGGAGTACGGCGGCGGAGGCGGCGGCATAGCCGACCTCTCCATCGTCCTCGAAGAACTCGGCGCAGCCGGCTGCCCCCTGCTCATGCTGGTCGTCTCACCAGCCATCTGCGGCACGGTCATAGCCCGCTTCGGTACCAGTACCCAAAAAGAACAATGGCTGCCGGGCCTCGCCGAAGGCACCCGCATCATGGCCTTCGGCATCACCGAACCCGACGCCGGCTCCAACTCCCACCGCATCACCACCACCGCCCGCCGCGACGGCGACGACTGGGTCCTGAACGGCCGCAAGGTCTTCATCTCCGGCGTCGACATCGCGGACGCCACCCTCATCGTCGGCCGCACCGAAGACGCCCGCACCGGAAGGCTCAAGCCCTGCCTGTTCATCGTCCCCCGGGACACCCCCGGCTTCGAGCGGCGGCAGATCGACATGGAACTCACCGGCAGGGAGAAGCAGTTCGAGCTGACCCTGGACGACGTACGGCTGCCCGCCGACGCGCTCGTCGGCGACGAGGACGCGGGCCTGCTCCAGCTGTTCGCCGGGCTGAACCCGGAGCGGATCATGACGGCGGCCTTCGCGATCGGCCTCGGCCGCTACGCCGTCTCCCGTGCCGTGGAGTACGCGCGCGACCGTACCGTCTGGCAGCAGCCCATCGGCGCCCACCAGGCCGTCGCGCACCCCCTGGCGCAGGCGCACATCGACCTCGAACTGGCCCGCCTGATGATGCAGAAGGCCGCCTTCCTGTACGACTCGGGGGACGACACGGGTGCGGGCGAGGCTGCCAACATGGCGAAGTACGCGGCCGGGGAGGCCTGTGTGAAGGCCGTGGACCAGGCCGTGCACACCCTCGGCGGCAACGGCCTGACCCGGGAGTTCGGGCTCGCCTCCCTCATCACGGTCGCGCGCGTGTCTCGTATCGCACCGGTGAGCCGGGAGATGATTCTCAACTACGTCTCCCACCAGAGTCTGGGCCTGCCCAAGTCGTACTGACACCCGGCGCGCCGGCGCGAGGAGGAACAGTGTTCCGCAGCGAGTACGCAGACGTCCCGCCCGTCGAACTCCCCATCCACGACGCCGTGCTGGGCCAGGCGGCCGAGTTCGGCGAGCTGCCCGCCCTGATCGACGGCACCGACGGCACCACCCTCACCTACGAACAACTGGACCGTTTCCACCGGCGGATCGCGGCGGCGCTCGCCGAGGCGGGGGTGCGCAAGGGCGACGTGCTCGCGCTGCACAGCCCGAACACGATCGCCTTCCCGCTCGCGTTCTACGCGGCCACGCGCGCGGGTGCCTCCGTCACGACCGTGCACCCGCAGGCCACGGCGGAGGAGTTCGCCAAGCAGCTGCGGGACTCGGCGGCCCGCTGGATCATCACCGTGTCACCGCTCCTCCAGACGGCCCGCCGCGCCGCCGAACTCTCGAGCGGCGTCGAGGAGATCCTCCTCTGCGACAGCGCGCCGGGCCACCGGTCGCTGATCGACATGCTGGCCTCCACCGCGCCGGAACCCCAGGTCGTCATCGACCCGGTGCGGGACGTCGCCGTGCTCCCGTACTCGTCCGGGACGACCGGCATCCCCAAGGGCGTCATGCTCACCCACCGGCAGATCGCCACCAACCTCGCGCAGATACGGCCGCTCATCGGGACGGGCCCCGATGAGCGCATCCTCGCCGTGCTGCCCTTCTTCCACATCTACGGCATGACGGCCCTCCTGAACGCGCCCCTGCGGCAGGGCGCCACCGTCGTCGTACTGCCGCGCTTCGACCTGGACACCTTTCTCGCGGCCATCCAGAACCACCGGATCACCGGCCTGTACGTGGCCCCGCCGATCGTGCTGGCCCTGGCCAAGCACCCGATCGTCGCCCAGTACGACCTGTCGTCCCTGAAGTACATCATCAGCGCCGCGGCACCCCTGGACGCCAAGCTGGCGGTGGCCTGCGCCGAACGCCTCGGCCTGCCACCCATCGGCCAGGGATACGGCATGACCGAGCTGTCCCCGTGCACACACGTGGTGCCCCTGGACGCCCGGGACGCACCCCCCGGCACGGTGGGCAAACTGGTCCCCGGTACCGAGATGCGCATCCTGTCCCTCGACGACCCCGACAAGGACCTCGGCGTCGGCGAGGCCGGTGAGATCGCCTTCCGCGGCCCCCAGGTGATGAAGGGCTACCTCGGCCGCCCCGAGGCCACCGACGCCATGATCGACCGGGACGGCTGGCTGCACACCGGGGACATCGGGTACGTCGACGCGGACGGCTGGCTGTTCGTCGTCGACCGCGTGAAGGAACTCATCAAGTACAAGGGCTTCCAGGTGGCCCCCGCCGAGCTCGAAGCCCTCCTCCTCACCCACCCGAAGATCGCCGACGCCGCCGTGATCGGCGTCTACAATGATGACCACAACGAGGTGCCCCACGCCTTCGTCGTCCGCCGGCCGGGCGCCGACGACCTCTCCGAGGGCGAGGTCATGATGTACGTCGCCGAACGCGTCGCCCCCTACAAACGCGTCCGCAACGTCACCTTCATCGACGCCGTGCCGCGCGCCGCTTCCGGGAAGATCCTCCGCCGGCAGCTCAGGGAGCGCGCATGACCGACCTCGTCCGCACCGCCCACCATCGCGGCATCACCACCCTCACCCTCGACTCGCCCGCCAACCGCAACGCCCTGTCGGCCGCCCTCGTCGGCGGCCTGGCCGACGCGCTCACCGCCTGCGGCAAGGACCGCGACGTCCGCGCCGTCGTCCTCACCCACACCGGCACCACCTTCTGCGCGGGCGCCGACCTGCGCGACCCACCGCACCCCGATGCGCTCGTCGAGCTGCTCCGGCAGATCATCGAGCTCCCCAAACCCGTCGTCGCCCGGGTGACCGGACACGTACGGGCAGGCGGTCTCGGCCTGCTGGGCGCCTGCGACATCGCCGTCGCGTCCACCGCGGCCACCTTCGCCTTCACCGAGGTACGCATCGGGGTGGCACCCGCCGTGATCTCCCTGACCGTGCTGCCCCGCACCGACCCCCGTGCCCTCGCCCGGCACTACCTCACCGGAGAACGCTTCGACGCCTTCGAAGCCGTCCGCACCGGCCTGCTCACCGCCACCGGCGACGACGTCGACCAGGTGCTCGAACCCGTGCTCGACGGATTGCGGCGGGCCGCACCCCGGGCCCTGGCGGAGACCAAACGACTCCTCACCGCTACTGTGCTTCAGACCTTCGACCGGGACGCGGCCGACCTGACCGCGCTCTCGGCCCGGCTGTTCTCCTCCCCGCAGGCCCGCGAGGGGATGACGGCCTTCCTGGAACGACGGGACCCCTCATGGGTGGTGTGAGCACAGCAGAACGCGAGCGCGTCCCCAAGCAGGACCGCGTCCCCAAGCAGGACCGCAGCCGGGCCACCCGGCAACGGCTCCTCCAGGCCGCCGTGGCCTGCCTCGCCGACCACGGCTGGGCCGGTTCCACCGTCTCGGTCGTCGCCGAACGCGCCGGTGTCTCCCGGGGCGCCGCCCAGCACCACTTCCCGACCCGGGAGGACCTGTTCACGGCGGCCGTCGAGTACGTCGCCGAGGAGCGCTCCACCGCGCTGAGGGTCCTGTTCCCGCACGGGGCCGCCGACCGGCGCGCGGTGGTCGCGGCCCTCGTCGACCTCTACACCGGGCCGCTGTTCCGCGCCGCCCTGCACCTGTGGGTCGCCGCCTCCAACGAGGAGCAGCTGCGCCCCCGGGTGACCGAGCTGGAGGCCCGCGTCGGCCGCGAGACCCACCGCATCGCCGTCGACCTGCTCGACGCCGACGAGAGCAGGCCGGGCGTCCGGGAGACGGTCCAGGGCCTGCTGGACATGGCCCGCGGCCTGGGTCTCGCCAACCTCCTCACCGACGACGCCGCCCGCCGCGAACGGGTCGTGGCGCAGTGGGCGGCACTGCTGGACGAGGCGCTGGGCTGAGGACAGCCCAGCGCCCTCCTGGTCGTCAGTGCGCGATGTCCGCGTAGCCCTCGATCTCCTGCGGGCTGCGCGGCCCGGGACCCACATAGCGGGCCGACGGGCGCACCAGGCGGCCCGTGCGCTTCTGCTCCAGGATGTGCGCCGACCAGCCGGCCGTACGGGCACACGTGAACATCGACGTGAACATGTGCGCCGGGACCTCGGCGAAGTCGAGCACGATCGCCGCCCAGAACTCCACGTTCGTGGCGAGCACCCGGTCCGGACGGCGGTTGTGCAGCTCCTCCAGCGCCGCCTTCTCCAGCGCCTCCGCGATCTCGAACCGCGGCGCGCCCAGCTCACGGGCGGTGCGGCGCAGCACGCGCGCCCGCGGGTCCTCGGCCCGGTACACCCGGTGGCCGAAGCCCATCAGCCGCTCGCCCCGGTCCAGGGCCCCCTTCACATAGGCCTCCGCGTCACCGGTGCGCTCGATCTCCTCGATCATGCCGAGGACGCGGGAGGGCGCGCCGCCGTGCAGCGGCCCCGACATGGCACCCACGGCGCCGGACAGCGCCGCGGCCACGTCCGCGCCCGTGGAGGCGATCACCCGCGCGGTGAAGGTGGAGGCGTTCATGCCGTGCTCGGCCGCCGACGTCCAGTACGCGTCGACGGCCGCGACGTGCTTCGGGTCCGGCTCGCCCCGCCAGCGGATCATGAACCGCTCCACGATGGACTGCGCCTTGTCGATGTCCCGCTGCGGGACCATCGGCAGCCCCTGGCCGCGCGCCGACTGGGCGACGTACGACAGCGCCATGACCGCGGCCCGGGCCAGGTCGTCGCGGGCCTGCTCCACGTCGATGTCCAGCAGCGGTTTCAGGCCCCACACGGGGGCGAGCATGGCCAGCGCGGACTGCACATCCACCCGGATGTCACCGGAGTGCACCGGGATCGGGAACGGCTCGGCGGGCGGCAGTCCGGGGTTGAAGGCGCCGTCCACGAGCAGGCCCCACACGTTCCCGAAGGAGACATGGCCGACCAGGTCCTCGATGTCGACGCCCCGGTAGCGCAGGGCACCGCCCTCCTTGTCCGGCTCGGCGATCTCCGTCTCGAACGCGACGACTCCCTCGAGTCCGGGTACGAAATCGGACATCAGGCGGCTCCTCGTGATGTGTACGGCGGAAAGGGGTGCGCCGCCCCGGCTCCACGGTCTGTAGCGGTCGTTCTCGAAAATCCGCGGTCCGAAACGGTCACCCCGGTTGATGCCCCGATCGGTCGGCGGTCACCCAACCGGAACGGCACCAGCACGATATCCCCGAGTGCCACCGTTGGGGAGAGCAAGCGGCACTCAGTGCCACACAGTGACGAAGCCCACCCTCACCGTGCCCACTGTCCACAAGCCGCCGAGGGCTCCGGGCGCGTACGGCAAGATGACGGCGTGACCGACCGCTACCCGGATGAACCCGCAGCCCAGCCCCCCGTGCACCCGGCCGCCAAATCCACCACGGACCCGGTGATCGAACCCATTGTCGAACACGCGGCCGAAGGTCCCGCCGAGGAGCTGTCCGCCAACCCCGCCGAAATGCGAGCCCACTACCGCGCCGAAGGTCTCGACGAGTCCTCGCTCGCCCCCCACCCCATGGACCAGTTCGCCCGCTGGTTCAAACAGGCCGCCCAGGCCGCCATCGCCGGAATGCTCTACGAGCCGAACGCGATGATCGTCTCCACCGCCGACGCCGAGGGACGCCCCAGCTCCCGCACCGTCCTGATGAAGCAGTACGACGAACAGGGCTTCGTCTTCTACACCAACTACGACTCCCGCAAGGCCCGAGACCTCGCCGCCAACCCCTACGTGTCCCTGCTCTTCCCCTGGCACCCCATGGCCCGTCAGGTGATCGTCACCGGCACCGCCCGCCGCACCGGCCGCGACGAAACCGCGGCCTACTTCCGCACCCGCCCCCACGGTTCCCAGCTCGGCGCCTGGGCCAGCGCCCAGTCCTCGGTCATCTACTCCCGCGCCGAACTCGACGCCACGTACCAGGAGCTCACCGCCCGCTACCCCGAGGGCGCCCAGGTCCCGGTCCCCCCGCACTGGGGCGGCTTCCGCATCGCGCCGTCGGCGGTCGAGTTCTGGCAGGGCCGCGAGAACCGCCTTCACGACCGCCTCCGCTACGTCGCGGAACCGGACGGCACCTGGCGGGTGGAGCGCCTCAGCCCCTGACCCCGGCGCCCGAAAACGCAGACGGCCCGCGAGCTCAGGTCCTCCGCCGAAAGACGAAGGAGCCGGCCGGACGTACCGGCGAGCCCGCGGGCCGGGTGACTGCGTTGGATTAGGCCGGCTGCGCGCATCTCACACGCGCTGGTCCGGCGCCGAACCGAGTACGACGGCGGGCCACTAGCCCGCAGCCACCTCACGCGTCCGGATGTCATACATCTGCCGAACCACCTCCTTTCCGTGTACCTCACACCCTAGGAAGCGATCGCAACCCAATCAACAGGTTTTTCGAGATGTCGACGACGGGCGTGCCCGGCATGCCGGTCATCGTCCCATGCCTCGATCTTCACCTGAGCCCAGGGCCTGCAAAGGAATGGTTGCAACGTTTTCTTTGCAACGCTACCTTTGTATCCATGAACGAGCCCCAGGACCCGCAGGTCCGCAGTCTCGACGCCCGCTCCCTGCGTGGGCTCGCACACCCGCTGCGCATCCAGCTGCTGGACGCCCTGCGCTTCGGCGGTCCGGCCACCGCGTCCCAACTTGCCGAGAAGCTGGGTGAGTCGAGCGGTGCAACCAGCTACCACCTGCGACAGCTCGCCGCCCATGGCTTCATCGAGGACGCTCCCGAGCGGGGCAAGGGGCGGGAGCGGTGGTGGAAGGCGGTCCACCGGGGCCTGCGCTTCGACGACGCCCTGCTCACGGACGCCAACCCGGACGTACGCGGGGCCGCGGACACGTACCTCCATGAGGTCGCGACCGCCCAGACCCGCGACCTGTCGACCTGGCTCGGCAATCGCCACGCATGGCCCGAAGAGTGGAACCGCACCTGGGACATGAGCAGCGTGACGCTACGGCTGACGCCGGAGCTCACCCGGGAGCTCGTCGAGAAGATGCACGCGCTCGTCGCCACCTACCGGGACCGGGTCGGCGACGAGGGCGAGGCGGACACCGCTCAGGTGCGCATCCAGACACGTGCGTTCCCCCTCACGACGGATTGAGAGGCCACAGCCCGATGCACCCCGAGACCCATCTCGCCCTGCACCGAGTCCGCGCTGCCGAACTGCGTGCCGGAGCCGACGCGTACCGCCTCGCCGCGGCGGCCCGGCGCCCCCGGGACCTCCGTATCCGTCTCGGCTGGACCCTGGTGGAGGTCGGCCTGCGGCTGGCCGCCGGGCCCAGGACGGCTGCCGTCGGCCCCTAGGGGCTGGCAGCGCAATCAGGCAGGCGGCCGGTGAGGGGTGGCGGCGCTCACGGAGCCGGTACGCCGTCCAGGAACGGCTCGATCGCCGCTCGCCAGGCCTCCGGCTGGTCGTAGTGGAGGAAGTGTCCGGCGTCGGGGACCTCCGCGTACTGGCCGTGGGGGAGGACGCGGACCATTTCCTGGGCCTCCGCGCGGCCCAGTTCGCCGTCCAGGCCGCGGACGACCAGGGTGGGGCAGCGCACCTGCGCCAGCTCCTCCCAGTGCGCGTCGTACACCCAGGTCTCCCGGGATCTGAGCATGTGCTCGGGGTCGAAGACGGGGCGCCAGCCGTCCGGGGACTCGGTCATCACCTCGGCGTAGAACTCGCCGCGGGCGCGGTTCGGGCGCTCGGCCCAGGGATCGTCCTCGCCGAACCACTTGCGGACGTCGGCGAGTGTGGCGAAGGGGAGGGGCCAGGACTTGAACCAGGTCTCCCATTCGCGCTGGGAGGCCGCGCCGAGTGCGGACGCCCGCATGTCGCAGATGACCAGGGCACGCACCAGGTCGGGGCGTTTGGCGGCGAGCTGCCAGGCGGTCAGGGCGCCCATGGCGTGGCCGATGAGGACGGCCGGGGCGAGGCCGAGCTGTTCGAGGGCGGCTTCGGCGTCGTCGATGTAGGCCTCGCGGGTGTAGCCGTCGGCGGGCTTGTCGCTCCGGCCGTGGCCGCGCTGGTCGAGGGCGACGACGCGGTGCCGTTCGGCCAGCCGGCGGGCGGTGGGTGCCCAGTGCGAGGCGCGGCCCATGAGGCCGTGCAGTAACAGCACGCCCGGCGCCTGTTCGCCGTCGCCGGTCTTGGGCGGGTCGGCGAACTCCCATGCGGCGAGGCGTACGCCGCCCGCTCCGGTCACGTCGATGCGACGCATCGTCCTGGCACCCCCCTGCTCGGCCGGGACCGCTCGCTTCCGCGTCGGGCGGTCGGTCCGCGCGCTTTGTCGTACTGGTCGTACTTTCGCTGTCGTGCTGCTCCTGCTGGTGTCGGCGGTCGTCGCCGGCGCCGGGTGTCGCCGCCGGGCGCTGATGCCTGGTGCTCGCTGTGTGACGGTCGCGTCGGTTGGTACAGCGCCCGGCCCGGCGAGATCGTCACCGCCCACGCTATCGAATGGCTATTCGAAAGCACCGTTTTCGGCCACAACACCCCACCTTCGAGTGACCTCCCTCGAGGATTGGCCGCCCTCTGCGCGGGGAGATCTTCTGCGGGAGGCGGACCGCTCGGGGAAAACCGGTCCGAGGGGGACGACCCTGAGAGCTCGGGGCTCCGGGTCGAAACAGGGGAGGACAGGCCCCGGTGCCGATGGGCGCCGGGGCCCTCCCCGGGTCCGGGGTCGCGTTCGGGGGCACATCCTCCCTCCCCTTCCCGGCCGTTGACATCGCTGTCAAGCCCGGCCAAGAACCCTCAGGTCATATGCCTCATGCGACAGCCTTGCATGCGAACCGTCCGGGCGCTGCGATTCCGCTCACTGAATCTTGATTGCAGTACGATCGCGAAATCATCACAACCGTCCCGGGAGCCGCAGGAGTTGTGACGCAGGCGGGACCAGGGCGGACGAAGAGGACCGAGAGGGATCAAGAGGGCCTGGCAGGGCCCTCAGGTCCTCAGGGCTTGGCCACGAACACGTGGGACGCGACGTCCGCCTGCAACTCGGCCGCCTCGCCGCCGCTGCCGACCAGGACACCGCCCGCCGACTCCGTCACGCTGACCACCGAGCCGGGCTGCACACCCGCCCGCCGCAACGTGTACATCAGCTGGGCGTCCGTCTGGATGGGCTCGCCGATACGGCGCACGACGACCGTCTTGCCGTCCGTGCCCGGATCCAGGTCGGCCAGCGAGACCATGCCCTCGTCCAGGAACGGGTCCGCCATCTCCTTCTCGCCGAGCTCCTCCAGGCCCGGGATCGGGTTCCCGTACGGCGATTCGGTGGGGTGGCGCAGCAGCTCCAGGACGCGGCGCTCGACCGCCTCGCTCATCACATGCTCCCAGCGACACGCCTCGGCGTGCACCTGCTCCCACTCCAGCCCGATCACGTCGACCAGGAGGCACTCGGCGAGGCGGTGCTTGCGCATCACACGGGTGGCCAGGCGGCGGCCCTCGTCCGTGAGCTCCAGGTGACGGTCGGCGGCGACCGACACCAGGCCGTCACGCTCCATCCGCGCCACCGTCTGGCTCACGGTCGGGCCGCTCTGGTCGAGCCGCTCGGCGATACGGGCGCGCATGGGGACCACGCCTTCCTCCTCGAGCTCGAGGATGGTGCGGAGATACATCTCCGTCGTGTCGATCAGTCCGGACATACGTGCCCCTCGAAGAGATCTGCCGGAGGCTCGACTGCTCACCGGCGTGTGCGCTGGCCCTGGATTCAATTCTGACTCATCCCACTGACAACCGGGGCGCGGCGAGGGACCACGGGGCTACGGGGCGCGTCGGTACGCCACCCGGCACGCCTTGGGGGGCGCCGGTTCCCGGGCCCGCCCGCGCCCCCCGGGTGCCTGGGCGGCCGTATTGACATGCCACTGGTCCAGACCGCAACGTGATCCGCGACACGGGCCGACTTCGAAGGGGCGTCGCCGATGAGCGCAGGGCCGAGCGGTGGGGAGCCGCAGGGTGGAAGCACGCCGGCGGAGCGGTTCTTCGACGCGGCGATCGGACTGCTGCGGCGCGTGCGGGAGGAGGACGCGGAGGAGATCGCGGCGGCCGGCACCCTGATCGCGGACACCGTGGTCGCGGGCGGCCGGCTGTTCGCCTTCGGCGCCGGGCACTCCTCGCTGGCCGCGCAGGACCTGGTCTACCGCGCGGGCGGCCTCGCCCTGATGAACCTGCTCGCGGTGCCGGGAGTCGTCGGCGTGGACGTCATGCCGACGACGCTGGGCTCCGCGCTGGAGCGGGTCGGCGGCCTGGCGAGCGCGGTCCTCGGCACGAGCCCGCTGCGCTCCGGCGACCTCCTGGTGATCATCTCCCTGTCCGGCCGCAACGAGCTGCCCGTGGAGATGGCGATGACCGCCCGCGCGCGCGGCATCAAGGTCATCGGTGTCACCTCGGTCGCGTACGCGGCGGAGACCAGGTCCCGGCACGCCTCCGGCACGTACCTCAAGGACCACTGCGACCTCGTCCTGGACTCGAAGATCGCGGTGGGGGACGCGGAACTCACCCTGGACACCATCCCGGCGCCCTTCGCCCCCGCCTCCACCGTCGTCACCACGGCCCTGCTGCAGGCGGTCATGGCCACGGCGGCCGGCGTGCTCGCGGAGCGCGGCATCGAACCGCCCCTGCTGCGGTCGGGGAACGTCGACGGCGGTCATGAGTGGAACGCCCGGGTTCTGGCGGAGTACGCCGACCGGATCTTCTACCGCCAGGCGTAGCCGCGCCCCACGGCCCTACTGCGCGGCCCGCCCCTTCACCACGTCGGACAGGTCCAGCGCCGCGGCGATCCGTACCGCCACGTCCTCCGCGTACACCGCGTCCACCCGCTCGAAGCGGCTGCGCCCGGCACCCCGTAGAAACGTCACCACACCCAGCGTCCGTCCCCGGCTGCGCAGCACCGCGCACAGGGCGTGCACCGCGTCCGCGGGCCACTGCCGGGCCAGCGCCCACGCGCGCGCCTGGGCCGGGTCGGCGGCGCCCGCGTCGGCCCGTACGGTCCCGGCGCGCTCCACGCACTGCAAGGCGGGATGCCCCTCGTCGTACCGCACCGGCAGTCCCGCCTTCCCGGTGAGCATGCTCGGCCCGGGTGCACCGGACGGCGTCTCGGCGGCCCGCACCAGCCGTACCGGCCCCGCCCCGTCCGCCACCCAGCCGCCCGCCACCCGGTCGATCAGGGCGTGGTCGGCGAACCCGGCGAGGGCGAAGTCGAGATGGACCGTGGCCGCCTCGCCGGGGTCCTCGCACTCGGCGGCCGCCCGCGCCGCCCGGTGCAGTTGGTTGGAGCGGAAGCGCAGCAGAGCCGCCTCCTGCTCGCTCTGCTTGGTCTCGGTGACGTCCTGGAACAGCCACCCGACTCCCAGCGGAACCGGCTCCTCCGCCAGCGGTGAGGCCAGCCGCAGGAACCCGCTCCGCCAGCACCGCCGCTTCTCGCCCTCCGCGGTCCGCACGCCCACCCAGATCTCGGCGGGGGCGGGCGGCGCCCCCTCGGCGAGCACATGCGTCAGCGCGCTCTCCAGCTCCTCGACCCCCTGTGCGAGCAGGTCCCCGAGGGGCCGTCCCAGCACGGCCGTACGCCCGATGCCGAGCGCCCGGGCCGCGTGGGCGTTGACGACGGCGGGCCGCAGATCCGCGTCGACGAGCACGACACCCCAGCTCGCGTCCTCGAACAGGGCCTCGCTGAGCGCGATCGAGCGCTCCAGGTCGATCTGCGCGTGCACCTCGCTGAACGCGCAGTACACCCCGGCGGGCTTCCCGTCGGGCCCCCGCACCGCCGCGGACTGGGTCCGTACGAGCACCCGCCCGCCGTCCTTGGTCAGCAGCGCGAACTCGTGCACCTGCCGTCCCGGGGCCTGCATCGCGGACATCAGCCACGCCTCGACCTCGGCCGCGTCGGCGCTGCGCACGGCCCACCCGGCGAACCCGCGCCGCCCGACCGCCTCGGCCGCCGACCAGCCGAGGATCCGCTCGGCCTCCCGGTTCCAGTGCGTCACGACCCCGTCGGCGTCGAAGGCGCACAGGGCCGCGTCCATCCCGTCGAGGAGCGCGGCGAGAAGATCCGAACCGTCCCGCTGCGGCTCGTCCGGAACCGGCTCGTCCGTGGTCCCCCTCCGCCAGGAAGCACTCACCCGAACCCCCTGCAGCCTGCGCGTCCGCCCATACGGCACGCTCGTCCGCTCTCTCGCCCACATTCAACTCGACCGTGACCCAGCCCACATCTTCTTCACGGAAGATTGAGGGAAATCCTTGCGTGGTGATTCCCCGGCCTTACGGGCCGCGCACCTACCCCTTGCTGACCGCCGCCAGGATCTCCGGCAGCCGGCGGGCCGTGCGGGGGGCCGCGAGGCGGAGGCCGAGGAGGGTGATCAGGGCGCCGTAGGCGGCGCCCGCCGGCAGCAGCAGCCAGGTCCAGTCGTCGCCGCCCGCGGTGACGTTCAGCCAGATCGTCGCCGCGATCACGGGCGCGGACAGCAGGGCAGCCGACACCATGCCGCCGAGGATGGAGATCCAGGCGAGCCCCGCCTGCCCGGGGACCACGTTCTTGTAGCCCTCCTGCGGTATCGAGTACGGGAAGCGGGCCGAGCACCAGGCACCGGTGGCCATCATCGCGCCGAGCAGCGCGAGGGACAGTCCGAGCGCCTCGGGCAACCTGTCCCAGGCACCGAGCAGGGCGGTCGTGGTGACGGTGACGAGGGTGGCGTACGGCACGGTGATCAGCAGCAGGGCCAGCGCCCGGCCGCGCAGTTCGGCGTGGGCGTCGCGGGCGGAGGAGATGGTCATCGCGACCATCCAGAACGCGGAGGTGTCCTGCCCGAACTGGTTGTACATCTGGATGCCGAGCATGCCGGCCGCGAAGCAGGCGAAGTAGATCGAGCCGGTCCCCTGAAGGGCGTTGAAGACGGGCACGATCAGCCCGATGGCCAGTGACGTCACCCAGGCCGCCTTGGTCTTCGGGTCGCGCCACACATAGCGCAGGCTGCGCTCCGCCACCGTGCCGGTGCGGCCCGCGGGCAGCAGCCGGGACAGGCCCCGCGAGTCCCGCTCCCGGGGGGCCGGTTCGGCGGCCTGGAGGGTGGAGGAGTCCGGCGCGGTCATCAGCTTTGTCAGGCTGCGCGCCCACACGGCCAGCAGGCCCGCCAGCGCCGCCGCGCTCAGAGCCAGTTGCGCGGCCCCGACGCCGTACGAGCCCTTGCTCACGGAGTCCACCGCGCCGATCGCGGAGGCGGGCGGCACCCAGCGCACGACGTCGTCCACCGGGTCCAGCCGTGACAGCCCCGCCGAACCCAGCTCCCGGGCACCGAAGTTGACGAGCTGGGCGCCGACGGCGACGACAAGGCCGCTCAGCACGGCGAGGTCGCGGCCCTTGCGGCTGGTCAGCAGCCGGGTGTTGGCGGCGGCGACGGCCCGGGCGAGGGTGACACAGCTGAGCAGCGTGAGGACGACGGCGGCGACCGCGGTGATGTACGCGGCCGCCCCGCGCGCCACGGAGATCACCGAGCCGACCGCCATGCAGAGCGTGAACAGCGGCCCGATGCCGACCAGGGACGCCACCAGCAGCGCCCGGACCAGGGGACCCGGCCGCAGCGGCAGCATCACCAGACGGGTGGGGTCGAGCGTCTCGTCGCCGCTGGGGAAGAACAGCGGCATCACGGCCCAGCCGAGCGCGAGCACCTCGATGCCGAGCACGGCGACCGCGGCGGCGTGCGCGTTGCCGCGCAGGAGGACCAGGCCCAGCAACTGGGTGGCGGCGAAGAGCAGGACGAGGACGAGGGACGCGATGTACGCGGCGCGCCGCCCGGCGGACCGCCGCAGCCCGTTCCCCAGCAGGGACAGCTTCAGCCGTACGACGACGGAGGACAGGCCGCTCACCGGGCGCCGCCGCCGAGCCAGTCCAGGTCGGTGCCGGCGGTGCGGCCGTGCGCGCCGACCAGTTCCAGGAACGCCTGCTGGAGGGTGGGCGCGTCGCCGCGTACGTCGGCGAGCGGGCCGTGCGCGCGGATGCGGCCCGCGGCCATGACCGCCACCCAGTCGCACAGCGACTCGACCAGCTCCATGACGTGGGAGGAGAAGACGACGGTGGCGCCGGAGGCGGTGTAGCGCTCCAGGACGCCGCGGATGGTCTGCGCGGAGACCGGGTCGACGCCCTCGAACGGCTCGTCGAGGAAGAGGACTTCGGGGTTGTGCAGGAGCGCGGCGGCCAGGCCGATCTTCTTGCGCATCCCGGTGGAGTAGTCGACGACGAGCTTGTGCTGGGCCCCGGCCAGATCGAGGACGTCGAGGAGCTGGGCGGCCCGCTTGTCGACCTCGGCGCCGGGCAGTCCGCGCAACCGACCGGTGTAGGCGAGGAGTTCGCGCCCAGACAGCCGCTCGAAGAGCCGCAGCCCTTCGGGCAGCACTCCGATACGGGCCTTCACCTCGGCCGGGTCGCGCCACACGTCGTGCCCGACGACCTCGACGGTGCCACGGTCGGGCCTGAGCAGCCCGGTGACCATGGACAGCGTGGTGGTCTTCCCGGCCCCGTTGGGCCCGACCAGCCCGATGAACCGCCCGGCGGGCAACTCGAGATCGACCCCCGCGACGGCAACATGTTCCCCGAACCGCTTCCACAGGTCATGCACGCGTACGGCGGCGGGAGCGGTCACTGTTCCCTCGTTCATGCGAGAACCCTACGGCGCGGGGCCCCGTAAGGGGCTCGGGGAACAGCCCGAGCAACCACCCGCAACCCGGCGGCCGCCGACGAACCGGAACCAGGCAGACGCGACGGCGAACCGCTACCGATCCCGCCCGCACGCATACGCCAACGGCGACACCAGCTCCTCCGCGTCCGGCAGCCACCGATTCGCCGACGTGGGCCGCCGCACCCACTGCACGGCCCCCCGCGACCCGAACCGCGTGGGCGGCGCGGCCACATACGCGCCCTCGCCGAGCGTGACCAGGTCGAGCGAGGCCGACTGCCAGCCCAGCTTGCGCAGCAGGTCCGGCACCTTCGCGGACGCGCCCGGCAGCACGAAGAACTGCATGCGCCGCGCCGGCGTCAGCGTCACCGGACCGAGCGTCAGTTCCATGCGTTCCATGCGCGCGAGGGCGAGGAACCCGGCGGTCTCCGGAACGTCGACCGCGTCGAACGTGCGCCCGGTGGGCAGCAGGATCGACGCCGTCGGCCGCTCGGACCACAGACCGCGCGCGACGGTCGCACTGCCGGTCGCCTGCGTCGCCCAGTCGTCGCGTGCCGGGTGCGCGCCGGGCACGGGACACGCGGACTGACCGCAGGAACAGCGGTGCATCCCGTCGACGGCTTCCAGCCAGGTGCCGGGGAACACGTCCCAGTGACGCTCCTCGACGTAACGGACGGCGGCATCCAGGAGTGACTCGCCGCGCTGCTTCGGGATGTGGGCAGCTTCAGGGCCCGCGATGGTCTCTTCCACGATGAACTCAACTCTAGCGGTCACCGGGGGTTACGCCTCGCCCACTCCGCGCCGTCCGGCCCGGGACCAATGCTTTTTGAGCACGTCCTTTTCATCCCACATGCGCCGGGGAGGAGCACTGTCTCCGCGGGTGGGGCGCATGGATGCACGGGTGGGGGCGCGCACGGGCAACCGCGGCGGGCGTGGGGTAACCAGGTGGGGGGTGCGGGATCAGCCTTTACCCCGGCAACCCTCGCATATCTCGCATCAGAGGAATGTCCGCTGGGCATCGATCTTCAGGGCCGGATCTTTTCGGTGCACCGGCCACTCGGCGAACCGAGCCAGGAAGTAGGGGGTACGCCATGGCCGCCAGGCCTCTTGTCGCACGGCAGCCGAACGAACGACTGCAGGCGCTCATCCAGGAAGCGGGCTGCTCGAACGCGGGGCTCGCCCGCCGGGTCAACATGTGCGGCGCGGAGCACGGCCTCGACCTGCGCTACGACAAGACGTCCGTGGCCCGCTGGTTGCGCGGACAGCAGCCGCGGGGCCGGGCCCCGGCGATCATCGCGGAGGCGCTCGGCCGCAAGCTGGGGCGTACGGTCACGATCGACGAGATCGGCATGGCCAACGGCAAGAACCTCGCGTCGGGCGTGGGCCTGCAGTTCTCGCCGACGGTGCTCGGCGCCATCGAGCAGGTCTGCGAGCTGTGGCGCAGCGACGTCGGGCGCCGGGACTTCCTGTCCGGGTCCTCCGTCGCCGCTTCCGCGCTCGTCGAGCCGAGCCGTGACTGGCTGATCTCCGGGCCGGACTCGCAGGTCGCGCGGTCGGCCGGGCCACGGGTGGGGCAGTCGGACGTGGACGCGGTGCGGGCCATGACGCAGGCCCTGGTCGGACTGGACCACCAGTACGGCAGCGGCCATGTGCGGCCGGTCGTCGTGCACTACCTCAACAGCGTCGTCTCCGGGCTGCTGGCGGGCTCCTACCGGGAGTCGGTGGGCCGCGAACTGTTCGGGGCGGTCGCGCGGTTGACCGAGCTCGCGGGGTACATGGCGGTCGACACCGGTCAGCCGGGGCTCGCGCAGCGGTACTACATCCAGGCGCTGCGGCTCGCGCAGGCGGCCGGTGACCGCGGCTACGGCGGCTATGTGCTCGCCGCTTCGATGAGCCACCTCGCGGCGCAGCTCGGAAACCCGCGCGAGATCGCGCAGTTGGCGCGGGCGGCGCAGGAGGGGGCGCGGGGGCGCGTGACCCCGCGCGCGGAGGCGATGTTCTACGCCGCGGAGGCGCGCGGGCATGCGCTCATGGGAGATGTGCGCGCCACGCAGATCGCGTCCGGTCGTGCGGTGACGGCGCTGGAGGCGGCCGACGCGGCGTCCGGGGACGACCCGGCGTGGATCGCGCACTTCGACGAGGCCTACCTGGCGGACGAGCTGGCGCACTGTCACCGGGATCTGGGGCAGGCGGAGGCGGCGGCCCGGCGGGCGGAGGAGTCGCTCGCCGGGCACCCCGAGTCCCGGGCGCGGCGGCGGGCGATCGGCCTGGTGCTGCTCGCCACCGCGCAGGTGCAGCAGCGCGAGGTGGAGCAGGCGTGCCACACCGGGCTGAAGGCCGTGGAACTGCTCGGCACGCTGCGCTCCAGCCGGGGGGCGGAGTATCTGGACGACCTGCAGCAGCGGTTGGAGCCGTATCGGGAGGAGGCCGTGGTGCGGGAGTTCGGGGCGCGGGTGGAGCTGGCGGCGGCGTGACGCCTCCGGCGTTGCGGCTGTGTGACCTGTCCGGCGGCTGTATGACGTGCCCGGGGTCGGGGTGCCGTCGCGGGGCTCCGCCCCGGGCCCCGGGGAGATATCGCCGTTGGGGTGACGGATGTCTCGTTGGTGCGGGATGTTCCTGGCTGGGCGCGCAGTTCCTCCCAGCCTGAAGGGGCGCCCCCCTGTCCGGCGTGGCACCGGTCATGGGGACCCGGTAGCGTGAGCCGACGATTCCGAAGGTCCCCCATTCGTAGGAGTCCCGGTGACGCAGAGTGGACAGGGCGAGGAGCCCTCGGCGCGGCAGGCGCGCGAAGGCATCGTGCTGCCCTCCGACGGCGGCGCGCCCCTGCTGCCGGGCCAGACGGGCCAGACGGGCGGAGTGAACGGTTCCATACCCCCGGCGCCCGCACCGGGCCCCGCCGGCGGACAGGCATGGGGGCAGCCCTGGGGGCCGGGGCGGGCTCCCCAGCACCAGGACCACCAGGGCCACAGCCCGCAGCAGAACCAGCAGTGGGGGACGCAGCCGTCCTGGGAGGGCTCGGACCCGCGCTCGGCCTGGGGTCAGCAGCCGCCGGCCGGATCGGGACAGCCCCTGCCTCAGCAGCAGAGCGCCGGTGCCGGGCCCCTGCCCCCGGCGGTCGGCCCCGCCGACGAGGGCGCCACCCAGTACCTGCCGCCTGTCGCCGCCGCGCCGAGCGAGGGCGCGACGCAGTACATACCCCCGGTGGCCGGCTCTCCCGACGAGGGCGCCACCCAGTACATCCCGCCGGTGGGCCCGGGCGCACTGCCCCCGGAGATGCCCGCGGACCAGGCGACCCAGGTCCTCGGACGGGCCGCCGCCGGTCCGCTCCCGCCCGCCGCCGACCCCGACGCGCAGGCCACGCAGTACCTTCCGCCCGTGCCCGGGCAGCAGTACGCCGTGCGGCCCGGGGCGCCCGGGCAGGCCCCGCCGGCCGAGTTCGACAACCTCTTCCGCGGTGGCGCGGGCGGGGCGCCGGAGCCCACCCAGCACCTGCCGCGGTTCGACGGCGCGGCCGGCCCCGGCGCACCCGCGGGCGGCGCGACCGACCAGCGCGGTGGCCGTACCCGTTCGCGCGTCCCCCTCATCGCGGGCGTCGGCGTCTGCATAGTCGCCCTCGGGATCGGGGCCGGAGCCCTGCTCAGCGGCGGCGGCAGCGACGGCAGGAGCAACACCGGCACGTCCGTCGCCGCGACCGGGCCCGTCCCGGACGCCTCCCAGTCGGGCGCCGCCGACCCGGCCCGGGCGCAGGCCGTCGCCCTGGACAAGCTCCTCGCCGACAGTGGGAACAGCCGCGACGCGGTGATCAGGGCGGTCGCCGACGTCAAGGCGTGCCAGAACCTCGACCAGTCGGCCGGCGCCCTGCAGGACGCGGCCAAGCAGCGCAACGACCTGGTCGGCCGACTGTCCGGACTCCAGGTCGACAAGCTCCCCGACCACGCCGCGCTGACCGCCGCGCTCACCAGCGCCTGGCAGGCGTCCGCGTCGGCCGACGGCCACTACGCGGCCTGGGCCGACCAGGTCTCGGGCAAGAAGGGCTGCAAGAAGGGGCAGGCGCGCGTCACCCCCCAGGCCCAGGCGGGCAACCGGGACAGCGGCACGGCCAGCGCCCAGAAGGCGAAGGCCGCCCGGCTGTGGAACGTCATCGCGCAGAAGTACGGACTGACCCAGCGCCAGCCCACCCAGCTGTGAGCACGGCGGTGCGCGCCGCCCGGTGAACGGGGCGGCGCGCACCGGCACGCCTCACTCGTTGTCCGTGCTCTCCAGCGTCTTCGACACGTTCACAAAGCCCTTGCGCGCCGCCACCAGCCGGCCGTCGCGCACGACCTGGAAGGTCACCTCGGAGTTGATCAGGCGGGGGAAGTCGACGACCGCGGTCAGGTCCTGGAAGCGCCAGCGCAGCGTCGGGGTGAGGCCGCCGGTGTCGGCCTTCAGACCGCCGTCGAGGGCCTCGCGGATCGTGCGGGCGGACACCTCGCCGTTGCCGAGCGACTCGACGACCTGCTTCAGGACCGTGTACGCGATCCAGGTGGTCTGCACACCCGCGTCCGCCGGATCGATCCGGTTGTCGTCGAAGGCCTGCTCCTTGATCACTTCCTTCATCGGGTTCCAGCGCGGGTCCGACGCCTCCGGGTACCAGCCGGTGACGTACGCGCCCTCGTAGGGGCCCGAGCCGCCGCCGGAGGCGTCGATCACCGACTGGTCGACGCTGCCGAGCACGGAGGCGGTGCGCACCGCCGGGTAGTCGGAGCTCAGACGGCGGAAGGAGTCCATGAAGGTGCCGGTGCGTTCGTCGAGCGCGGGCACCACGCACCCCGTCTTCCGCGGGTCCGCGGTCGCCGCCCGCAGTGCCTGCTGGGCCTGGTCGTCGAGGGCGGTGGCGTCCTCCGCGGCGCGCACGTCGACCGCCGGGGCGTGGTGCGCCGCCTTCAGTCCGGCGTCCAGCAGCAGGGGCAGCTCGTCGCCGGCGACGGTGTCGGGGCGCACCAGGGCGACGGGGCCGCAGGTCCGGCCCAGCTCCTCGCCGAGGCCGGCCAGCAGCGCGGGCTGGCCGCCGTTGACGGGGTAGGACAGGACGCTCTTGAACTCGTCGTCGGTGAGGCCGTAGCCGCCTATGTAGGGGATGCCCGCCGATTCCAGGGGGGAGAGGAAGGAGCTGGCGTACTGGCTGTAGGAGCCGACGACCGCAACGGCGTGCTCCTTCACCGCGCGCCGGGCGCACTTCGCGGCGTCCACGTAGTCGTTGCGGTCGTTGCAGGTCAGGACCTCCAGCTTGCGGCCGCCCAGGCCGCCGTGGGCGTTGACCCAGCGGGCGTAGGCCTGCGCCATCGCCGGCATGCCCGGCTCGTTGGTCGCGGAGGTCTGGTCGGGTGCCCAGGTCATGACGGTCACGCGGTCGTCCCCGGGACCGCCCGTGGTACCGGGGACGACCCCGCAGGCGACCGCTATCGACGCACATGCCACCATCGCGCCCGCGGACAGCAGGACGGTCCTGACGCGGGGAGTCGCTTTTTCACGGACGGAGCCCGGAACGCGGGGGCGGGAGGAGGAGGTGCTGGTGCGTCGCCTGCCGGTCATGCACACGCACGATTCCCTCACACCGCTAACCACCGAGTGATCCGAGGCCAACAGAAAGTGACGTCGGGGTGAATTGCGGGGTCCGATGATCCGCATTTCACAGGGAACGTACGATCGATGACCGTGCAAGGTTCGGAGAACTCTTCCCGTCGCGGTCGTCGCTCATCCACCATGGGCGGCATGCCACTCAACGACATGCCGTGGTGGCGCTGGCGCAGCAATGTGCGCTCCGCGCTGCACATGCTCTCCGATCCCGTCTTCCAGCGGGACGTCTGGCTGGCCGGTGTCGAGGGGTACGGCGACGTCACCGACGCCGTCTACCGTCTGGTCGAGGACACCTGGCTGGACAACTGGTCGGCCGAGAAGTACGTCGGCACGATCTTCCGGGACTCGCAGGAGGCGGCCCTCGTCGACACCGCCGTCCTGCGGGTGCTGCGGATCATGCACCAGGTCGGGCCGGACGCCCCGGTGGAGGCCTACCTCAACCACCAGGCGTGGCCGGAGGCGGTGCGGGCGGCACGGGACGCCCATGTACGGCTCTCGGTGGCCGACGGTGAGGACCCGGACGCGCCGCCGCGCACGCTCGAGGTGCTGCGGATCCTGACGAGGAGCGCGTAGGCCCTTTCGTCCGGCGCGGGCCCTGTCGTCCGCCGGACCGTCCGGGTTGCGGGACGGCGGTCCACGCCGACCCGCGGACATGAGACCCTGGCGGGCATGAACGAGCAGTCCAACCGAGCCTCGGCCCCGGCCGACCAGTACGTCCTCACGCTCTCCTGCCCGGACAAGCAGGGCATCGTGCACGCCGTGTCGAGCTACCTGTTCATGACCGGCTGCAACATCGTCGACAGCCAGCAGTTCGGCGACCAGGACACGGGACTGTTCTTCATGCGGGTCCACTTCTCCGCCGAGGCCCCGGTGACCGTGGAGAAGCTGCGTGCGAGCTTCGCCGCGATCGGTGACTCCTTCCAGATGGACTGGGAGATCCACCGGGCCGACGAGAAGATGCGCGTCATCCTCATGGTCAGCAAGTTCGGCCACTGCCTGAACGACCTGCTCTTCCGGGCCCGGATCGGCGCGCTGCCCATCGAGATCGCGGCCGTGGTCTCCAACCACACCGACTTCGCCGAGCTGGTGGGCTCGTACAACATTCCCTTCCACCACATCCCGGTGACGAAGGACACCAAGTCGGAGGCCGAGGCACGGCTCCTTGAGCTGGTGCGCGAGCTGGACGTCGAGCTGGTGGTCCTGGCCCGCTACATGCAGGTGCTCTCGGACGACCTGTGCAAGCAGCTCAGCGGCAAGATCATCAACATCCACCACTCCTTCCTGCCGAGCTTCAAGGGCGCCAAGCCCTACCACCAGGCCCACGCGCGCGGTGTGAAGCTGATCGGTGCGACCGCGCACTACGTGACGGCCGACCTCGACGAGGGCCCGATCATCGAGCAGGAGGTCGAGCGGGTCGGCCACGACGTCACCCCGGACCAGCTGGTGGCAACCGGGCGTGACGTGGAGTGCCAGGCACTGGCACGCGCGGTGAAGTGGCACGCGGAGCGCCGCATCCTGCTCAACGGCCGCCGGACGGTGGTCTTCGCGTAGGCCTCCCGAGGTCTACATCCGGCTCAGGGACGCCGCCGCGAACAGGACGTCCCTGATCGCCTCCCGGTCGCCGACCTGCCCCGCGGCCGCCTCCTGCGGTGGCACATGGCCGGCGGCCAGGCGGCAGAACTCCACCTCGTCGAGGGCGACGTGCGCCACCTCGTGCTCGGCGGAGGCCACCGCGCCGGGGGAGTCCAGCGGTACCAGCCACTCGCCGCCGCCCAGGCCCTCGATCTCCAGGCGCAGGCTGCGCCCGGGCTCGCCCGCCGGGACCAGGTGCCGGCCACCGCGCGGGGGTGCGGCGAGGCCGGCGCGGCGCCGGGCGGCCAGGGTCAGCGGCAGTAGCCGTACCGCCAGGTCGAACATCTGGTGGAGATGGCGCGGCGCCGGCGGGTCGTAGGGGTAGTCGACGGCGTTCGCGATGTCCTCCGCGTGCACCCAGCACTCGAAGGCCCGGTCCAGCATCGCGTCGTGCAGCGACAGCTCGAAGGCGCCGTACGACACCGGGACCGCCCCGTCGGTGTCGTCGGTGAGGGACACCGTCCGGACGAGATGGTGGCTCTGGTCGCGCCACGGGACACGGATGGAGCGGGTCGGCGGGAAGTGGGAGGCGCGCCAGTACGCCTCCGTGCGCCCCTCGGGGCTGCCGTCGTCCCCGGCCGTGTCCCCGAGCGGGTCGTCCAGCCCGAGGGCCACCGCGATCAGCCCGTCGACGGAGAGCAGATGGGCGATCACCCCGGCCACGGTGGTTCGGCGGCTCGCCGGTGCCCTCCCGTCGAACCACCGCAGCCGGACCGGCGCGTGCCACTCGCCGTCGCCGAAGTCCTGGAGCAGGGCGTCCAGGCGCGCGGCCTCGGCGTCGTAGGGGACCGCCCACTCCGGTACCGGGATGCGCGGCGGGCGCCGGTCGAGGCAGCTCGCCAGGACACGGGTGCGCAGGGCGGGGTCGAGATCGAGACTCTCGGGCCGCTGCAGCAGCCCGACGGCCGTCCGCAGCCGCCGCGCCTCCTCCGCGCACGGCTCACAGCCGGCGAGGTGCGCCTCCACGGCGGTGGCCTCCTGCGCGGAACAGGCGGCCAGGGCCCAGGCCCCGAGCAGCGACTTCAGCACCCGGTGCCCGAGCGGGACCGCCCCCTCGGCCGCGGGCGCCGTGGCCCCACCGGCCGGCGGCCCCGGCGCCACTGCCCCTGGGGCGACCTCGGACACCTCGCGCTCGCCGGTACCCCCGGGCACGCCCTGCTCGTCGTATTCCTCGTAGGTGCCGTGCCGCTCGAACTCCTCGCGCCCCCGGGAACGCTCCGCCCCGCTCACCACACACCCCCCGTTTCCGGCGGCGTGCCCGAGGGCCGCGTCTCGTGGGCGGTGGCGAGGAGCTGGAGGCCGAGGCGGAGCCGGCGGCGGGCCTCGTCCTCCGTGATGCCGAGGTCGACCGCGGTCTGGCGGTAGTCCCGGCGCTGGAAGTAGGCCCGTTCCAGGGCGGCGCGCAGCGGCACCGGCATGGAGGTGACGATGTAGTCCGCGCGGGCCGCGACCGAGGCCTGGCGCACCCTGCGCTCCAGGTCCTCCGCCGTGCCCCGGCCGCCCCGGGCCAGCGCGGCGGTCTCGGTGGCGCGCAGCCGCTGGACGGCGAGCCGGTGGGTCAGGCCGGCGACCCAGGTCCGCAGCGGCTCCTGCCTGGGGTCGTAGGACTCGGGGTGCTCCCAGACGTGTGCGAACACCTCGCGGGTGACGGTGTCCGCCTCCTCCTCGTCCCCGAGCACCCGGTGGGCGAGGCCGTGCACCAGGGAGGCGAACCGGTCGTAGCACTCGCCGAGCGCGGCGGCCTCACCCCGGACGAGCCGCTGCTGCATCCTGCGGTCCCACCGGGGCGGTGCGTCCCTCTTCGCCATGCGGCCCCCTCGTCCCCGGACGTGCCCTGCGCCCTGCTCCGGTTCAGCGTGTGCCCCCCACGCTGTCGAATGTAGTCGGCACATCGGACAACGCACGCCCCTTTGTGGCAATGTGCGCCCCTCCGCACGCTGCAGATGGTAGAGGCGGTCCCGTGGAAGATGTGCCGGACGCACGGGCGCCTACCCAGCCGACTGCGGAGCAGGCCTGAACGAACAGGACCGTTACCGATTGAATTGGCTTATCTACTACCCAGTTTCGATCGGCAGTTCGGTGTTTCATAGAAGGACGTTCGGGCAGCCGCGCCCAAAGGAAGCGTAGGGACAGCTTCCGTTTCATGGACGGCGCGGGCAGGCGGGAGGCGTGGCGGTGACGCTCACAGTGACCGGGCAGGAGCACGGCGAGTGGACCGTGCTGCAAGTGGCGGGCGAACTGGACCTGATGACGTCACCGGCGCTGCGCCAACGGGTGCACGACGCGGTGGCGGACGGCCGCCACTGCCTCGTACTCGACCTCTCCCAGGTGCTCTTCTGCGACTCCAGCGGCGTCGGCGTGCTCGTCGCCGCCCGCAGACTGCTCCGCTCCTGCCGGGGCCGGCTCCGGATCGTCCTGCCCGGGCACGGCGCGCCCGAGGGCTCGCACGTCAACCGAGTCCTGGCCGCCCTCGGCGTCCGCCGTCTCTTCGACGTGCATCCGGACCTGGGCTCGGCCACCGACGACACCTCACCGTCCCTGTCGGCCTGAACCCGCTGAACCCGACCGCACGGCACCGCCCGGTGTGAGCGCCGGCACACCACGGTCAACAGAACGTCGCAGGACAGCCACACTGTTGTCCCGGAATTCCTGCGGTCTTGGTACAACCGCCGTTTTCCGTCTCCCCGCACGCCTCCCGCGTCGTACGCTCCCCTGCGAGATACACCCCCGATGTGACGTAAGGCGGCCCGAAACACCATGGTCAGCACCGAGTACGAGCGCAGGATCGCCGCCCGGTTCGCCAGCTTCGACCAGGACGGCAACGGCTACATCGACCGCGCGGACTTCAGCGCGGCGGCCAAGGCGGTTCTCACCGAGTTCGGCACCGCGGCCAGGTCCGAGCAGGGGCAGGCCCTGTACGCCGGGGGTGAGGCGTTCTGGCAGGGCATGGCCGGGATAGCGGACCGGGACGGCGACCAGCGCATCACCCGCGAGGAGTTCGTCGGCAGCGCGGTGAAGCGGCTGCGCGACAACCCCGAGCGGTTCGCGGAGATCGCCCGTCCCTTCCTGCACGCGGCGCTCGCCGTGGCGGACGGCGACCGCGACGGCGCCGCCACGGTCGCCGAGACCGCTCGTGCCCTGAAGGCCCTCGGCGTACCGGAGGACGTGGCCCGGGCGGCGGCGACCACGCTCGACGCGGACGGAGACGGCAAGGTCGGCGAGAGTGAGATCGTGTCCGGGTTCGCCCGCTACTTCACGGTCCCGGAGTAGCGCCCCGGGGCTCTTGTTCCGCGGTCCCCGAATAGCGCTCGCGCAGCTTGTACTTGAGCACCTTGCGCAGAGTGTCGTTGCGCGGAAGGGCGTCCACCACCTCGAGCTGCTCCGGCAGCTTGTGCACCGACAACCCTTCCGCGCGCAGGTACGAGGTGACGGCGGCCAGCGTCAGCTTCGCGGCGCCCGGCGGCTGTGCCGCCGGCTCGACCACCGCGCACACCCGCTCCCCGCGCTCGGCGTCCGGCAGCCCGATCACCGCCACGTCGCCGACCGCCGGGTGCCGGTGCAGCAGGTCCTCGATCTCCTTGGCCGAGATGTTCTCTCCCTTGCGGATGATCACGTCCTTGCGGCGCCCGGTGAGCACCAGATGCCCGGAATCAGTCAGATGTCCGAGGTCGCCGGTGCGCAGGAAGCCCTCCTCGTCGAAGGCCTCCGCGGTCTGCACCGGATCGAGATAGCCCTGGCAGACGGCCTCCCCGCGCAACCGCACCTCCCCGTCGACGATCCGTATCTCCATCTCCGCCGGAGGGCGCCCCTCGGTCGTCGCCAGGTTCTCGGCCGTGTCGTCCGGCGAGCCCATCGTGATCATCGGCACCTCGGTCATGCCGTAACCGTGGGTCAGCTGGACGCCCATCTCACGGACCACGCAGTGATACAGCTCGGGCGGCTTCGGCGCCCCGCCGCCCGCGAGCAGCCGTAGTGTGGGGATCACCTTCCTCCCCGGCTGCCTGCGCTGCTCGCCCAGGAACATCGAGTAGAAAGCCGTCGAGCCGCCCGCCACCGTCACCCCGTGCCGCCGGTACTCCGCCAGCGCGTCCGGGAGCGCGAAGTGCTCGAACATCACCGCGGGGAAGCCGTACGCCAACAGCATCACCATGTAGTCGAGGCCGCCTATGTGGGCGTACGGGAAGGCCATCGAGCCGATGTCGTCCGGGGTCGGACGCAGTGCGTGGGCCAGGCAGGAGCCGCCCGCGATCAGGGAGCGGTCGGTGTGCAGCACGCCCTTCGGGTCGGAGGTGGTCCCCGAGGTCCAGTAGATCCAGCGGACCGAGGTGCCCTCGGCGGGCGGGGCCGGGAGCATGGACGGGTCTGCGTCGGGAAGTGTGTCGTACGCCTCGAAGACGCCTTTCGCGCCCAGTCGGCGGGCCATCACGGTGTGGTCGTATCCGCGCCAGACGCCCGGCACCGCGAAGAACTCCGCCTTGGACTCGCGCAGCGCGAAGCCGACCTCGCGGTCGCGGTAGTAGGGGATGAGCGGGGACTGGACGGCGCCCAGGCGGGCCAGGGCGAAGGACAGCAGGGCGGTCTCGACGCGGGTGGGCAGCTGCCAGGCGACCACCGTGCCGGGGCGTACGCCCATCCCGTACAGGCCGGCCGCCACCCGCTCGGCGCGGGTGCGCAGGGCGCCGAAGGTGAGGGTCCGGTCCTCCTGGAGCAGCACCGGGCGGTCGGGGGTGAGGTCGGCGCGGCGCTCGACCAGCTCCCACACCGTGCGGGCGGAACTCAGGGCGTGCGGGGTCTCGTCCACGGCCGGCTCCCCTGCTTGGCTGACGACTCGTCAGGTGACATGCTATCTGACGGTCCATCAGATGAGAGCCGGTCCGGCGGAGGGGAACCATGGCGAGCGAACTGCCCCGCATCATCAGCGTCGACGATCATGTGATCGAGCCCGCGCACCTCTTCGAGACCTGGCTGCCGGCCAAGTACCGGGACCGGGGCCCGCAACCGCTGACCGCCGGAATCGGGGAACTGGCCTACGTCGGCGGGAAGTACCAGATCACCATGGACCCGGAGGGCCCGCCGACGGACTGGTGGATCTACGAGGACCTGAAGTTCCCGTACAAGCGGAACATCGCCGCCGTCGGGTTCGACCGGGACGAGATGACCCTGGAGGGGATCACCCGGGAGCAGATGCGGCGCGGGTGCTGGGACCCCAAGGCCCGCCTGGAGGACATGGACCTCAACCACGTCGAGGCCAGCCTCTGCTTCCCGACCTTCCCCCGCTTCTGCGGGCAGACCTTCGCCGAGGCGCACGACAAGGAGGTCGCCCTGGCCTGCGTACGCGCCTACAACGACTGGATGGTGGAGGAGTGGTGCGGCGACAGCGCAGGCCGGCTCATCCCGCTGTGCCTGATCCCGCTGTGGGACATCGACCTCGCGGTCGCGGAGGTCCGGCGCAACGCCGAGCGCGGGGTGCGGGCCGTCACCTTCTCCGAGATCCCCACCCACCTCGGCCTGCCCTCCATCCACTCCGGCCACTGGGACCCGTTCTTCGCCGTCTGCCAGGAGACCGGGACGGTCGTCAACATGCACATCGGCAGCAGCTCCCAGATGCCCGCCGCCTCGCCCGACGCCCCGCCCGCCGTCCAGGCCTCGCTCAGCTTCAACAACGCGATGGCCTCGATGATGGACTACCTCTTCAGCGGGGTCCTGGTGAAGTTCCCGCGCCTGAAACTCGCCTACTCCGAGGGGCAGATGGGCTGGATCCCCTACGCCCTGGAACGCGCCGACGACGTCTGGGAGGAGCACCGCGCCTGGGGCGGTGTCCGCGACCTGATCCCCGAGCCGCCGTCGACGTACTACTACCGGCAGATCTTCTGCTGCTTCTTCCGCGACAAGCACGGCGTCGCGTCCCTCGACACGGTCGGCCGCGACAACGCCACCTTCGAGACCGACTACCCGCACGTCGACTCGACCTTCCCGCACACCAAGGAGGTCGCCCTCGACCACGTGAAGGGCCTGGACGACGAGACGGTGTACAAGCTGATGCGGGGCAACGCGATCCGCATGCTGGACCTGGACCTCGACCGGTAGCCCCGGCCCATGGACCTCTCGTACACCCCCGAGGAGGAGGAGTTCCGGGCGCGCCTGCGTCAGTGGCTGGCGAAGGTGCTGCCGACGCTGCCCCCGAAACCGTTCCCCGGCGACTGGCCGGCCCGCCGCGCCTACGACCTCGGCTGGCAGCGCACGCTCCATGACGCCGGATACGCCGACGTCCACTGGGACGCCTCCCCGACCACGCGGCTCATCTTCCTGGAGGAGACCGAGAAGGCGGGCGCCCCCTACGTGGGGGCCAACTTCGTCGGCCTGCTGCACGCCGGGCCCACCATCGCCGCCGAGGGCACGCCCCGGCAGCGGGAGCGCTGGCTGCCGCCGATCCTGCGCGGGGACGAGGTGTGGTGCCAGGGGTTCAGCGAGCCGGATGCCGGGTCCGACCTCGCCGCGCTGCGCACGCGCGCGTGGCGGGACGGCGACGACTATGTGGTGAGCGGGTCCAAGATCTGGACCTCGCACGCCGAGGTCGCCGACTGGTGCGAACTGCTGGTGCGGACCGACCCCGACGCGCCGAAGCACCGGGGCATCACCTGGCTGGCGATGCCGATGGACGCGCCGGGCGTGACCGTACGGCCGCTGCGGACGCTCGCCGGGTCCGAGGAGTTCGCACAGGTTTTCCTGGACGAGGTGCGCGTGCCGGTCGTCAACCGGGTCGGAGCGGAGAACGACGGCTGGCGCGTGACCATGGTGACGCTCTCCTTCGAACGCGGCACGGCGTTCGTGGGTGAGGTGGTGGCCTGCCGCCGCGTTCTCGGCGAACTCGCCCACGAGGCACGGCGGAACGGCCGCTGGGACGACCCCGCGCTCCGGCGGAGGCTCGGCCGCCTGAATGCCGAGTTCCGTGCCCTGTGGCGGCTCACGCAGTGGAACGTGAGCGAGGCGGAGCGGACGGGCGGGGTACCGGGCGTGGGCGGCTCGGTCTTCAAGCTGAGGTATTCGCACGCGCGTCAGGAGCTGTACGACACCGCCGCCGAGGTCCTCGGCTCCGAGTCCCTGGATCTCGGCCGCCCATGGGTCCTGGACCGGCTGTCGTCCCTGTCGTACACGATCGCGGCCGGCACCTCGCAGATCCAGCGGAACATCGTGGCCGAACGCATTCTCGGCCTGCCGAAGGGACGGTGACGCGGCCGTGCGTTTCCAGCCGACCGACGACCAGCGGGCGTTGCAGGCAGGCGTGCGCGGCCTGCTCCGGGGCCGGTTCGGCCGGGACGCGCTGCGGGCCGCCGTGGACCGGCCCGGTGTGCTCGACCGTGGGCTGTGGCGGGAGTTGGGCGAGGCGGGCTTCTTCGCACTGCGGCTGCCGGAGGCGGACGGCGGGGTCGGACTCGGCCTGCCCGAGGCGGTCCTGGCTTTCGAGGAGGCCGGCCGGGTGCTGCTGCCCGGACCCCTGGTGGCCACCCACCTCGCGGCGGGCGAGGTGCCGGGCGCGGCGGGCGGCGAGGTGGTGGTCACGGCGGTGTACGGCGGGCTCGTGGAGTGGCTGGGGGAGGCGGACGTCGTCCGGGGCGACGCGGCCGGTGCCGTGCCGCTGGCGTCGGTGGACCCGCTGACGCCCCTGCACCGGCCCGCCCGGGCCGCCGAAGGCGAGCCGTCGGACCCCGTCGCCGTGCTCCTCACCGCCGCCGAACAACTCGGCGGCGCCGCTCGGACCTGTGAGCTGGCGGTGGAACACGCGCGGACCCGGGAGCAGTTCGGCCGGCCGATCGGGGCCTTCCAAGCGGTCAAACACCTGTGCGCGCAGAGCCTGGTGCGGGTGGAGACGGCCCGCGCCGCGGTGTACGCCGCCGCCGTCACCGCGGACCCCCTCGACATCGCCGCGGCCCGCCTGCTAGCCGACGAGGCGGCCGTCCGCTGCGCCCGCGACTGCCTCCAGGTGCACGGCGGTATGGGCTTCACATGGGAGGCGGAGGTGCACCTGTTCCTGAAGCGAGCGTGGGTGCGGACCCAGCGTATGAGTTCGAGTGCGGAGAGTGAGGAAAAGCTGGCGGCGGAACTGCTCGCGGAGGTGGCCTAGAAGGCTCTGAGCAGGGCTTCTTCATCGTCCCCGGGCCCCGCTGTCGCGGATTGTGGCAGTCCGGAATCACGGAGCGTTGATACCGGGTTGTGTCCTACGCGTGACTTGTCACGGCCTGGAGTCGCGGGAGGGCTCCGGTACCTTGTGTGGGATGCGAGCGGTTCTGACCCCGATCCACCACGGTGCGGCCCCTGCGGCGGCGCCGGATCCGGCGCTGCGTGCCGTTCGTGGGGCAGGGCGAGCCCTCGGGCCCGTCTGTTCGACTCACCGTGGCAAGCGTCGCACAGTATGGCGTACGCGTACTCCTTCGCGTTGGAATATGCCCGAAGCGCTTGTTGGGGTGACTGTACGTCAACCATGCTGTCATGCAAGGGAATCACGGTCCGTGATCCTGGTTCCTGCCATGCAGACGATGACCACGATCGTGGCCCTTGCGAGGCGCGAGGCGATGTGTCCGCCGGTTCGGATGGTGTGAGCGGTGCAGGTGCTTCAAGTGCAGCTGGAGATCCGGCCCGACCCCGCTGAAGTGGGTCGGGCCCGGCGGTGGGCGCGCTCGCGTCTCGCCGGGTCGGGCATAGCGGCGGACGAACCGCTCGCCGAGACGCTGATCCTGCTCGTCTCGGAACTGGTCACCAACGCCGTGGTGCACACCGGTTGTCCCGCCGTGCTGCGCCTACTGCTGACCGGCGCGTGCGCCGACCCCTCCGGCGCCCCCGCCGGGACCGTCCGTCTGGAGGTCGCCGACGCCAGCGCCCGCCCGCCGCAGCCCCGGCACGCGGGGGGTGAGGAGACCGGCGGCCGCGGCCTGGAACTGGTCGACGGGCTCGCCGACCGCTGGGGCTGGGACGCCGAGGGCGCGGGCAAGCGCATCTGGTGCGAGGTGGACCGCTGTACGGCGCCGGCCGAGGACGGGGCGACGGTGTGCGGCGCGGAGACGGCGGCCTGTGGGGTGGAGGCGGCGCCTCGGTTCGCGTACGGCGTGGTGTGACGGGACCGTCCGGCGAGGTGTGACGCAATCGGGCCGCACGGCGAGGTGCGGCCGGACCGGATCCGGCGTCCGCGCCGGGGCGCCGGAGCACGCGCCTGGGCACGGGCGGCTCGTAGGTCGTACGGGCCATGGCCGGCTGGAGTGGATCGTGGTCGAGTGCGCCGGGGTTTGCTTCCGTACGCGCCGTCACAAAAAGGGCGTACGTGATGAATCTCCGGGGGGCTGTTGACGCCGTGTGTCTGTTTGATCACGCTTGTGTTCGGCGATCCGTCGCGAGGGGACGTCGAGGACTCGGGTGACGGGAGCCCTCGGCGAGTGCGGATCGTGCTTCGGCGCCGGCTCCTTGCAGGGTCGGGCGGCCCTTCGGGGAGACCGCCCGGGGGCAGGCGGGTGCGCCGAACCGGCCGACGGCGCGCCGTGTCGCACTCGGGGTGAGGTGGGGGCGCCCGTCCGAGCGCAGTCGAGGGTGGGGGAGGCGCGCCGCCGGCCGACGTCCGTGTCACAGGACGGCCACCGGTGCCACGGGGCTTCCGGTGCCGCCGACGAAGGGTTCGGGTGTCGCGGACAGCAGGAAGGCGTAGCGCCCTTCTTGTCCACAGGCTGTGGACAACTCCTCGAGATTCCAGTTCTGCCCCTGCGGCATCCCCATCTCCACGAGATGAAGGGCGTGCACGGGCAGCCACAGATCGTCGATCTCGGGGGGAAAGACCTCGAAGGTGAGCGTGTCGTTCGCCACGGCCGCCACATCGCGCGCGTGGAACCACTCCGGGGTGCGCACCGACAGCCCCGGCGACGGAAACCCGTAGGCGTGCTTGTCGCCCGAGAGATAGGTGCGGATCTGCCCCGTCCGTACCAGGACGATGTCGCCCGCCCGCACCCGCGTACCGGCGAACTCCTCGGCCGCTTCCAGATCCTCCGGTGTGACGGCGTACGCACCCTCCAGCCGCTCCCGGCCGAGCGCGCGGGGAACGTCGAGGAGCACTCCCCGGGAGACGATGTGCCGCAGCCTGTCGATCCCGCCGAACGCGGCGCCGCCGTGCGGTGTCACCGTGCCGGCCGGCCGGCCGTTGTAGAGCTTCCCCGAATGCGAGACGTGCGGGAGCGCGTCCCAGTGGGTGGCCGCCTGCAGGCCCATGGTCACGGCGTCGTCGCTGCACGCGACCGTGCCCGGGCCGAAGAGCTCCTGGTTGATCTGCACCATCACATGCAGCGGATTGACCCGCCCCGGGATCACACCGGTCTGCACACCGTCCTGCTGGAGCGGAAGCGCGAGCGGTATGCACCGCCCGCTGCGCACACAGGCCGCGGCCGCGCGCACCACCTGGTCGGTCACCAGGTTCAGCGTCCCGATCTCGTCGTCCGCGCCCCAGCGTCCCCAGTTGTTCACGCGCCCCGCGATCTCGTGGAACTCGGCCGGCAGTGACATGGGTCCTCCCGGGGGCTTGTCTCGGAGTATCTGACGACCCGTAAAATCCGACTGCAGAGAAATCTAACGAACCGTCAGAAACTCCGGAAGGGCAAGGGGAGGGGCTGAGTATGGCGAACTTCCTGGCGGGCAAGGTCGTCGCCGTGACGGGCGGGGGCCGGGGCATCGGACGTGCGGTGGCGCTGGCCGCGGCGGCTGAGGGGGCGCGGCTCGTCGTCAACGACTACGGGGTCTCGGTGGACGGCGCCTCCCCCACGAGCGAGGTCGCCGACGTCGTGGTCAAGGAGATCGAGGCGGCGGGCGGGGAGGCCGTCGCGGTCGCCGACGACATCTCGACCATGGCGGGCGGGCAGCGGGTGGTCGACCAGGCGCTGACGGCGTACGGCCGTCTGGACGGGGTGGTGTGCGTGGCGGGCATCCTGCGCGAACGGATGCTGTTCAACATGACCGAGCAGGAGTGGGACCCGGTGGTCGCCACCCACCTCAAGGGCACGTTCACGGTGTTCCGCGCGGCGTCGGCGGTGATGCGGAAGCAGCGCTCGGGCACGCTGATCGGTTTCACGAGCGGCAACCACCAGGGTTCCGTCTCCCAGGCCAACTACAGCGCGGCGAAAGGCGGAATCATCTCCCTGGTCCGCAGCGCGGCCCTGGGCCTGCACAAGTACGGCGTGACGGCGAACGCGGTGGCTCCCGTGGCACGGACCCGCATGTCGGCGAACGTTCCCATGGAACTCAAGGAGATCGGCGACCCCGAGGACGTGGCGGCGCTGGTGGTCTACCTCCTGTCCGACCGTGCGAAGGAGGAGGGTGTCACGGGCCAGGTGTACACGATCGCGGGCCCCAAACTGGCGGTCTGGGCGCAGCCGAGGGAACTGAGGGCCGCGTACGCGGAGGGCTCCTGGACCCCGGAGAGGATCGCGGACCTCCTGCCCGGAACGGTGGGGACGGACCCGATGCCGCTGCTGGAGCAGGTGGAGGCGATGGAGAGGGCGGCGCGGCGGGGCCGCTGAGCTCGGCGGTTCGCTCGCGCTGGGCTTGCGCGGGGCGAGGTGGAGCTCGGGGCGCGGTAGAGCTCGGGGTGCGGGTGTGTCGGCGGCTGCGGGGGTCGTTGTGGCTGTTCGCTCCCCCAAGTTCTCGGCTTCGCTCGAACAGGGGCCCCATCGCGGCGGAGCCGCATGAGGTCACGGCCCCGCGCCCCCTGATGGCGGGCGCTGCCCGTCATGTCCAGCCCGTCTGGGGGCCCCAGCTCGAAGAGCTTGGGTGAGTTCGAGGACGAGGCCGGAGGTGGACAGCGGGGGTCTGGGGGCGCGGCCCCCAGGACGGGACGGGTAGGGGCGGCGGGGGCGAGAAACCCTCCGGCCCGCACCACATAGCGGCGGCAGACAACACGAGGCGGAGATAATGGACTTCGAGCCCGACCCGCACGACGAGGTGTTCCGTGCGCAGGCCCGCACCTGGCTGCACACCCACCTCCACACCCCCCACACCCGACGATCATGGGAACGCACCCTCGGCCGAGCCGGCTGGATCGGCCTGTCCTGGCCCGAGGACGGATACGGCAACCACCGAGCCACCCTCACCCAACAGGTCGTCTGGGCGGAGGAGTACGTCCGCTCCCAGGCACCGCCCCGCTCCGGCCACATCGGGGAGAACCTCCTCGCCCCCACCCTCCTCACCCACGGCACCCAGGACCAGAAGTCCCGCTTCCTGCCCCCCATAGCCCGAGGCGAGGAACTCTGGTGCCAGGGCTACAGCGAACCCGGCGCCGGCTCCGACCTCGCAGGCCTGCGCACCACCGCCGTACGCGACACCCCCACCTCCTACCGGGTCACCGGACAGAAGATCTGGACCTCCCTCGCCCACGAGGCGGACTGGTGCTTCGTCCTCGCCCGCACCGACCCGGCCTCCCACCGTCACCACGGACTGACCTTCCTCCTCGTCCCGATGGACCAGCCCGGCCGTATCGAGGTCCGCCCCATCCGCCAGCTCACCGGAACCAGCGAGTTCAACGAGGTGTTCTTCGACGGCGCGACGGCCCGCGTCGAACACGTCGTCGGCGGCGAGGGCAACGGCTGGCGGGTGGCGATGAGCCTGCTCGGCTTCGAACGCGGCGTCTCCACCCTGGCCCAGCAGATCGGCTTCGCCGGCGAACTCGCCGAGGTCATCCGCACGGCCGTGGCCACCGGCGCCGCCGACGACCCCGTCCTGCGCGACCGCCTCGTCACCCAGTGGGCCGAACTGCGCACGATGCGCTGGAACGCCCTGCGCACCCTCGGCGACACGACCGACCCGGCCGCCCCCAGCGTGGCCAAACTGCTGTGGGCCCGCTGGCACCAGCGCCTGGGCGAACTCGCGATGCAGGTCAGGGGCGCGGCCGGCACGGCGGGCCCGGCCGACTGGTCGCCCACGGCACCGTACGAACTGGACCCGCTGCAGCACCTGTTCCTGTTCAGCAGGGCCGACACCATCTACGGCGGCTCGGACGAGATCCAGCGCACGATCATCGCCGAGCGCGTGCTCGGCCTGCCGAAGGAACCCAAGGGAACCAAGGGCTGAGGGAGTTGCGATGCGAGGCGTGATCCACGACGACACCCGGACCCAGGTCGTGGACGATCTGGCGATCCGGGATCCGGGACCCGGCGAGGTTCAGGTGGCGATCCGGGCGGCGGGTCTGTGCCACAGCGACCTGTCGGTGGTCGACGGGACCATCCCCTTCCCCTCTCCCGTGGTGCTCGGCCACGAGGGCGCAGGGGTCGTGGAGGCCGTCGGCGCGGGCGTCACGCACGTCCGCCCCGGAGACCACGTGGCGCTGTCCACCCTGGCGAACTGCGGGACGTGCGCGGACTGCGACCGCGGCCGGCCGACGATGTGCCGGCAGGCGATCGGCCGCCCCGGCCGCCCCTTCACGCGGTGCGGCGGGCGGGTGTACCAGTTCGCGTCCACCTCCGCCTTCGCGGAACACACGGTCGTCAAGGCCGTCCAGGCGGTCCGCATCCCCAAGGACATCCCGCTGCCGTCGGCGGCCCTGATCGGCTGCGGAGTCCTCACCGGCGTCGGCGCCGTACTGAACCGCGCCCGGGTGGACCAGGGCGACACCGTCCTCGTCGTCGGAACGGGCGGGATCGGCCTCAACGTCATCCAGGGCGCGCGGATCGCGGGCGCGTCGCGGATCGTGGCGGTGGACGCCAACCCGGCGAAGGAGCCGGCGGCCCGCCGGTTCGGCGCCACCGACTTCCTGACCTCCACGGACGGTGTGAAGGACGTCCTCCCCACCGGAGCCGACCACGCTTTTGAGTGCGTGGGCCGGGTGGAGCTGATCCGCGCCGCGATCGACGCACTGGACCGCCACGGCCAGGCGGTGCTCCTCGGCGTACCGCCGGCGACGGCCGAGGCGTCCTTCGTCGTCTCGGCGATGTACCTGGACAAGTCCATCCTGGGTTGCCGCTACGGCTCCTCCCGTCCCCAGCGGGACATCGCCCGCTACGCCCGGATGTACCACGAAGGCCGCCTGCTCCTCGACGAGTTGGTGACGGCGACGTACCCGGTGGAGGACTTCGGGAAGGCGGCGGCGGACGCGCACGCGGGGCGGGTGGCGCGGGCGGTACTGACGTTCTGACCGGGTCAGGGCCGCCCGGTTCGGGAAGTGCCGATCGGGTCGGTGGCCTCCATGCGGAAGGTCCGCCGGTACGCGCTCGGAGTGACGCCCAGCGCCGCCTGGAGATGCTGTCGCATGGACTGGGCGGTGCCGAAACCGGCGTCCTGCGCCACCTGGTCCATCGACAGGTCGGTGGACTCCAGCAGATGGCGGGCCCGTTCGACGCGCTGCTGGGTGAGCCACTGGCCCGGGCTCATGCCGACCTCCTCGCGGAAGCGGCGCGTGAAGGTGCGTACGGACATGGCCTCCTGCTCCGCCATGTCGCGCAACTGGATCGGTTCGTGAAGGCGGCCCAGTGCCCAGGCGCGGGCGGCGGTCGTGGTCGCCAGCTGTGGCTCGGGAACCGGGCGGTGGATGTACTGCGCCTGACCGCCGTCGCGGTGCGGCGGAACGACCGTGCGGCGGGCCACGTCGTTGGCGACGGCGCTGCCGTGGTCGCGGCGCACCATGTGCAGGCACAGGTCGATCCCGGCCGCGACGCCCGCGGAGGTCAGGAGGTCGCCGTCGTCGATGAACAGGACGTCCGGGTCGACCTCGATCCGGGGGAAGAGCCGCTGGAACCGCTCGGCGTCGGCCCAGTGGGTGGTGGCGGGGCGGCCGTCCAGGTAACCGGCGGCGGCGAGGACGTAGACCCCGGTGCAGATGGAGGCGAGCCGGGTGCCCGGCCGGATGCGGGCCAGCGCGGCGGCCAGCTCGTCGGTGAGCACGCCTTCCTCGAAGACCGGGCCGAGCTCGTACGACGCGGGGACGATGACGGTGTCGGCGGTGGCCAGGGCCTCCGGGCCGTTCCCGACGTGGATGGAGAAGTCGGCGTCCGTCTCCACCGGGCCCGGCGGCCGGACGGAGCAGGTGACGACCTCGTACAGATGCCGGCCCTCGGCGTCCTGGGGGCGACCGAAGATCCGGTGCGGGATGCCCAGTTCGAAGGGGAGGAGCCCGTCGAGGGCGAGGACGACGACGCGGTGCGGCTGGAACGCGGACTCACGGGCCATGGCCCGATCCTAGCGAATGCTGTCCCTCGGGCCACTCGATCGGAACGGTCCCAGGCCGGAAGCTCTATGACGTGACCCAGACGACCGCAACCGCACCCGCTGTCGAGGAACCACGACCGACCACGACGACACGCATCCACCGCGCCTGGTTCGTCGCCGCCGTCACCTTCGTGACGATCATCGGCGCCGCGGCCTTCCGTTCGCTGCCGGGCCTGCTGATCGACCCGCTGCACCAGGAGTTCCACTGGTCGCGCGGCACGATCGGCGCGGCCGTGTCGATCAACCTCGCGCTGTACGGCCTGACGGCCCCGTTCGCCGCCGCCCTGATGGACCGCTTCGGCATCCGCAGGGTGGTCGCCGTGGCCCTCGCCGTGATCGCACTCGGCTCGGGCGCGACCGTGTGGATGACGGCGCCCTGGCAGCTCCTGCTCTGCTGGGGCCTGCTGGTCGGCCTGGGCTCGGGTTCGATGGCGCTGGCCTTCGCGGCGACGGTCACCAACCGCTGGTTCGCCGAGCGGCGCGGCCTGGTGAGCGGCATCCTCACCGCCGCGTCGGCCTCCGGGCAGCTGATCTTCCTGCCCGTGCTGTCCTGGATGGTGGAGCACCACGGCTGGCGCCCGGCCGCGGTGACCGTGGCCCTCGCCGCGCTCGCGGTCGTCCCCTTCGTCTGGCTCCTGCTGCGCGACCACCCGGCGGACGTGGGCCTGAAGCCGTACGGCGCAGAGGAGTTCGTACCGAAGCCGGAACCCGCGCTGGGCGCCGCCCGCCGCACCGTCACCGTGCTGTTCTCGGCGGTGCGCACGGGCCCGTTCTGGCTGCTGGCCGGCACCTTCGCGATCTGCGGCGCCTCCACCAACGGCCTGATCCAGACCCACTTCGTCCCCGCGGCCCACGACCACGGCATGCCGATCACGGCGGCGGCCTCGCTGCTCGCGGTCGTCGGCGTCTTCGACGTGGCGGGCACGATCGCCTCGGGCTGGTTCACGGACCGCTTCGAGCCGCGCCGTCTGCTCGCCGTGTACTACGCCCTGCGCGGGATCTCGCTGCTGTTCCTGCCCATGCTGCTGGCCCCGTCCGTGCACCCGCCGATGATCTTCTTCATCGTCTTCTACGGCCTGGACTGGGTGGCCACGGTCCCGCCGACGCTGGCGCTGTGCCGGGAGCAGTACGGCGAGGACAGCGCCATCGTCTTCGGCTGGGTCCTCGCCTCCCACCAGGTCGGCGCGGCCCTGGTCGCGTTCCTCGGCGGCGTGGCACGGGACACCTTCGGCTCCTACGACGTGGTCTGGTACGCGGCGGGCGCACTGTGCGCGGCGGCAGCCCTGATGGCCCTGGTGATCCGGCGCCGCCCGGTGGGCGCACCGGCCCTGGCCTGACCCGACCGGCTGTGCGGAAAGGGGTCTATGGGGTTTCGGCCGGTGCGGCGAGTGGGGGTTCCCCCGCCCGAAGAGCTTGGGGGAGCGTGCCGGGCGTCGCGACGGGGCAAACGTTGCCTGCCGCGGCACTAGAGGAACCGCCCCTTGTGGAACAGCAGCGGCGTGTCGTCCCCGTCACCGGTCCCCAGGGCCTCCACCCGCCCCACCACGATGAGATGGTCGCCGCCCGTGTGGACGGCGTGGATGGCGCAGTCGATCCACGCCGTGGCGCCGGCGAGGCGCGGCGCGCCGGAGAAGGGCGCCGGCTCCTGCCGGACCCCGGCGAACTTGTCCCCGCCGCTCACCGCGAAAGCTCGGCACAGCTCGACCTGGTGGGCGGCGAGCACGTTCACGCAGAAAACGCCGGCGCGGGCGATCCGCGGCCAGGTGCTCGACGTCCGGCCGACCATGAACACGACCAACGGTGGTTCCAGGGAGAGGGACGAGAACGACTGGCAGGCGAAACCGGCGGGGGCCACCTCACCGTCCACCGCCGGCGCGGTGACAACGGTGACGCCGGTGGCGAAGTTCCCGAGAACGCGCCGGAATTCAGCCGAGTCGACGGGCGCCCGCTCGTCCTCCCGCACGGCCCGCAACTCGGGCCGCGGCAACGCTTCGAGGGGTCCCGCGACCGCGGGCGCCCCGATGGACCTGAGGTATCGGACGGCGGTGGCCGCCATCCCTGCGTGTCCCATCACACCGCCCATTGAAGCTGACGCCCTGTCAGATGAGAAGGGTTGCGCAAACCGCTCGCACGCCCCCGCGTACGCTGCCCCTCATGGGGTGGGGGGACAGACGACGGCGCGCCGGTGCGGACCCGGCGGAACACAATGTGGAAGTGGCCGCGGCGGTGGGTGCGGCGCAGCTTCCAGCGGTCGGTCTGATCCTGTTGATCCACGCCTCGACCGGTGACGACCACGGTGTCGGATACGGCGGCATGTTCGGTGTGGCCTGCCTCCTCGTCCTCGCACCGCTGGTGCTGCCGGTCCTGGGGCTGTTCCACGCGGCCGTGCACACGATGCCGGCCGCCACGCTCGCCCGCCTCGTGGTCCGGCGCGTCGGCGGGGCCGAGTGGGTGTGGCACCTGGTGTGCTCCGCGGCCCTCGCGCTGCTCGGGGCCGGGGCGGCCGCCGCGCTCTGGGACTGGCCTTTGACCGTCACGGCCGGGTGGCTCACGGCCCTGGCCGTCCTGCCGGTCCTCGGGGTCGCGTACGTCCGCCGCCGCACGCGGGCCGGGCGGGTGTGGGGACGTTGGGGCGTCTGGTTCCGCTCGGCGCTCGCTTCCGTCGCGCTCTGCGTGGCGATCGGCGTGGGCGCCGCGCTCGCCTCGTCAGTGGGCCTGCTCCAGAACTACGAACCGCCGGTGCTGTCCGCGCAGCAGCTCACCGGGGTTTGGCGCGGAGGCGACGGCGCGGTGCTGCGGCTGCGTCCGGGCGGACGTGCGGACCTGACGAAGGTTCCGGCCCAGCCCGCGTCCCAGGACGACAAGGGGTTCGCCGATTTCGTCGTGTGCGACGGCACCGGCACCTGGGCGCTCGACACCGAGGGCCGCTACGGGCGCGACGGCGTGGTGGGACCCGAACGGCGGGACGGTGTCGTCGTACGGCTCGGTGGGGGATGCGGCGAGGAGACCTACTGGACCATCGGCGGAACGGAGCACGACCCGGAGCTGTTCGTCCTGTTCGGTGACCCGGACGCGGGAGACCTGCACATCCTGAAGCGGGACTGGGAGCCGCCGGGCCGGCGCCTCACCGGCCCGTGAACTCGGCGGTCCGCCGCTCCACGAAGCTCGCCACGCCCTCCCGGGCGTCCGCCGTCGTCATGTTGATCTCCTGGGCCGTGGCCTCGGCGGTGAAGGCGGCGGCGCGGTCGGCGTCCAGGGAGGCGTTGACCAGTTGCTTGGTGAGGGCCAGGGCGCGGGTGGGGCCGGCGGCGAGACGGGCGGCCCACTCGCGGGCGGTCTTCTCCAGGGCGTGCCCCGGTACGACACGGTTGACCAGGCCGAGGCGTTCCGCGTCCGCGGCCGGGAGCGCATCGCCGAAGAACATCAGCTCCTTGGCGCGCTGCGGGCCGACCAGCCGGGGCAGCAGGTACGCCCCGCCGCCGTCCGGGACCAGGCCGCGGCGCACGAACACCTCGACGAACGTCGCCGACTCGGCCGCGAGGACCAGGTCGCAGGCGAACGCGAGGTGGGCGCCGAGTCCGGCGGCGGTCCCGTTCACGGCGGCGATCACCGGCTTCTCGCAGTCGAGGACCGCGGCGACCAGCCGCTGGGCGCCCCGGCGGATCGTCCGCGCGACGTCGCCGGCGATCCGCGCACCGCCCGCCGCCCCGCCGCGCAGGTCCGCGCCGGCGCAGAAACCGCGTCCCGCGCCCGTGAGGACCACGGCGCGCACGTCGGGGTCCGCGGAGGCGTCGAGAAGTTTTCGGATGAGGAGTTCACGCAGGTCAGGGGTGATGGCGTTGAGGGAGTCGGGGCGGTTGAGGGTGAGCTGCGCGACGTGATTGTCAGTGGTGTGCAGTACCAATGACTCGACGGGATCTTCGCTGTCCATGGAGTCTTCGGGGGAGGACGTCATCGTGTTCCGTTTCGTGAGTCGGCTGATCCGGGCCTCAGCGGCACACCGCCAGCGCGTCCAGCGCCACGGCTCCCTGTCCCCTGGGCAGCACCATCAGCGGATTGATGTCCAGCTCCGCGATCCCGTCGCCGAGTTCGAGCGCCATGCGCTGGACGCGGAGCACCACCTCGACGAGCGCGTCGAGGTCGGCCGGGGGACGCCCGCGCACCCCGTCCAGCAGGGCCCGCCCGCGCAGCTCGCAGAGCATGGCCCGCGCCTGCTCCTCACCGAAGGGCGGCACGCGCACGGCCGCGTCCCGCAGTACCTCGACCAGCACACCGCCGAGCCCGACGGTCACCGTGGGTCCGAAGAGCCGGTCGTGCGAGACGCCGACGACCATCTCGACCCCCCGCTCGACCATCTGGCACACGAGGACACCGTCGAGCTTGATGCCTTCGTAGCGTGCGATGTCGGTCAGCTCCCGGTAGGCGTCCCGGACCTGGCTGGCGGAGGTCAGCCCGATCTTCACCAGGCCGAGCTCCGTCTTGTGGGCGATCTGGGCGCCGGACGCCTTCATCACCACCGGGTAGCCCACCAGCCCGGCCGCGCGTACGGCCGCCGCCGCGCTGGTGACCAGCTGCTCGCGCGGTACGCGGATGCCGTACGCCCGCAGCAGTTGCTTCGCCGCGTGCTCGCTCAGCTGCAGCCCGGGCCGCATCAGCGCCTGCGCCTTGCGGAAGGAGGGCGAGGGGGTGCGCGGCGCCTCGTCGAAGGGAGAGCGGTAGCCGCGTACGAAGCGGTGGTGGTCGAGGTGGGCGCGGACGGCCGAGACGCAGTTCGCGACCGTGCGGAAGGTGACCACGCGCGAGGAGCCGAGCAGCGTCTCGCGGTACGCGGCCTCGGTGCCGACCGGCGACCCCCACACCACGCACACCAGCTTGTCCGTGTGCTCCGCCGCGTCCACCAGGTCCCGCACCAGCCTGTCGCTCAGCGGTGGGAAGGGCCCGGGGATCGGGCAGATGAGCACGCCCACCTGCGGGTCGTCCAGGAGGGCGTCGATGATCTTCCGCCCGCGCTCGTCGCCCACCGGGTGACCGCCGTTGTCGACCGGGTTGGCGACGCTCAGGTACTCGGGGATCCACCGGTGCAGCTCGGCCTGCCTGGCCTCGGACAGCACCGGCAGCCGCAGCCCCGCCCCGGCCGCGAGGTCCGCGACGTGCGCGCCCGTGCCGCCCGAGATCGAATAGACGACGACACCGTCGGCGCGCGGGGGACGGGCCCGGGCCAACAGGGTGGCGGTGTCCTGGAGTTCGTCCAGTCCGTCGACGCGGATCACCCCGTACTGCCGCATCGCCGCATCGATCACGTCGTCCGCGCCGGTCAACTTGCCGGTGTGTGAGGCGGCGGTGCGGGCACCGGCCTCCGTGCGGCCGACCTTGACCGCGACGACCGGCACACCACGCCGGGCGGCCCGGTCGGCGGCCAGCAGGAAGGCGCGGCCGTCCTTCAGACCCTCGATGTAGCAGGCGATGGCGCCGACCTCGGGTCGCTCGGCGAAGTAGGAGAGGAAGTCGGCGGTCTCCAGGTCGGCCTCGTTGCCGGTGGGAGCCCAGTGGGAGAGCCGTATGCCGAGCTCCTGCAGGGCGAAGACGGGCCGCCCCTGGTGGCCGGACTGGGTGATCAGGGCGATGGCCGGCCCGTCGAGGTCGTCCCGGAACCGCTCGAAGGCGTTGAGGTTGGTGTTCGGCCCGAGCAGCCGCACTCCGGCCCGCCGGGCGGTGGCCGCCAGCCCGGCCTGGGCGAGGGCTCCGTGCTCGCCCAGCTCGGCGAACCCGGAGGCGAAGACGACGGCGAACTTCACCTTGGCCGCCCCCAGTTCCTCCAGGACGGGGAGCGGGTCGGAGACGAGGAGCACGGCGAGGTCCACCTGTTCGGGCAGGTCCGCGACGGAAGGGGAGCAGGGCGTGCCGAAGACGGACTGACGGGTGGGGTGCACGGGGTGCAGCCGGGCGCCGACGCGCTCGGCCCAGGCGAGCAGTTGCCGGGTGATGCCGGCGTTCGGGCGTCCCTCGGTGTCTGAGGCACCGACGACGGCGACGGACTCGGGCCGGAAGAACCGGTCCAGGTCGGGCACGTCGGCATGCAGCCGCCGCCCGCTGACATCGACGTCACCGGCGTCGGCGGTCCGGCCCCGCACCACGGGCGAGGGCGGCTGCCCGCAGGCGGCGACGCGGGCCCGGCGGGAGTCGGTGGTCAGGGTGCCACGGGTTGATCCAAGCATCGCTCCGCCCGCTTCTGTGTGACGGCTCCGACAACGGACAGCCTTTAGCTGACGCTCTGTCAGATTACTGAACCGATGCAATGTCAGGAAGAGGCGTGCAGCGCGGGGCCGTGGGCGGGCGCTCTGCCGGGTGAGGCCGGTTGGTGTCAGCGGGCCGCGCGGGTCCGTTCCGTGTGCCGTGCCACCGCCTTGGCGATCTTCTGGGCGTCGATGGCCAGTTCGCGGAGCATGCCGCTGATCGGATTGGTGAAGCCGGTGAAGTACAGGCCGGGGGCGGTGCGCGGGCTGCGGGCGCCGTGGACGACCGGCCTGCCGCGGGCGTCGAGGACACCGAGGTGCCCCACGAGGCCCTCCAGGGCGCGGACGTACCCGGTCGCGGCGATCACGGCCTCCGGCTCGATCCGGCTGCCGTCGGCGAGGGCGACCTTGCCGCCCTCGAAGCCCTCGACGGCCGCCACCACCTCCACCCGCCGCTTGCGCACGGCGTCGATGAGCCCGACGTCCTGCACCGGGATGGCACCGTCCTTGACCCTGTTGTACAGGCCCGTGCCGGGCCGGGGCAGCCCGTAGGCCGACAGGTCCGGCACGCTCAGCCTCGCCACCGGCCGGGCCAGCCGGTCCACGAGCCCCACCGGCAGCCGCCGTACGAGCACGCCGGTGTACTGCGCGGCCCACCCGGCGGTGGACCGGCGCACGATGTGGGGCGCCGTCCGTACCGACAGCCGCACCCGCGAGGCGCCGCCCTCCACCAGGTCGACGGCGATCTCGGCGCCGGTGTTGCCGACACCGACGACGAGGACGTCGCGGCCGGCGTACGGCTTCGCGTTGCGGTACTCGCCGGCGTGCAGGAACTCGCCGGTGAAGGCGTCACGGCCGGGCCAGTCGGGCACCCGCGGGGTGTGGTTGTGGCCGGTGGCCACGACGACCGCACTGCCGGTCAGCTCCCGGCCACCGGTGGCGCGCAGCAGCCAGCCGGTGCCGTCGGGGGCGGGATCTATGCGGGACACCTCGACACCGGTGACGATCTCCAGCTGGTGGTGCTCGGCGTAGTTCTCCAGGTAGCGCACCACGTCGTCGCGTGACACCCACCGCCCGAAGGATCGCGGCATCGGCAGCCCGGGCAGAGCGGACAGGCGCCGCGTGGTGTGCAGGTGCAGCCGGTCGTAGTGGCGCCGCCAGGACGCTCCGACCCGGTCGGACTTCTCCAGTACGACGGCCCGTACACCCTGGGCGCGCAACGCGTACGCGGTGGCGAGCCCGCCCGGGCCGCCGCCGACGACGTACACCGGTCGGTCCTCGTGGGCGGGTATCACGGCACGCGACGAAGCAGCAGACGAGTCGGCCATGAGCGGGAGCGTAACCACCCCATCCGTTGATGGGTCTCGGTCAAGACCGGAATCGGTTGCGAATCGATCACGACTGTAGGGGGAGTGCGTGCGGTTCGTGACGTGGATGGCCCGCTTGTGAGGAGTCTTGCGCGACTCCCATGGGGTGCGCTGAACTGACGTACCGTCAGAAAAACGCGGACGGGCCCTGGTCGGTGGAAGCGAGGCTGATATGGACACGATCTGGCTCACCGGCGCCGAGTGGCTCGCCCTGCTGCGAATCGGGCTCGGGCTGTGGTGGCTGGAGAGCTGGCGGCACAAGGACAAGAAGGCCTGGTTCGAGCGGGGTGCCGGGATCGCGTGGGCCGCGGACATCGCGGCCAAGCACCGTTGGACGGCGGTGCGCAGCGGCTTCGACGTCGTGGTCGCCCCCAGGCCCAAGGCGATGGCGTACGTGGTGGCGTACGCGGAGCTCGCCCTCGGGCTCGGGCTGATCGCCGGCTTTCTCACGCCGGCCGCCCTGGTCGGCGGCCTGCTGCTCAACGTCCTCTACTTCGTCCTCATGATCCACGACTGGGCCGAGCAGGGACAGAACTCGATGATGGTGCTGATCTCGGTGGTGGGGCTGTTCGGGATGTCGTGGCAGACATGGTCGGTGGACAGCGCCCTGGAGTTGTTCCGGTGAGTGGGGCGACGGGTGGGCGGCCACGGTTCGACCTTCCCGAGGTCGACGCCTTCACCCGCCCGTACTGGGATGCGGCGGCGGAGGGGCGGCTGCTGGTGCGCCGCTGCGCGGCCTGCGGGCGCGCGCACCACTACCCGCGCGAGTTCTGCCCGTTCTGCTGGAGCGAGAAGGTGACCTGGGAGCCGGCGAGCGGCCGGGCCACCCTCTACACCTGGTCCGTCGTCCACCGCAACGACCTGCCGCCCTTCGCCGAGCGCACGCCCTATGTGGCGGCCGTCGTCGACCTCGTGGAGGGGCCGCGGATGATGACCGAGGTGGTGGAGTGCGAGCAGGGCGGCCGGCTGCGGGTGGGCATGGAACTGGAGGTGGCATTCCGGGAGGGCGCACCGGTGTTCCGGCCGCGCAGCCGATGATCGGGGTGCCGGCCTTGGTTGAATGGCCGAATGGCTGACATACGCGAGCGATCCCCCCTCCGCCCCTTTCCCGAAGTGCACGGCCTGGGCCTGCGGCTCACCTCCTGGGACGTCGGGTCGGAGGAGCATGTCGAGACGTGGCTGCGGGGCCTGACCGACCCGGACTTCCTGCGGTGGAACACGCCGCTGAGGCTGGTCGGGGACCGGGAGAGCGCACGGGAGTCGCTGCGCTCGAAGGTGGAGGCTGCGGAGAGCGGGACGGGCATGACGTTCCGGATCACGGACGCGGCGAGCGGTGCCACGCTGGGCTCCATCAGCCTCAACGAGCTCAGCCTCGCCCTGCGCGTCACGCGCGTCGGTTACTGGGTCCTGCCCGAGGCCCGCGGCCACCGGGTCGCCGCCCGCGCCCTCGCGCTCGCCGCGCACTTCGCCTTCACCGATCTGGGGCTGCACCGGGTGGAGCTGGGGCATGCCCTGGGCCACGATGTCTCGTGCCGGGTCGCCGAGCGCTGCGGCTTCCGGTACGAGGGGACACTGCGGGGTGCGATGTTCGAGGCGGGCCGGCAGGACGCCTTCCGGGACGTGCATCTGCACGCGCGGATCGCGACGGATCCGGAGCCGGCGATTCCCTCGCCGAGCGCTTAAATGGCGTGCGCGGCGCGGTGGCTCACGAGACGGTGGCGTATGGACTCAGACGCATACGACTGGCAGTTCACCGACGACCTCGAGCAGTTCCTCGACCGCGTCGGGCCGTTCCTCTGGTCCGAGCCCGCGCTGCACACCATCCAGCTGACGGTCACCGACACCCTGCGCAGAAACGGCCCCACCACGTACGGCGACCGGGCGCCGTACTTCGGCCGCCTCGTGGACGGCGACGGAACGGTGCGCGCCACCGTCCTGCGCACGCCCCCGTTCCAGCTCAACCTCACCGAACTCCCGGAAGGGACCGCCGACGCGCTGGCGGCACGGCTCACGGAGGAGCAGCGGACGCTCCCGTCGGCCTTCGGACCGGTCGCGGCGGCCGCCGAGTTCGCGGCCGCCTGGGAGCGCCGCACCGGGGCCACCGCCCGGCTCGCGAGGAGCCAGCGCCTCTACCGCCTCGGCACCCTCACCCCGCCCGAGCCCCCGCCACCGGGCCGGGCCCGTGTCGCCGGGGCGGGCGACCTGGAAGTGGTCGCACGGTGGTTCGCCGAGTTCGCGGCGGACATCGGCGAGGCTCCCGGGCAGGACCCGGACCGCTGGGCCGAGACCCGGCTCGCCCGTGGCGGCGTCACGCTGTGGGAAACCGCCGACGGCACGCCCGTTTCGATGGCGGGGGCCACCCCCGAGGTCGCCGGGCAGGTCCGCGTCGCCCCCGTCTACACCCCCGCGCCGCTGCGCGGCCATGGCTATGCGGGCGCCGCCACCGCCGCCGTCACCCGGGCCGCGCTCGACTCGGGCGCCAAGGAGGTCCTGCTCTTCACCGACCTCGCCAACCCCACGAGCAACGGCCTGTACCAGCGGCTCGGTTACCGGCCGGTGGCGGACTTCGCGACGTACGAGTTCGGGGACGCGTGACGCTTCCTCACGGCCACAGCAGTTCCCTCGCCCAGCCACCGTCCGTGCGACGGTACCGGAGCCGCACATGCCGGCGCCGCGCGTCGCCCTGGAAGAACTCCACCTCCTCGGGCCGCAGGCGGTACAGCGTCCAGGAGGGGACCGGCGCGTCCGGCTCGCGCCGCGCCCGCTCCCAGGCTTCCTCCGACGCCCGCGCCAACTCCTCCGTGGACCCCAGCACCTCACTCTGCCGACCGGTCAGCGCCGCCGCCAGCGCACCGGTCGAGCGGGCGTGCAGATCCGCCTGCCCCTCCTGCGAGGGCGCGGCCGTGACCGGGCCACGCAACCGGACCTGACGGCCCTGCACGGGCCAGTAGAAGCCGAGGGCGGCATAAGGCCGGGCCGCCAGCTGCCGGCCCTTGCGGCTGCCCGCGTGCGTCGCGAACGACCAGCCGTCGGAGTCCGCGCCGTGCAGCATCACGATGCGGACGTCCGGGGTTCCGTCCGTGTCCGCCGTCGCCAGTGACATCGTGTGCGGCTCGGGCTGCCCCGCCGCCACCGCCTGCGCGAACCACTCGGTGAACAGTGCGAGCGGCTCCTCGGGCGCCGCCGCCGGGTCGAAGGCGGGCAGCTCGGTGGTGGCCGGGTCCCACACCCGCAGGGACCTGAGCAGCTCATGAAGATCCGTCGCCATGCCCCCGAGTATCGCCCGGGAGGGCCGGCCCCTGCCCTCACCCCCGCCCCAGCACCACCGTCCCCGACGAACAGAACCAGCCCCCCGTGCCCGACGCCACCGCCAGCTCCGGCAGCCGTCCGCCCCTCTTGCGGACCTGCCGCGCCCCGGCCTCGCCCCGCAGCTGCCGTACCGCCTCCACCAGCAGGAACAGCCCCCGCATCCCCGGGTGCCGGGCGGACAGCCCGCCGCCGTCCGTGTTCACCGGCAGCTCCCCGCCCGCCACCAGCAGCCGCCCCTTCTCCACGAACGCCCCGCCCTCGCCCTTCCCGCAGAAGCCGAGGTCCTCCAGCGTCACCAGCGTCATGTAGGTGAAGGCGTCGTAGATCTCCGCGAAGTCGATCTCCTCCGGTTGCACCCCCGCCCGCTCGAAGGCGAGACGGCCGCTCACCGCCGCCGGGGACACCGTGAAGTCCGGCCACTCGGACATCGCCGTGTGCGAGACGTGCTCCCCGGTGCCGAGCACCCACACCGGCCGGGTACGGCAGTCCCGTACCAGGTCCCCGGCCACCAGCAGGACCGCCGCCCCGCCGTCGGAGCGTATGCAGCAGTGCAGCTTGGTGAAGGGGTCCGCGATCATCGGCCCGGCCAGGACGTCCCCGACCGTGATCGGGTCCCGGAACATGGCCTCCGGGTTGGCCGCCGCGTTCGCCCGGGCCTGCACCGCCACCTCGGCCAGCTGCTCGATCGTCGTGCCGTAGGCGTGCATGTGGCGGCGTGCCGCCATCGCGTACTTGGCGATCAGCGTGTGGCCGTACGGCACCTCGAACTGCAGGGGGCCCCGGGCGCCGAAGGACAGGGTGCCCGTGCGGCGGCCCGCCCTGACGTCCGCGCGCGCGGTGGAGCCGTAGGCCAGCAGCACCGCCCGGGCGTGGCCCGCGGCGATCGCGTCCGCCGCGTGCGCTGCCATGACCTCCCAGGTCGAGCCGCCGACGGAGGTGGAGTCGACCCAGGTCGGCCGCAGACCGAGATACTCGGCGACCTCCGCGGGTGCCAGCGTGCCGAGCCCGGCGGAGGCGAAACCGTCGATCACCGTGCGGTCCAGGCCCGCGTCGGCGAGGGCACGGCGGGCGGCCTGGGCGTGGAGGGCGTACGAGGTCGCGTCGTCGGCCCGCCCGCAGTCGGAGAGCGCCACGCCGACGATCGCGGCACGTTCACCGGGCTTGGCAGTCATGAACCTGACGGTACATCAGATCTGCGGGGTGCGGGGCCTGTGCGCGCGAAGACCGTTCACCTAACATGACGGACCATCAGATGGTCGCGAAGGGACGGTTCGCGCATGGACACCCGCTTCACCGGCGAACAGGACGGGATCCGCCGTACGGTGCGCGAGGCGCTGGCCAAGCGCTGCGGGCCCGAGGACGTGCGCGCCGCCGCCCGGAACGCCGCAGGGTACGACCCCGCCCTGTGGGCCGTCCTCGGCGGACAGCTCGGTCTGCCCGGACTTGCGCTGCCCGAGGCGTACGGCGGTGCGGGCTGCGGCACGACCGAACTCGCCCTCGCCTGCGAGGAGGTGGGCCGCACCCTCGCTCCCTCCCCCCTCCTCGCCACCGCGATCCTCGCCGCGCCCCTGCTGCTCGCGCTCGGCACCGACGCGCAGCGTGCCGAGCTACTGCCCCGTATCGCCGCCGGGGAGCTGACCGCCACCCTCGCCGTCCCGGGCACCGCCCTCGCCACCGCCCTCGCCCTCACCGGGGACAACCGGGGCGACTGGGCGGGCGGCGGACGCGCCGGTGGCATCCAGGCCCGGCGGGCGGCCGGCACCTGGCGGTTGTACGGGGAGGCGGCGCAGGTCCTCGACGGACACAGCGCCGGGCTGCTGGTCGTGGCCGCGCACGCCGGGGGGTTCGCCCGGTCGCGGACGCTGCTGTTCCTCGTGCGGGACGGTGTCGTCCGTACACGGCAGACCACCCTCGACGAGACGCGGCCCTGTGCCCGGATCGAACTCCGTGACAGCGAAGCGGAGTTGCTGGGTGAGGACGGTGCCGACGTGGCGGGGGCGCTCGCCTCCGTCGGGGACCGTGCCGCCGCGGCGCTCGCCTGCGAGGCGGTGGGAGCCGCCGGCCGGGCGCTGGAGCGTACCGTCGAGTACGTCGGGCAGCGGGAGCAGTTCGGGCGGCCGATCGGGTCCTTCCAGGCCGTGAAACACCGACTGGCCGATGCGTACGTGCGGGTGCGGGCGGCGCGCTCGGCGGCGTACTACGCGGCGTGGGCGAGTGCAGGAGGGGAGCGGGTCGGGGGGCTCGCGCTCGCCCAGGCCCTCCAGGCGCTGCGGACCGCCGCGGCCGAGGGCATCCAGTTGCACGGCGGCATCGGTTTCACCTGGGAGCACGCGGCGCATCTGTACTTCAAACGGGTCACCGGCGACGAGCTGCTGTTCGGGCCCGTGCACCGGCTGCGGGCCCGCGCGGCGGACGCGGCGGGGCTCTTCGAGCAGAGGGAGGTGGCCGTGTGACGGCCCTCGGGGTACGGATCGTGCAGAAGGTGTCCTCCACGCGGGCCTTCGCCAAGGCCGCGCCGCACGTCGTGCCCGCCCTCGACCGTGCGGTGCACCGGCTGACCGGGGGAAGGGTGCTGCTCAGCGCGCAGATGCTGCCGGGAGTGATCCTCACGTCCACCGGTGCGAGGAGCGGCCTCGCCCGTCGGACGCCGCTCGCGTGCATGCCGGAGGACGGCGGAAGCTGGCTCCTCGTCGGCTCCAACTTCGGGCGGCCCGGCCACCCGGCCTGGACCCACAACCTCCTCGCCCACCCCGACGCGGAGATCAGCTTCAAGGGCGAGGACATCCCGGTCACGGCCCATCCGCTGCGGGGGCGGGAGCGGGAGGCCGCGTGGCGGGCGGTGCTGGCGTTCTGGCCGCCGTACGCCACCTATCAGGAGCGGGTCGAGCGGGAGATCCGGCTGTTCCGGCTCGTACGGCGGTGACCGCACCCCCGGGCACCGGGCTTCGGCGCGCGGAGTGCCGGACGGCGCTGCGGGCGACGGCCCACTCGGGTGAACCGCCGCCGCGATGACAGGACGTGCGCCGTGCCGGCGGGTGCCGCCCGCCGGGCTACTTCGTCGGCTTCCTGCCGGTGACGCCCAGGTGCACCAACAGCGCCAGGTTCGGCTTCAGTTCCGCCTGCTTGACGCCCCAGGACGTGAAGCCCTTCTGGTGCGAGGACACGGACGCGAGCATCGCCACCAGCGCGCCCGCCACGGCCGCCGGGTTCACGTCCTTGTCGACCCTGCCCTTGGACTGCAGCTCGGCGATGGAGTCCGCGAGGGAGTTGTTCACCGAGTTCAGGATCTTCATGCGGATCTTGTAGAAGCGCTTGTCGCCCTCGGCCGCGCCGAGGTCCACGACCCGCAGGATGGCGTCGTGTTTGCGCCAGAACTCCAGGAAACCCTCCACGAGTTCCTGCGCGGTCTGCCAGCCGGCCTTCCCGGCCCAGGAGCGGCCTTCCAGCAGCTGGGTCAACCCGGCGCCCTCCGCGGCCATTTGGTCCGCGATCTCGAGGACGGCGCCCTCGACATCCGGGAAGTACTGGTAGAAGGTCGCCGGTGACGTCCCCGCCTTCCGGGCGACATCAATGACTTTGACGTCGCGGTAAGGCGAGGAGCTGAGCATCTCGCTGAGGCAGGCGAGCAGCTTCTGTCGCGTCGCCTGACCGCGCCGACCGGCCACGCGGCCGTCGACGGTACGCACTTGTCCTGTCATGCCGTCAGCTTACCGAGGGGTGATCGAAGCGCGATTCGGCCGACTGCAAATGGGGAGTACAGGGGCCTGCGCGCGCTTTGGGGGCGGTGAAAAGGGAGTACGCCCGCGAGCGCTCCACGGGTCGTGCACGTTAGCTTGGCAGCATGGCCGAAAATCCGCCATGGTCTTCGCACGGCGACCCCTTCCCGGAGGGCGTCCCGTGCTGGATCGACGCGCAGTTGCCCGACGTCGAGGCGGGCAAGCGGTTCTACGGTGAGCTCTTCGGGTGGAGCTTCGAGGAGGCGCCCGGCTCATCCGTGCGGGCGCACCTCGGCGGCGAACCGGTGGCCGCGCTGACCCACAAGGTCGACGGGCGGATGCCCACCGTCTGGACGGTGTACTTCGCCACCCCCGACGCCACCGCGCTCGCCCGGCGGATCCAGGCGGCCGGCGGCCAGATCGTGGCCCTGCCCACGCCCGTGGACGACCTCGGCACCATGGCGCTGGCCGCCGACCCCGAGGGTGCCGTGTTCGGGCTCTGGCAGGCCGGGACGCACGCGGGCTTCGGCAGGCGGCACGAGCCCGGCTCCTTCACCTGGGCCGAGCTGTACACGAGGGACACCGCCGCCGCGAACACCTTCTACACGGGCCTCTTCCACGAGGCCCTGTTCGGCCCCGGCGCCGTCCCCGACTTCGGTCGGGCCCCGCTCCAGGACGTCTTCCCCGCCGAGATGCCCCCGCACTTCCTCGTCCACTTCGGCGTCCGGGACGGCGCCGCGGCGCTCGGCGCGGTGGCCCGGCTGGGCGGCCGCGTACGGGTACCGGCGTTCGACACCTCGTACGGACGGGTGGCGGTGGTCAGCGACGATCAGGGGGCGTCCTTCGCGCTGCTCCAGCGCTGACACGGCCCCGCGGGCCCCTGTCCGCAGGCCCCTGTTCCACCATGCGGGCGCCCGCTTCCCGTATCCCCGCACGCCATGCTTTTGTCCTGAGACACCCCGTTCCGCCCTCGGGTTAGCTTCCACACGCCCGGACAGGAAGAATCGGGGTGCGTGCCGCCATGGCGGTGCGGTGGTGAGACGCTGCACGGGGTCGCGTGCACAAGGCGGACGACGCGACCCGTACGGGGAGGTGGCAGGCAAGTGGTGGATCAGCTGACGCAGCACGATCCGCGGCGGATCGGGCCGTTCGAGGTGCTGGGACGGCTGGGTGCCGGCGGCATGGGGCTGGTCTATCTCGCGCGCTCGGCGTCCGGCCGGCGCGTGGCGATCAAGACGGTGCGCACGGAACTGGCCGAGGACCAGCTGTTCCGGGTGCGCTTCACCCGCGAGGTGGAGGCCGCCCGGGCGGTTTCCGGTTTCTACACCGCCGCCGTGGTCGACGCCGACCCGCGCGCGGCCGTGCCCTGGCTCGCCACCGCCTATGTGCCCGCGCCCTCCCTGGAGGAGATAGTGACCGAGTGCGGCCCGCTGCCGGCCCAGGCGGTGCGCTGGCTCGCGGCGGGCGTGGCCGAGGCCCTGCAGTCCATCCACGGGGCGGGCCTGGTCCACCGGGACCTGAAGCCGTCCAACGTCCTCGTCGTCGAGGACGGCCCCCGGGTGATCGACTTCGGTATCGCCTCCGGTGTATCGAACACACGTCTGACCATGACCAACGTGGCCGTCGGCACGCCCGCGTACATGTCCCCCGAACAGGCCAAGGACTCGCGCAGCGTCACCGGCGCCAGCGACGTCTTCTCGCTCGGCTCGATGCTCGTCTTCGCGGCCACCGGGCATCCCCCCTTCCACGGCGCCAACCCCGTCGAGACCGTCTTCATGCTGCTGCGCGAGGGCCCGGACCTGTCCGGCCTGCCCGACGAGCTGCGCCCGCTCATCGAGTCCTGCATGCAGATGGACCCCACCGCCCGCCCCAACCCCGCCGACCTCCAGGCCCAGCTCGCCCCGCACCTGTTCGGCTCCGGCTCCGACGACAGCGGTACGGCGTCGGCGTGGTTGCCCGAGAAGGCGGTCGGCCTGATCGAGGCCCGCCGGGGCGGACGCCCGGCCACCAAGCCCTCCCCCTCCGGCAACCGCAGCGGCGGCGGCGCGCGCCCCGCGGTGCCGCCGCCGCCCTCCCGCGACCCGGTCCCGCCCCCGCCGTCCCACGACCCGGTGCCGATGCCGGTCGGCGCGCCCGACTCCGGGCCGGTGCGGCTCGCGGGCGCTGCGGTGCCGATCGGGCCCGGGCCGCGGGTCGCCGACGCCCGGGCCGCCGCGCTGAAGCCGGCGCCGCCCGAGGCGGCGCTCGCCGCGTCCTGGTCCCGGCCGGGTGCCGGGGTCAACGGCGCGCCCGGGACCGCGCCCGCGGTCCCCGCGCCGCCCGCGCCCCCGGACAGCGCCTCCGGCTGGCGCCCGTGGCGCTTCCGCATGTCGAACGACGTCTGGGGCACCCCCGCCGTCGCCGACGACCTGGTCTACGTCACCTCCTTCGAGGTGCACGCCCTGGACGTGGCGACCGGCCGCCGCCGCTTCAAGACGCGGGACGTCGCCTGGTCGATGGCGATCGCGGACGGCCGTGTCCACGCCTCCGACGGGCCCACCCTGTTCGCCCTGGACGCCCGCGAGGGCACCGATCTGTGGCGGCTGCAGATGGACGGCTGGGTGTACTCCCTCAAGGCCGACCGCGGCACGGTCGTCACCGCCACCCGCGGCGGCGGCGTCCAGGGGTGGGAGGCGTCGGGCGGCCGGAAGCTGTGGGAGCTCACCGGAGCGCAGACCGAGTTCGAGACCCCCGAGGCCGGTCCCACGCTCCACGACGGCACCGTGTACGTGTGGCAGGACGCCCGGCTGCGCGCCCTCGACGCCCGCACGGGCGAGGAGCGCTGGTCGTACCCCATCGGCGACGCGGCCGCCTGCGGCGGAGTCCCCGTACGCCTCACCCACGCCACCGACGGCTCCGTGTACGTCTGCGCCGGTACCCGGGTCCTGGCCCTTGAGGTGGCGAGCGGCATGGTGCGCTGGCACTTCGAGGCGCCCGCGGTCTTCCTCAGCCCGCCCGCCTTCGCCCCGGGCCCGGCGGTCACGGGCGGCGGCGTCTACCTCGCGGACTACCTCGGCACCGTGTACGCCCTCGACGCGGCGGACGGCCGCGACCGCTGGCGCATCGCCACCGAGTCCCGGGCGGCCATCGACCCGGTGCTGGTGGCCGCCGGGCACGTCCACGTGGGCAGCGGCAAGGGCCTCTACACCCTGGACGCGGTCACCGGCACCCCCAAGTGGCGCTTCCAGGCGGGCGGCGACATCGTAGGCTCCCCGGCCGTCGCGGAGGGCCGCATCCACTTCGGCTCCACGGACCACCTGCTGTACACCCTGAAGGCCGACGACGGCCGCCTGCGCTGGAAGCTGGCCACCGGCGGCGAGATCACCGGCGCACCGGTGGTGAAGGACGGCGTGGTGTACGCGTGCAGCAAGGACCGCTGCGTGTACGCCCTGGACGCGGAGAAGGGCACGGGCACGGCGCGGACGGCGTGAGGCGTGGGCGGGGACGGCCGTGATGCCGGGCCGGATGGTGTGGGGCGTGGGTGGGGACGGCCGTCGTGGCGGGCCGGGGGGCGTGTGGGGCGTGGGTGGGGACGGCCGTGATGCCGGGCCGGATGGTGTGGGGCGTGGGTGGGGACGGCCGTGATGCCGGGCCGGATGGTGTGGGGCGTGGGCGGGGACGGCCGTGATGCCGGGCCGGATGGTGTGGGGCGTGGGTGGGGACGGCCGTCGTGGCGGGCCGGGCGGCGTGTGGGGCGTGGGTGGGGACGGCCGTCGTGGCGGGCCGGGCGGCGTGTGGGGCGTGGGTGGGGACGGCCGTCGTGGCGGGCCGGGCGGCGTGCGGCACGGGCGGGGACGGCCGTCGTACCGGAGCGGACGGAAGGGGCTCGAGACGGCGGCCGTCTCCCCTGACGCTACGCGCTGTGGTCGAGATGTGCCATACGGTGGCGAACCGGACCAGAACGGACCAGAACGGACCGGAACGGACCCGACTGGACCGGGTGCGGTGCGGTGCAGTGCATCACCGCACCCGGAAGCCGCCCCTCCGCCGCCCCGCGAACAGCTCCGCCTGCCGCTCCGCCGGCAGGTTCCCGAGCGCGATCAGCGCCGGCGCCTGCGCGAAGGCCTGCGCCCGCGCCGCCTCCTTCGCCGCCCACAGTGCCCGTACGGTGCCCTGCACACCCTCCGGCGGATAGGAGGCGACGACCGAGGCACAGCGCACCGCCGCCTCCAACGCGCCGCCGGGCGCGGTGAGTTCGGACACGAGCCCGATCTCGTACGCCCGCTGCGCGGAGATCCGCTCGGCGATCCCCATCAACGCCATCCGGGCGGCCTCCCCGTACGGCATCCGGTGCGCCATGTACACCGCCTCGTACGCGCTGACCATCCCGTAGGTGGTGTGCGGATCGAAGAAGGCCGCGGTCGTGTCGGCGACGACGAACTCGCTCTCGCCGAGCAGGTAGAACGCCCCGCCGCAGGCCATGCCCCGCACCGCGGCGATCACCGGCTTCCACAGGTCGTTCGCCTTCGGGCCGATCCTCAGCAGCGGATCGTCCAGCATGTACGGGGACTTCGGCTGCGGCACGTCCGCGTCCCGGTCGAGCCCGGCGCAGAACGCCCGCTCTCCGGCGCCGGTGAGGACGACGGCCCGTACGGAGTCGTCGTAGCGGAACGCGCGCCAGCAGGCGGCGAGTCGGGCCGCCATGTCGAGGTCGATGGCGTTGAGCTTCGCCGGCCGGTCCAGGGTGACGATCGCGACCCCGGTGTCCTTGTCGGCACTGATCCGCACCCCTTCGACCCCTTGGACCCTTTGGACACCTTCGACCTCTTCGACCCCTTGGGCACCTTCGACCTCTTCGACCCCTTCGCTCATGACCGCTCCAGCACCCACCGGGGCACCCCGTCCCCGTCGAAGACGACCTGCACCCTCGCACCGATCCGGACCCGCTCGGGCGGCACGGAGTTCAGGGGCGCGCCGGGTCCGGTGACGAGGTTCCCGACGAGGCGGATGCGCGGCGCCTCGGCCAGCTCGACCAGGATCACGGGGTACGGGGCGTGCGCCGCGTAGGCCGGAAGCAGCGGCGGGTGCGGGACGACGTACGACCAGATCCGCCCCTTCCCGCTCGTCCGCCGCCACTCGCTCGCGAAGGACCGGCAGTGCGGGCAGCAGGGCCGCGGCGGGAAGCGCGGTTCGCCGCAGTCGGAGCAGGCCTGGACGCGCAGTTCGCCTCGGGCGGCGTACTCCCAGAAGGGGGCGCCGTCGTCGTCGGGGACGGGGGAGAGGAGGGCGGGGGCGGTGTCGGGCATGCTCAGCTCCTCAGCAGAAGGGCGGAGGTCGGGACCCCCTCGCCGGCGGTGACGAGACAGGTGGCGGCGCCCGGAACCTGGGCGGTGCTGGTTCCGCGCAGCTGCTTCACACCCTCGTTGATCAGGTTGAACCCGTGGACGTACGCCTCGGACAGCCCGCCGCCCCCGGTGTTGACGGGCAGCCGACCCCCGGTCTCCAGCGCGCCACCCTCGGTGAACGCCCCGCCCTCTCCCCGGCCGCAGAAGCCGTACCCCTCCAGAGACAGGAGGATCAGCGGCGTGAACGCGTCGTAGATCTGGGCGACGTCGACGTCGCCGGGGGTGAAGTCGGCGTGCTTCCACAGGTGCCGGGCGGCGGTCCAGGCAGGGCCGGTGAGCGGGTCGTCGTTCCAGTAGTTGACCATGCCGTGGTGCTGGGCGGGGAGCCCCTGGGCGGCGGCGTGGACGTAGACGGGCCGCTGCCGGCAGTCACGGGCGCGCTCGCGGGAGACGACCACGCAGGCCAACGCCCCGTCTGTCTCCAGGCAGTTGTCGAAGAGGCAGAGCGGTTCGCTGATCCACCGCGAGCTCATGTACATGCCCCTGGTCAGGGGCCGCTCGTACATGATCGCGGCGGGGTTCTGGTTGGCCCGGTTCCGGCAGGCGAGGGCGACGTTGAAGAGGTGATCCCTGGTGGCCCCGTACTGGTGCATGTACCGGCGCGCGAGCATCCCGATCTCGTCGACGGGCCGGAGGAGCCCGAAGGGCCGGGTCCACTGGGCGGGAGTGGGCAGCTGCGCGGTCGTGTTCTTCCACGGCCGGGGGCCACTGCCGCGTTTGCGGGACCGCCAGGCGACGCCGACGGTGGCCTGCCCGGTGGCGACGGCGGCGGCGAGATGGGCGACGGTCGCGCAGGAGCCGCCGCCCCCGTACCCCACCTTGCTGAAGAACGTCAGGTCCCCGAGCCCGAGAGCCTTGGCGACCTCCACCTCGTCGGTCTCCTCCATGGTGTACGAGGCGAGCGCGTCGACCTCGCCGGGCGCGATCCCGGCGTCATCGAGGGCCGCGAGGACGGCACGGCAGGCCAGGGCCTTCTCGGACTCCAAGAGCCGCTTGGCGAAGGCGGTCTGCCCGATGCCGACGATGGCGGTCGCGTCCTTGAACCCGACCATGGCTGCACCTCCGCGGACGTAGGGGAGCGATGTCTGACTGGGCGTCAGCGGGCTGGCGGCTGACAGGCTGGTCAGGTTACAGCTAATCTGACGGTCAGTCAGCTATGCGGCAATCGGCTGTGCGTACCGTGGGGAGGACGCCGTGCACGGTGACGTGGGGGAGTGGAGCAGCATTCCGAAGCTGGTGCGCGGCGCGGCCCGTCGCTACGGCGACTCGGAGGCGGTCGTCGAGGGCCGTACCCGGATCTCGTACGCCGAACTGGGCGCCCGCGTCGAACGCGCGGCGGCGGCCTGCATGGCCAGCGGCGTAGGCGTCGGCGACCGCGTCGCCATCTGGGCCCCGAACACGCTCGACTGGATCGTGTCGGCTCTGGGCGCCGTGTCGGCGGGCGCGGTCCTGGTCCCGCTCAACACCCGCTTCAAGGGCTCCGAAGCGGCGTACGTCCTGCACCGGAGCCGGGCCAAACTGCTGTTCGTGACGGGCGCGTTCCTCGGGACGTCGTATGTGGCGTCGCTACGGCGGGCGGCGGGGGAGGGGCCCGGGGACGGTCCGCTGCCGGGCCTGCCGTATCTGGACCAGGTGGTGGTCCTCGCGGACGACGCCCCGGCGGACTTCCGCACCTGGAAGGACTTCCTGGCGAGCGGGGAGGGGGTGGGGAAGCCGGAGGTGCGGCGGAGGTCATCGGCCGTGACGGGCGACCGCCCCTCGGACATCATCTTCACCTCGGGTACGACCGGTCGCCCCAAGGGCGCGGTGATCACGCACACGCAGACGCTGAGGGCGTACGAGACCTGGGCGGACCTGACGGGCCTGAGGCAGGACGACCGCTACCTGATCATCAATCCCTTCTTCCACACGTTCGGCTACAAGGCGGGCGTACTGGCCTGCCTGATGCGGGGCGCGACGATGATCCCGCAACCGGTGTTCACCGTGGAGGCGGCACTGGCGAACACGGCAGCGGAGCGGGTGACGGTCCTGCCCGGCCCGCCCACCCTGCACCAGGCGCTGCTGGACCATCCGTCACGGAGCTCCTACGACCTCTCCGCTCTGCGCCTGGTGGTGACCGGAGCGGCGGTGGTGCCACTGCGCCTGGTGGAGCGGCTACGAGGCGAACTGGGCGTCGAAACGGTCCTGACGGCGTACGGCCTGTCGGAAGCGAGCGGTTTCGTGACGATGTGCCGCAGGAGCGACGCGCCGGAGGTGATCGCGACGACCTCCGGCCGCCCCATCCCCGGAGTGGAGGTACAGGTGGTGGGCCCGACGGGCGAACCGCTCGACGCGGGAACTCCGGGCGAGATCCTGGTCCGAGGCTTCAACGTCATGCAGGGCTACTTCGAGGACGAGACGGCCACGGCGGAAGTCCTGACCCCGGACGGTTGGCTCCGCACGGGCGACGTCGGACTACTGGACCCGGCGGGCAACCTCCGCATCACGGACCGCATCAAGGACATGTACGTCGTGGGCGGCTTCAACGCCTACCCGGCGGAGATAGAGCAACTGCTGGCCCTGCACCCGGACGTGGCGGACGCGGCGGTGATCGGGGTCCCGGACGCCCGGCTGGGGGAGGTGGGGAAGGCGTACGTGGTGCGCAGGCCGGGGGCGGTGGTGACGTCCGACGACCTGATCGCCTGGTCCCGCCGCGAGATGGCGAACTACAAGGTGCCGAGGACGGTGGAGTTCGTCGAGGACCTGCCGAGGAACGCGAGCGGGAAGGTCCTGAAGGGGGAATTGCGGCGCGGTATGCGCCAGGCGTGATCCGAGGGCCCGAGCCCTAGGCCGGATGCACGAGCAGGTCTCGATCCCGCGCCCGATGAGGGCGCAGCAATGGCCGCTTACCGTCAGGTCCCATGACCATCGACGGCACACTCGACGAGGCGTACGAACGGCTGCATCGGACGGGACCGGAGTTCGAAGGCTGGCTGAGCAACCACGGCCCCATGGCGGTCGAAGCCATGGTCAGGCGCGGCCACGCCCGCCAGGTCCACCGCTGGTTGGACCTCTACTCGCGCCGACTGGACGATCTGCCGCGCGGCACCTCGCCCATCGCGGCCGACAACTGGCGTACGGCGCTCGGGGACCCGCGTCGCCTCGGCGACTGGCTCGCTTTCTTCGCACGTGAAGTGGGTGAACAACCCTGGCGTACGGTGCTGGAGACTTGGTGGCCACGGCTGCTGCCCGGCATCGCGGCCGGCGCCACCCACGGCGTGATCCGCACCGGCCACGCGGTCCACGCCCTGCTGGACCACGAGGACGGACCGCGCCTGGCCGAACTGGGCCAAGCCCTCGGCTACTGGGCGGCGCGCTGGCAACGGGTCCCGCTCGCCCCTCCTTCCGGAACCGCAGACCCGGCGTCGGCTCTGGCGGCCGTCCCGCGGGTGCCGGACCAGACCGCGGGCATCAACCACCGGCTCGACCAGCTCACCGACCTGCCCGACTGGCCGACCGCGCTGGCCGCGCTGCGCCCGGCGACCGAGCCGGAACACGCCCGGGACCGGCTGGCCGACCTGACGACCGCCGCGGCCGTGCACTACCTCCCCAACGCCCACGGCTCGGCCGTCATGCTGGTCCACGCCGCGACCGCCCCCATGGCCGTCCTGCGCACCCTGCCCGCACTGCCGCCCACCCAGTGGACGCCGAGCCTGCACGCGGCCTGGGCGGCGAGCGCCGCCGTGACAGCGGCCTACACCCCCGCCGCCCCCGCACCCCGGCACAGCCTTCCCACGGCCCCCGAGTCGACGGAGGAGGTGTTCGCCCTGGCCGTCCACCACGGCGACGAGCACGTCATCAAACTCGCCGACACCTGCCTCGAGGTCCACCAACGCACGGGAGAGGTGGATGCGCTGGCAGCGGTGATCCGGGCGGCCACGCTGATCGAGGGGCTGTGAGGGCTGGGGGAGTGTGCCGGGCCGGCCGGGGGTGGTTTGGGTGGCTCGGGGGGGTTTGGGTGGTTCGGGGGGGTGGTTTGGGTGGACGCGTGGTGCTGATGTGGCCGTGGGGCCGCCCGCTTCTTTGCCAGGGTCGTGCTTCCGCGGGCCGAGTCAAGGGCGCTGCACTCCGCTGCGCTGCGTTCCGCGTCGGCTGTGCCGATC
>NZ_JBIATP010000012.1:271338-299368 GCF_042891915.1 Streptomyces sp. NPDC001848 | reverse complement strand
GGATCAACGTGCTGTTCGCCATGCTCCGCGACGGAACCTTCTACGAACCCAGAACCCCACGCCTCGCTTGACGAAAGACATAGAGGCACCCCCCCCCGCAGCCACGTCGGCCGACTGCCCGCAGCTAACGCAGGCTCGGTACCACCCGTCCCGTCACCTCCCCGAGACCCACGCGCGTCCCACCCGGCCCCGGTGCCCAGGCCGTCAGCGTCACCACGTCCCCGTCCTCCAGGAACGTCCGTTTGCCATCCGGGAGTTCGAGAGGGTCCCGCCCGTTCCACGTCAGCTCCAGCAGTGAGCCGCGTTCGCGCTCCGTGGGGCCGCTCACCGTGCCGGAGCCGTAGAGGTCGCCCGTGCGCAGGGACGCGCCGTTCACCGTCATGTGCGCCAGCTGCTGGGCCGCCGTCCAGTACATGGTGGAGAACGGCGGCTCGGAGACCACGTGACCGTTGATCGCGACGGAGATGCGCAGGTCGTAGCCTCCCGGTTCCTCCTCCGCGTCGTCCAGGTACGGCAGAAGCGGATGTGTGCGCTCGGGCGGGGCGACCCGCGCCTCCTGCAGCGCGTCCAGCGGGGTGATCCACGCCGAGACCGAGGTGGCGAACGACTTGCCGAGGAACGGCCCGAGCGGCACGTACTCCCAGGCCTGGATGTCCCGCGCCGACCAGTCGTTGAGCAGGCAGAGGCCGAACACATGGTCGCGAAAGGCCGTGAGCGGCACCGGCTGTCCCAGCCGCGACGGCACGCCGACCACGAAACCCACCTCCGCCTCGATGTCCAGACGGACCGACGGGCCGAAGACGGGCGCCGGGTCGGTGGGCGCCTTGCGCTGCCCCGACGGCCGTACGACATCCGTGCCCGACACCACCACCGTGCCGGATCGGCCGTGGTAGCCGATCGGCAGGTGCTTCCAGTTGGGGGTCAGGGAGTCCGCCGCGTCCGGGCGGAAGATCTGCCCGACGTTGCGGGCGTGGTTCTCGGAAGCGTAGAAGTCGACGTAGTCCGCGACCTCGAAGGGCAGATGCAGCGTCACCTCGGAGAGCGGGTGGAACAGCGGCTCCACGGTCTCCCGGTGCGCGGGCACCGTCACCCACGCCGTCAGCGCCCGCCGCACATCCGACCATGTGGTGCGGCCGGCGGCCAGCAGCGGATTCAGGGACGGACGTACCAGCAGGGAGGCGTACGGGGAGCCGAGCGCCGTGGCCGCCGCGCCGGCGTCGAGCACGTGGTCGCCCAGGCGGACGCCGACGCGCCGCTCGTCGGAGCCGGCGGGGGAGAAGACGCCGTAGGGGAGGTTGTGCGGGCCGAAGGGGTCGCCCTCGGGAACGTCGAAGGGGGGCATGGGATGCTGCCTCGCTCTCGTGCACGTCAGGTGTGCCGTACCTGGGGGTGCGTTCCATGTGGTCGCCGCACACGTTACGGCTGAGTCACCTGTCTTGGGCAGTGCCTAAAGAGTTTGCAATGTCCGTATTGGTCTTGTCGGAGGGGTCTATTCCGGCTTAGCGTCCTTTGGGGGACACGGACGGGGTGGGTCCGGTCCGTAAGGGGGACACGTGGGGGGACCCGTGGCCAGGAGCACCGGCGGTGTGCCGTTCGACGCGGACCGCGACGTGCCGGGGCTCATCGTGAAGTTCGGCGACTACCCGCTGCACCACGGCGGGGTCGGCGCGATCCGCAGTCTCGGCCGGCTCGGCGTACCGATGTACGCGATCACGGAGGACCGCTACACACCGGCCGCGGCCTCCCGCTATCTTCGGCGCGCCTTCGTGTGGCCGACCACCGGGACGGAGAAACCGGAGCGGCTCGTGGAGGGCCTGCTGCGCATCGGGCGCCGTATCGGCCGGCCGACGGTCCTGGTCCCCACCGACGAGGAGGCCGCGGTCCTGATCGCCGAACACCAGGACGCCCTCACCGGCCCCTTCCTGTTCCCGAAGGTGGACGCGGGGCTCCCGCGCCGCCTCGCCAGCAAGCAGGGTCTGCACGAACTGTGCGTGGAACACGGCATCCCGAGCCCCCAGGCCGCCTTCCCGCAGTCGTACGACGACATCCTGGGCTTCGCCGACAGGGCCCGCTTCCCGCTCGTGGCGAAGAACCGCGAGGCGTTCGTGCGCCGCGAACGGCCCGCCGTGGGCGGCACGACCAAGATCGCCACACGTGAGGGGCTGCTGAGGCTCGCCCGCGACTGGGGCGAGCACCCGGGCGTGATCCTCCAGGAGTACCTGCCCCGGGAGGAGGCCGAGGACTGGATCGTGCACGCGTACTTCGACCAGGACTCCACCCCGCTCGCCCTGTTCACCGGCGTCAAGGTGCGCTCCTGGCCGCCCCACGCGGGCATGACGGCGAACGCGTACGTCGTCGACAACCCGGAACTCGCCGATCTCGCCGCGCGTTTCATCAAACAGATCGGCTTCACCGGCATCGTCGACCTCGACCTCCGCTTCGACCGCCGCGACGGCCGGTACAAACTGCTCGACTTCAACCCGCGCGTGGGCGCCCAGTTCCGACTGTTCGAGAACGAGTCGGGGGTGGACGTGGTCCGCGCCATGCACCTGGACCTGACCGGCCGAGCCGTACCGGAGGGGGAACAGCGGGCGGGCCACCGGTACATCGTGGAGAACATCGACCTGCCCGCCCTGCTCGCCTACCGCCGCAGCGGCTACACCACACCGCACGCACCGCCCCGGGCGAGCGGCACGGAGCTGGCCTGGTTCGCGGGGGACGACCCACTGCCGTTCGTCACGATGCTCGCGCGCTTCGTGCGGCCGGGCGCGAAGCACCTCTATCAGCTGTGGCGGACCAACCGCCGCGGCAGCACGACCCGTACGTAGCAGGCGTCTGGCCGGTACGTAGTGGACGTACGGCCGTTGCGTAGTAGGCGGGCGGCCGGTACGTCGCAGGCGTACCCGCTCCACCACGAAGTAGGCACGTAGCGTCCTGGGGAGGGACTTCGTGATTCAACCGGTAGCAGTCATCGGTGCCGGGCCGTTCGGCCTGTCCACCGCCGCCCATCTGCGCGGGCGCGGTATCCCGGTCCGCGTCTTCGGCGAGCCCATGGTGAGCTGGCGCGACAACATGCCCGCGGGCATGCTCCTGAAGTCCACGCCGGTCGCCTCGAGCATCGACGCGCCCCAGCGCGGCCACACCCTGGCCGACTACTGCGACGCGGCGGGCATCCGCCGACTGGTGACGGACGAGGACATCATCCCGGTCGAGACGTTCATCGCGTACGGGGAGTGGTTCCAGCAGAAGCTGCTGCCCGAGCTGGAGCGGGTTCGGGTGGTCGCCGTGGACCGCAGCAAGGGCGGTGGCTTCGAACTCAAGCTGGACTCGGGCGAGCTGTTCACCGCCCCCGCGGTCGTGGTCGCGACCGGCCTGTCGGGCCTCGCCCACCTTCCGCCGGAGCTGGCCACCGCGGCAGCCGACGGCCCCACGCCCACCGGCCCGGTCTCGCACAGCTCCCAGCACCACGACCTCAGCCGGTTCTCCGGCAAGGACCTGCTCGTCGTCGGCGCCGGCCAGTCCGCGCTGGAAACGGCGGCGCTGGCGGCCGAGGCGGGCGCGCGGGTGCGTGTGGTGGCGCGCGGGAGCGGCAAGGTGGCCTTCGGCGCGCCCCCGTGGGACCAGCCGAAGCTGCGCCCCGAGTCGCCCTTCGGGCGGGCCTGGTCCCTGTGGGCGCTGAGCTACTACCCGCACCCGTACCGCTTCCTGCCCGCCCAGACCCGCCACTACCTGGTGCGCCACGTCCTCGGCCCGCTCGGCGCGTGGTGGCTGCGCGACCGCTTCCAGGAGAAGGTGCAGGTGCGCGAGGTCGAAGGCATCATCCGTGCGTCCGTCGTGGACGGCACCCCGGCCCTCACCGTCCGCACCTACACGGGCCGCACGGAGGAACTGACCGCGGACCACGTCATCGCCGCGACCGGTTACCGCGTGGACATCTCAGCGATGGACTTCCTGGGCCATGAACTGCGCACCCGGCTGGCGGTGAGCCGGGGCGCCCCGAAGCTCGGCGCGGGCTATGTGTCCTCGGTGCCGGGCCTGTACTTCACGGGCCTGCCGGCGGCGGCCTCGTACGGCCCGGTGATGCGGTTCGTCTGTGGCACGGAGTTCGCGTCGCCCCGCCTGGCGAAGCACCTGGCGGCGGCCCACGGCTGACACCGGCCGGCCACCGGACCACCGTCCCGTGGCCCTTCCGCCGGGAAGGGCCACGGGGGCCACGGGGGCCGCGGAGTGTTCAACCGGCGCCCCTGGCCGGTTCACAGTGGGTAGGTGGAGGTCGGCCGGTTCACGGTGGGTGTGCCGGACGTCGGCTGGTCGGCGGTGAGTCGCGGGGGTGTTCCATCCGTATTCTCTGATCATGGCCGCACCCCTCGCATATTCACTCATCGCCACTGACCTGGACGGGACGCTGCTGCGCGGTGACGACACGCTCTCCGACCGGTCGAGGGCCGCGCTGGCGCGGGCCGCCGCGGCCGGCGCGCAGCACCTCGTGGTGACGGGGCGACCGGCGCCCAGGGTGCGGCCGCTGCTCGACGACCTCGGCGGCAGGGGGCTCGCGGTGTGCGGACAGGGCGCGCAGGTGTACGACGCCGGCGCGGACCGGTTGCTGTTTTCCGTCACCCTGGACCGGGAGTTGGCCGAGACCGCGCTCGGCAAGATCGAGGCCGAGGTGGGGCAGGTGTACGCGGCGGTCGACCAGGACGGCGTGGACGGGCTCACGCTCATCGAGCCCGGCTACCGGATGCCGCATCCCACGCTGCCCGCGGTGCGGGTCCAGCGGCGCGACGACCTGTGGTGCGCGCCCATCAGCAAGGTGCTGCTGCGCCATCACGCCCTCAGCGACGACGAGTTGGCGACGGCGGCGCGCAGCGCGGTGGGTTCGCTGGCGTCGGTCACCATGTCCGGGCCCGGCACCGTCGAACTCCAGCCGTGCGGCGTCACCAAGGCGACGGGGCTCGCGCTCGCCGCCGAGTATCTGGGCCTGGGGCCGTCCCGGACCATCGCGTTCGGTGACATGCCGAACGACATCCCGATGTTCGAGTGGGCCGCGTACGGCGTCGCCATGGCCAACGCCCACCCCGAACTCAAGGCGATGGCCGACGAGATCACGAAGTCGAACGAGGACGACGGCATCGCCGTCGTCCTCGAACGACTCTTCGGGGACCGCCGGACCTCGGTCTGAGCCTCGGTCCGCGCGGTGGACAGCGTCAGTACGCGCTGTGGACGTTGTCGATGGAGCCGTACCGGTGGGCGGCGTAGTTGCACGCGGCCGTGATGTTCGCCACCGGGTCGTAGATGTTCCACGACGTGCCCGGCACGTGGTACGCGCGGAAGGTCGGGGCGATGACCTGGAGGAGGCCCTTGGACGGGATGCCCATCCGGGCGTTGGAGTCCCACAGGTTGATGGCGGACGGGTTGCCCGACGACTCACGCATCACGTTGCGGTAGATGCCGTAGTAGGAGCCGGGAATCCCGTGCTGCCGCATGACCACCAGCGACTGGCGGATCCAGCCGTCGAGGTTGGTGGCGCGCGTGGTCAGGGTGTTCGCGGTCACGGCCTTGGTCGCCGCGGACGTGGGGGTCGCGGCGGAAGCGCTGGTCGCACCCATGAGCGGGAGGGCGAGAACGGCGGCACCCGTCCCCGCGGCAGCGAGGGCACGGGTGAGGCGCGCGGCCTTGGAGCGGCGGTCCCGACGGCGTGCGGGCAGGGCGAAAGCGGGCATGTCGTTTAGTCCTCTCCAACGCCTGCGAGGTGAGCTGTCGGGTTCGGGCGGGGAGGTGCCCGGCCGTGTCCTCGGTGCCGAGGAATCGGCTTCACCCCAAGCCGTTCCGGTGCTGTGTCCGGTCCGGCGACTTACCTGGGTCCCCCGCTCCTGCCGTTATGGGTCGATGGGCTCGCGAGCGGCGGCAGGATTCGGCGATCCGCTCGGATCGATTGGGAAGGTATGCGAGAGCACATGTCGGGAACAAGCCAGGAAGTCACATTCCAAGGTAAATGACCTTGAAATGCGGGAATAAGGGGTGTGATCCAAATTGTTGAACGAGGTTCAACTTGGCATAAGCAAAGCGGAAGTTGAGACTCCGAATGCTTCGCCCTGTCCTGTCCGGGCGTGAGCTAATTCACTCGGGTGTCCCTTGATCGTCTCCCGTAATTCAGGACTCCAAGGCGGCAATTCGGGCAAAAGGTGCATCGATCGCTGTCGAGGGGTGATGTTTATGGGTGAAAATCTGCATAATTCGGACACTTCGTGCGTCCAGGGACCCGCCCTGGGTCGGAAGAGTGGTGACCGACGTCACCCGTCATGGCGTATCAGGTCTGTGCGCGTGCGTGTCCCGTGGTTCCGCGCGAGCCGGGCGAGCCGCGCGAGCCGCGCGAGCCGGGCGTCCTGGGCGAGCCGCGTGTGCGCCCGGCCGGGTGATGGCGTCCGGGCGGGACGGCCGGGACTCGCGTGGCCCCCGGGGCCGTCACGGGGGGCGACTTTCCGCCATGTCGCTCCAAACCCGCTCGTATCACCTGATCAAGAAGATCAAGAACATGCCGCTCCTGATCCGATACGGCCCGGCCCGGAACAGCGGGCACTCGTGGTGATCGAAACCTGACCGGATACGCTGACTTGAGTGATGGCGGCGACAGATCGACAAACTCAGTGAGCCGAGTCGACCGACAACGTCATCGACCACATGACCGACCTCGCTACCGACCGTGTGATCGTCAGCAGACGTCAGCAGACAGGAGACCTCACGTGACCGTCGTCGGGCCGTTCGGGCTGAGCGTGCGGGACCAGGCTCTGGAAGCCGATGTCCAGGCCGGATTGGCCGCTGTCGAGGAAGGGCTGCTCGACGCCACGAAGAGCGAGGTGCCCTTCATCACCGAGGCCGCGCAGCATCTCGTGCGCGCGGGCGGGAAGCGGTTCCGGCCGCTGCTCGTCATGCTCGCGGCACGGTTCGGTGACCCGTACGCACCGGGGGTCGTCCCCTCCGCCGTGGTCGTGGAGCTCACCCACCTCGCCACGCTGTACCACGACGACGTGATGGACGAGGCCGAGGTGCGGCGTGGGGTGGCCAGCGCGAACAGCCGCTGGGGCAACTCGGTGGCGGTCCTCACCGGCGACTTCCTGTTCGCCCGGGCGTCCCACATCCTGGCCGATCTCGGTCCCGAGGCCGTCCGTATCCAGGCGGAGGCCTTCGAGCGGCTCGTCACCGGCCAGATCCTGGAGACGGCGGGCCCGCGGGACGGCCGTGACCCGGTGGAGCACTACCTCGACGTCCTCGCCGGCAAGACGGGCTCCCTGGTGGCGGTGGCCTGCCGCTTCGGCGCGATGATGTCGGGCGCCGACGAGACGGTCGTGGACGTGCTGACGCAGTACGGCGAGCGTCTCGGCGTGGCGTTCCAGCTGGCCGACGACGTCCTGGACATCGCCTCCGACTCCCACGAGTCGGGCAAGACCCCGGGGACGGACCTGCGCGAGGGCATCGCCACCCTCCCGGTCCTGCGCCTGCGCGAGCGCGCGCAGCGGCACGGGCTGCCGGAGGACGTCGCCCTGTGCGAGCTGCTGGACTCCGACCTCACGGACGACGCCCGCCACGCCGACGCCCTCGCCCGCCTCCGGGTCCACCCGGCTCTCGAGCAGGCCCGCCGCGACGCGGTCCGCTACGCGGAGGACGCCCGCTCGGCCCTGGCCCCGCTGCCGGACTGCGGCGCGAAGGCGGCCCTGACGGACATGTGCGACGCGGTGGTGCACCGGGCGGGGTGACGCGCCGCCCAGGGCCCTGATCCCCCCGTCAGGCGTGAGGCAGGTCACAGTCCGTTCGGTGTTCCCTGACGACCCCTACGGGTGGGGTACCCCATCCCGCCCGTCGTGTCATACCCCAGAAGTACGCGGAGTTGGCCCCGCGGTCTGACGCTTCCCTCCCGACGATTTGGTCATATGGAGAGGACCACCTCACAGGAGTCCGGGGGAGAATGGCGGCGCAGGGGGGTGGGGCACATCCCTGCTCGAGCGAAGTCGAGAGCTCGGGGGGAGTGCACAGACAGCAGGCCGCCGCCGATCACGGAGGTAAGGCACACATGGCACCGTACGAATCCGACGACAGCACACCCGCCGGGGAGGCCGAGGACGTACGCGACGGGCGGCGCAGGGCCGCCCGGTACGTCGTCCCGGTCACGGTCGTGGGCGTGGCGGCGGCGACCATCGGGCTGGTCCCGGCGTTCGCCGGATCCGGGGACCCCGACCTGCCGAAGATCAGTGCGCAGCAGCTCATCGAGAAGATCGCCAAGTCGGACGTCCAGCAGATGTCCGGCACGGTGACCATCAGCACGGACCTGGGCCTGCCCAACCTGGGCGGCCTGGAGAACAGCCTGGCCTCGGGCGCGCTCTCCCGGGGCGCGCAGGGCAAGGGCGACTCGGCCGCCGACCCGAGCTCCAAGCTGCTGGAGCTGGCCTCCGGCACCCACACCGTGCGGGTCGCCGCCGACGGCCAGGACAAGCAGAAGCTCTCGCTCATCGAGAAGGCCGCCGAGTACAGCGTCATCCGCAACGGCGACCAGGTGTGGGCGTACGACAGCGCGTCCAACCAGGCCTACCACGCGACCGGTGCGGGTGAGCACAAGAGCGGCGAGGCGGCGCCGAAGGACGTGCCCGCCACGCCCAGGGACTTCGCCGATCAGGCCCTGAAGGCGGCCGACAGGACCACCTCCGTGACGGTCGACGGCACGGCGCAGGTCGCGGGCAGGGACGCGTACAAGCTGCTCATCCGGCCGAAGCAGTCGGGTACGACGGTCGGTGCGATCAGCATCGCGGTGGACGCGAAGACCGGGCTGCCGCTGAAGTTCACGCTGACCCCGGCGAAGGGCGGCGCGGCGGTGCTGGACGTGGGCTTCACCGAGGTCTCGTTCGCCAAGCCGGCGGCGTCGACGTTCGACTTCACGCCGCCCAAGGGCACGAAGGTCACCCAGGGCGACCAGCTGAAGGCCGGGCGCGACGCGCGGGACAAGGGCCGCGGGGCGCGGCACAAGGACGCCGGCGGAACGCCCTGGGGCAGCGCGCCGAAGACCATCGGCGAGGGCTGGAACGCGATCTACGTGTTCGACACCGGCGGCAAGGCCGGCGTGCCGTCCGGATCGCCGTCCGGGAAGGGCGCGGCATCCGGCTTCCTGAACTCGCTCGGCGACCACGTCACCGGCAAGTTCGGCTCCGGCACGGTCTTCTCCACCCGCCTGGTCAACGCCCTGATCACGGACGACGGCAAGGTGTACGCGGGTGCCGTCACCAAGGACGCGCTGGTGAAGGCGGCCGACGCGGGGAAGTGATCCCGTACGACGTACGGACGAAGGGGAGCAGCAGAGCCCATGGAGGAACTGCCCGCCGTGGAAGCGGAGTCGAAGGACTCACCGGCGCGGGCGGCGAGTGACCCCGAGGCCCCGGTCATCGCCACCCGTGCCCTCACCAAGCGCTACCGCGGCGGGCAGCTCGCAGTGGACGGACTCGATCTGACCGTCCCGGCGGGCAGCGTCTTCGGCTTCCTCGGGCCCAACGGCTCCGGCAAGACCACCACCATCCGGATGCTGATGGGCCTGATCGAGCCCACCTCGGGGTCGGCACGCGTGCTGGGGCAGCCCATGCCCCGGGCCTCGCGCGCCGTGCTCCCGCACGTCGGCGCCCTCATCGAGGGCCCGGCGCTGTACGGCTTCCTCTCCGGCCGTGACAACCTCCTGCGCTACGACGCCGCCGACCCCACCGCCGACCCGCGCACCCGGCGTGCCCGGGTCGCGGCCGCCCTCGACCGGGTCGGCCTCACGGCGGCCGCGGGGAAGAAGGCGAAGGCGTACTCCCTGGGCATGAAGCAGCGCCTCGGTCTCGCGGCCGCCCTGCTCCAGCCCCGCCGGCTCCTCGTCCTGGACGAGCCGACCAACGGCCTGGACCCGCAGGGCATGCGGGAGATCCGCGCCCTGGTCAGGGAACTGGCCTGCGACGGCACGACCGTCTTCCTCTCCTCCCACCTGCTCGACGAGATCGAGCAGGTCTGCACGCACGCCGCGGTGATGGCGCGGGGCCGGCTGATCGCACAGGGCGCGGTGGCGGACCTGGTGGCCGGGGCACGCGGACGTCTCGTCGTCACCACCCCGGACGTGACCGACGCGGCACGCGTCCTGAAGGAACAGGGCGTGGCCGACGTGGTGGTGGAGGAGAACCGGGTGTCGGCCGAGCCCCCGGACCGGGAACTTTCCGAGGTGAACGCCGCGTTGGTCACGGCGGGAGTCCGCGTGCGCGGCTTCGGCGTCGAACGTGCCTCCCTGGAGGACGCGTTCGTGGCGCTGACGGGGGAGGGGTTCGATGTCGCAGGCTGAGGCGACCGGCGTGCTGCGCCGGACGAGCCCGCTGTGGACCTTCGGGCTGCTGCGCAGCGAACTGGTGACCACGTTCCGGCGCTGGCGCACGCTCGCCCTGCTGGCCGTGCTCGCCGCCGTGCCGGTCCTGGTCGGGATCGCCGTGAAGATCCAGACGAGCGGCGGGTCCGGCGGGCGGGACGGGGGCGGTGGCCCGGCGTTCATCGCGCAGATCACCAACAACGGCCTGTTCCTGGTGTTCACCGCGCTCGCCGCGACGCTCCCGTTCTTCCTGCCGATGGCGATCGGTGTCATCGCGGGCGACGCGATCGCGGGCGAGGCGAACTCCGGCACCCTGCGCTATCTGCTGGTCGCTCCGGCCGGCCGTACCCGCCTGCTGCTCACCAAGTACGCCACCACGATCGCCTTCTGCCTGATCGCCACCCTCGTCGTCGCCGTCTCGGCGTTCGCGGTGGGCGCCCTGCTCTTCCCGCTGGGCGACCTGACGACGATCTCCGGTACGCGGATCAGCTTCGCCGAGGGCCTCGGCAGGGCCCTGCTGATCGCGCTGATCGTCGCCGCGTCCCTGATCGGCGTGGCGGCCCTCGGGCTGTTCATCTCCACGCTCACGGGCAGCGGCATCGCGGCGATGGCGACGACGGTGGGGCTGCTGATCACGGTCCAGATCATGGACCAGATACCGCAGTTGCACGCGCTCCAGCCCTACTTCTTCTCGCACTACTGGCTGTCGTTCGCGGACCTGATGCGCGACCCGGTCTACTGGCACGACCTGATACGCAACCTGGGCCTGCAGGTCCTGTACGCGGCCGTCTTCGGCTCGGCGGCGTGGGCACGGTTCACGGCGAAGGACATCACGGCGTAGGCGGCGGCGGGGAGGGCCGTGCTCTCACTGGCCGCCGCCCGCCGCCCCCGGTCAGCCGCCCGGGCCCGGAGCGAGGTCGAGCAGCAGGGTCATCACGCCCACCAGCGTGGCGCTGCTGACGATCTCACCGCGTTCGATCATCGCCCGCACCTCGGGCAGCGGGATCCACTCCAGGCGGTCGGACTCGTTGCGTTCGGTCGGCTCGCCGACGTGCGTGGCGTCGTCCGTGCGGAAGACGAGGTGCCGGGAGTCGGTGACACCGGCCGCGGGCTCCGCGCACAGGAGCGGTCGCAGCGAGCCCGCGCGCCACCCGGTCTCCTCCTCGAGTTCGCGCCCTGCCGCCACGGCGGGCTCCTCGCCGTCCTCGACCAGGCCCATGGGCAACTCCCAGGCCCAGGTGTCGGTGACGAAGCGGTGCCGCCACATCATGAGCACGCGCTGTTCGCGGTCGACGGCCGCGGCGACGGCGACGTCCCGCAGCCGGACCACGTGGTACTCGCAGCGTGTCCCGTCGGGCTGCTCGACATCGAGCGCCCGCAGCCGTACCCAGGGTGTGTCGTACAGCGCCCGCTCGCCGTGCACGGTCCAGCGCATGCTCAGCGCACCTCCGATCCGCCGCCCGACGGCGTGAACGCACCGATGAACCGGGCCAGTCGGTCCAACGCGCGGGGTGGCCGGCCGCCCAGGTCGCCGGTGCGCCAGGCCGACACCCAGGGCACACGGTGCACGCCGGTCATCGACTCGATCGCCCTGACCCGCTGGGCGAGCGGGCGCGGCAGCCGTCCCGGTGCGTCGGCGACCAGCACGACTGCGCCGAGGGCGAGGCCGGGCGGGGCCTCGCCGCGCCGGAAGACGTCGAGGTACCGCTGGGCGGACCCCAGGCCGGCCGCGTGGGTGCGGGCGACCAGCAGCACCGAGGTGGGTTCGCCCTGGTCGGGACGGGGCCAGCGGCGGCCCGCGTCGAAGCCGCCGAAGACGGTGGCGAGCGTCGAGACGCCGGCGCCGCCGTGGGTGGCCACCCAGGCGCACCGGCGTGGGCTCGCGGTGCCGTACGCGTACGCCGTCGGTGGTGCCCCTGCGTCGACCACCGGCCCGCGGACCCAGATCTCCGGCCCGCCGGGCCCCTGCCGCGCGATCCCTTGCATCGCCTCTCCTCGGTCGCTCCTCGCCCCTCGATCCTCGCCTCCGGTGCCAGGGTTCGGTACCGGGGCCCCGGTTCCTGGGACGAGGCTGTGACGCGGCGGTGACGCGGGGACGAGCACGGGGGCGGGAGACTCGAAGGGGTGTGCCGCAGGTCCCCCGCCCAGGCCGGGGACGGAAACGAGGGGGGGCGACGCCGTATGGAGGCGGACGACGACATGGGCGCCTTCCCCCGACCGACCGACCCGAGTGAGGGAACGATGTCTCGACTCAGCCGCGGACAGCAGCGGGGCCGCCACTCCGCGGGTGCCGCATCCGGAGGGGGTGCGGGGTCCGGGGTGACGGCGATCGAGGTCCGGGTGCCGGCGGGGACGCCGGACGGTGTGCCGGCCCCGGGGGCGACGGTGGGCGGGGTGCCGGTGGTCGCGGGACCCGGGGAGCCGGTCCAGCAGGCCGTTCTCGACCACCTCCACCGCCTGGCCCGCGCCACGGGCCACCCGGTTCTCGCCTCGGTGCACGACGAACGGATCGGCTATGTCGTACCGATCCGGGTCCACGTCGACGGCTCGAGCGAGTTCGCGGGGGAGCCGGTACCGAGGGGAGCGGCGCCCGCGTCCGCGGAGGACGGCGGTCCGACCGGCACCGAGCCCGCCACCCGGGTACTGCGCGTCCCATCGGAGGCGGCGGCACCCTCACCATCCGGGAGGCCCGCCTCCGCGCCGCGGTCGGGGCCCGCCGAGTCCGTGACGGGGGCCGCGCCCGCGCTGCGGTCGGGGCCCGCCGAGTCCGTGGCCGGGGCCGGGCCCGGCCCGCAGCCGATGCCCGCCGAGTCCGTGGCCGGGTCGTCCGCCCCCGCGCCCCCCGGCCGTGCCGTCGCCACATTCGCCCTGCGGGCCGTGCCCGAGCGGGTTGCCTTCATCACCGCGACGTCCGGGCCGGCCCAGGCCCTCCCGGGTGCCCCGCACCACGGCGGCACCCCCCTGCCGCCCGCACCGCCGTCCCCCGGCACGGTCTCCGCGCCGACCGGAACGTTCGGCCCACCGCCGGTCATGCCCCCCGCACCGCCCGCCACCCCTGGGTCTTCCGCAGCCCCCGAGCGCCGCACCCCTGCCTGGCCCGCCGCCGCGCCTTCGTCCCTCCCGACGCCCGAAGTCGCCGCGCCTCCCGCCACGGACGCGAACCTCGACCCCGACGCCGCCCCCGGCCGGGAGCCCGCCTCCGAGCCCAGGACCACCCCCGGCCGGGAGCCCGCCTCCGAGCCCAGGACCGCCCCCGGCCGGGAGCCCGCCTCCGAGCCCAGGACCACTCCCGGCCGGGAGCCCGCCCCCGAGCCCAGGACCACCCCCGTCGCCGCCGTCGAGGACGACGAGGTCAAGGAGCCGCCCGTGCGGGAGTTCGACTCCGTGGCCGAAGCGGTGCTCGGGGACCCGTCGGCCGGGGGTGCGGACGGGCCCGCCGCCGAGCCCATGGCCCGGATCAGCGCGGCCGTGAAAGAGGGCCGTATCGAGGAAGCCACCGGGCTGGCCGAGCAGGCCGTCGCCGAGTCGTCCGCGATCCTCGGCACCGACCACCCGGACGTCCTGTACCTGCGCGAACTCACCGCCTACGTCGCCTACCTGGCGGCGGACCCGCTGCGCTCGTTCCACCTCTCGCTGGACCTGGCCCGCATCCGTCAACGCCGGGGCGACGCGCGCGCGGCCTACGGCAACGTGCAGAGCGCGGCCGCCGCCTGGCGTGCCGTGCGTGACCCCTTGCAGGGGCTGCTCCTCGGCCGCGACCTCATCGCCGTATGGAGCGAACTCGCCGCCGCCGAGGGCCCCGCCGCCGACGATCTGGACCAGCTCCAGAAGGCCCGCAGCCGTATGGACCGCCTCGCCGAGCGCGCCCGCAAGGCATCCGGCGAACGACCCGCCGTCCAGTAGGCCGCTACGGCGTGGTGTTCACCGGATCGATGTCCGCGGCGCCGCTCACCGTCCCGGTGGCGACCCGTGCACCCGGGATCGCCCCGCCGAGCATGCGCGCGGCCCGCCGCGCGGTGCGCAACGCGTCCGCCGTCAGCAGCGACAGCGCCAGCCAGACCAGTGCGAAGCCCGCCCAGCGCTCGGGCGGCATCGCCTCGTGGAAGTAGAGGATGCCCAGCAGGAACTGGAAGACGGGCGCCAGGTACTGCAGCAGCCCCAGCGTGGACAGCGGCACCCGTATCGCCGCGGCGCCGAAGCAGACCAGCGGCAGGGCGGTGACGATCCCGGTGGCCGCGAGCAGCGTCGCGTGTCCCGCGCCGTGGGACGTGAACGTCGACTCGCCGTGTCCCGACAGCCACAGCAGGTACACCAGCGCGGGCACGAACTGCACGGCGGTCTCCGCGGCCAGCGACTCGATGCCGCCCAGGCTGATCTTCTTCTTCACCAGCCCGTAGGTCGCGAAGGAGAACGCCAGGCACAGGGAGATCCACGGCGGACGGCCGTAGCCGATCGTCAGGACGAGCACGGCGGCGAAGCCGACCGCGACCGCCGCCCACTGCACCGGCCGCAGCCGCTCCTTCAGGAGCAGCACGCCCATCGCGATGGTCACGAGCGGGTTGATGAAGTAGCCGAGCGAGGCCTCCACCACGTGGCCGCTGTTCACGGCCCAGATGTAGACGCCCCAGTTGACGGTGATGACCGCCGCGGCGACCGTGATCAGCGCGAGCCGGCGTGGCTGCCGCAGCAGTTCCCCCGCCCAGGCCCAGCGCCGCATCACCAGGAGCGCGAAGGCGACCAGGACCAGCGACCACACCATCCGGTGGGCGAGGATCTCCATCGCCCCGGCGGGCTTCAGCAGGGGCCAGAACAGCGGGACGAGACCCCACATCCCGTACGCCGCGAAGCCGTTCAGCAGGCCTGTCCGTCGCTCACCCTTCGGCTTCCCGGCCACGGGCCCCTCCTCGTGCTCGCGGCTGCCCAGGTGCAGCCTCCACGAAGGTAGCGCGAGGACCCTCGCCTGTCATGCCCGTATCGCCATACGGTCATGACAGGCGGGGGTGGGGAAGCTCAAGGGCCCGAAGGGGGAGTTCAGCCCTTGAGTGCGGCGGTGATCGCCTCGGAGAGCGGGGTCGTCGGGCGGCCGGCCAGGCGGGACAGGTCGCCGGTGGTGACCTCCAGCTCGCCCTGCTCGATGGACTCGTCCACGCCGGCGAAGACCGCGGCCAGCGGCTCGGGCAGTCCGGCGCCCTTCAGGATCCCCACGTACGCCTCGACGGAGACGGGGTTGTACACGATCTCCCTGCCGGTCTGCCTGCTCAGCTCGGCGGCGTACTCGGCGAAGCCCCAGGCCTCGTCGCCACCCAGCTCGTACGTCTTGTTCTCGTGGCCCTCGCCGGTCAGCACGGCGACCGCGGCGGCCGCGTAGTCGGCGCGGGAGGCGGAGGAGACACGGCCCTCGCCGGCGGCCTGGACGACGGCAGCGTGCTCGAGGACGGGGGCGAGGTTCTCGGTGTAGTTCTCGTGGTACCAGCCGTTGCGCAGCAGCACGTACGGCACACCCGAGGCCAGGATGGCCTCCTCGGTGGCCCGGTGGTCGTCGGCGAGGGCGGCCTTCAGGCTGCCGGGGGCGCTGGTGTAGGCGAGGAGGGCGACTCCGGCGGCCCTGGCGGCCTCCAGGACCACCTTGTGCTGCTGGACCCGGCCCTTGTCGAACTCGTTTCCGGAGATCAGCAGCACCTTGTCGCCGGCCGAGAACAGGCCGTCGAAGGTCTCCGGGGCGTTGTAGTCGGCGACGGCGATCCGCACGCCGCGGTCGGCGAGGTCGGCGGCCTTCTCCGGGGTGCGGACGACCGCGGTGATCTGCTCGGCCGGAACCTTCTCCAGCAGTTGCTCCACCACGTGACGGCCGAGGTGTCCGGTGGCTCCGGTGACGACGATGCTCATGACTTGGCTCTCCTTGTGGGGTGCTTTCCGACACTCACCCTAGGAGATGCGCTAACCATTCGAAAGTACCAACTTTGAAGTAAGGTACTGGCATGACAGTAAGTACTGTGGCCGCCGACAGGCGCGACGCCGCCGAGGCGCTGTGCCCCTACCGCCTCGTCCTGGAACACGTCACCAGCCGCTGGGGCGTCCTCGTCCTGATCGAGCTCCTCGACCGCCCCCATCGCTTCAGCGAGCTGCGCCGGGCGATCGGGCGCACCGCCCGCGTCAGCGAGAAGATGCTCACCCAGACCCTCCAGACCCTGGAACGGGACGGCCTGGTGCACCGGGACGCCAAGCCCGTGATCCCGCCGCGCGTCGACTACTCCCTCACCGACCTGGGCCGCGAGGCCGCCGAGCAGGTGCGGGCGCTGGCGCGGTGGACCCATGACCGCATGGCGGACGTGGAGAAGGCCCGCCAGGCATACGACGAGGCCCGGGCGCTGTCCGCCCGGGCCTCGTGAACAACGGCACCGCTCAGCCGACGACGGTCCAGGTGTCCCCGCCGGCGAGCAGGGTGGCCAGGTCGCCCTTGCCGTTCTGCTCGATGGCGGCGTCGAGCTGGTCGGCCATCGCCGTGTCGTAGACGGGCCGCTCGACGGACCGGAACACTCCGATGGGGGTTTGGTACAGGGTGTCCGGGTCGGCGAGCCGGGAGAGCGCGAAGGCCGTGGTGGAGGAGTCGGCGTGCGCGTCGTGGACCAGGACGTCCGCCTCGTTCTCCGGGGTGACGGTGACGACCTTCAGATCGCCGGTCTGCCGGTCCCGTACGACACCGCGCGAGCCCTCCGCCCCGAACCGGATCGGCTGCCCGTGCTCCAGCCGGATCAGGGCCTCCTCGGCGCTCTGCTTGTCCTTGAGCGCGTCGAAGGCGCCGTCGTTGAAGATGTTGCAGTTCTGGTAGATCTCGATCAGCGCCGTGCCCGGGTGGGCGGCGGCCTGGCGCAGCACCTCCGTGAGGTGCTTGCGGTCGGAGTCGATCGTGCGGGCCACGAAGGACGCCTCGGCGCCGAGGGCCAGCGAGACCGGGTTGAACGGCGCGTCGAGGGAGCCCATGGGGGTCGACTTGGTGATCTTGCCGACCTCGGAGGTGGGGGAGTACTGGCCCTTGGTCAGGCCGTAGATCCGGTTGTTGAACAGCAGGATCTTCAGGTTGACGTTGCGGCGCAGCGCGTGGATCAGGTGGTTGCCGCCGATGGACAGCGCGTCGCCGTCACCGGTGACCACCCACACGCTCAGATCGCGCCGCGAGGCCGCGAGACCGGTCGCGATCGCGGGCGCCCGGCCGTGGATGGAGTGCATTCCGTACGTGTTCATGTAGTACGGGAAGCGGGACGAGCAGCCGATCCCCGAAACGAAGACGATGTTCTCCCGCGCGAGGCCCAGTTCCGGCATGAAGCCCTGGACGGCGGCGAGGATCGCGTAGTCACCGCAGCCGGGGCACCAGCGCACTTCCTGATCGGACTTGAAGTCCTTCATGGACTGCCTCGCCACGGCCTTGGGGACGAGGGAAAGCGCCTCGATCGTGCCCGTGCCTTCCGTGGTCGTCTCAGCCATCGATGGCCTCCTTGAGCGCCGCGGCGAGCTGCTCCGCCTTGAACGGCATGCCGTTGACCTGGTTGTAGGAGTGGGCGTCGACCAGGTACTTCGCCCGGATGAGGGTGGCGAGCTGGCCGAGGTTCATCTCCGGGATCACCACCTTGTGGTAACGCTTCAGCACCGTGCCGAGATTCCGCGGGAACGGGTTGACGTGCCGCAGATGGGCCTGCGCGATCGACTCCCCGGCCGCGCGCAGCCGGCGCACGGCCGCGGTGATCGGCCCGTACGTGGAGCCCCACCCCAGCACCAGGGTGCTCGCGCCGTCCGGGTCGTCCACCTCCACATCGGGTACCGCGATCCCGTCGACCTTCGCCTGGCGGGTGCGGACCATGAAGTCGTGGTTGGCGGGGTCGTAGGAGATGTTGCCGGTGCCGTCCTGCTTCTCGATGCCGCCGATCCGGTGCTCCAGGCCGGGCGTGCCCGGGACCGCCCACGGGCGGGCCAGGGTCTGCGGGTCGCGCTTGTACGGCCAGAACACCTCGGTGCCGTCGTCCAGGGTGTGGTTCGGGCCCTGGGCGAACTGCACCCGGAGGTCGGGCAGCTCGTCCAGTTCGGGGATGCGCCACGGCTCCGAGCCGTTGGCCAGGTAGCCGTCGGAGAGCAGGAAGACCGGGGTGCGGTAGGTGAGCGCGATCCGGGCCGCCTCCAGGGCCGCGTCGAAGCAGTCCGCCGGGGTGCGCGGGGCGATCACCGGGACCGGGGCCTCGCCGTTGCGGCCGTACATCGCCTGCAGCAGGTCCGCCTGCTCGGTCTTGGTGGGCAGACCGGTGGACGGGCCGCCGCGCTGGATGTCGACGATCAGCAGCGGCAGCTCCAGGGAGACCGCGAGGCCGATCGTCTCGCTCTTGAGCGCGATGCCCGGCCCGGAGGTCGTGGTGACGGCCAGGGATCCGCCGAAGGCGGCACCGAGGGCCGCGCCGATGCCGGCGATCTCGTCCTCGGCCTGGAAGGTGCGCACACCGAAGTTCTTGTGCTTGGACAACTCGTGCAGGATGTCCGAGGCCGGGGTGATCGGGTACGAGCCCAGGAACAGCGGCAGGTCCGCCTGGCGGGAGGCCGCGATCAGGCCGTACGCCAGGGCCAGGTTCCCGGAGATGTTGCGGTAGGTGCCCACCGGGAACGCCTTGACGGCCGGGGCGACCTCGTAGGAGACCGCGAAGTCCTCCGTCGTCTCCCCGAAGTTCCACCCCGCCCGGAACGCGGCGATGTTCGCGGCGGCGATGTCCGGCTTCTTGGCGAACTTCGTCTTCAGGAACGTCTCGGTGCCCTCGGTGGGCCGGTGGTACATCCAGCTCAGCAGGCCCAGCGCGAACATGTTCTTGCTGCGCTCGGCCTCCTTGCGGGTGAGGTCGAAGTCTTTGAGGGCCTCGACGGTGAGCGTGGTCAGCGGCACCGGGTGGACGTTGTAGCCGTCCAGCGAGCCGTCCTCCAGCGGCGAGGCGTCGTAGCCGACCTTCTGCATCGCTCGCTTGGTGAACTCGTCGGTGTTGACGATGATCTCCGCGCCGCGCGGCAGGTCGCCCACATTGGCCTTCAGCGCGGCCGGGTTCATCGCCACCAGCACGTTCGGGGCGTCGCCCGGGGTGAGGATGTCGTGGTCGGCGAAGTGCAGCTGGAACGACGAGACACCCGGCAGCGTCCCGGCGGGGGCGCGGATCTCGGCGGGGAAGTTCGGCAGTGTGGACAGGTCGTTGCCGAAGGACGCCGTCTCCGAGGTGAAACGGTCACCGGTGAGCTGCATACCGTCACCGGAGTCTCCCGCGAACCGGATGATCACCCGGTCGAGCCGGCGCACGTCCTTCGTGCCCGCCGGTTTGCGCTGTTCTCCTACGACGGCTCCGTCCGCCTGTCCCGCTGGACTGCTGACCTGGCTGGTCACTGAACTGGACCTCCCTCGAGGCGGCTGTCTGGGAGCGGCCGTCCCACCGGCCTTCCCAGGATCAACCCTACGTCGGTAAGGGTCGCCTTCCCTCGGCCGTTCGCATGATGGACACCATTGTGAGACGGTCCGGCGCCCCGATTTGCCATGATGTGCCCCACCTCCCGGACTGCTCGTGAAGACGTGCCCCACTCATCCTTTGGTGCTCGGTACCGCAGCGGTGCTCGGCGACGCCGGAACCCCGGTGATGGTCCGGGACCGGCCCCCGCCGCCTGACACAGTGTCAGTCGATCAGGAGTTGAGATAGGTGAGCACGGCCAGAACACGCCGGTGATCCCCGTCACTCGGGGACAGGCCGAGCTTCAGGAAGATGTTGCTGACGTGCTTCTCGACCGCCCCGTCGCTCACGACGAGCTGCCGGGCGATCGCGGAGTTCGTCCGCCCCTCGGCCATCAGCCCTAGGACCTCCCGCTCCCGCGGGGTGAGGGCCGCCAGCACGTCCTGCTTACGGCTGCGCCCGAGCAACTGCGCGACCACCTCGGGGTCCAGCGCGGTGCCCCCTTCGGCGACGCGCACCACGGCGTCCACGAACTCGCGCACCTCGGCGACCCGGTCCTTGAGCAGATAGCCGACGCCTCGACTGGAACCGGCCAGCAGTTCGGTGGCGTACCGCTCCTCCACGTACTGCGACAGCACGAGCACGCCCAGCCCGGGGTACGCCCTGCGCAGCTGGACCGCCGCCCGGACACCCTCGTCGGTGTGGGTCGGCGGCATCCGCACGTCGGCGACGACCACGTCGGGCAACTGACCCTGGTCCGCCAGTTCGGTGATGGTCTTGATCAATGCGTCCGCGTCCCCGACACCCGCGACGACATCATGCCCACGGTCGGTCAGCAGCCGGGTCAGTCCCTCCCTGAGCAGCACAGAATCCTCGGCGATGACGACCCGCACCCTGTCCTCCACGATCCCCGGCCCCCCACAGCCTCGCTCCGGTCGCACGACAGGCTCCAGCATTCCAGGCTCGGGACCTGTGCGGGGTGGCGGCCGGCTGAATGAGGGGTGTGTCGGGCGATGACCGGGCGGGATTGGGGGCCGGGCCGGGCCGCGAGCAGGGGTTCGGGGCGGGTTGGGAGGTCAGGGGCCCGCGGCGAGCCCCGGGGCGGACCGGTGGGGCGGTGCGGGCGCAACGGGAAGGGGCGGCGAAGGGCGGACCGATCAGCTCGTCGCGGCTCGGCTCGGCGCGGCCCGCGACGGGTGCCCCTACGCCCGCCAGGGCAACTCCGCGATGATCCGCGTAGGCCCCCCGACCGGCGAATCCACCACCAGTACACCGTCCACCGCATCGAGCCGCCCCGCCAGCCCCGCAAGCCCCGACCCGCCGGAGGCGTCCGCACCGCCCACCCCGTCATCGGTCACCTGCAGCAGCAGCCGGTCCGCCGCCCGCCACACATCCACCGCCGCCCGTGACGCCCGCGCGTGCTTGCTGACGTTCTGCAGCAGCTCCGACACCGTGAAGTAGGCGATCCCCTCGATCGCCGGCGCCGGCCGCGACGGCAGGTCCACGTCCACCACCACCGGCACGGCGCACCGCGAGGCCACCGCCGACAGCGCCGCGTCCAGCCCCCGGTCCGTCAGCACCGCCGGATGGATGCCCCGGGCCAGGTCGCGCAGCTCCTGCAGCGCCGTCTTCACCTCACCGTGCGCGTCCTCCACCATCCGCGCAGCCGCCTGCGGATCCTCCGCCAGCTTCTCCTTCGCCAGCCCCAGATCCATGGCCAGCGCCACCAGCCGGGCCTGCGCCCCGTCGTGGAGATCACGCTCGATGCGCCGCAGATCCGCCGCCGCCGTGTCCACCACCGCCCCGCGGTCCGACTCCAGCTCCACCACCCGGGTCGCCAGCCGCGACGGCCCGAGCAGCCCGTGCACCAGCAGCCGGTCCACGGTCGTCAGCCCCCGGACGATCCACGGGGTGGCCAGCGTGATCAGCAGCCCCACCAGCGCGGTCACCGTGATCTCGAACGGGTTGTCGAGGTACACGTGGTGCGTCTCGTCGGCGTACACCTGGATCCCGCCCTGACCGGCGTACGTCGGGAACACCCAGAACCACAGTGGATACGTCACCATCGACCACCCGCACGTCCAGAAGGTGACCCCGACCGAGAACGAGAAGACCGCCCAGGGGAACTGCAGCACCGTGTACAGCATGTGCCGCCACGACGTCCCGCTCCTGAGCACCGCCCCCACCCACGCCATCGGCCCGCGCCCGTTCATCCGCAGCGGCTCCGGAGCGGCCACCTCCAGCCCCAGCAGCCCCCGCGCCCGGGCCCGTTCCAGCGCCCCGAACCCACGGCACCCGGCGAGCGCCGCCGCGAGCACCGGGATGCCCAGGAACGTCACCAGGAGGCCCGCCCCGATCGAGAACATCGTGACGCTGTAGACGAACATCGCGATCCCGATCGGCAGGCTCAGCAGCAGGTAGCAGAACTCGCGCCGGCTGCGCGCCTCGATCGGCGCCCGCAGCGCCACCGGAATCCGGTGCGGCCGGCTCCCGGTGCGCCGGAAGCCGGACTCTCCGTACCCCTGCCCGTACTGCGTGGCCATCGGCTCGTCCGTTCTCCTGGTCGTGTCTGCTGGTCGTCCACCCCGGTTCGGGTCTCCACCCTGCCGGGTCCGCAGCCGCCCGGCCATGGAGCGCGTCGGCGTCTTCAACCGGGGGTTTTCCCCACCCCGGACGCGCCCCCCGCACGTCCGTGCCTCCGCACGTCCGTGCCTCCGCACCTCCGTGCCCCCGCTACCCGCGCCGCCGTCCCTCGTCCCCGCGGTCCCGCCACGGCAGCTCCGCCGTGACCGTCGTGGGCCCGCCCACCGGCGAGTCGACGACGAACAGGCCGTCCACCGCGTCCAGCCGCTCCGCGAGCCCCGCCATCCCCGTGCCGCCCTCCAGACGCGCGCCCCCGCGGCCGTCGTCCCACACCTGGATGAGCAGCCGTTCCTTCGCCCGCCACACCTCCACCGAGGCGGACCTGGCCCGGCTGTGCTTGCTGATGTTCTGCAACAGCTCGGAGACCGTGAAGTAGGCGATGCCCTCGATCGCCGCGGCCGGTCTCGCATCGAGGTCCACGGTCACCTTCACCGGCACCGTGCAGCGCGTGGCGACCGCCGACAGCGCGGCGTCCAGGCCGCGGTCGGTGAGGACCGCCGGATGGATGCCGCGGGCGAGGTCCCGCAGCTCCTGCAGCGCCAGCTTCACCTCGCCGTGCGCCTCCTCGACCATCGCCGCCGCCGAGTCCGGATCCTCGAGCAGCTTCTCCTTGGCGAGGCCGAGTCCCATCGCCAGGTTGACCAGGCGCGCCTGCGCCCCGTCGTGCAGATCACGTTCGATGCGCCGCAGATCGGCCGCCGCCGTGTCCACGACCACGCCACGGTCGGACTCCAGTTCGGCGATACGCCGCTCCAACTCGTCGGAGGGCGACAGCAGGCCGCGCACCATCGCCCGGTCCACATTGCTGAGCCCGCGCGCGAGGAAGGGCAGGACCGGCCACAGCACGAACAGCGACACGAACGTCACCGTGAAGCTCAGGACGCCCCAGGGCAGCCGGACGAAGCCGTACAGCAGCGTCCGCCAGCCCACCGGGTCCTTCAACGTCATCGACAGCCACCGCAGCGCCCCGCCGCTCCTGCGCATCGGCAGCGGAGTCGGCTCCTCCACCCGCATCCCGAGCAGCGCCCTGGCCCGCGCCCGCTCCAGCTTGCCCAGCTGCCGCGCGCCCAGCAGACCGGCGGCGAGCAACGGGACCCCGGTCACGGTCACCGTCAGCGCCCCGCCCGTGCACAGCACCGTGACCACGTACGTGAACCCGATCAGCGACATCGGAAGATTCGCCAGAAGATGCGCGATCTCCCGCCAGGTGTGCCCGTCCAGGGCCGTGCGCACGGGTGGCGGCTGCTCGCCGTCCAAGACGCCCGTGCTCCTCTTGCGTTCGGTCATAGCCCCCGACCTCGTTCGGTCATGCCCCCGGCCCCCGTCCGGTCATGTGCCCCGGCTCCTACGGTGATGTCCGCCAGCCTGCCGTGTGCCGCGCCGCCGCACCATGAGGCCGACCGCCGTGGCTTCCTCGGGGTGCCCCCACCCTCCGCCGATCGGGTCGGTGGGAGCGGTGATCCAGGCCGTGCCAGGGGTACGTGAGACGAGCCGGGGGCGTGCACGGCCTGTACCAGGGCATCTCGAGGTGCGACGGACTGCTTACGCTCTCTTTAGCAGGGCCTAGACTCCCGTGCGTACAGATCGTCGAATCACAGATTCACCGGGTTCACCAGGATCACGAGGTCAGGGAGCGAGGGGCTGACGTGCCGCATCCGACCGCCGTCGCTGTCGTGGCGGCGGACTACTTCCGGTCCTACTCCGTCGTCGGGCTGCTCGCCGTCGTCGGCGTGCTCTTCGTCGCCGTCGCCTTCGGCGCGGGCCGCCTGCTGCGCCCTGTCGTGCCCACGCCCGAGAAGCTCCTGACGTACGAGTGCGGCGTCGATCCCGTCGGCGAGGGCTGGGCCCACACGCAGGTCCGCTACTACGTCTACGCGTTCCTGTACGTGATCTTCGCGGTCGACTCGATCTTCCTCTTCCCGTGGGCCACGGTCTTCGCCGACCCGCGGTACGGAGCGACCACCCTCGTGGAGATGTTCGTCTTCCTCGGCTTCCTGGCCGTGGGACTGCTCTACGCGTACAAGAAGGGGGTCCTGACATGGACGTGAACCCCTCGACCACCGAGGCCACGGGCCCTGTGCTGCTTCCGGAGCCCAAGAGGCTGGGCGCGCTGGCCCGGCTCGCCCCCGAGCCGATGAAGGTGATCCTGAACTGGGGACGCCGCTATTCGCTGTGGGTCTTCAACTTCGGCCTCGCCTGCTGCGCGATCGAGTTCATCGCCGCGTCGATGGCTCGCCACGACTTCATCCGCCTCGGTGTCATCCCGTTCGCGCCGGGCCCGCGCCAGGCCGACCTGATGGTGGTGTCCGGCACGGTCACGGACAAGATGGCTCCGGCCGTCAAACGCCTGTACGAGCAGATGCCCGAGCCGAAGTACGTCATCTCGTTCGGCGCGTGCTCGAACTGCGGCGGCCCGTACTGGGACTCGTACTCCGTCACGAAGGGTGTCGACCAGATCATCCCGGTGGACGTGTACGTCCCCGGCTGCCCGCCGCGTCCCGAGGCACTGCTCCAGGGCATCCTCAAGCTCCAGGAGAAGATCGCGCGCGAGTCGCTGGGGGAGCGGTACGGCTCCTCGCGGCCGTCCACCGCGGCCCTGCAGAGCGGCCTGGTCCGGCCGCCGTCGCCCCCCTCGGGGCCGGCGCCCGGTCCGGAGGTGGGCTCATGACTGCCGTCGGCTGGCTGCCCGCGTCCGCCGAGGACCTCTTCGGCCCCGAGGCCACGGCCGAGGAGTCGTACGAGGTCCTGACCGTCGACGTGCCCCCGACGGGCTGGACCGAGGCGCTCCGGGTCGCGCGCGACGAGCTGGGCTGCACGTACTTCGACTGGCTGAGCGCGGTCGACGAACCGGGCACGGGCCTGCGCGTCTCGGCCCATGTGGTGGCCCTGTCCCCGGTCCGCCGGCTCCTCGTCCGTACGACCGTCCCGCACGGGGCACCCGTCCTGCCCTCCGCCGTGGATGTCTACGCGGGCGCCGCCTGGCACGAACGCGAGACCCACGAGATGTTCGGCATCACCTTCGAGGGCCACCCGGCGCTGGACCACCTGCTCCTGCCCGACGGCTTCGAGGGTCACCCGCTGCGCAAGGACTTCGTGCTGGCGGCCCGGGTCGCCAAGGCGTGGCCCGGTGCCAAGGAGCCGGGCGAGTCCGACCACGGCGGACCCAAGCGGCGCCAGATGCTGCCACCGGGCGTCCCCGACCCGAACGAGTGGGGCCCCCTCAAGGGCCAGCTCCCCCCGGCCCCCACCCGCCCGGCCCGGGCCGCAGGCCGCGCGGCGGGCGAACGCCCCGTACGCCGCACCCGCACGGCAGCCGAGGGCTCCGCGAGCCAGGCCGCCCCCGCCCCGGGCGAACCCACGGAGACGGCGGCGCCCCCGCGACGTGCTCGGAGCGCGTCGGAGGGTTCGGCCTCGCAGCGTGGGGTGGGGGAGACGGCACCGGCGGCTCCGGCCGGTCCGCGGCGTGCCCGGAGCGTTTCCGAGGGTTCCGCCTCGCAGCGTGCGGCTGAGGACACGGCGCCGACGACTCCCGCCGGCCCACGCCGTGCCCGCAGCGCGTCGGAGGGCTCCGCCTCGCAGCGCGCCGAGGGCGGTGCCGAGTCGGCGGCTTCTCCCGTCGGGCCGCGCCGTGCGCGCAGTGCGTCCGAGGGTTCGGCTTCTCAGCGTGCCGGGGCCCCGGCAGCCGAGGGCACGCCCCGTGGGCCCGCTGTAGCCCCCCGCGGCTCGGACGCCCCCTGGCACCACGCCCGCCCGGCCTTCGACGAGCCCGAGCCGGAGCCCGCCGCCCCTGAGAGTCCGGCGGAGCCAACGGCCGAACCCGCGCGCCCCGCGACCGAAGCCTCGGAACCCCGGCCCGAGACCGCGCACCCCGCGCCGCAAGCCGCGGAAGCCGGTCCCGCTCCCGCGGCGGAGCCCGACACGCCCGGCGGGGAAGCCCACCGTGGGGAAGCCCGCCCCGGCGACGCCGAGCCCGACCACGCACAGCACACCCCGAAGTCCCCGAACCCCGACGACCCCCCAGGAGGCACGCAGTGAACGGCGCTCTCGACGTCGCCCTGCGACTCCTCGTCGTGTTCGTCGTCTTCCTCACCTTCCCGCTGATCGTCGGCCAGACCGAACACAAGGTCATGGCCCATATGCAGGGCCGCCTCGGCCCCATGTACGCGGGCGGCTTCCACGGCTGGGCCCAGCTCGTCGCCGACGGCGTGAAGTTCGCGCAGAAGGAGGACGTCGTCCCGGCGGGCGCCGACCGCCGTATCTTCCAGGCGGCCCCCGCCGTCGCCCTGCTGCCCTACCTCCTCGTGCTGCTCGCCATCCCCATCGGCCCGAGCGAGAGCGCCGTCGGCGAGGTCATCGACGCGGGCATCTTCTTCGTCCTCGCCGTCATGGGCGTCGGCGTCCTCGGCTCCCTCATGGCCGGCTGGGCCTCGGCCAACAAGTTCTCCCTGCTCGGCGGCCTCCGCACCGCCGCCCAGCTCCTCGCCTACGAACTCCCCATGCTGCTCGCCGCCGCCTCGGTCGCCATGGCGGCGGGTACCGTCTCGCTCCCCGGCATCCTCGACGCCTTCCAGTGGTGGTGGCTGCCCTGGCAGATCGTCGGCGCGATCGTCTTCTTCGTCGCCGGCCTCGCCGAGCTGCAACGCCCGCCCTTCGACATGCCCGTGGCCGACTCGGAGATCATCTTCGGTGCGTACACCGAGTACACCGGTCTCCGTTTCGCCCTGTTCCTGCTCGCCGAGTACGCCGGGATCATCGTCCTGTGCGGCCTGACCACCGTCCTCTTCCTGGGCGGCTGGCACGGCCCCTGGGGCGACTCCGGTCTCGGCTGGCTCTGGACGCTGCTGAAGACCGCGATCCTCGCCTTCGTCGTCATCTGGCTGCGCGTCACCTACCCCCGGCTGCGCGAGGACCAGCTCCAGAAGCTCTCCTGGACCCTCCTCATCCCCCTCTCCCTCGCCCAGATCGCCCTCACCGGCATCGTCAAGGTGGTGATCTCCTAAATGGCCCCCGTTCCTGGCTCCGGCCTCGCCAAGGGCCTGGCCGTCACCCTGCGCACGATGACGAAGAAGTCCGTCACCGAGCAGTACCCCGACGCCCAGCCCGCGCTGCCGCCCCGCAGCCGCGGTGTCATCGGCCTGTTCGAGGAGAACTGCACGGTCTGCATGCTGTGCGCCCGCGAGTGCCCGGACTGGTGCATCTACATCGACTCCCACAAGGAGACGGTCCCGCCCGCCACCCCCGGCGGCCGTGAACGCAGCCGCAACGTCCTGGACCGCTTCGCCATCGACTTCTCCCTCTGCATGTACTGCGGCATCTGCATCGAGGTCTGCCCCTTCGACGCCCTGTTCTGGTCCCCGGAGTTCGAGTACGCCGAGACCGACATCCGTGACCTCACCCACGAGCGCGACAAGCTCCGCGAGTGGATGTGGACCGTGCCGGCCCCGCCCGCCCTCGACCCCGGCGCCGAGGAACCCAAGGAGATCGCCGCCGCCCGCAAGACCGCCGAGAAACTGGCCGCCGCCCAGGCCGAGCCCAGCGAAGCCACCGGGCCCAGCGATGC
>NZ_JBIATP010000012.1:242773-271242 GCF_042891915.1 Streptomyces sp. NPDC001848 | reverse complement strand
ATGCCAGCGGGCCCAGCGATGCCAGCGGGCCCAGCGATGCCAGCGGGCCCAGCGATGCCAGCGGGCCCAGCGATGCCAGCGGGCCCAGCGATGCCAGCGGGCCCAGCGATGCCACCGGGCCCACCGAGCCGAAGGGAGGGGAGTCGTGAGTACCGCCTCCGCCGGGCTGAGCGCGGCTGCCGCCGCGGCCTCGCACGGCTTCCTCTCCCCGACGGGCGTCGAGATCGCCTTCCTCCTCGTCGGCGTGGTCACCTTCGGCGCCGCCCTGGTCACCGTCACCACCCGGCAACTGGTGCACGCCGCGCTGTGGCTCGTGGTCACCCTCGGCGGGCTCGCCGTCGAGTACCTCCTGCTCACCGCCGAGTTCATCGCCTGGGTGCAGGTTCTCATCTACGTCGGTTCCGTCGTCGTCCTCCTCCTGTTCGGTCTGATGCTCACCAAGGCCCCCATCGGCCGCTCCCCGGACGCCGACTCCGGCAACCGCTGGGCCGCCCTCACCGTGGCCGTCGCCGCCGCGGCCGCCCTGGTGTGGGTGGTCGTCGACGCCTTCCGCACCACCTGGATCGACCTCGGGGGCGCCCCCTCCGGCTCCACCAAGGTCACCGGCGCGAGCCTCTTCCAGAACTGGGTCCTCCCCTTCGAGGCCCTCTCCGTGCTCCTCCTCGCCGCACTGGTCGGCGCGATCGTCCTGTCCCGCAAGGCGAAGGCTGACGCGGCGGCCACCACCGCGAACGCCCCGGCCGCCCCGGACGCCCGGAGCGAGAAGGAAGGCGCTCGCTGATGCACCTCGCCTATCCCGCCGTGCTCTCCGCCCTCCTGTTCTGCACGGGCCTGTACGGCGTCCTCGCCCGCCGCAACGCGATCCTCGTCCTGATGTCGGTCGAGCTGATGCTCAACGCGGTCAACCTCAACCTCGTCGCCTTCGACGTCTGGCTGAGCCGTGCCGCCCGCGAGACGCTGCACTCCGGACAGGCCCTGACCCTGTTCACCATCACCATCGCCGCCGCCGAGATCGGCATCGGCCTCGCGATCGTCCTCGCCGTGTACCGCAACCGCGGCACCTCGGACATCGACCGGCTCCGCGACACCGCCGAGGGCCACGAAGGCGACACCACTGCGGCTGAGAAGGCTGAGGCCACCGCGTGACCACGACCACCCTCGCCGTCCTCGTCCCCCTCCTCCCGTTCCTCGGCGCCGCAGCCGGCCTGCTGCTCGGCAGGTCAGCCCCCGGCTTCGTCCGCCCGCTCGCCGTCCTGCCGACGCTCGCCTCGCTCGTGCCGGCCGTGCTGGTCGCCGCCCGCCAGGGCGGAGGCCGGGCCCTCGATGCCGCCACCCTGCTCACGCCCACCGGCTCGGTCCCGATCGAACTCGCCCTGCACATCGACGGCTTCGCCGCCCTGGTCGCGGTCCTCGTCGGCACCGTCGCCACGTGCGTGCAGATCTACTCGACGGGCTATCTGCGCGACGACCCGCGCTACCCCTCGTACGCCGCTCTCGTCTCCCTGTTCACCTCCGCGATGCTCCTGGTCGTCTACTCCGGCGACCTGATCGTGCTGCTGGTCGGCTGGGAAGTCATGGGCATCTGCTCCTACTTCCTCGTCGGCCACTACTGGGAGACCCCGGAGGCCCGCGCCGCCTCCCTCAAGGCCTTCCTGGTCACCAAGCTCGGCGACGTGCCCTTCCTCATCGGACTGTTCGCACTCGGCACCGACGCAGGCTCCTTCCGCATCACCCACGTACTCGGCGCCGTCGCGAGCGGCGGACTGCACCACCCGACCGTGGTCGCCCTGCTGTTGCTGGCCGGTGTGGCGGGCAAGTCGGCGCAGTTCCCGCTGCACACCTGGCTCCCCGACGCCATGGCGGGCCCGACGCCCGTCTCCGCGCTGATCCACGCCGCGACGATGGTCGCCGCCGGTGTCTACTTCATCGCCCGTCTCCTCCCGGTCTTCGAGGCCTCCTCGGCCGCGATGGTCGTCCTCGCCGTGATGGCCGCCGTCACGATGGCCGGCTCGGCGCTCGCCGCGCTCGCCCAGGACGACATCAAGCGGGTCCTCGCCTACTCGACGATCGGTCAGCTCGGCTACATGACCGGCGCCCTCGCCGTCGGCGACCGCGGTGCCGCCGTCTTCCACCTCCTGTCCCACGGCGCCTTCAAGGCGCTGCTGTTCCTCGCCGCCGGTGTGATCATCCACGCGGCCGGTACCAACTCACTGGCCGCCATGTCCCGCATGAGGGGCCTGCGCGACCGCATCCCCGACGCCTTCTGGACGATGACCGTGGCGCTCCTCGCGCTCGCCGCCATCCCTCCGTTCTCCGGCTTCTTCTCCAAGGAGTCCGTCCTCGGCGCCGCCGAGCACGTCGCCACCGGTCACACCGACCACGCCCCCGGCGCGGCGGGCTGGATCATCCTCCTCACCGGCCTGGTCACGGCCCTGCTCACCGCCGCGTACACGACCCGGCTGTGGCTGCTCGCCTTCCGCGGCCACGGAGCCGAGGCTCCCGACCACGGCAGACAGCCGCTGGTCATGAACGCCGTGCTCTGGCTGCTCGCCCTCCCGTCGATCGCGTTCGGCCTCGCCTTCCGCGTCCTGCCGGACTGGTTCGACGGACGCTCCCTGACGCCGACGCTGACCACCTCCGTCCTCGGCACGGGCCTCGCCCTGGTCGGCGCACTCGTCACCTACGGCGCCTGGCGGCACACCACCGCACTCGCGGCCGGCGTCCCGCTGGGTGCGGTCGCGGCCCACCCCGAGGCGGACGCCGGCCTGGTCGAGGCCGAGGCGATCGCCAGCCACGTGCCCGCGTACGGCGACATCGCCTACGCGCCCGACCCGGCGGACCCGGGGCGCCTCCTGCTCGGCCCGCTGCACCGCCACGCGGCCGAGGGCTTCCACCTGGACGCCGTGTACGACCGGCTCTTCGTCCGCCCGGTCAGGGCCGGAGCGGGCCTCGTGCAGTTCCTGGACCGGGAGGTCGTCGAGACCTACGTACGCGGCGCGGGCGCCCTGCCCCGCCTGCTCGGGGCCGCCGTACGGCGCGCCCAGACCGGCAACGTGCAGACCTATGTGAGCGCGCTGCTCGCCGGCACCGTCGTCCTGGCGGTGGCCGCCCTCCTCGTCGCCACGGGAGCGTGAGCCGGCGTGATCGATATCAGCGAGTCCGTGATGCAGTTCCTTCTGGCATTCGTCGTCGTCGCGCCGCTCATCGGCGCGCTCGCCGCCCTCCTGCCCGCCCCGCCCGGGCTGAAGGGCAAGTCACCCGAGCAGGCCGTGCTGCGGCACGGCGTGACCGTCACCGGCGCCGTACTCATCGCCGCGGTCGTCCTCGCGCTCGGCTTCGACCACGACCACCCGTCGAAGATGCAGGCCAGCACCGACATCAGCTGGATCCCCGCACTCGACGTGCGGATCCACCTCGGAATCGACGGCATCTCCCTCCCCCTTCTGGTGCTGACCGCGCTGCTGACCTTCCTCTGCGCGCTGTACTCGTACTTCAAGATGCCTTCGGGCCCGTCCCCGAAGGCCTTCGTCGCCCTGCTGCTCGTCCTCGAGTCCGGCACCCTCGCGACCTTCGCCGTCCTCGATCTGCTGCTGTTCTTCCTCGCGTTCGAGATGGTCCTCATCCCGATGTACTTCCTCATCGCCCGCTGGGGCGGTGAGGGCCGGACCCGGGCCGCGTGGCGGTTCATCCTCTTCACGCTGCTCGGTTCCGTCGTCATGCTGCTCGGCCTGCTCCTGATCGGACTCAAGGCGGGCACGTTCGACATGGTGGCACTCGCCACTGACAACGGCCGGTCACTCACCACATCCGTGCAGGTCATCGCCGTTTTGGCGGTCGGGATCGGGCTCGCGGTCAAGGCGCCGATGTGGCCGCTGCACAGCTGGCTGCCCGACGCCCACACCGCCGCACCGACCGTCGGCTCGGTCCTGCTGGCCGGCGTCCTGCTGAAGATGGGTACGTACGGTTTCGTGCGGATTCTTCTCCCGGTCGCGCCGCACGGCTTCCACACCTTCGCGCCGTACCTCGCCGCCTTCGCCGTCGTCGGGATCATCTACGGATCCCTCGCCTGCCTCGCCCTTGCCAAACGGGGCGCGAAGGGCGATCTCAAGCGGCTCATCGCCTACTCCTCCGTCGGCCACATGGGCTTCGTGCTGCTCGGCATCGCCACGACCACCCGGACCGGCGTCAACGGCGCGCTGTTCGCCAACATCGCCCACGGCCTCATCACCGGCCTGCTGTTCTTCCTGGTCGGCGGGCTGAAGGACCGCACCGGCACCACCGACCTCGACGCCCTTGCCGAGAAGACCGGTGCCGCCCTCTACGGCAAGGCCCCCCGCCTCGGCGGTCTGCTGGCCTTCGGCGCCGTCGCCTCGCTGGGCCTGCCGGGCCTGGCCGGGTTCTGGGGCGAGATGCTCGCGATGTTCGGCGCGTTCAGGCCCGCCGCCGACCTCAGCCGCCCCGCCTTCCTCACCTTCATGGCCATCGCCGCGTTCGGCACGCTGCTCACCGCCGCGTACATGCTCATCGTGGTGCGACGTGTGTGCATGGGCGCCGCACCGCAGGAGACGCCGAAACTCGCCGACGTCCACCGTTACGAGTTCGCGGCCTGGACGCCGCTCGTCGTCCTCACCGTCGTCGCCGGCCTGTGGCCGAGGGCACTCCTCGGCCTGACCGACCCGGCCGTGCAGCAGCTCCTCGCAGGAGGCACCCGATGAGCTCCCTCGTCCAGTCCGTCGACTGGCTGGCGATCGCACCGCCCACCATCGCGGCGGCCGTCGGACTCCTCGTCCTCGTCGCCGACCTGTTCCTCGACGAGCGGCGCAAGCCCGTCCTCGGCTGGGCGTCCATCGCAGGGCTGGCCGTCGCCGCCCTCATGCTGCTGCCCCTCCTGGGCGGCGACCGCGCCACCTTCTGCCTGACGGGCAGCCCCCAGGTGTGCAGTTACACGGCGGACCGCTTCGCCCTCGTCATCCAGTTCCTCGTCCTCGGCGGCGCCCTCCTCGCCGCCCTGCTGTCGGTCACCGCCCTGAAGGACGCCAGGAAGGACGTCCCCGAAGGGGAGTTCTGGTTCCTGCTGCTGTCCTCCGCCGCCGGCGCCGCCCTGCTGCCCGCGTCCCGGGATCTGGCCACCCTCATCGTCGCCCTGGAGGTCGCCTCCCTGCCCGCGTTCGCCCTCGTCGGCATCCGGCACGGCGACAAGAAATCCTCCGAAGCCGCCCTGAAGTTCTTCCTGTCGTCCGTCACCGCCACCGCGGTCAGCCTCATGGGCGTCAGCTTCGTGTACGCCTCCACCGGCACCCTCTACCTCACCCAGGTCGCCGACCGGATCCAGCACGTGGACGGACAACTCCACACGCTCGCCCAGACAGGTGTCGTCCTCACCCTCGTCGGCTTCGCCTTCAAGACGGCCGCCGTCCCGTTCCACTTCTGGGTGCCCGACACCTACGTGGGCGCGCCCCTCCCGGTCGCCGCCTACCTCTCCGTCGTCGGCAAGGCGGTCGGCTTCTCCGGCCTGATCCTCGTCACCGTCGTCGCCCTCCCGTCGTACTCCGACGCCTGGGGCCCGGCACTCGCCGCACTGGCCGCCCTCACCATGACGGTCGGCAACGTCGGGGCCCTGCGGCAGCAGGCCACGCGCGCGTACAGCGCGGTACGGCTGCTCGCCTGGTCGTCCGTCGGGCAGGCCGGCTACCTCCTGGTGCCGATCGCCGCGGCCGCCTACTCCAAGGACGCCCAGAAGGCGGTCGGCTCCACCGTGGCGTACGCCCTGATGTACGCGGCGGTGAACCTCGGCGCCTTCGCCGTGGCCGCCCTCGTGGGCCGTACCAGGACCCTGAACCGCATCACCGACTACCGCGGCCTGTACGCGGCGAACCCCCTCGCCGCGCTGCTCCTGGCGTTCTTCCTGCTGTGCCTGGCAGGGCTGCCGCCCGGCATCATCGGCCTCTTCGCCAAGGTCACCGTCTTCTCCGCGGCCGTCGACGCCGGGCTCGGCTGGCTCGCCGTGGTGATGGCGGTCAACGTGGTGATCGCGCTGTTCTACTACCTCCAGTGGACGGCCCTGCTCTTCCGCGCTCCCGAGGGGGAGCCGGAGAAGCACCGCGTCCCGGCCCCGCTCACGGCCGCCCTCACCCTGACGGCCGTCCTGGGCGTCGCCCTGTCGGGAGCTCCCCAGCTGGTGCTCCGCTTCTCGGCCACCACTCTCTTCTGACCCACGCCCCCACGCGCGCGGGCACACGGCGTCCGGCACACGCGCGTGCCGGACGCCGCCGCCTCACCCGGACGGCCCACGGACCGTCGTGCCCGCACAAGGGAACTTGCGCCGCCCGCCTGGCGTTGACCAGTGCGGGAAGGTCCACTGAGAAGTGGAGTCGACAAGCAGTTCGCAGACAAAGGGTTCCCCTGCCGCACCACTTGGAGGGCGTACCGTGCACCGCCGGCACAACGGGCTCAGGACCGCAGTACTCCTCGGGGGACTGTCCGCACTCATCATCGTCATCGGCAGCTTCTTCGGGCGTACGGGCCTGATCGTCGCACTCCTCGTCGCCATCGGCACGAACGCGTACGCGTACTGGAACAGCGACAAACTGGCTCTACGCGCGATGCGAGCGCGCCCGGTGAGCGAGTTCGAGGCCCCCGCCCTGTACCGCATGGTCCGCGAGCTGTCCAACCAGGCCCGCCAGCCCATGCCCCGCCTCTACATCTCGCCGACGGAAGCGCCGAACGCCTTCGCGACCGGCCGCAACCCGCGCAACGCGGCCGTGTGCTGCACCGAGGGCATCCTCCGGCTGCTCGACGAGCGCGAGCTGCGCGGCGTCATCGGACACGAACTCAGCCACGTCTACAACCGCGACATCCTCATCTCGTCGGTCGCCGGCGCCCTCGCCTCGGTGATCATGTTCCTGGTGAACTTCGCCTGGCTGATCCCGGTCGGCCGCTCGGACGACGACGACGGCCCGGGCCTGCTCGGCTTCCTGCTGATCATGCTCCTGGGCCCGCTCGCCGCGTCCCTGATCCAACTCGCCATCAGCCGCTCCCGGGAGTACGAGGCGGACGCGTCCGGTGCCCAGCTCACCGGCGACCCCCTCGCCCTCGCGAGCGCCCTGCGCAAGCTCGAGATGGGCACCCAGCAGCTTCCCCTCCCCTCCGAGCCGCGGATCGAGACAGCGAGTCACATGATGATCGCCAACCCGTTCCGTCCCGGCCAGGGGCTGTCCAAGATGTTCTCCACCCACCCGCCGATGGCGGAGCGCATCGCCCGGCTCGAGCAGATGGCAGGTCGCTACCGGTGAAAACCATCCTGAACGTCGTCTGGCTCGTGCTGAGCGGCTTCTGGCTGTTCCTCGGCTATCTCTTCGCGGGCGTGCTGCTGTGCGTGACGATCATCGGCATCCCGTTCGGCATCGCCGCTGTCCGCATCGGTGTCTACGCCCTGTGGCCCTTCGGCTATACGACGGTCGAACGTCGCGACGCGGGCGCGCCGTCCTGCATCGGCAACGTCCTGTGGCTGGTCCTGGCCGGCTGGTGGCTGGCCCTCGCCCACATCGTCACGGGCATCGCCCTGTGCGTGACGATCGTCGGCATCCCGTTCGGCATCGCGAACTTCAAGCTGATCCCGGTCTCGCTGCTGCCGCTGGGCCGCGAAATCGTGCGCACGGACCAGCCTTTCGCGACGCGCTGACGGACCGGCGGGCAGCACGGGCGGGCTCCGGGACCGTCCGTCTCCGCCGCGGCCGCGGCGGCTACCGCCCGGCCATCCACCGCCGTACGCCGTACGCCACCACGCCCGCGCCCAGCACAGCCGCCCCCACGCCCACCGACACCCCGGGCAGCGCGAACGCCAGCGTCACGCAGCCGAGGAGTCCCACCGCCGGTACGACGCGCGAAGCCGGCGCCGAACTCACGGTCCACGCCGACGCGTTGGCGATCGCGTAGTAGGCCAGCACACCGAAGGAGGAGAACCCGATCGCGCCCCGCACGTCCACCGTCGCGGCGAGCGCGGCCACCACGGCACCCACGGCCAGCTCGGCCCGGTGCGGCACCTGGAACCGCGGGTGCACGGCCGCCAGGACTCCTGGCAGATGCCGGTCGCGGGCCATGGCCAGCGTCGTCCGGGAGACGCCCAGGACGAGCGCCAGCAGCGATCCCAGCGCGGCCACCGCGGCACCCACCCGCACCACCGGCACGAGACCGGGCACGCCCGCCGCCCGCACCGCGTCGGCCAGCGGCGCCGCGGCACGCCCCAGCCCGTCGGCACCCAGCACCGACAGCACACCGACAGCCACCGCCGCGTACACCACCAGCGTGATGCCCAGCGCCAGCGGGATCGCGCGCGGAATGGTGCGTGCCGGGTCCCGCACCTCCTCGCCGAGGGTGGCGATCCGCGCGTACCCCGCGAACGCGAAGAAGAGCAGCCCGGCCGCCTGCAGCACCCCGCCGGCCCCGCCGAAGCCGCCCGCGTCCAGCCGTGAGGCGTCGGCCGCACCGGATCCGAGACAGACGACGACGACGGAAGCGAGGACAGCCAGGACCACCGCCACGATCAGCCGTGTCAGCAGGGCCGACTTCTGCATGCCGCCGTAGTTCACGGCGGTCAGTGCCACCACGGCCGCGACCGCCACCGCGTGCGCCTGCCCCGGCCAGACGTACGCACCAACGGTCAGGGCCATCGCCGCGCAGGAGGCCGTCTTGCCGACGACGAACGACCAGCCCGCGAGATAGCCCCAGAACACCCCGAGCCGCTCGCGTCCGTACACATACGTGCCGCCCGAGGCGGGATACAGGGCGGCCAGGCGCGCGGAGGAGGACGCGTTGCAGTAGGCGACCACCGAGGCCACCGCCAGGCCGACCAGCAGCCCCGAACCGGCGGCCCGCGCGGCCGGGGCCAGGGCCGCGAAGATCCCCGCCCCGACCATCGATCCGAGCCCGATGACGACGGCGTCTCCGACCCCGAGGGTCCGTCGGAGCCCCACGCCACCGGACGCCTCTGCTCTGGACTGTGTCATGGCCCGAACCCTACTGAGCCCTGCAACCGGCGGCCGCCGTGGAGGCGTCCTCCCCGACGACGACGCGCCACGAACTCGTGAACGAACTCGTGAACGAGCGCGTGACCGGCAGAATCACACACCGTCGACGCATGACACAGCCTGGCCGGAGCAGGAACACAGCACAGGCACAGCGCGGAGAGGCAGGTTCACGGCATGGGCATTGTCAGCTGGATCATTCTGGGGCTGTTGGCAGGTGCCATCGCCAAGTTCCTGCTGCCGGGCAAGGACCCCGGCGGCTTCATCGGTACGACCCTCATCGGCATCGCGGGTGCCTTCATCGGCGGCTGGATCTCCGCTCGTTGGCTGCACCACCCGATCACCAAGCAGTTCTACGACGGCGCCACCTGGGCGGCCGCGATCGGCGGCTCGCTCGTGCTGCTGATCATCTACCGCATCCTGTTCGGTGATTCCCGGCGCTGAGCGCGCCACCGAAGCCGCAGCCAGCAGCACAGAAGGGTGGGCACCCCGCGCTCGGGGTGCCCACCCTGCGTTACGGAAGGAGCCCTACCGGTAGTTCACGAACTGCAGGGCGAAGTCGAAGTCCTTGCCCTTGAGCAGGGCGATCACGGCCTGGAGGTCGTCCCGGCTCTTGGAGCTGACGCGCAGTTCGTCGCCCTGCACCTGGGCCTTGACGCCCTTGGGACCCTCATCACGGATGATCTTCGCCACCTTCTTCGCGTTCTCCTGGGAGATGCCCTCCTGGATCGACGCGAAGATCTTGTACTCCTTGCCGGAGAGCTGCGGCTCACCGGCGTCCAGCGTCTTCAGCGAGATGCCACGCTTGACCAGCTTGGTCTCGAAGACGTCGAGGATGGCTTTCACCCGGTCCTCGGAGTTGGCCTGCATCAGGATCTTGTCGCCGGACCAGGCGATCGAGGCTCCGACGTTCTTGAAGTCGTAGCGCTGGGAGATCTCCTTGGCGGCCTGGTTGAGGGCGTTGTCGACCTCCTGCCGCTCGACCTTCGAGACGATGTCGAAACTGGAGTCGGCCATGTCCTGTGGCTCCTTGTATCGGGATGGAACGGGCTGCGTGTCGGCGTGCGGGAGCGCGGCCGCCCGGCCCGGCGTCGATCCGGGCCGCATCCGCATAAGCCTAGCCACCCCCTCCCCTCGGGGCGCCGATCTATCGGGTGGCGAAGCACCCCTCTGCATCAGGTATCGTTTACGTCGTTGCCAGGGAGCACCGCCGAAAAGCGGCCTCCAGGACAACAATCCCCGGCGGTGTGCCCGAGCGGCCAAAGGGAGCAGACTGTAAATCTGTCGGCTATGCCTACCCAGGTTCGAATCCTGGCGCCGCCACACGGAAACAATGGGCCCGTGACCTGCGAAGAGAGCAGGTCACGGGCCCATTGTCATGTGCCCACGCGATCCGCGCACGGTCTCACGCCGTCTCGCGTCTCACGCTGTCCCTCGGATCGTGTGGACGGGCGGTGGACGGCGTCCACGGGGGCTCAGCCGTGCTGCCCCGGACGCGCGGTGATCTTGGCGTTCGCGGCCTCCTCTCCGTCGCTGAGGAGTTCCCGCAGGTGAGGCATGTCCCGCGCTCCCGGGTCCGCTCGTTGTCCCCAGAAAAACAAGAGCAACTCGTACAACCACCATCCCTCTTCTCAGGTCCGATCGAGCGGCACGCACGGTTGTGCGTACAGCTCGGCTCATCAGGAAGGACTTCCGTGGCTTCCAAACGGACCACTCGACGCCGTCTCGGCGCCTCCGTCGCCACCGTTCTCGCCGTGACGGCGGGGTCCCGGGCAAGGCGGCCGACGATACGCCGAGCCCGCTGTACGCCCGGAGCATCACCGACCCCACCGCCGCGCCGTACAAACCCCTGGAGCACTTCTCCAGCGTGGCCCACGCGCCGGACGGCGGCCTGCTCGTGCGCGGCGCCACGACCGACGCCGACGGGCTGTTCCGGATCTGGGAGGGGAGCGACGGCCTCCCGAGCGCCACGCTCGTGGCGGACACGGGCCGACTCGCGCCCGTCAAGGTGACCGAGTCGAAGGTCCCCACCGCGGTGAGCCTGGAGAAGCCGGGCACCACGGTCCCCATGGAGTGGACCCTGTCCCGCGCGAACGCCACCGTGGACCTCACGCTCACGCACACGGCCACCGGCAAGAAGCTCACCGAGCGCCTGTCCCAGCCGGTCTCCGACAGCCGCTTCGCCTTCGTCTGGGACGGCGTCCTGGAGGGCATCAGCGCCCCTGACGGCGCCTACACCTGGCAGATCACCGCCACCTCGACCGACGGCGTCGGCGGCCCGGCGACGGCCCAGGGGAGCTTCCAGGTCTCGCGCCAGGCCAACCCGCACGACTACAACAACAACGGCTCGACGGACGTCCTCGCGCGGGACGCCTCGGGTGTGCTGTGGCGGGACGACCTCTTGGACTGGCCGTCGGGCAGCCAGGTGACCACGGCCACGCGGACGAGGATCGGTAGTGGTTGGCAGGTCTACAACCAGATCGAGGCCGCCGGGAACCTCGCCGGCACCTCGACGGGTGACCTTGTCGCCCGCGACACCTCGGGTGTCCTCTGGATGTACCTGGGCAGGGGCGACGGCACCTTCGCGACCCGCGTCAAGGTCGGCACCGGTTGGCAGATCTACAAGAACATCACCGGTGGCAGCGACCTCAACGGAGACCGCCGATCCGACCTCCTCGCCACCGACGTCTCCGGCGTCCTGTGGTTCTACAAGGGCACCGGCAACTCGTCCGCCCCCTTCGCCACCCGCGTCCGGCTCGGCAGCGGCTGGCAGGTCTGCAACCAGATCACCGCCGTCGGCAACATCGCGGGCACTGCGGCCGGCGACTTCGTCGCCCGCGACACCTCCGGCGTCCTGTGGCTCTAGGAGTCGCCCAGGAGCTGTCCGGGCGATCAGGCGTCCCGTTGGATGAGCAAGGCTGCGGCGGGTTGCGGTGCCGAGGAAGACGTAGCCGGGCTCGTCACAGTGAGTGGCCACGGCCCGGGACTGCTTCGGCCTGTTGACCGCTCGTTCGACGGTGTTGCGCTTCTTGCACCTGTCGGACTGCAGTCCGCCCGCTGTCCGCCGGTGACGACCAGGGACGACGGGCGCAACGGCCGTCCGCGCTCAGACGGATGTGCCGCGGCGTCCAGTTCACCCAACCCTGCCGCCAACAGGGCCGGTTTCCTACGCTACTCTGCGCCCACCATTCGAACATCCGACTCGTCGGACTACGGAAAACGGGAGGTCCGTGCCATGCGTGGCATGCGGTTCCGTACGGCTCTGGCGGTCACGGTCGCCACGGCGACTCTGGGCACGGTCTCCGCCTGCGGCGGTAGATCCACCTCTGCGACGGGCCAACACGCGTCCGCCACGCCGTCACCGGTCGCCGTCTCACCGGTGGCCTACCTGCTCAAGGTGGAGAACGCCGCAGCCAAGGTCCACTCGGCCAGGATCGACCGGACCGTCACGGTGGGTACTCTCAGCCAGGTTCGACTTGTCGGGGAGAACGACTGGGCCAACGGTTTGCAGGCCAACGTCACCATGTCGGTGAAGTCCTCGGCTCCGAAGCCGGTCCCCGCTCTGCAGATGAAGATCCGGAGCGACGCCATGTACTTCAAGGCGCCTGCGCAGAAGGTGGCCGGTGTCGGCGGTAAGCACTGGATCAAGGAACCACTTGCCCTTCTCGCCGCGCAAGGTGCCGCCGGCAAAGCCGGGACCGATCAGCTCAAGCAGGCGAACCCGGCCATGGCTGTACGGATGGTGATCGCCGGCGGCGATCTGCGCAAGGTGGGCCAGGAGACGGTGCGCGGGGCGGCCACCACCCACTACACGGGAACGTTGGACACGGCCAAGCTGATCGCCAGCAGGCAGGGTCTGACGCCCGACGACGTGAAGTTCCTCAAGAAGCAACTCGGGGCATCAGGTGTCACCGAGGCCCACATCGACCTCTGGGTCAACAGCGACAACCTGCCGGTGGAGACGCGGGAGCAGATGGAGACGGCCACCGCCAGGGTCACCGCCACCACCTACTACTCCCGTTTCGGCGTCGCGGTCGACCTGTCCGTCCCTGATCCCTCGGACACCTTCACCCTCCACTCGGTGACCGGTGGCGACCAGACCGGCGTGGCCTGAGCCGGCAGCCTCCAGGACTCCAGGACAGGCCGGCTACCAGCTGAGTGACCCTCACCCACCGCACGCGACAGTCCTCGCCCCTATCGGGGCGGACACGCTCCCACGTCTGCGGCGGTTCACAGGTCAGGTCGGTCTCCGCCCTTCCCGTCCCCGGGGGGCATGGAGTGCCCGAACCTCGTCCTCGTCCGCTGTGGTGTCCTCCGGGGCGTCGACGTACGGGAACGAGTGGTGCTCGTGCGCCACCACCCAGCGGTCCTGCTCCTTGCGCAGGCCGAGGGTGAGCCGTAGGCGCATCTCCGGGTTCTCGGCCAGTTGCTGCGGCGTTCCGCAGCGCAGCAGGGCGTGGACGAACGCTACGTCGGTGCCGGCGGTGACGTCGATCGTCTCGATCTCGAAGCAGGCGCCCCGCGCCTGCCAGTCGAAGAACGGCGGCCAGGTCCCGCGGTAGGCCTGGACGCCGCGAACGCCCTGGTACGGCGGCGGCACGTCGAACATCACGATGTCGTCCGCGTGGTCCGCGAGCACACCGTCCATGTCCCCCCGGTGCACCGCGGCGGCCCACTGCTCGACCAGGGCCCGGATCCGTTCTGCGTCATCGGCCATCGGCGCGGCTCCCTGCTCCCGTTCACGGTTGAGCGTCCTCTCGGGAGGACAGACCGGTCTCCGCGCCGGAAGTCATCGGCGGACGCGACGCCCTTCCCGTGTTGGTGACGGCCACCGGGCCGCTTCGTCTCCCCGCCGAGCCGGTTCTCGTACGCTGAATACATGTCGTCGCCCCGCAGAACGTGCCCCGAGTGCCGTCGGGAGATCGCCGTCGTCGCGGGGCGGTTCGCACGCCACGATCCGCCGGGGGCGCGAAGCAGCGGCACGCTCGTCTCGTGCCCCGGGTCCCGTCGGCTCGCGCAGGCCGACGCCGCCCAGCCCACCCTCGACGGGTACGCCGTACCGGAGTTCCCCGGTCAGCTTCCGCTCTTCTGAGACCGGTCTCCCGGCGCGCCTTCGGCACCCCCTGCCGACGTGCCGTCAGGGCTGCCGGACGTCCATCCGGCTCACCAAGCCCTCCGCGTCGAACCGGTAGACGTGCTCGACCGTCTCCGTCCCCCACTCGTCCCCGGCCTTCGTGCGCCTCCCGGGCCTCACGGTGGCGACGACCGCCTCACGGTCGTCGTCCGGGCGCAGGCCCTCCAGGCGTACCAGTGGATGGCCGGAGGCGAACTGGCGTGCCCAGTACGCGCGTACCTCCTCGTGGCCGTGCAGTCGTACGCCGTCCAGGACGTTCGGCCAGTCGACGTCCGCGGACAGGCAGCGCGGGACGAACGCGTCGCGCTCGTCCGTGGCGAACACCTCGTACATCCGCGTCAGCAACGCCGCCCGCGCCGCCGGGATCCCCTCCGACATCCCCGCCCCGCTCAGTTCCCGGCCACCGACTTCACCGCCACGGACACCGGCGTCGAACCGCTGATCAGCTCGAGCGTCAGACCGGTTGTCGCGGGGGTGTCGACGAGTTCCGCGAGAACCGCCGCCACGTCGTCGCGCGGGATCGCGCCCCGCCCCGTGTGGGCCTCCAGGCGGACCAGGCCCTTTCCGGCGTCGTCCGTCAGCGAGCCGGGGCGCAGGATCGTCCAGTCCAGGGACTTGTGGGCGCGTACGTACGCGTCGGCCTCGCCCTTGGCGCGCAGGTACACGTCGAAGACCTCGTCGCCCGGGTGTTCGGGGTCGGCGCCCATAGACGACACGATGACGAACCGGCGCACGCCCGCCCGTTCCGCCGCGTCCGCGAAAAGGATCGCCGCGTCCCGGTCCACCGTGTGCTTGCGGGACGCGCCGCTGCCCGGGCCCGCCCCGGCCGCGAAGACGGCCGCGTCGGCTCCCTCCAGGAGCGCAGAGACCTCCTCCGCCGACGCCGACTCCAGGTCGCACACGATCGGCTCGGCGCCCGCCTCCCGCAGATCGTCGGCCTGTTCCGCCCGGCGGATGATCCCCGCGACCTCGTCACCGCGTGCGGCGAGCAACCGCTCCAGCCGCAGCGCGATCTGACCATGACCTCCAGCGATGACAATGCGCATGTTTCCGACCGTACGCCCCGACGGGGTCTTTTGCCCCATGGCCCCCACGAGTCCGCACAGGGCGCAGCGCGCTTCCCGCCATGTGCAACGACCGTACGGCAGGGCCGAGTTCCCGTCCCACCGTGACGACGAACCCGGTCGGCGTCAGGTTGTTTCCAGCCGTCCGTCACGACGGCTCGGCACCCGTCACGACAGCTCGGCACCCGTCACGACGGCTCGGCACCCGTCACGACGGCTCAGCACCGGCACGGCGGGTCCGGCCCCGTCACGGTAGGTCCTCCCGTCGTCACGAGGGGTCCTCGCACCATCACGGCGGCTCCTCCTCACGACGGGTCCGCCCGGCCCTGCCGTGGCAGCTCCAGTGCCACCGCGGCCGAGTCGCAGTACTCCCGCACCGCGCTCGTACGAGCCACCAGGCGCCCCCGGTGGATCACCACCCGGCTGTAGGCCAGCGACAGCGCGCCGGCCAGCCCGTCGGCGCGCACCGCGAGCAGTTCGGCGGGGAAACCCGCTTCCACGCGCACCTCCGGCAGCCCGAGCGCGGCCCGCGCCGACGCGCTCACCATGTCGTACGCGTCCCCGGCGGACAGCCCGTACCGCGACGCCAGCAGGTAGGCCGCCTCCAGCGGGTCTCCGCGCCCGACCGGGTTCGCCGGGTCCCGCAGCGCCCCGCTGCCGGCGGCGACCCGCACCCCGGCCGACCGCAGCAGCCGCACCGGAGCCGTGCCGCGCCGGCCGGCGCCGCCGCAGCCGCCCTGCGGCAGACAGACCACGGTGACCCCGGCGGCAGCGAGCCGGTCCGCGACCCGGGCGGCCGTCCTCGCCGGCAGGCGCCCGAGGCCGCCGCACGGTCCGAGCGTCACCCCGGGCCGCAGGCCGTCCGCCATCGCCGCGAGCCGGGAGAGCCGCACCGGATCGCGGGCGTCCGTGTGCAGGTCGACCGGGCAGCCGAACTCCGAAGCGATCTCCAGGACCGCCTCCACGTGCCCGGTGGGATCGGGATCCGCGTCCGGGCAGCCGCCCACCACCGTCGCGCCCATCTTCACCGCGTCCCGCAGCATCGCGAGTCCGTACGCGCCGGCGGCCCCCGTCAGTAGCCGCGGCATCGCCACCGCCGTCAGCTCGGCGAGCCCGCGCAGCGAGCGTCGCGCCCGCAGTACGGCGGCCAGTGCGTCCAGCCCCGGTACGTCACCGATGCGCACATGGGAGCGCAGGGCGGTCGCGCCGTGCGCGAGTTGCAGCAGCGCGGCCTCGGTGGCGCGGCGCTGGATCTCGTCCGGATGGTGCGACAACGGTGCTGCGCCGCCCGAACCGCCGGAACCGCGGCCACCACTCCTGGCATCCGCGCCGTCCGCGCCGTCGGCGGACAGGGCCGTGTCGCAGTGTGCGTGCGGCTCGGCGGGGGCCGGCAGGAGCAGATAGCCGCGCAGGTCGACGCGGGCGCCGACGGCGCCGGTCGCCAGGCTGCCGGGGGTGCCGACGGCCTCGATGCGACCACCACCGAGCCGTACGTCCACCGTGCGGCCGTCGGTGAGTCCGGCCCCGCACAACAGCAGGGTGGCCGAGTCGGCGGGTGACGACGGCGAGGGCGGGAAGTGGGGCGGCTGCGGTCGGCTGTCGGGCATCGCGCTCCTGTGGTCCACGGCACCAAAGGCAAGATCACGCAGGGTGAGTCGAGCCTAGAGTTGCGACCCGGCCGGGGCGGGGAGGAGCGCAATAGTCGTACCGGGGGTGTGGTGCGTGGGGGCACCGGGAACAGTACGGACGGGGTGCCGCGAAACGGATTTGGGCGAACGGCAGGCGACCGTGTAATGTCTTCATCGCTCGCCCCAATAGCTCAGTCGGCAGAGCGTCTCCATGGTAAGGAGAAGGTCTACGGTTCGATTCCGTATTGGGGCTCTGATGGGAGAGGTTCCCGCCGCGAGGCGGGGCCCGATCGCATCGCAGCGGTGTAGCTCAGTCGGTAGAGCAAGCGGCTCATAATCGCTGTGTCACCGGTTCAAGTCCGGTCACCGCTACTCACAGTAGCCGATTGCGGGGTCGGTCCTTCGGTCGGCTACTCTTTCTTGCGTTAAATTTCGTCTATCCGTTCGTCAAGGAGCACTCACGTGGCTGCCACCGACGTCCGCCCGAAGATCACGCTGGCCTGCGTGGAGTGCAAGGAGCGGAACTACATCACCAAGAAGAACCGGCGCAACAACCCGGATCGTCTTGAGCTGAAGAAGCACTGCCCGCGTTGCAACGCGCACACCGCGCACCGCGAGACGCGCTGATCCGGACTCACCAGCGAGGCCGTCCCCTACAACAGGGGGCGGCCTCGTGTCGTTTCTCGCCCGCGCCACGCACGCACGTTCGTCGCAGGCGCGACGATGCGGGCGGCCGGCAGATGGGACGATGTGGGCGGTCCGTCGGCCGGACCGTCTCCGAAGACCTGTATCGGCGGTCCGTCGGCCGGACCGTCTCCGGACCGGGCGGCTCGTCCAGCGCGGTCAACCACAGCACACACCAGGAGGTGCCGAGCCCATGGCGCTCGACCAGTCCTTCGTGGGGCGGTCCTACCCGCCCACCGACCCCTATGAGGTCGGCCGGGAGAAGATCCGCGAGTTCGCGGAGGCGATCGGGGACGCCAACCCGGCCTACACGGACCCGGAGGCCGCCAAGGCGCTCGGTCACCCCGATGTGATCGCCCCGCCGACGTTCGTGTTCGCGATCACCTACAGGGCCGCGGGCCAGGTCATCGAGGACCCCCAGCTCGGCCTGGACTACAGCCGCGTCGTGCACGGCGACCAGAGGTTCGTCTACACCCGCCCGGTCCGCGCCGGGGACCTGCTCAGCGTCACCTCCACCATCGAGTCGATCAAGACCCTGGCCGGCAACGACGTTCTGGACATCCGCGGTGAGGTCCACGACGAGGTCGGCGAGCACGTGGTGACCGCCTGGACGAAGCTCGTCGCCAGGGCGCCGGAAGAGGGGGAGTGACTCGGATGACCGCGAAGATTGCGTACGACACCGTCGAGGTCGGCACCGAACTGCCGGCCCAGACCTTCCCGGTGACCCGCGCCACGCTCGTGCGGTACGCGGGCGCCTCCGGGGACTTCAACCCGATCCACTGGAACGAGAAGTTCGCCAGGGAGGTCGGACTGCCCGACGTCATCGCGCACGGCATGTTCACCATGGCCGAGGCGATCCGAGTGGTGACCGACTGGGTGGGCGACCCGGGCGCGGTCGTCGAGTACGGCGTCCGCTTCACCAGGCCCGTCGTCGTCCCCAACGACGACCGGGGCGCCCTCATCGAGGTCAGCGGCAAGGTCGCGGCCAAGCTCGACGACCACACGGTCCGCGTCGACCTCACGGCGACCAGTGGCGGCCAGAAGGTGCTGGGCATGTCGCGGGCGGTCGTACGGCTCGCCTGAGCTGCGGTCGAAGGGTTCGGTAAGGGGCGTTCGCCACTGCGGGCGCCCCTTACCGACCGCCTGCGCGTGCTCATCAACTGCCTGGTCGCCATGGGCTTTCCGCCCGACCACCGGGTCTGGGAGGGGCTCTACCCGTCGGCGCGGGCCAAGGACCGGCTGGAGAAGCGGGCCGAGGACCGGCAACGGACTCGCCGTCGCCTCCGGGCCCCTCATCGGCGGCAGTCTCACCGAACACGTGTCCTGGCATTGGATCTTCTGGCTGAACGTCCCGCTGGGCCTCGTCGTCCTGCCGCTCGCTCCCCATGAGCAGCACGCCACGTGCGCGTACGGCCCCGTCCCCGGTGGCGGGGCCATACGCGCGCGTGCGGGGCTGTCGGTGCCGTCTCGTAGTCTTGGGCGCGTGCAGGAACTCCACGACGCCCCGCTCGCCCCGCTGACCACCTTCCGGCTGGGCGGCCCCGCGCACCGCCTGATCACCGCCACCAGCGACGCCGAGGTGATCGAAGCCGTCCGCGAGGCCGACGACTCCGGTACGCCGCTGCTGCTGATCGGCGGCGGATCCAACCTGGTCATCGGCGACAAGGGCTTCGGCGGCACCGCCCTGCGGATCGCGACGAAGGGTTTCTCCCTCGACGGCACGAAGCTGGAACTGGCCGCGGGCGAAGTGTGGAGCGACGCCGTCGCCCGCACCGTCGAGGCCGGGCTCGCCGGTGTCGAATGCCTCGCCGGAATCCCGGGCTCCGCAGGTGCGACCCCGATCCAGAACGTGGGGGCGTACGGCCAGGAGGTCTCCTCGACCCTCACCGAGGTGATCGCCTACGACCGCAGGACCCGCGAGACGGTCACGATCCCGAACGCCGAGTGCGCGTTCTCGTACCGCCACAGCCGCTTCAAGGCCGACCCCGACCGGCATGTCGTCCTGCGCGTCCGCTTCGAGCTTCAGGACGCGCGGGGACTGTCCGCGCCCATCCGGTACGCCGAGACCGCCCGCGCCCTCGGCGTCGAGCCCGGCGACCGCGTGCCGCTGGCCGACGCCCGGGACACCGTGCTGAAGCTGCGTTCGGGGAAGGGCATGGTCCTGGACCCGGAGGACCACGACACCTGGTCGGCGGGCTCCTTCTTCACCAACCCGATCCTCACGGACCAGGACTTCGCCGCGTTCCGCGCCCGCGTGAAGGAGCGGCTGGGCCAGGAGGCGGAGCCGCCCGCGTACCCCGCGGGGGAGGGGCACACCAAGACGTCGGCGGCCTGGCTGATCGACAAGGCGGGCTTCACCAAGGGGTACGGCACCGGGCCCGCCCGCATCTCCACCAAGCACACCCTGGCCCTCACCAACCGGGGCGGCGCCACCACCGAGGACCTGCTGGCACTGGCCCGCGAGGTCGTGGCGGGCGTGCGCGAGGCCTTCGGGATCACCCTGGTGAACGAGCCGGTGACGGTCGGCGTGACCCTCTGAGCCGACCGATCGACTCCGCCTGGAGGTGGGGGAAGTCCGCCGGCGGTCTCCTTCTCAGGCGTCGGACGGGCCGGGCGCGCCCAGCCAGTCGTCGACCCCCGCCAGGAGTTTCGCCTTCACGTCCTCCGGGGCCGCCGACCCCCGTACCGACTGGCGGGCCAGTTCCGCCAGTTCCTCGTCCGTGAAGCCGTGGTGACGCCGGGCCAGTTCGTACTGGGCCGCCAGGCGGGAGCCGAAGAGGAGGGGGTCGTCGGCGCCCAGGGCCATCGGGACGCCCGCCTCGTACAGCGTCCGCAGCGGGACGTCCTCCGGCTTCTCGTACACCCCGAGCGCCACGTTCGACGCCGGGCACACCTCGCAGGTCACGCCCCGGTCGGCGAGGCGCCGGAGCAGGCGCGGGTCCTCCGCGGCCCGCACGCCGTGCCCCACACGGTTCGCGTGCAGGTCGTCCAGGCAGTCACGGACCGAGGCCGGGCCCGTCAGCTCGCCCCCGTGCGGTGCCGACAGCAGGCCGCCGTCGCGGGCGATGGCGAAGGCGCGGTCGAAGTCCCGTGCCATGCCCCGCCGCTCGTCGTTCGACAGGCCGAAGCCGACCACGCCCCGGTCGCGGTAGCGGACCGCCAGGCGGGCCAGCGTGCGCGCGTCCAGCGGGTGCTTCATGCGGTTCGCGGCGACCAGGACCCGCATGCCGAGACCGGTCTCCCGCATCGCCGTCTCCACCGCGTCCAGGATGATCTCCAGCGCCGGGATCAGACCGCCCAGGCGTGGCGCGTACGACGTCGGATCGACCTGGATCTCCAGCCAGCCCGAGCCGTCCCTGATGTCCTCCTCCGCCGCCTCGCGCACCAGCCGCTGGATGTCCTCGGGCTCCCGCAGGCACGAGCGTGCCGCGTCGTACAGCCGCTGGAAGCGGAACCAGCCCCGCTCGTCCGTCGCCCGCAGCCTCGGTGGTTCTCCGCCGGTCAGGGCTTCGGTGAGCGCCTCGGGCAGACGCACGCCGTACTTGTCGGCCAGTTCCAGCAGGGTGGTGGGCCGCATCGACCCGGTGAAGTGCAGGTGCAGATGGGCCTTCGGCAGCTCAGAGACATCACGTACGTGCTCCATCCGAGGATCCTGCCGTACGTCCAGGTCGTCCCGGTAGCGCTTTCCCCGAACGTGGTCTTGCTCGCACACGCGAACGGGCCGCCTCCCCGGAGGGAAACGGCCCGCACACGCGCGTGAAGGACGCGGGGACGTCAGTCCCGCGCCTCCGCCAGCAGCTTCTGGATCCGGCTCACGCCCTCGACCAGGTCCTCGTCCCCGAGGGCGTACGACAGCCTCAGGTAACCCGGCGTGCCGAACGCCTCGCCCGGGACCACCGCGACCTCGGCCTCCTCCAGGATCAGCGCGGCCAGCTCCACGGTGTCCTTCGGACGCTTGCCGCGGATCTCCTTGCCGATCAGCGCCTTGACCGACGGGTACGCGTAGAAGGCGCCCTCCGGCTCCGGGCACACCACGCCGTCGATCTCGTTCAGCATCCGCACGATGGTCTTGCGGCGCCGGTCGAACGCCTCGCGCATCTTCGCGACCGCGTCCAGGCTGCCCGAGACGGCAGCCAGCGCGGCGACCTGGGAGACGTTCGCCACGTTCGACGTGGCGTGCGACTGCAGGTTCGTCGCAGCCTTCACGACGTCCTTCGGGCCGATGATCCACCCGACCCGCCAGCCCGTCATGGCGTACGTCTTCGCCACACCGTTGACCACGATGCACTTGTCGCGCAGCTCCGGCAGGAGCGCGGGCAGCGACACGCGGGCCGCGTCGCCGTAGACCAGGTGCTCGTAGATCTCGTCGGTCAGCACCCACAGGCCGTGCTCGACGGCCCAGCGGCCGATCGCCTCGGTCTCGGCCTCGGTGTAGACCGCGCCGGTCGGGTTGGAGGGGGAGACGAACAGGACGACCTTCGTCTTCTCGGTGCGGGCCGCCTCCAGCTGCTCGACGGAGACGCGGTAGCCGGTCGTCTCGTCCGCGACGACCTCCACCGGGACACCGCCGGCCAGCCGGATCGACTCCGGGTACGTCGTCCAGTACGGCGCCGGGACGATCACCTCGTCGCCCGGGTCGAGGATCGCGGCGAAGGCCTCGTAGATGGCCTGCTTGCCGCCGTTGGTGACGAGGATCTGCGAGGGGTCCACCTCGTAGCCGGAGTCGCGCAGCGTCTTGGCGGCGATCGCGACCTTCAGCTCGGGCAGGCCGCCAGCCGGCGTGTAGCGGTGGTACTTCGGGTTCTTGCAGGCCTCGACGGCCGCTTCGACGATGTAGTCCGGCGTCGGGAAGTCGGGCTCACCGGCGCCGAAGCCGATCACCGGGCGCCCGGCGGCCTTGAGGGCCTTCGCCTTGGCGTCCACGGCGAGGGTGGCGGACTCGGAGATCGCCCCGACCCGGGCGGAGACCCGGCGCTCGGTGGGAGGGGTTGCAGCGCTCATGAGGCCCATGGTTTCAGACAGGAAACGCGCCCGGCACGCGGGTTTCACAGACTGAACAAGAAGGGATCGACGGCTGAACATGCGTCCGGATCCGCGCGTCCGCCTGGCCGATCTTTCGCCGGCAAGCCGCCTACGGGTGCTTTCTGTTCGACGACCGGGCGCGGAACACGTACACTCTCACCTCGTTGGCCATCAGCGGCCGCGACCGGCGGTGCACACCGAGCACCCGGCTGGATGCGGTACGTTGGGGTACACACAAAGGGTCGTAGCTCAATTGGTAGAGCACCGGTCTCCAAAACCGGCGGTTGGGGGTTCAAGTCCCTCCGGCCCTGCTACACACTCCTTCACCAGGAAGTGTGCGCACAGTACGTACGTAATGCACTCGCCGTGCGGCTCCACCGGGCGCGGCACGGTCACGACCCGGGAATCAGGTGAGGACGAGTGACGGACGCCGTGGGCTCCATCGACATGCCTGACGCCCAGGACGAGGTGCAGGAGTCGAAGAAGAAGGCCCGCAAGGGTGGCAAGCGAGCCAAGAAGGGCCCGCTGAAGCGCCTTGCCCTTTTCTACCGCCAGATCATCGCGGAACTCCGCAAGGTCGTCTGGCCGACCCGCAACCAGCTGACGTCGTACACCACCGTGGTGATCTTCTTCGTAGCGATCATGATCGCCGTGGTGACCCTGATCGACTATGGGCTCAGCCACGCCGCCAAGTACGTCTTCGGCTGAGCCGCGAGCGAAGGACGCCGTCGTGCCCGGCGTCCCTTTCGCATGTTCCACCCCTATGTATCCAGGAAGAAGCAGCCACCGTGTCTGACCCGAACCTGAACGACGCCATGGAGCCTCGCGGGGAGGCCGTCGAGTCCGTGGATGACGAGCTCGACATCGTCGAGGGCGCGGACGAGGTCGACGAGGCCGAGGCTGCCGAAGCCGCCGCGGGCGAGCCGGCCGAGGAGACCGCCCTGCACGTGGAGGGCGAGGACGAGGCCGCGTCCGAGGACGCCGAGGCCGAGGGCGAGCCGGAGCCCGAGCTCGACCCGGTCGAGAAGCTCCGCGAGGAGCTGCGCTCGCTGCCCGGCGAGTGGTACGTGATCCACACCTACGCCGGCTACGAGAAGCGGGTGAAGGCGAACCTGGAGCAGCGTGCCGTCACGCTGAACGTCGAGGAGTACATCTACCAGGCCGAGGTCCCCGAGGAAGAGATCGTCCAGATCAAGAACGGCGAGCGGAAGACCGTCAAGCAGAACAAGCTGCCCGGTTACGTCCTCGTCCGTATGGACCTGACGAACGAGTCCTGGGGCGTCGTCCGCAACACTCCCGGCGTCACGGGCTTCGTCGGCAACGCCTACGACCCCTACCCGCTGTCCCTCGACGAGGTCGTCAAGATGCTCGCCCCGGAGGCCGAGGCCAAGGCCGCCCGTGAGGCCGCCGAGGCCGAGGGCAAGCCGGCTCCGCAGCGCAAGGTCGAGGTCCAGGTGCTGGACTTCGAGGTCGGCGACTCGGTCACCGTCACCGACGGCCCGTTCGCCACGCTGCAGGCGACCATCAACGAGATCAACCCCGACTCGAAGAAGGTCAAGGGCCTGGTGGAGATCTTCGGCCGCGAGACGCCGGTCGAGCTCTCCTTCGACCAGATCCAGAAGAACTAGTTCCGTCTGGTTCCTCTGCCGCACCAGCCACCGCTCAGGTCGGACGGACTCCCCTTGGGGGCCGTCTGACCTGTCGGTTTTTGGCCGCGCAACAGTACCCGTTATCGTTGTGCGGTATGCCTCCATCCGGATGATCCGGGCGATCGAGCCCAAGGTGATCCGGGCGACACCGCCCAAGGATGGCGGCGGAACACTCTCACTAAGGACCCGGAGAGAGCTATGCCTCCCAAGAAGAAGAAGGTCACGGGGCTCATCAAGCTCCAGATCCAGGCCGGCGCCGCCAACCCGGCCCCGCCGGTCGGTCCGGCGCTGGGTCAGCACGGCGTCAACATCATGGAGTTCTGCAAGGCCTACAACGCCGCGACCGAGTCGCAGCGCGGTTGGGTCATCCCGGTGGAGATCACGGTCTACGAGGACCGTTCCTTCACCTTCGTCACCAAGACTCCGCCGGCCGCCAAGATGATCCTCAAGGCCGCGGGCATCGAGAAGGGCTCCGGCGAGCCGCACAAGACCAAGGTCGCCAAGATCACCCAGGCGCAGGTCCGCGAGATCGCCGAGACCAAGATGCCGGACCTCAACGCCAACGACCTGGACGCCGCCGCGAAGATCATCGCCGGCACCGCCCGTTCCATGGGCGTCACGGTCGAGGGCTGAGCCCCACCTTCGTAACCATGCGGCCTCGGCCGCACGTGGCAGGGCCTGCTCGGCCCGTACCACGACTCCTTCAGAACACACAGGAGCAGTTGTGAGCAAGCGCAGCAAGGCTCTCCGCGCTGCGGACGCCAAGATCGACCGGGAGAAGCTCTACGCCCCGCTCGAGGCCGTCCGTCTCGCCAAGGAGACCTCCACGACCAAGTTCGACGGCACCGTCGAGGTGGCCCTGCGTCTGGGTGTCGACCCGCGCAAGGCCGACCAGATGGTCCGCGGCACCGTGAACCTCCCGCACGGCACCGGTAAGACCGCCCGGGTCCTGGTCTTCGCGACCGGTGACCGTGCCGAGGCCGCTCGCGCCGCGGGCGCCGACATCGTCGGCGCCGACGAGCTGATCGACGAGGTGTCGAAGGGCCGTCTGGACTTCGACGCCGTCGTCGCCACCCCGGACCTCATGGGCAAGGTCGGCCGCCTCGGCCGCGTGCTCGGTCCCCGTGGTCTGATGCCGAACCCCAAGACCGGCACCGTGACCCCGGACGTGGCGAAGGCCGTCACCGACATCAAGGGCGGCAAGATCGAGTTCCGCGTCGACAAGCACTCGAACCTGCACTTCATCATCGGCAAGACGTCGTTCGACGACACCAAGCTGGTGGAGAACTACGGCGCGGCGCTGGAGGAGATCCTCCGTCTGAAGCCGTCCGCCGCCAAGGGTCGCTACATCAAGAAGGCCGCGGTCAGCACCACGATGGGCCCCGGCATCCCGGTCGACCCGAACCGCACCCGCAACCTCCTCGTCGAGGAGGACCCGGCCGCGGTCTGAGCCCTCAGGCTCACCCCAGTCGGACACGGGCCCCGCACCTTCCGAGGTGCGGGGCCCGCCCCGTTTCCCGGCGCGGGTGAGACGCGGGGCACATGCCGTTTCCCGTGAGTGCGTGCCGAACCCCCGGGGCCGGAGTTAGCGTGAAGATCACGGAGCGCACCAGGGGGGAACGTATGAGGCACGGCATCTTCAGGCGCGGGATCCTCCCGGTCGCGGCGGCCGTCGCCCTGTCCGCCCTGACGGCGTGCAGCCACTCCGGCGACGGTGACTCCTCCCAGCGCTCCGCGGAGCCGTCCGGCGGTCGGGCCGCCCATGTCGACCCGCGGTCACTGGCGGCCCTGCGAGCCGTCGAGAAGGCCACCTCAAAGGCCGGCTCCGCCCGGGTCGAGGCCACGACGTCCATGGGCGGCATGCTCGCCCTGGAGACGGGCGGCCTGCTCGGCTGGGCCCGCGACTCGGTGGGCACGCTCCGGATCACCTACACGGGCGGGCAGCTCGCCGAGACGATGCGCGCGCTGGGCACCACGTCGATGGAGGCCCGGCTGCTGCCCGACGCCTACTACGCGAAGGTGGGCGACGCGTTCGCACGGCGCCTGCACGGCCGGCACTGGATCAGGTACGCCTACGACGACCTGGCGGCCCTGCCGGGCGGCTCGGGGGCGTATCTGACGGACCAACTGCGCAACACCGCCCCGCTGCAGCCGGTCAGGCTGCTGCTCGCCTCCGGGGACGTGCGCAGGGTCGGCGAGGAGACGGTACGCGGCCGCCGCACCACGCACTACTCGGGCACGGTCACCCCGGCGTCCCTCACGGGAGCCCTGAAGGAGCAACTGGAGCAGGCCGGCGTCACCAAGGAGACGGTCGACCTCTGGGTCGACGACGACGACCTGCTGGTCAAGAAGACCGAGCGGGGTGAGCTGTCGAGCGGCCGGATGTCCTCGACGGCGTATTACCGGGACTACGGCGTGAAGGTGACGGCACCTCGGCCTCCGCAGCCGGACACGGCCGACTTCGAGGACCTGCTGGGGACGCGGGGCTCCTAGGGCCTGATCCGAACGAAAGACCCTAGAGGTGCGGTGGGCCGCCCTGATTGCTCCCCGGGGAGCGGATTTGCTTGACGGCGATTCGTTCCCGTACTCTCCTACAGAAGCCAAAGACCGCTGGTCGTTGCCGTGCGCTCGAACGAGGGCGCGGTGGCCGAAGGATCCGCTGAACTGCGGACGACCCGCGCAGGTGACAGTGGAAGAGCTCCCGGAGTACGTACGCCGAGACGTGCGTGCAGCCGGTCGAGTCCGCCCCGTGCGCCTGCGCCGGGGCGTTTCGTTTTCCCCAGTCCTCCTTCGGGTCCGCGCGGTCCGAATCACCCGGAAGGAGGCCGAGGCTCTATGGCGAGGCCCGACAAGGCTGCCGCGGTTGCGGAGCTGACGGACAAGTTCCGCAGCTCCAACGCCGCCGTGCTGACCGAGTACCGCGGTCTCACCGTGGCGCAGCTCAAGACGCTGCGCCGGTCGCTCGGTGAGAACGCCCAGTACGCCGTGGTGAAGAACACGCTGACCAAGATTGCGGCCAACGAGGCCGGGATCACGCTGGACGACCAGCTCTTCGCTGGTCCGACGGCCGTCGCCTTCGTCACCGGTGACCCGGTGGAGTCGGCGAAGGGTCTCCGTGACTTCGCCAAGGACAACCCGAATCTCGTCATCAAGGGCGGTGTCCTTGACGGCAAGGCGCTGTCCGCCGACGAGATCAAGAAGCTTGCGGACCTCGAGTCCCGCGAGGTTCTGCTCAGCAAGCTGGCCGGTGCCTTCAAGGCGAAGCAGTCCCAGGCTGCCTCCGTCTTCCAGGCGCTGCCGTCGAAGCTCGTCCGCACCGTGGACGCGCTGCGCGCCAAGCAGGCCGAGCAGGGCGGTGCCGAGTAATTCGGCTCGCTTTCTGACCCGCACCGAAGGCGCGGGTCGCAGCGGGCCGACGTACGCCCGCCTTATCCAGTACATCCGGCACCTGCCGATTTGAGTGGAAGGACCGCCATCATGGCGAAGCTCACCCAGGACGAGCTGCTTGCCCAGTTCGAGGAGATGACCCTCATCGAGCTCTCCGAGTTCGTGAAGGCCTTCGAGGAGAAGTTCGACGTCACCGCCGCCGCTGCCGCGCCGGTCGTCGTCGCCGGTGGCGCCGGTGCCGGCGCCGAGGCCGCCGCCGAGGAGGAGAAGGACGAGTTCGACGTCATCCTCACCGGTGCCGGCGACAAGAAGATCCAGGTCATCAAGGTCGTGCGCGAGCTGACCTCCCTGGGCCTGAAGGAGGCCAAGGACCTGGTCGACGGTGCGCCGAAGCCGGTTCTCGAGAAGGTCAACAAGGAGGCCGCGGACAAGGCGAAGGAGTCCCTCGAGGGCGCCGGCGCCTCGGTCGAGGTCAAGTAAGACCTTCGCGGGTCCACCAGGACTCCGGGTCCGCACAGGACCCGAGGGGGCCGTACGGAGCGACGCTCCGTACGGCCCCCTTTCGCATGTGCCAACACCCTGGTGGCCCGCGAAGCCCACCGACCGCTGCCGCCGCTCGGCCGGGACGGTGGTGTCGGCCCGGAAGGGTACGCCGGCCACCGTGCGCCCCCACGGCCGGGAGCCGACGGCCCCCGGGCCGGAGCCGGCCGCCTGTGAGCCTGTGACGGGCGGTGCGGTGGCCGGGAAGCCGGGAGGCCGGTATGCACGGGCTCCTCAGACCGGCGGCGCGCATTGCTTGCCCATCCTGGGTCGGCGGCGCGCATTGCTTGCCCATCCTGGGTCGGCGGCGCGCATTGCTTGCCCATCCTGGGTCGGCG
>NZ_JBIATP010000012.1:201717-242679 GCF_042891915.1 Streptomyces sp. NPDC001848 | reverse complement strand
CGTGGTCGGCGGCGCGCATTGCTTGCCCATCCTGGGTCGGCGGCGCGCATTGCTTGCCCATCCTGGGTCGGCGGCGCGCATTGCTTGCCCATCCTGGGCCGGCGGCCTGCGTCTTCTGCCCATCTCTGGCCGGCCGCCCGCACCACCACTCTTCCCGACGCAGTAGACCGCCCCCTGCCCAGCCCCGAACAGCGCTTCACCCGGATGCCGTAACCCTCCACCCCCAGACCCCCGCACGCCTCACCCCCAAGGCTGTAACGCGAACACGCCCAGGTGCGATCATCCATCCGGGTGGTCGCTTCTCGGTGTTCCGGGGGGTCCGGTGGCGGCTGCCTTGCGTGCGTCGCCGTGGGGGGTATGGTGATCTTCGGTCGTGCCTCCCGAGGGCCCCGGTGACAGGTCGAACGTGACGATGGCAGCACCCGGTTCGGGCAAGGGGGGCCTTGACGAACCGCACGCAGCGCGCAATTCTCAGGACGCGTCGTCACAACGATCCGGATCCGAGGCATGGATCGACGACGAAGAGGGCAGTATCGATGTGCATCGAAGGCGTGGCGTGCCGCAGGTGTTGAGGGACAACGAGGGCCTCCAGCGGAAGCCTGAAAACCCGCACTGGACATCAGTGTGCCGTGTGGCTACACTGACCCTTTGCGCTGCCTGTTAGCTGCCTCCTGCCCGTCACCAGGAGCACGCCCCATGCTTGAGCACCGAGCATAAGAAGTCTCTGACCTGAGGCTTTCCATCTCTGTGCCCGGCGGGGACCGGGACGCGCGTAGTGAGTCCGAGCCCTCGGAAGGACCCCCTCTTGGCCGCCTCGCGCAACGCCTCGACCGCGAATACGAACAACGGCGCCAGCACCGCCCCGCTGCGCATCTCCTTTGCAAAGATCAAGGAGCCCCTCGAGGTTCCGAACCTTCTCGCGCTGCAAACCGAGAGCTTCGACTGGCTGCTCGGCAACGACGCGTGGAAGGCTCGCGTCGAGGAGGCTCTGGAGAACGGTCAGGACGTCCCCACCAAGTCCGGCCTCGAGGAGATCTTCGAGGAGATCTCCCCGATCGAGGACTTCTCCGGGTCGATGTCGCTGACGTTCCGGGACCACCGCTTCGAGCCGCCGAAGAACTCGATCGACGAGTGCAAGGAGCGCGACTTCACCTACGCCGCGCCCCTCTTCGTCACGGCCGAGTTCACCAACAACGAGACCGGTGAGATCAAGTCCCAGACCGTCTTCATGGGCGACTTCCCGCTCATGACGAACAAGGGCACTTTCGTCATCAACGGCACCGAGCGTGTCGTGGTGTCGCAGCTGGTCCGTTCCCCCGGTGTCTACTTCGACTCCACCATCGACAAGACGTCCGACAAGGACATCTTCTCCGCCAAGATCATCCCGTCCCGGGGTGCCTGGCTGGAGATGGAGATCGACAAGCGCGACATGGTCGGTGTCCGTATCGACCGCAAGCGCAAGCAGTCCGTCACCGTCCTCCTGAAGGCGCTCGGCTGGACCACCGAGCAGATCCTCGAGGAGTTCGGCGAGTACGAGTCCATGCGCGCCACCCTGGAGAAGGACCACACCCAGGGCCAGGACGACGCGCTGCTCGACATCTACCGCAAGCTGCGCCCGGGCGAGCCCCCGACGCGTGAGGCCGCGCAGACGCTGCTGGAGAACCTCTACTTCAACCCCAAGCGCTACGACCTCGCGAAGGTCGGCCGCTACAAGGTCAACAAGAAGCTGGGTACGGACACCCCGCTGGACGCGGGCATCCTGACCGTCGAGGACATCATCGCGACGATCAAGTACCTGGTGAAGCTGCACGCCGGCGAGACCGAGACGGTCGGTGACAACGGCCAGAAGGTCGTCGTCGAGACCGACGACATCGACCACTTCGGCAACCGCCGCCTGCGCAGCGTCGGCGAGCTCATCCAGAACCAGGTCCGCACGGGTCTGGCCCGTATGGAGCGCGTCGTCCGCGAGCGCATGACCACGCAGGACGTCGAGGCGATCACGCCGCAGACCCTGATCAACATCCGGCCGGTCGTCGCCTCCATCAAGGAGTTCTTCGGCACCAGCCAGCTGTCCCAGTTCATGGACCAGAACAACCCGCTGTCCGGGCTGACGCACAAGCGGCGTCTGTCCGCGCTGGGTCCGGGTGGTCTGTCCCGTGAGCGGGCCGGCTTCGAGGTCCGTGACGTGCACCCCTCGCACTACGGCCGCATGTGCCCGATCGAGACGCCCGAAGGCCCGAACATCGGTCTGATCGGCTCGCTCGCCACCTACGGCCGTGTGAACGCGTTCGGTTTCGTCGAGACCCCGTACCGCAAGGTCGACGAGAACGGTGTCGTCACCGAAGAGGTCCACTACCTCACGGCCGACGAGGAGGACCGCTTCGTCATCGCCCAGGCCAACGCGCCGCTGACCGACGACCTCCGGTTCGCCGAGAACCGCGTCCTGGTCCGCCGCCGTGGCGGTGAGGTCGACTACGTCGCCCCCGAGGACGTGGACTACATGGACGTCTCGCCGCGCCAGATGGTGTCGGTCGCGACCGCCATGATCCCCTTCCTCGAGCACGACGACGCCAACCGTGCCCTCATGGGCGCGAACATGATGCGCCAGGCCGTTCCGCTGATTAAGTCGGAGGCGCCGCTCGTCGGCACCGGCATGGAGTACCGCTCCGCCGTCGACGCCGGCGACGTCGTCAAGGCCGAGAAGGCCGGTGTGGTCCAGGAGGTCTCCGCGGACTACATCACCACCGCCAACGACGACGGCACGTACATCACGTACCGCCTGGCCAAGTTCGCCCGCTCCAACCAGGGCACCTCGGTCAACCAGAAGGTCATCGTCAACGAGGGCGACCGCGTCATCGAGGGCCAGGTCCTCGCCGACGGCCCGGCCACCCAGAACGGCGAGATGGCGCTCGGCAAGAACCTGCTGGTCGCCTTCATGCCCTGGGAAGGCCACAACTACGAGGACGCGATCATCCTCAGCCAGCGCCTGGTCCAGGACGACGTCCTCTCCTCGATCCACATCGAGGAGCACGAGGTCGACGCCCGTGACACCAAGCTCGGCCCCGAGGAGATCACCCGGGACATCCCGAACGTCTCCGAGGAGGTCCTGGCCGACCTCGACGAGCGCGGCATCATCCGCATCGGCGCCGAGGTCATCGCGGGCGACATCCTCGTCGGCAAGGTGACCCCCAAGGGTGAGACCGAGCTGACCCCCGAGGAGCGCCTGCTGCGCGCGATCTTCGGTGAGAAGGCCCGTGAGGTCCGTGACACCTCGCTGAAGGTGCCGCACGGCGAGACCGGCAAGGTCATCGGCGTGCGCGTCTTCGACCGCGAGGAGGGCGACGAGCTGCCGCCGGGCGTGAACCAGCTGGTCCGCGTCTACGTCGCGCAGAAGCGCAAGATCACCGACGGTGACAAGCTCGCCGGCCGCCACGGCAACAAGGGCGTCATCTCCAAGATCCTGCCGATCGAGGACATGCCGTTCCTGGAGGACGGCACCCCGGTCGACATCATCCTCAACCCGCTGGGTGTGCCGTCCCGAATGAACCCGGGACAGGTCCTGGAGATCCACCTCGGCTGGCTCGCCAGCCAGGGCTGGGACGTCTCCGGCCTGGCGGACGAGTGGGCGCAGCGCCTGCAGGCCATCGGCGCCGACCAGGTCGCCCCGCGCACCAACGTCGCCACCCCGGTGTTCGACGGTGCCCGCGAGGACGAGCTGGCCGGTCTGCTGCAGCACACGCTGCCGAACCGCGACGGCGACCGCATGGTCCTCCCGTCCGGCAAGGCGCGGCTGTTCGACGGCCGCTCCGGTGAGCCGTTCCCGGACCCGATCTCGGTCGGGTACATGTACATCCTGAAGCTGCACCACCTGGTCGACGACAAGCTGCACGCCCGCTCGACCGGTCCGTACTCGATGATCACCCAGCAGCCGCTGGGTGGTAAGGCCCAGTTCGGTGGCCAGCGCTTCGGTGAGATGGAGGTGTGGGCCCTTGAGGCCTACGGCGCCGCGTACGCCCTCCAGGAGCTGCTGACCATCAAGTCCGACGACGTCACCGGCCGCGTGAAGGTCTACGAGGCCATCGTCAAGGGCGAGAACATCCCCGAGCCCGGCATCCCCGAGTCCTTCAAGGTGCTCATCAAGGAGATGCAGTCGCTCTGCCTGAATGTGGAGGTGCTGTCCAGCGACGGTATGTCCATCGAGATGCGCGACACCGACGAGGACGTCTTCCGCGCTGCGGAGGAGCTCGGCATCGACCTGTCCCGGCGCGAGCCGAGCAGCGTCGAAGAGGTCTGACGGGAGTCCGGCGGGGCCCCGACCCACAAGGGGCCCCGCCGACCCCCAGGCCCCCGTTTCAGACCAAAGACTTACGACCCTGAGAGGGATTGACGCATAGTGCTCGACGTCAACTTCTTCGACGAGCTCCGGATCGGCCTGGCCACCGCTGACGACATCCGTCAGTGGAGCCACGGCGAGGTCAAGAAGCCCGAGACCATCAACTACCGCACCCTCAAGCCCGAGAAGGACGGCCTCTTCTGCGAGAAGATCTTCGGCCCCACCCGGGACTGGGAGTGCTACTGCGGCAAGTACAAGCGCGTCCGCTTCAAGGGCATCATCTGCGAGCGCTGTGGCGTCGAGGTCACGCGCGCGAAGGTGCGTCGTGAGCGGATGGGCCACATCGAGCTGGCCGCGCCCGTCACGCACATCTGGTACTTCAAGGGCGTCCCGTCGCGCCTCGGGTACCTGCTGGACCTCGCGCCGAAGGACCTGGAGAAGGTCATCTACTTCGCCGCGTACATGATCACGTACGTCGACGAGGAGCGCCGTCAGCGCGACCTGCCCTCGCTGGAGGCCCATGTCTCCGTCGAGCGCCAGCAGATCGAGCAGCGCCGCGACGCCGACCTGGAGGCCCGCGCCAAGAAGCTCGAGGCCGACCTCGCCGAGCTGGAGGCCGAGGGTGCCAAGGCCGACGTGCGCCGCAAGGTGCGCGAGGGTGCCGAGCGTGAGATGAAGCAGCTGCGCGACCGTGCGCAGCGCGAGATCGACCGCCTCGACGAGGTGTGGACCCGGTTCAAGAACCTCAAGGTCCAGGACCTCGAGGGCGACGAGCTGCTCTACCGCGAGCTGCGGGACCGCTTCGGCACGTACTTCGACGGCTCGATGGGTGCCGCGGCGCTGCAGAAGCGCCTGGAGTCCTTCGACCTCGAGGAGGAGGCCGAGAGGCTCCGCGAGATCATCCGTACCGGCAAGGGCCAGAAGAAGACCCGTGCCCTCAAGCGCCTGAAGGTCGTCTCCGCGTTCCTGCAGACGTCCAACAGCCCCAAGGGCATGGTCCTGGACTGCGTCCCGGTCATCCCGCCGGACCTGCGTCCGATGGTGCAGCTGGACGGTGGCCGCTTCGCGACCTCCGACCTGAACGACCTGTACCGCCGTGTCATCAACCGCAACAACCGTCTGAAGAGGCTCCTGGACCTCGGTGCCCCGGAGATCATCGTCAACAACGAGAAGCGCATGCTTCAGGAGGCCGTTGACGCCCTCTTCGACAACGGTCGTCGCGGCCGCCCGGTGACCGGTCCGGGTAACCGCCCGCTGAAGTCCCTCAGTGACATGCTGAAGGGCAAGCAGGGTCGCTTCCGTCAGAACCTGCTCGGCAAGCGTGTCGACTACTCGGCGCGTTCCGTGATCGTCGTCGGTCCGCAGCTGAAGCTGCACCAGTGCGGTCTGCCGAAGGCGATGGCGCTGGAGCTGTTCAAGCCGTTCGTGATGAAGCGCCTGGTCGACCTGAACCACGCGCAGAACATCAAGAGCGCGAAGCGCATGGTGGAGCGCGGCCGTACGGTCGTGTACGACGTCCTCGAAGAGGTCATCGCCGAGCACCCGGTTCTGCTGAACCGTGCTCCCACCCTGCACCGCCTCGGCATCCAGGCCTTCGAGCCGCAGCTGGTCGAGGGCAAGGCCATCCAGATCCACCCGCTCGTCTGCACCGCGTTCAACGCGGACTTCGACGGTGACCAGATGGCCGTGCACCTGCCGCTGTCCGCGGAGGCGCAGGCCGAGGCCCGCATCCTGATGCTGTCCTCGAACAACATCCTCAAGCCGGCCGACGGCCGTCCGGTGACGATGCCGACCCAGGACATGGTCCTCGGTCTGTTCTTCCTCACCACCGACGGCGAGATGCGCGACGTCAAGGGCGAGGGCCGCTCGTTCGCGTCCGTGGCCGAGGCGATCATGGCGTTCGACGCCGGCGAGCTCTCGCTGCAGGCACGCGTGGACATCCGCTTCCCGGTGGGCACCATCCCGCCGCGCGGTTGGACGCCGCCGGTCCGCGAGGAGGACGAGCCGGAGTGGCAGCAGGGTGACAGCTTCACGCTGAAGACCACGCTGGGCCGCGCGCTCTTCAACGAGCTGCTGCCCGAGGACTACCCGTTCGTGGACTACGAGGTCGGCAAGAAGCAGCTCTCCGAGATCGTCAACGACCTCGCCGAGCGCTACCCGAAGGTCGTCGTGGCGGCCACGCTCGACAACCTGAAGACGGCCGGCTTCTACTGGGCCACCCGTTCCGGCGTCACCGTCGCCATCTCCGACGTCGTCGTTCCCGAGGCGAAGAAGGAGATCGTCAAGGGCTACGAGGCGCAGGACGAGAAGGTCCAGAAGCAGTACGAGCGCGGTCTGATCACCAAGGACGAGCGCACCCAGGAACTGATCGCGATCTGGACCAAGGCGACCAACGAGGTCGCCGAGGCCATGAACGAGAACTTCCCGAAGACGAACCCGATCTTCATGATGGTGAACTCGGGTGCGCGCGGAAACATGATGCAGATGCGCCAGATCGCCGGTATGCGCGGTCTGGTGTCCAACGCGAAGAACGAGACCATCCCGCGGCCCATCAAGGCGTCGTTCCGCGAGGGTCTGTCCGTGCTGGAGTACTTCATCTCCACGCACGGTGCCCGTAAGGGTCTCGCGGACACCGCCCTGCGTACCGCCGACTCGGGTTACCTGACCCGTCGTCTGGTGGACGTGTCGCAGGACGTCATCATCCGCGAGGAGGACTGCGGCACCGACCGCGGCCTCAAGCTGCGGATCGCCGAGCGGGGCGCCGACGGCGTGCTGCGCAAGGCGGACAACGTCGAGACGTCCGTGTACGCGCGCTGCCTCGCCGAGGACATCGTCGTCGACGGCCAGGTGCTGGCCCCGGCCGGCACCGACCTGGGCGACGTGCTCATCGAGGAGCTCATCACGCGCGGCGTCGAGGAGGTCAAGACCCGCTCGGTCCTGACCTGCGAGTCCGCGGTCGGCACCTGCGCCATGTGCTACGGCCGTTCGCTGGCCACCGGCAAGCTCGTCGACATCGGTGAGGCGGTCGGCATCATCGCCGCCCAGTCCATCGGTGAGCCCGGCACCCAGCTGACGATGCGTACCTTCCACACCGGTGGTGTGGCCGGTGACGACATCACCCAGGGTCTGCCGCGTGTCGTCGAGCTCTTCGAGGCCCGTACCCCGAAGGGTGTCGCCCCGATCTCCGAGGCGAGCGGCCGCGTTCGCATCGAGGAGACGGAGAAGACCAAGAAGATCGTCATCACCCCGGACGACGGCAGCGACGAGACGTCCTACCCGATCTCGAAGCGCGCCCGACTCCTGGTCAGCGAGGGCGAGCACGTCGAGGTGGGCCAGAAGCTCACCGTGGGTGCCACCAACCCGCACGACGTGCTGCGCATCCTGGGCCAGCGTGCCGTCCAGGTCCACCTGGTCGGCGAGGTCCAGAAGGTGTACAACTCGCAGGGTGTGTCGATCCACGACAAGCACATCGAGATCATCATCCGGCAGATGCTCCGCCGCGTGACGATCATCGAGTCCGGTGACGCCGAGCTGCTGCCCGGCGAGCTGGTCGAGCGCTCGAAGTTCGAGCAGGAGAACCGTCGTGTGGTCCAGGAGGGCGGTCACCCGGCCTCCGGTCGTCCGCAGCTCATGGGTATCACCAAGGCCTCGCTGGCGACCGAGTCCTGGCTGTCGGCGGCGTCCTTCCAGGAGACGACCAGGGTCCTCACGGACGCGGCGATCAACGCCAAGTCCGACTCCCTGATCGGCCTCAAGGAGAACGTCATCATCGGTAAGCTCATCCCGGCCGGTACGGGCCTCGCCCGTTACCGCAACATCCGGGTCGAGCCGACCGAGGAGGCCAAGGCCGCGATGTACTCGGCCGTGGGCTACGACGACATCGACTACTCGCCGTTCGGCACGGGCTCCGGCCAGGCCGTGCCGCTGGAGGACTACGACTACGGTCCGTACAACCAGTAAGCGAGCGGCATGAACCGAAGGGCGGTCACCCCGTGCGGGTGGCCGCCCTTCGGCGTGTCCGGGGCTGTCCGGGCCCGTCGGCTCAGTTGCGCTGCGGCTGGAGGTACGGCTGCAGGTGGTGCAGCCGGGTGTGGTAGTCCGGATGCGAGGAGAGCAGCTTGCTGAGCGCGCTCTCCTCGGCGGGGGCGCCGCCGCCCTGGGCGGTCGCTTCGGCCGTCCGCCGCTGCTCCTGCTGGTGCAGCTTGTCGAGGACGGCGGCCAGCATCGGGGCGAAGCCGAGCGCTGCCGCGTGCTCGTCGGCGCGCAGCTCGGCGCGGCGGCCGACGGCGGCGAGGGCGTAGGGCACGCCAAGGATCAGCAGGGGCAGGCCGTAGAGGGTGCTGATCGTGGCCAGGGCGACGCAGCCGATGGTCACCGCCACGACGGCGACGCCGAGGCAACCGAACGCCCGCGACACCTTGAACACGACACCGGAGAACGCCTTGAGGAAGCGCCAGGCGACGCGGCCGGGCAGCGCGTACCAGTAGCCGAGCAGCGAGGACCAGGCGTGGCCGCCGACGTGATGGCCCAGCTCGTGCGCCATGACGGCGGCCAGCTCGCCGTTGGGCAGCTGGTTCATGGCGAAGCGGGTGACGCCGACGATGTGGCCGGCCGCGGCGACCGCGTTCAGGCTGTCGCTGTCCTCCACCCACAGTTCGTAGGTGCGTCCGTCGATGCCGGCGCGGGCGGTGACCTCCCGCCAGACCGGTTCGAGTTTGGCTCGTTCTTGTGGAGTGGGGTAGCGCAGACGGAGCAGACGGCGCGCGAGGGCGCTCTCGCTGGGGCGATGGAAGACGAGTGCGCCGCTGGCGAGCCAGGCGAGCACCAGCACGATGCCGAAACCGCCGAAGAAGAGGGAGACCAGGCCGACGACGAAGAGGCTGCACAGGAAGTTCGGCAGGTGCAGGAGGAGGTTGCCGACGGCGGTGACGTCGGTGCGCCGCTGGTCCCGGGAGATGTGCACCCGGCCGTGCTCGGTGCTGATGTGGTGAGGGTGCTCCGGGTCGTCGGGGGAGAGGACGGCGCCCGCCGGCGGTGCGTCGGGTGGCGGAGCGACCGCTGTCGGCGCGGTCTCGGGGTACTGGGGCGGGTACACGGGTGGGGCGGTCGTCTGCGGGCAGGGCGGCGGCTGCTGTGCGTTCTGGGGGTAGGCGGGCGGCTGCTGCGGGTAGGCCGGCGGCTGCTGCGGGATCCGCTGGTGCTGCGGATACTGCGGGGACTGGGCGGCCGACGGGTAGGCGGGCGGCTGCTGGGGGTGTCCCGGTGGCGGTGCCGGCTGCTGTGGGGCGGTGGGGTGTGCGGCCTGGGCGGGAGGCCCCGGGTACTCCGGTGGGGACGGTTGTGGTGCGGTCATGGCGGTTCTCGTTCTTTCCTTGATGTGCGACGGCGGGTCAGCCGATCAACAGGGAGGCGGGGAGCAGGACCGTGCCGACGCAGAAGGCGACGAGGCCGGCCCGGATCCACTGGTGTTTGCGGGCGGCGATCCGGCTGGTCTCGGTGAGCGCCCGGGCCAGGCCGTCCATGGGCCGCCGCTCGGTGTCGGCGAGGGCGCGCTCCAAGTGGCCCTGCCGGACCGCCTGTTGGATGTCACCGAAGTACGACAGGGGCCGGCCCGGCGCCCAGGTGCCGGAGCGGTAGCGGGGGAGCACGGCGAGCAACAGGGCGAACAGGGAGAAGGCCAGGCAGACGGCCCCGGCCCACCACATCGCGGTCCCCGGTCCGGACAGCGCGGCCGGCGTCCACTTCCGCCCGGCGAGCAGCCCGCTGAAGACCCCCGCGGTCATACCGAGCGCTGCGACGAGGACGGACGCCTTGCTGTCGGCCCGTGCGATCTCGGCCCGCAACTCGGAAAGCAGCCGCTCGCAGAGCCGGGCCCGGGCGGCGGGATCCGCGCCGGGTTCACCGCCGGTCGGGGCGGCCAAGGGGTCGAGGTCCGTCACGGGGCGCCCTTCTCGCCGCCGCCGTCGGTGTCGTCGGCGGGGTTCCCGGCAGGGCCCCCGCCGGGTTCCCCGACCGTGGCCTCGGGTCGGCCGGGTGCGGTCGGGGTGCTGCCGTAGCCGGGCGGCGGCTGCCAGGCCGGGGGCGGCGGAACGTACGGACCTGCGGGCGGCTGCAACCCGGGCAGCCCCGGCACCGGCGGCTGCGTGGCGGGCGGCGGGGGATACGTGCCTCCGGCTCCGTACGGTGCCGGTGTTGCCGGTGTTGCCGGTGTTGCCGGTGTTGCCGGCGTTGTGGGCGGCAACGGCGGCATGCCCGGCGGTGGCGGCACGGTTGCAGACGGCGGCGCCTGCCCGGCACCCGGAACCGGCGCCTGACCGTCCGCCGCACCGCCGCCCTGCACGGCCTCGCCCTGCACGACGCCGGTCTGGGGAGCCGCCTGCTGCACGGACCCCGGGTACACGGGTCCCGGAGCCTGCGGGAGTGGGGGCGGGTTCTGCGGGACGCCGGGGAGACGCTGGTTGAGGATGTCGTTGACCGTGCGCAGGGCCAGCTGTTTGGGGCCCTCCAGTTCGTAGCTCTCCGCCGCGTCGCCGTTCAGCAGCTGCTTCACCAGGTCCATCTGCGCCTGGATCATGCGGAGTTGGTCGTCTCGCATGGTGGACATGACCAGGTGCGAGTCCTCCGGGTGCTGGGCCAGGTGCAGCGCCCACGCGTGCACACCGCCCTGCTGGAGGTGCCACTCGTAGAAGTTGATCTTCTCCGCCTGGATCCGCTGCAACTCCAGGTCCTGCTGCCCCTGTTGCAGCGCGAGCTGGTGCTGCTGTCCGCTCGCGAGCATCGCCTGGTCGTGCTGCCACCGCTGCTGCTGGAGCAGGAGCGCCTGCTGCTGCTCCCCGTACGCCATGGCCCGTTCGATCTGGAGGGCGTCCTGCTGGCGCTGGCGGCGGTCCACCTCGACGTCGATCTCCATGCCGCGCTGCGCCGCGTGCATCTGCTCGGTGGCCGAGTGGTCGATGGCCTGCAGCCGGTGCTGGTGCCGGATGTTGGCCTTGTCCCGCTTGAGTCGCATCGTCCAGGTGACCTGCAGCCCCGCGGGCGCCCCCAGCGGCCCCAGCACGGTCATCGCCTGCAGCAGCTCCCGCTCCGCCGCCGCGCTGTCGGCGATGGCGAAGCGCCGGGTCACCGGTCGTGCTGCCTGCTGGAGCTCGCTGAGCAGCAGCCCCGGCACGTCCCGGTGCCCGCTCGCCACGAACCGCGCCGGATCCAGCACCTGCCACGACAGGTCGACCGCGGCGGTGAACTCGAACGCGTCGTTGTCGCTGGGCAGCGCCAGCTCGGAGGTGTGGGGGTGCACCCCCATGTCCACCTCGTAGACGGCGGTGTACCGGTTCGCCACCACCTCCGCGCGGGTGGGACGCCGGGGCGGCAGGTAGGGCTCGTAGGTGCCCTTGGGGGTGGAGAAGACCAGCGCGTGGTCGATGCGGACGAACGATCTGAGGTTGAAGTCGAAGCGTGACAGCTGGCGCACGGTGAGCACCGGGTCGACCAGCTGGGTGTGCCGGTCTGCCGACTGCTGCCATTCGGGCTGACGGAACGTGGGCATGGTGCGTGGTTCTCCTCGGGACGGAACTCAGCGGGCGGGAAGCGTGGTCAGCAGCCGGGCCGCGACCGGCGGCGGCGGGTTGCCGTCCTCGCCGGGCATGGTCCGCAGCAGGTGGCTCAGCCGCTGGTGCTCTGCGGCCGTGGTGACGAGCGTGGGCAGCAGCGCGGCCAGCGCCCACTCCACCGCCGTGGACCGGTCGGCGATCAGCACCCAGTCCCGTAGGACGTCGAGCGCCTGCCGGGTGGTGTGCGGGTCGGCCAGGGCGTGCCGCCACAGGTGGGGCAGGCCCTGCGCGGCGGGTCCGCCCTCGCCGGCCGCGCGGGCGTACCAGCCGAGGACCAGGGGTGTGCCGTACCGCTCGTCGTCCTCGGTGCGCCGGCAGGCCCCGACGAAGCCGCCGAGCGTGAGGTCCCGCACCGCCTCGTCGTCATCGAGGTGGTGGCGCAGTTCGGTCAGGACGCGGTCGCTCGCCGAGGACAGCAGCAGCAGCTCCACGGCCTGGGCGAGCTCCTGCGCGAGTGCGCCGTCCGTGTCGCCGGGGGTGTCCGCGTACAGCCGCCGTACGGCGCCACGCAGTGCCGCCAGAGCCTGTTCCGGGCGTTCCGGCCCGACCAGCCCGTACGCCCGTACCGCCACCCAGCGCAGCCGCGGGTCGTCGCCCGCGCACCAGGCGTCCAGGATGCGCGGGATGTTGGGGGTGCCGACCAGGTGGGCGAGCGTGAGCGCGTTGACGGCGACGAGCCGGTGCTTGGAGCGCCTGGACGTGCCCCAGGGCTCGATGACGAGGGCCATCGCGGAGGGCAGGTCGGTGCGGGCGAGGACGGCGACGGTGGAGGCGGCGCGGGTGCGGACCAGGGGGCGGCCGTCGTCGGCGAGCCGGCGCAGCCACCGGATCACGGCGGGCCGGGCGGACGGATGTCCGGTCCACACCTCGCGCAGCAGCACCAGCGAGGCCCGCTCGTCGCGGAACCTCGCCTTCTGCTGGGTGACGGGACCCCACTCGGTGTGCTCGGCGTCCACGTACAGTTCGGCGCGGGCCAGTTGGACGCGCTTGCCTGCGTGGGTGCCGAAGACGGGGACCTCGGGGACACGGGCCGGGTTCTCGGTCTCCTGCAGGAAGCGGTAGAGCAGGTCGCTGAGTTCGGCGGTCAGCGCGTACGGGCCGTCGTCGAACGCGGCCAGGGCGACGAGGAACGCCTTGTCCCGCAGGTGCAGGGACGTCTCGTCCTCCTCGAACCACTCTTGCACCTGGTTCTCCAGCGACACGAGGGAGAAGCCGTCGATCGCGTCCTCGGTGACCTCGCCCGCCGCGTACCGGCCGAGCAAGCGGGCGAAGGCGGAGACCTCGCGCGGCTGGTGGCCGCGGTCCAGGAAGTCGGCCACCGCCGGGAGACCCAGAAGCTTGGCGGCGGTCTCCTCGTCGGTGAGGGCGCGCAGCTGGGCGGCGAGCACGTCGCCAGGGGCCGGCGGGCGCCACTCCTCTACGGCCACGTCCTCCAGCGCGGCGGTGGGGCCGACGGTGACCACGAGGTAGGCGTCCCGCTCGGCTAGGCGGTCGCGGGCGGCCAGCAGATGGGGCTCGCGCAGGGGCTGGTCGCCGCGGGTGGTGAGGTCGCACAGCACATGGCCGCGGGCCGGTTGCCGGTCGCCGAACTGATCGGCGAGGGCGCTCGGGCTGGTGTCGCGCACCAGAGTGCGCACGGGGAGCGCGCCGAGGCGGCGCAACAGCATGAGGGCGGCTGTGCGGCGGCCGGAGAAGCGGGCGCCGGACAGGACGAGGACGCGGTCGTGGCGCAGCCGGTCGAGGAGGCGGTCCATGGTCTGCTCGTCGGCGACGAAGCGTCCGGCCAGCTGCTCCAGGGCGGTGTGCGGGACCTCGCCGGAGGCGGCGGTGGGCGCGGTGAGGCCGGGGACCGCGAGCTGGTAGATCTCCGTCTTGCTGCCGAGGAAGACGTCGCCGGAGAAGTGGCCGCCGCTGATGCCGCCGTGCTGGTCGCCGAGGACGCCGCCGCTGAAGCGGGCGCGGGCGCCGACGTTCATGGTCCGCGGGCTGTGGTCGACCAGGTCCCGCCGTGCCGACCAGGCGTTCTGCGGCTGGTCGTGCTCCTCGGACTCCGCCTCGGGGCCCTGGCCTTGAGCGGTGTCCTCCGCGGCGCTTGTGTCGGCCGGGGGCTGCTCTGCGGAAGGTCCGCTTCCGGTGGCCGGATGCGGAGGCGCTTCCGCTTCGGGGCCGCTCATGCGCGCTCACCCCGTTCGCGGTCGCCGCCGCGCTCACCGAGGAAGACGTCGCCGGAGAAGTGGCCGCCGCTGATGCCGCCGTACTGGGTGCCGCCGATCAGGCCGCCGCTGAAGGTGCCGCCGTGGATGTTGATGACAGGGCCCGGCGCCGGGGCTCCCCCTGATCCGGCCGGCGCCGGGCGGCCCTGCGGGGGGACCTGCGGCGCCGGGCGGTCCCCCGAACCGCCCGGCGCTTCCCCCGCCCCCGTGTCACCGTGGTCGTCGTGGTCGTGGCCGTCGTTCCGGGGCGCGGCGGCGGCGCCGGGCAGCGGGCCGTGCAGCCACGCCTTGAGGGGGCCGTTCTTGCTGTCCACCGTCACCGGGTGGAAGGCGTCGGCCGGGATGCCGGCGTGGTCGTGGCGTACGACGCCCAGGTACAGCCCGTCGGACACGCACAGCGCGAAGTCGTCGGGCCTCTCGCGCAGGGCGTCGCGCAGCAGGCCGGCGTCCAGCAGCCGGCACGCGTGGTTGAGGTCGGAGCCGACCCAGCCGCCCTGTCCGTCGATCGCGACGTACCCGGTGGCCAGGACCCCGCGCAGACGGATCTGCGCGGAGCGGGACGCCATGCGGTTGACCGTGCGGAGGTGCGCGGGCACGTCGTTGAGCAGGGCTCGCAGCAGGGCGGTGACCGGGGCGTTCGCGTCGATGAGCTCCATCACGGCATCACCGCGGTCGGCCCGCAGCCGCCGGGTCTCGTCGATGCCGGCGCCGTCGAGGGTGCGGTCGGTGATGTCGTGGAGCATGCGGCGCAGATACGCCTGCTCCACGTCGTCCCGGTCGCTGAACCTCTCGACGTCCAGCAGAAGGATGGTGCGGCTGACGGGGTCGGTCATGGTCGCCTCTCGAGGGGGTCGCCGTGCAGGGCAGCAGCGTGGCTGCACGGGACGCTCCGCGGTGAGGGCGGATGACGCAGTAGAAGTGTGACCGTATGCACAGAAGGGCTGGGCGGGGTGGTGGGGGCGGGGCGGGCTGCGGGTGCCCGGAATGTTTCTCGCCCCCGCCGCCCCTACCCGTCCCGTCCCTGGGGGCTGCGCCCCCAGACCCCCGCTTCGGCCTGAACGGCCTCGTCCTCAAACGCCGGAGGGCTGACACATCGGCCCTCCGGCGTTTGAGGAGCGAAGGTCGGGGGGCCGGCCCCCGAAACGGGGTCGGGTCGAAGCCCCAGCGGGGTGCGGGGGCGGAGCCCGCGAAGGGGCGTAGCGGGGGCGGTCCGGCCAGAGGTGTAGGGGCCGCGGTCCCGCCAGGCGTGCAGGGGACGCGGTCCGGCCAGGGGGTAAGGGGCGCGGTCCGGCCAGGGGGTAAGGGGTGCGGTCCCCGGCCAGGGGGTAAGGGGGCGCGGTCCCGCCAGGCGTGCAGGGGACGCGGTCCGGCCAGGGTGTGAGGGGCGTGGTCCGGCCAGGGGGTAAGGGGCGCGGTCCGGCCAGGGGTGTAAGGGGGCGCGGTCCCGCCAGGCGTGTGGGGGCGGAGCCCCGCCGAAGGGGTGTAGGGGACGCAGTCCCCGCCTGGGTCGAATGGGCGGAGCCCCTGGAAGGCGGGGAGGGTAAGGGCGGCGCCCTGCGGAGAGGATCCCTCACTGCTCCCGCGGCCTTGGTGGCGAGGGAACCCCCGCCGCAGGCCCCGCCGCCGCGATCCGGCGCAGGATGTCCGGCCGCAGGATGAGCAGCGTCCGCCGCCCCGTGGCCACCGCCTCCTTGTCGCGGAGTTCGCGCAGCAGCCGCTGCACCATCTCCCGTGACGCGCCCACCGACCCCGCCAACTCCTGTTTGCTCAAGGGGACGCACAGTTCGACGCCCTCGGCGGTGCGGCGGCCGTGCATGCGGGCCAGGTCCAGCAGCAGCACGGCGAACCGCTCCCGCACGCTCATCGACGCGAACTCCAGCCGGCGCCGGTCCGCCGCCCGCGTGCGGTCCGCGGTCAGGCCCAGCAGCGCGAACGAGACGGCCGGCCGGTCGCCCAGGAAGCCTCTGAACCTCTCGTGCTCCACCGCCACCGCCCGCACCGCCTCCAGCGCGGTCACCGTCGCCGATCGCGGCCGCCCCGTCAGCGCCGCCGACTCGCCGACCACGTCACCGGGCCCGCGCAGCGCGAGCAGCGCCTCGTAGCCGTTGGCCGCCGACGCGGTGACCTTCGTCCAGCCGTTCACCAGGAACAGGACATGGGACGAGGGCTCGTGCTGGTGGATCAGGACCATCCGCGGTGTGAACGTCAACTCGCGCCCGAGCGACAGCAGCGCCGAGCGGTCCTCGGTCTCCAGCCGCGCCAGGAACGGCACCCTGTCGTCCAGCCCGCCGTCGTCCGGCGAGTACGCGGCCGTCCAGGCCGTTGTCATTGCCCCACCCCCCAACACTCCGCCCGTTCACCATGCGCCGCGGCGGACGGATCAACGTACTGAAAGCGCAAGACCGCGGAGCGTGGAAGGGCGGGATTCAGCCATCGGTGTCCGGAGCGTTGCGCACGGCCTTCGACCTGGCTCCGGGTGCTTCCGGGGAGCCGCCCTGGCACCATCGGACAAGCCGGGAGGAATCGCAGGCGGCGAGGTGAGAAGTCCGGCGTGTCGTGAGGCACTCCATTTGTTTTGACCGAAGTCCGTGAGGTAGGTACGCTCAGACCTTGTGCCTGGGGTGTGCCCTGGCTCTCGTGCGTGCCTTCACACCGCACCGGGAGCCGAGACCGGCCACCGTAATCTGCGCCCTTTTCGCCTCGCGGCGGGAATCTGCGGGATTCGACACACCCGACCGCGTGGGTCGGCGACGTTCCAGGTTAGCTGTACCCATCGGCACACAGAAACCGGAGAAGTAGTGCCTACGATCCAGCAGCTGGTCCGCAAGGGCCGGCAGGACAAGGTCGAGAAGAACAAGACGCCCGCACTCGAGGGTTCTCCTCAGCGCCGCGGCGTCTGCACGCGTGTGTTCACGACCACCCCGAAGAAGCCGAACTCGGCCCTCCGCAAGGTCGCGCGTGTGCGTCTGACCAGCGGCATCGAGGTCACCGCTTACATTCCGGGTGAGGGACACAACCTGCAGGAGCACTCCATCGTGCTCGTGCGCGGCGGCCGTGTGAAGGACCTGCCGGGTGTTCGCTACAAGATCATCCGTGGCTCCCTCGACACCCAGGGTGTCAAGAACCGCAAGCAGGCCCGCAGCCGTTACGGCGCCAAGAAGGAGAAGTAAGAATGCCTCGTAAGGGCCCCGCCCCGAAGCGTCCGGTCATCATCGACCCGGTCTACGGCTCTCCTCTGGTGACCTCCCTGATCAACAAGGTGCTGCTGAACGGCAAGCGCTCCACCGCCGAGCGCATCGTCTACGGCGCCATGGAGGGCCTGCGCGAGAAGACCGGCAACGACCCGGTCATCACGCTCAAGCGCGCTCTCGAGAACATCAAGCCGACCCTCGAGGTCAAGTCCCGCCGTGTCGGTGGCGCCACCTACCAGGTCCCGGTCGAGGTCAAGCCCGGCCGTGCCAACACCCTGGCGCTGCGCTGGCTGGTCGGTTACTCCCGCGCCCGTCGCGAGAAGACCATGACCGAGCGTCTGCTGAACGAGCTCCTCGACGCGTCCAACGGCCTCGGCGCCGCTGTGAAGAAGCGCGAGGACACGCACAAGATGGCCGAGTCCAACAAGGCCTTCGCGCACTACCGCTGGTAGTCGCTACCCCATCGAGAACCGAGAGAAGACTGAAGCCTTATGGCTACCACTTCGCTTGACCTGGCCAGGGTGCGCAACATCGGCATCATGGCCCACATCGACGCGGGCAAGACGACCACCACCGAGCGGATCCTGTTCTACACCGGCGTTTCGTACAAGATCGGTGAGGTCCACGACGGCGCTGCCACCATGGACTGGATGGAGCAGGAGCAGGAGCGTGGCATCACGATCACCTCTGCTGCCACCACCTGTCACTGGTCGCTGGAAGACGTCGACCACACCATCAACATCATCGACACCCCGGGCCACGTCGACTTCACGGTCGAGGTGGAGCGCTCCCTGCGCGTGCTCGACGGTGCCGTGACGGTGTTCGACGGCGTCGCCGGCGTTGAGCCGCAGTCCGAGACGGTGTGGCGTCAGGCGGACCGCTACGGCGTTCCGCGCATCTGCTTCGTCAACAAGCTCGACCGTACCGGTGCCGAGTTCCACCGCTGCGTCGACATGATCTCCGACCGCCTGGGCGCGCAGCCGCTGGTCATGCAGCTGCCGATCGGTGCCGAGGCGGACTTCAAGGGCGTTGTGGACCTGGTCCGCATGAAGGCCCTGGTCTGGTCCGCGGAGGCGACCAAGGGCGAGATGTACGACGTCGTCGACATCCCGGCCACGCACACCGAGGCCGCCGAGGAGTGGCGCGGCAAGCTGCTCGAGGCCGTCGCGGAGAACGACGAGGAGCTGATGGAGCTGTACCTCGAGGGCGAGGAGCCCACCGAGGAGCAGCTGTACGCGGCGATCCGTCGTATCACCATCGCGTCCGGCAAGGGCACCGGCACCACCGTCACCCCGGTGTTCTGCGGCACCGCGTTCAAGAACAAGGGCGTCCAGCCCCTGCTCGACGCGGTCGTGCGCTACCTGCCGTCCCCGGTCGACATCGAGGCCATCGAGGGCCACGACGTCAAGGACCCGGAGACGGTCATCAAGCGCAAGCCGTCCGACGACGAGCCGCTGTCCGCGCTGGCGTTCAAGATCATGAGCGACCCGCACCTCGGCAAGCTCACCTTCGTCCGCGTGTACTCCGGCCGCCTGGAGTCCGGCACCGCCGTGCTGAACTCCGTCAAGGGCCGCAAGGAGCGCATCGGCAAGATCTACCGCATGCACGCCAACAAGCGTGAGGAGATCGAGTCGGTGGGCGCCGGCGACATCGTCGCCGTCATGGGCCTGAAGCAGACCACCACCGGTGAGACGCTCTGCGACGAGAAGAACCCGGTCATCCTGGAGTCCATGGACTTCCCGGCGCCGGTCATCGAGGTCGCGATCGAGCCCAAGTCCAAGGGTGACCAGGAGAAGCTGGGTGTCGCCATCCAGCGTCTCGCGGAGGAGGACCCCTCCTTCCAGGTGCACACCAACGAGGAGACGGGCCAGACCGTCATCGGCGGTATGGGCGAGCTGCACCTCGAGGTGCTGGTCGACCGTATGCGCCGTGAGTTCAAGGTCGAGGCCAACGTCGGCAAGCCGCAGGTCGCGTACCGCGAGACCATTCGCCAGAAGGTCGAGAAGGTCGAGTACACCCACAAGAAGCAGACGGGTGGTACCGGCCAGTTCGGTCGCGTCATCATCTCGATCGAGCCGATCGAGAGCGGCGACATGTCGTACGAGTTCGTGAACCAGGTGACCGGTGGTCGCATCCCGAAGGAGTACATCCCTTCGGTCGACGCCGGCTGCCAGGAGGCGATGCAGTTCGGCATCCTCGCGGGCTACGAGATGACCGGCGTCCGCGTCACCCTGCTCGACGGTGCCTACCACGAGGTCGACTCCTCGGAGCTGGCGTTCAAGATCGCCGGTTCGCAGGCCTTCAAGGAGGCCGCGCGCAAGGCCAAGCCCGTGCTGCTCGAGCCGATGATGGCCGTCGAGGTCACCACGCCCGAGGACTACATGGGCGAGGTCATCGGTGACATCAACTCCCGCCGTGGCCAGATCCAGGCCATGGAGGAACGTGCCGGCGCCCGTGTCGTGAAGGGCCTGGTTCCGCTGTCGGAGATGTTCGGCTACGTCGGCGACCTCCGCAGCAAGACGTCGGGTCGCGCGAGCTACTCGATGCAGTTCGACTCCTACGCCGAGGTTCCGCGGAACGTCGCCGAGGAGATCATCGCGAAGGCCAAGGGCGAGTAACGCACCCCGTTCACACGCTTTAGGCTTGACACCGACCGCCGGGGATTCTTCCCCGGACAGGGACCGGGGGCTTTGCCCCCGGGAGACCCCCGGCGGGCGGCACCCCAGCAAAGATCACCTGGCGCCGATGAGTAAGGCGTACAGAACCACTCCACAGGAGGACCCCAGTGGCGAAGGCGAAGTTCGAGCGGACTAAGCCGCACGTCAACATCGGCACCATCGGTCACATCGACCACGGTAAGACGACCCTCACGGCCGCCATTACCAAGGTGCTGCACGACGCGTACCCGGACCTGAACGAGGCCACCCCGTTCGACAACATCGACAAGGCTCCTGAGGAGCGCCAGCGCGGTATCACCATCTCCATCGCGCACGTCGAGTACCAGACCGAGTCGCGTCACTACGCCCACGTCGACTGCCCGGGTCACGCGGACTACATCAAGAACATGATCACCGGTGCCGCCCAGATGGACGGCGCGATCCTGGTGGTCGCCGCGACCGACGGCCCGATGCCGCAGACCAAGGAGCACGTGCTCCTGGCCCGCCAGGTCGGCGTGCCGTACATCGTCGTCGCCCTGAACAAGGCCGACATGGTGGACGACGAGGAGATCCTGGAGCTCGTCGAGCTCGAGGTTCGTGAGCTCCTCACCGAGTACGAGTTCCCGGGCGACGACGTTCCGGTCGTCCAGGTCTCCGCTCTGAAGGCGCTCGAGGGCGACCCGAAGTGGACCCAGTCGGTCCTCGACCTCATGAACGCCGTCGACACCTCCATCCCGGAGCCCGAGCGTGACGTCGACAAGCCGTTCCTGATGCCGATCGAGGACGTCTTCACGATCACCGGTCGCGGTACGGTCGTCACCGGCCGTATCGAGCGCGGTGTCCTGAAGGTCAACGAGACGGTCGACATCATCGGCATCAAGCCGGAGAAGACCTCCACCACGGTCACCGGCATCGAGATGTTCCGCAAGCTGCTCGACGAGGGTCAGGCCGGTGAGAACGTCGGTCTGCTGCTCCGCGGCATCAAGCGCGAGGACGTCGAGCGCGGCCAGGTCATCATCAAGCCGGGCTCGGTCACCCCGCACACCGAGTTCGAGGCGCAGGCCTACATCCTGTCCAAGGACGAGGGTGGCCGCCACACGCCGTTCTTCAACAACTACCGCCCGCAGTTCTACTTCCGTACGACGGACGTGACCGGCGTGGTGACCCTCCCCGAGGGCACCGAGATGGTCATGCCGGGTGACAACACCGAGATGAAGGTGGAGCTCATCCAGCCCGTCGCCATGGAGGAGGGCCTGAAGTTCGCCATCCGTGAGGGTGGTCGGACCGTGGGCGCCGGCCAGGTCACCAAGATCGTCAAGTAAGTTCCGCTTGCTTGAGGGTCCGACCCCCTGGGTCAGCTGACCCGAAGAGGCCCGCACGACTTCCGTCGTGCGGGCCTCTTCGCGTTGTCATGCCGGTTCCTCGTCTCCGCCTCGATGGTGCCCTGGCCGAGCTGATCTCCGACGCTGTTCGGGGTAACGGCAGGTGTCGCGCGAAGAGGTGGGACGGGTGCGGTCCTACGTTCGGGCGGCATGGAGAACCCAACGGCTGCCCTGGAGACCGGAGTCAGCCGGCGCAGCACCCTGGCGGGGCTCGCCGGTGCGGCCGGGGCCCTGCTGGCCACCGGGTGCACGCCCATGGACACCTCGTCGGCGCGCAGACCGGGGGCCGGACCGTCGGCCTCGGTGACGGCCGACGTCCCGGCGCCCGGTGCGATGAGACTCTTCGACAACCCGGAGTTCAACTTCAGCGGGCTGCTGGCGCTCGGCGCGGCCGGCCGGGGCAGCAGCGAGGTGGGCGAGGTGCTCACCGCGGTCAACGCGATCAACAAGGTCGGCCTCTCCGCACAGTCGTACGTCCAGACCTTCAGAACCCTCGGCGACCAGCTGATGAGGCCGCCCGAGGGCAGCAGGCCCGACCGGGAGACGCGGCGCTTCCGCGCGCTGCGGGCCTCGCAGTACTACGCCCAGGCGCTGTTCTTCGTCCTCGGATCCGAGGACCCCGGCAGCGAGGAGGCGCTGTACCGGGCCGGGCGCGGCGCCTGGAACACCTTCTGCGGCCTGTGCGACCCGGCGCCGGTGACGGCGAACGTCCCGTACGGCAGGACCCCGCTGCCCGTGTGGCTCTTCCGCCCGGACGCATCGGAACGGCCCCGCCCCACCGTGATCCTCACCAACGGCAGCGACGGACAGAACGTCGACATGTGGACGTACGGCGTGTCCGCCGCCCTGGACCGGGGGTGGAACGCCCTGGTGTACGAGGGGCCGGGCCAGGGCCGGCTGATCTTCGTCGACCGGGTGGTGTTCACCCCGCGCTGGGAGAACGTGGTCGGGCCGCTCGTCGACTGGCTGGTCGCCCGTACCGATGTCGACCCGCGAAGAATCGCCCTCACGGGGCTGAGCCTGGGGGGCTGCCTGGCTCCCCGCGCGGCGGCCTTCGAGCCGCGCATCGCGGCGCTCGTGGCGATGCCCGGCTGTCTGGAGCCCTGGCTCGGCTTTCCGCCGGAGATCCGCGGCATCCTCACCCCGGACAGGGCGAAGACCAACGCCGTCTGGAACAAGGAGGTGGTGCCGAAGCTGTCCCCCACCGACGCCGCGACGCTGAAGAAACGCTTCGAGCCGTTCTCGGCCGCGGCGATGCAGGCGGCCCGCAAGGGCGGCATGTTCACGGACTTCCACACCCCGGCGAGCCTCATCCGGTCCCTGACGATCACGGACGTCGTGGGCCGCATCAAGGCCCCCACCCTGGTCCTCGACTACCAGGACGAGCAGTTCTACCCGGGCCAGGCGGCCCAGCTGTACGACAGGCTGAGGGCCCCCAAGGACTACGTGAAGCTCACGGCGGCGACGGGCGCCCAACTGCACTGCTCACCGATGGCGCCGCAGCAGCACGGCGAGGTGGTGTTCGACTGGCTGGGGGAGAGGTTGGTGGCGGGTTGACCTGGCCGGCGGCGGGCGTCCGGGGTCTGCGGGGGCGGGGAACGAGTTCGGTCACTCGTCTTCGAAGATCTCTTCGGCCTTGGCCGCGGTGACGGCGCGGATGAGCCAGCGGCGGAGGACATCCGGGGCGGTGCAGTCCGTGATGCGCCTGCGGACGTCCTCGGAGACGTCGAGGCCACGTTGTTCGAGGACGACCAGGATGTCTTCGGCGCGCCCCTGGGCGCGGCCCTCGTCGCGGATCTCTTCGGAGATGGAGGACTTGTGGAAGGAGAGGTCCACGGCCACCAGGTTCCTCCAGAGGTGCTTGGCCGGGCGGTTGCTGCGACGAGAGGCCGGAGTGTCAGAGCGGGGTGCTGGGATGGGCCGCTGCTCACCAGCCGAGGTAAGTGAGCTGCACGACCTAGACCCGTTCGCTCCGCACGACGATCTGGTACGTGAACATGCCGCCTGGAACGGCGACGTCCCCGCCCTTCGGGTCGTTTCCGTCATGGCTTCGGCCGTGTATGTACAGTGCCTCCGCCGCTCTGACCACCTCGGCGGCCTTGCGTTCCACCTCTGCGAGGAACGCGGACGGGGCAGTGCGGGCGGATTCCTCCGCGCCGAAAGCGTACTCCCAGGTCCAGCTCAACCGCGTACTGCCTTCATGGCTTCGTCCAGGACGGCGGTCAGCTCTCTCAGGGCCTCGCGGGCAACGGCCGAGTCCTCATGTTCCAGGTTGCTCTTGGCGCGGGCGTGGCGGGCGGCGAGGTCGGCGCGGCGGGCGATCTCGATGTCCCTGGCCCAGGCCAGGACCCAGCTCCGCACTGGGCTGAGGGACTGCCACTCCACGGCCTTGGCGAACGCCTCGTCCTTCGTGCGCTGCATCTCCGGCAGTCGCCCGGGATCGAGGACGGAGAGGGCGGCCCGCAGGGCGTCCGGGTCTGCTCGGGGCGCGGGACCAGCTCGTGTCCGTGATCAGCCTGCGTGCTCATGGAGTCCTCCCGGGAGTGCACTGGCCAGGTTAGTCGTCCGGGACGCCTGGGGTACTGGGGCGCGAACATTGACGTCCATTCCTCCTGGTCATGGGGCATACGAGGGGTCGGGATCGGGCGAAGTGCCGACCGAGTCGGCTGTTGCCGAGCGGCAGTCGCGGCAGCGTGCTCCGGGCTCGGGTGCGTGGAAGGCGCGGTCGCAGCCGTCGCAGTTCTGGAGGGGGAGCCGGGGGGATAGGGGTTCGGCGCGTGCGGGGAACGGGGGTGGGGGTGGCAGCTGGGCGGTGAGGCGGTGGGCGAGGAGGGCGGCGGGGCGGCGTGGGCCTTCGGGTGGGAGGTCGGTGGTCAGGGCGTGGCGTACGGCGGTGGGGGACACCTCGCGTTGCAGCCAGGCGGCGACGCCGGGGGCGAGGTGGGCCGTGTCGCAGGCGCTGAGCAGCAGGCGGGGGTCCTGGTGATGCAGGGTGGCGAGGAGGCCCGTGGCGGTCTGGAGGAGGGTGGGGGAGGGGTACGCCGGCTGGGGGACGGGCGGGAGCGGGTGCTTCGTGCGGGGTTCGCGAGGCTTCCTGCGGGGGGCTTCCGCGGGGCCGAGTCCGCGGGTGCGACACATTTCCCGGGAGTGTTGCAGTTCGGTGGGTCCACCACCCCTGTGGAGGCGACCGGAACGGGTGCCTGGCCAGGCTTCCGGTGGCGCGGTGCCTTCGGCTGGTTGCAGCTGATCGTGCGGGTGACGATCCGGCCGGTGGGGGTGCGTTCGCGCACGCGGCGCAGGTAGCCGTGGGCCTCCAACTCGCGTAACCCGGCGGCGATGCGGTGGCGTCCCTCCGGGAAGCGCTCGGCGAGCGTCTTGATGTCCACGGGGGCGTTGCTCGGCAAGGACTGGATGTGCACGGCCAGCGCGCTGGCGACCAGCGACAGCTCCGGGTGCTGGGCCAGGTGGTTGCCGATCACCGTGAAGCGGGTGGTGTGGCGGGTGTTCTCGTGGATGACACCGTAGGCGCTGCGGCGGGCACGCGTGCGTGGGTTCGCCCGTGAGTGGGGTTCGTTCGCGGCAACGGCTGACTGGGCGTGCGGGGGCACGCTAGGGTCGTGGGTACCCATCGGGAAGTCCTTACCTTCCTCGGTGGCCAGGCCCTCGATCGGGATCGCTACTCCCGGCCGGGGGCCGATGCATGTGTGCGGTTGTTTGCGCTGAGAGTAGGGGAGTTGGGGGCCGCGAGATCCAGCCGAGCCGGGGATGTTCACCCGCCCGAGTGAGCGTGGACCTCGGGCGGAGGGGTGGGGCTTGGTGGGGTCATTTCTCCCCCGAGTTCTTTGGGTGGGGATCGCCTTCGCCACCGAAGTCCGTGAGGGCGGGTTCCGGCTCTGAGCAGCGCAGTTCCGCCCATACGGTCTTGCGCGGGAAGCGTTCCTCCCGCACACCCCATCGGTCCGCGAGCGCGTTCACCACGAGCAGGCCACGACCGGACTCGGCGCCGGGAGCCGGCTGCTGGAGCTGGGGGAGCCGTTCACAGCGGGTGTCGGTCACTTCGATGCGAAGAGTCTCGGCGACCACGTAGAGCATGAGCCGGAAGTCGCGCCCTGGCACCCGGCCGTGGGTGACCGCGTTGGCCGCCAGCTCGGCGACGATGTGCCCTGGCGCCTCCAACGGCAGCCCCCAGGTGCGCAGTTGCTCCGTGGCGAGAAGCCGGGCGAGGCGGGCTCCGCGCGGGGTGGAGGAGAGCAGCACGCTGAAGTGGCGGATGGGGCAGTCGAGTTGGGTGACGGATTCGGCGATTTCCTGATTCACATCACTCAGAGTGGCCGCGCCTGCCTACTGTGAACAGTGACGATGCCGTTGCGTACGGTGACTGTCCGCTGCCTGTCCGGTGGTGTCCGGGCTGTCGGGAGAGGGAGGGGCGCGGATGTCGGTGGACGCCGATGTGGTTCGGCTCAAGGGCGAGGCGGACGAGCCGGGCTGGGAGGTGGATCCGGACGACGAGTGGGGCCTGGCGGTGATCGCCACCGTGGGGAGACAGCTGAAGCTGCGGCGCGAGGCCGTGGGGATGCGGGCAGTCGATTTCGGATAGGCCGTCGGGTACGGCGAGGACCTGGTCTACAAGATCGAAGGCGGGAAGCGGATCCCTCGGCCCGAGTATCTGGACAAGGCGGACGAGGTGCTCGGGGCGAGTGGGCTGCTCTCGGCGATGAAGGAGGACGTGAAAAAGGTCCGGTATCCGAAGCAGGTGCGGGACTTGGCGCAGATGGAGGCCAAGGCGGTCGAAATCGGTGTGTACGAGTGCAACAGCGTCCACGGGTTGTTGCAGACACTCGACCATGCGCGGGCCTTGTTCGAGGCAGCGCAGCCGCCGTACTCGCAGGACGACGTGGAGCGCATGGTGTCTGCGCGCCTGGCCCGGAAGTCGGTCTTCGACCGCGATCCCGCCCCCTCCCTCCACTTCGCCCTGGAAGAAGCGGTGGTGCGCCGACCGGTCGGGGGCACAATGGTGTGGCGACAGCAGCTCGAACACTTGCTGGAGGTGGGGAGGCTGCGCAACGTCACGCTTCAGGTAATGCCGACGAGTACCGACGCCCACCCGGGCCTGGACGGCAAGATCGAGCTGCCGAAGTTCCCGGACGGCACAGCGGTGGGGCGCTCGGCAGGTTGTTGGACGGCCACTGGCTGCTCGGGGTGCTGGAGGAGATCCGGCCGAGCTGCAACCCCGTGTCGCGGTTGTACGCCGTCACCACGCGCTCGATGACGTTGTTGCTGCCACCGACGTAGATCCCGTTGTCACCGGCGTGCTGGACGGTCAGGCCGTACAGGGGCCAGTAGTCGGCGTTCAGCTGGATGCCCCGGTTGGACGAGCTCTCGGTCTGCCCCGAGAAGTCCAGCACCGGCTTCTCACCGGGTAGGCGGTCAGGGTGGTGCGGGCACCGGAGGTGCCGTTGTCGCCCTGCGGGATGGTGATCGTCGACGCGTACTTGTACGTCCCGCCGCGTACGTAGATCGTTCCCCCAGGAGCGATGCGGCTGATCGCCGAGGTGAGGGTCGTGGGGGCCGACTGCGTGCCGGCCGCGCTGTCGCTGCCGCTCGGCGACACGTGGAGCGTCGTGCTCGCCGTGGGCGCGGCCTGGGCCGTGGGGCCGGACAGCGCGACCACCGCGCCGGTCAGCAGGCTGACACACGCGATGACGGGACGAACCCGGAGGTAGCACCATGCAAGTGAGACCCGTCACGGAAAGCGCTTTCTCACGGCGAACGTAAGCGCTTGCTGCAGACGCGTCAATGGGCGTCTAGTTGATTCTTATTCATGGACATGAACGATTTGCGCCACCTGGACCGGTGTTGCGCGCGGCGCCGTGCGCGGCCCCGCGGGGGCCCGTGTTTGACTCGCGTCACGCCCGGGGTAATCTCTCCGGCCCGATTGGCCAGCCCCCCGCCCCCTGTGGCAGACTGTCCGAGTTGCTCGGTCGAGTGTTGATGCTGCGCGCCTCCCGCCGGGAGGACCGGAAGCGAGTCCCACGGTACTCGTCGTCCTAACTGCCCAAGGGCAGCGCTGGGGCGGACGTACGGGAATCTTCCGGGAAGCGTGGGCGCGGCGCCGGCCAGGCACCCGGTGGGCCTTTCGGCCCCGGCAGGCGCGGTTCGCAGGGCCGTGCGCAATCCCGCGGGGATGTTCGATCAAGGGACATCTGTGTCAGCGGGAGCGCGACACGCCCGACCGCGTGGGTCGGAGACGAGGGCAGGGAACGCCGGGTTCCAGAGCGTAAGAGAGACAGGACTACGAAGTAGCCATGGCGGGACAGAAGATCCGCATCCGGCTCAAGGCCTACGACCACGAGGTCATCGACTCCTCGGCGAAGAAGATCGTCGAGACGGTGACCCGCACTGGTGCGTCGGTCGCGGGCCCGGTGCCGCTGCCCACTGAGAAGAACGTGTACTGCGTCATCAAGTCGCCGCACAAGTACAAGGACTCGCGCGAGCACTTCGAGATGCGCACGCACAAGCGCCTGATCGACATCCTCGACCCGACCCCCAAGACCGTTGACTCTCTGATGCGACTCGACCTCCCGGCCGGCGTCGACATCGAGATCAAGCTCTGAGGCCGGTGATCTGAAGAGATGGCTAAGCAGATCAAGGGCATCCTGGGCGAGAAGCTCGGTATGACGCAGGTGTGGGACGACAACAACCGCGTTGTCCCGGTCACCGTCGTCAAGGCCGGGCCGAACGTCGTCACCCAGGTCCGTACGAACGACGTCGACGGCTACGAGTCCGTCCAGATCGCCTTCGGCGAGATCGACCCGCGCAAGGTGAACAAGCCCCTCAAGGGTCACTTCGCCAAGGCCGACGTCACCCCCCGTCGTCACCTCGTCGAGATCCGCACCGCGGACGCCTCCGAGTACACGCTCGGCCAGGAGATCACCGCTGAGGTGTTCGAGGCCGGTCAGAAGGTCGACGTCACCGGCAAGAGCAAGGGCAAGGGCTTCGCCGGTGTCATGAAGCGTCACAACTTCAAGGGCCTCGGCGCCGGTCACGGCACCCAGCGCAAGCACCGCTCCCCCGGTTCGATCGGTGGCTGCGCCACCCCGGGCCGTGTGTTCAAGGGCCTCCGCATGGCGGGTCGCATGGGCAACGAGCGGGTCACCACCCAGAACCTGACCGTCCACGCCGTTGACGCGGAGAAGGGTCTGCTGCTCATCAAGGGCGCGGTTCCCGGTCCGAACGGCGGCCTCGTCCTGGTCCGCACCGCGGCCAAGGGGGCCTGAGGTAACCGATGAGCACTGTTGACATCCTTTCGCCGGCGGGCGAGAAGGCCGGTACCGTCGAGCTCCCCGCGGAGATCTTCGGCGTTGAGAAGGTCAGCATCCCGCTGATCCACCAGGTCGTCGTCGCGCAGCTGGCCGCTGCCCGCCAGGGCACGCACAAGACCAAGACCCGCGGTGAAGTCCGTGGTGGCGGCAAGAAGCCGTACCGCCAGAAGGGCACCGGTCGCGCCCGTCAGGGTTCGACCCGCGCGCCGCAGTTCGCCGGTGGTGGCGTCGTGCACGGTCCCGTGCCGCGCGACTACTCGCAGCGGACGCCCAAGAAGATGAAGGCCGCGGCCCTGCGCCACGCCCTCACCGACCGGGCGCGCAACAACCGCATCCACGTCGTGACCGACGTGGTCGAGTCGGACATCTCCACCAAGGCCGCCAAGGCTCTCCTCGCCAAGATCAGCGAGCGCAAGAACGTGCTGCTGGTCGTCGACCGCGAGAACGAGAAGGCCGTGCTGTCCGCTCGCAACCTGCCCCAGGTGCACATCCTGGAGCCGGGCCAGCTGAACACGTACGACGTGATCGTCTCCGACGACGTGGTCTTCACCCAGGCCGCTTTCGAGTCCTTCGTGTCCGGCCCGAAGGCCACTGACACCGAAGGGAGCGAGGCCTGATGGCTATCCGTCACCCCGCCATTGCCTCGAAGGCCGCCAAGGCCGCCAAGGCCGCGCGCGTCGCCAAGGCGCGCCGCCACGCCGCCGAGGGCAAGAACACCGTCGAGACCCCGCTGAGCAAGGCGTACACGGACCCCCGTGACGTCCTGCTGAAGCCGGTCGTCTCCGAGAAGAGCTACGCGCTCCTCGACGAGAACAAGTACACGTTCATCGTCGACCCGCGCGCCAACAAGACCCAGATCAAGGAGGCCGTCCAGTCGGTCTTCTCGGTCAAGGTCACCGGGGTCAACACGATCAACCGCCAGGGCAAGCGCAAGCGGACCCGCACCGGCTTCGGCCAGCGTGCGGCCACCAAGCGCGCGATCGTGACCCTCGCCGAGGGCGACCGTATCGACATCTTCGGCGGTCCGACCGCCTAAGGGCGGTCCGGATCGTCCGATATCGGACGAGGACTGAGAAATGGGTATCCGCAAGTACAAGCCGACTACGCCGGGCCGTCGTGGCGCCAGCGTTGCCGACTTCGTCGAGGTCACGCGGTCCACGCCGGAGAAGTCGCTGGTCCGTCCCCTGCACAGCAAGGGCGGCCGTAACAATTCCGGTCGTGTGACCGTCCGCCACCAGGGCGGTGGCCACAAGCGCGCCTACCGCGTGATCGACTTCCGTCGTCACGACAAGGACGGCGTGCCGGCGAAGGTCGCGCACATCGAGTACGACCCCAACCGCACCGCGCGCATCGCGCTGCTGCACTACGCCGACGGCGAGAAGCGCTACATCCTCGCGCCGCGCGGCCTGCAGCAGGGCGACCGTGTCGAGAACGGCCCCGGGGCCGACATCAAGCCGGGCAACAACCTCGCCCTGCGCAACATCCCGGTCGGTACCACCCTGCACGCCATCGAGCTGCGTCCGGGCGGCGGCGCGAAGTTCGCCCGCTCCGCCGGTGCCTCCGTGCAGCTGCTCGCGAAGGAGGGCGCCTACGCCCACCTGCGCATGCCGTCCGGTGAGATCCGCCTGGTCGACGTCCGCTGCCGCGCCACCGTCGGCGAGGTCGGCAACGCCGAGCAGTCGAACATCAACTGGGGCAAGGCGGGCCGCAAGCGCTGGCTGGGCGTTCGCCCGACCGTGCGTGGTGTGGTCATGAACCCGGTCGACCACCCGCACGGTGGTGGTGAGGGCCGGACCTCCGGTGGCCGCCACCCGGTCTCCCCGTGGGGCCAGAAGGAAGGTCGTACGCGTTCTCCCAAGAAGGCGAGCAACAAGTACATCGTCCGCCGCCGCAAGACGAACAAGAAGCGCTAAGGACGGGTTGAGATGCCTCGTAGCTTGAAGAAGGGGCCCTTCGTCGACGACCACCTGATGAAGAAGGTGGACTCGCAGAACGAAGCCGGCACCAAGAACGTCATCAAGACCTGGTCCCGTCGCTCGATGATCGTCCCGGCCATGCTCGGCCACACGATCGCGGTGCACAACGGCAAGACCCACATCCCGGTGTTCGTCACCGAGTCGATGGTCGGCCACAAGCTCGGCGAGTTCTCGCCGACGCGCACCTTCCGGGGTCACGTCAAGGAAGACCGGAAGTCGAAGCGCCGCTAGTAGCGGATCGCATTCAGACACGTAAGTAACTGAAGGGACAACCATGGAAGCCAGGGCCCAGGCGCGGTACATCCGCGTCACGCCCATGAAGGCCCGCCGCGTGGTGGACCTCATCCGTGGCATGGACGCCACGGAGGCCCAGGCCGTCCTGCGATTCGCTCCGCAGGCCGCCTCGGTGCCGGTGGGCAAGGTGCTCGACAGCGCCATCGCCAACGCCGCGCACAACTACGACCACACCGATGTCGACAGCCTCTTCATCTCCGAGGCCTACGTCGACGAGGGCCCGACCCTGAAGCGGTTCCGTCCGCGTGCCCAGGGCCGTGCCTACCGGATCCGCAAGCGGACCAGCCACATCACCGTGGTCGTCAGCAGCAAGGAAGGAACCCGGTAATGGGCCAGAAGGTAAACCCGCACGGGTTCCGGCTCGGTGTCACCACCGACTTCAAGTCGCGCTGGTACGCCGACAAGCTCTACAAGGACTACGTCAAGGAAGACGTCGCCATCCGTCGGATGATGACGTCCGGCATGGAGCGCGCCGGCATCTCCAAGGTGGAGATCGAGCGCACCCGTGACCGCGTCCGCGTGGACATCCACACCGCGCGTCCGGGCATCGTCATCGGCCGCCGTGGCGCCGAGGCCGACCGCATCCGCGGCGACCTCGAGAAGCTCACGGGCAAGCAGGTCCAGCTGAACATCCTCGAGGTCAAGAACCCCGAGACCGACGCTCAGCTGGTTGCCCAGGCCGTTGCCGAGCAGCTGTCCTCCCGCGTCTCCTTCCGCCGCGCCATGCGCAAGAGCATGCAGTCGGCGATGAAGGCAGGCGCCAAGGGCATCAAGATCCAGTGCGGTGGCCGCCTCGGCGGCGCCGAGATGTCCCGCTCGGAGTTCTACCGCGAGGGCCGTGTGCCCCTGCACACGCTCCGCGCGAACGTGGACTACGGCTTCTTCGAGGCCAAGACGACCTTCGGCCGCATCGGCGTGAAGGTCTGGATCTACAAGGGCGACGTCAAGAACATCGCCGAGGTCCGCGCCGAGAACGCTGCCGCCCGTGCGGGTAACCGCCCGGCGCGTGGCGGTGCCGACCGCCCGGCCCGTGGTGGCCGCGGTGGCGAGCGGCGCGGTCGCAAGCCGCAGCAGGCTGCCGGTGCCGAGGCCCCCAAGGCCGAGGCCCCTGCCGCTCCGGCTGAGAGCACCGGAACGGAGGCCTGACCGACATGCTGATCCCCCGTAGGGTCAAGCACCGCAAGCAGCACCACCCGAAGCGTGACGGCGCTGCCAAGGGTGGCACGACGGTTGCGTTCGGCGAGTACGGCATCCAGGCGCTCACCCCGGCGTATGTGACGAACCGTCAGATCGAGGCCGCTCGTATCGCCATGACGCGTCACATCAAGCGTGGTGGCAAGGTCTGGATCAACATCTACCCGGACCGTCCGCTCACCAAGAAGCCCGCCGAGACCCGCATGGGTTCCGGTAAGGGTTCTCCGGAGTGGTGGATCGCCAACGTCAAGCCCGGACGCGTGATGTTCGAGCTGTCGTACCCCAACGAGAAGATCGCCCGTGAGGCGCTGACCCGTGCGGCCCACAAGCTGCCGATGAAGTGCCGGATCGTCAAGCGCGAGGCAGGTGAAGCGTGATGTCGGCCGGTACCAAGGCGTCCGAGCTGCGCGAGCTGGGCAACGAGGAGCTTCTGGGCAAGCTCCGCGAGGCCAAGGAAGAGCTGTTCAACCTCCGCTTCCAGGCGGCGACCGGGCAGCTCGAGAACCACGGCCGTCTGAAGGCGGTCCGCAAGGACATCGCGCGGATCTACACCCTGATGCGCGAGCGTGAGCTGGGCATCGAAACGGTGGAGAACGCCTGATGAGCGAGAACAACGTGACTGAGAAGACTGAGGCGCGCGGCTTCCGCAAGACCCGTGAGGGTCTCGTCGTCAGCGACAAGATGGACAAGACCGTCGTCGTCGCCGTCGAGGACCGCGTCAAGCACGCGCTGTACGGCAAGGTCATCCGCCGTACGAGCAAGCTCAAGGCGCACGACGAGCAGAACGCCGCGGGTGTCGGCGACCGCGTCCTCCTGATGGAGACCCGGCCGCTGTCCGCGACCAAGCGCTGGCGCGTCGTCGAGATCCTCGAGAAGGCGAAGTAATAAGCGGGGGCCCGGCCCCCGCTGACCCCGCCAGGGGCTGCCGCCCCTGGTAGCCCGTCGGGGGCTGAAGCCCCCGGCCCGGGCACCGCCCTCGGCCTCGGGCCGAAGGGCGAGGCCCGGGGAGGCCGACGCCAGGCAGCCCGGTCGGCCCGCGAGTCCTCGCGGAGCCCGGCCGGACCGCCTGCGGCCGCCGACGGCCCGCGCGTCAGCGCGAACCCGCCCCCGGCGGAGAGGGTTTCCGCCTTCAGAGGCGCAAGTAATTCCTGCGGGGCAGACCTCGCAGGACAGTTCCGCCAGGCTCTCCGGTTCAACCCCCGGAGGGAACCGGCAGACGATCAGGAGATAGACGTGATCCAGCAGGAGTCGCGACTGCGTGTCGCCGACAACACTGGTGCGAAGGAGATCCTTTGCATCCGTGTGCTCGGTGGTTCCGGTCGCCGCTACGCGGGCATCGGTGACGTCATCGTCGCCACCGTCAAGGACGCGATCCCCGGTGGCAACGTGAAGAAGGGTGACGTCGTCAAGGCGGTCATCGTTCGCACCGTCAAGGAGCGCCGCCGTCCGGACGGCTCGTACATCCGCTTCGACGAGAACGCCGCCGTCATTCTGAAGAACGACGGCGACCCTCGCGGCACCCGCATCTTCGGCCCGGTCGGCCGTGAGCTGCGCGAGAAGAAGTTCATGAAGATCATCTCGCTCGCGCCGGAGGTGCTGTAAGCATGAAGATCAAGAAGGGCGACCTGGTCCAGGTCATCACCGGCAAGGACAAGGGCAAGCAGGGCAAGGTCATTGCCGCTTTCCCGCGCGAGGAGCGCGTCCTGGTCGAGGGTGTCAACCGGGTCAAGAAGCACACCAAGGCTGGTCCGACCGCTCGCGGCTCGCAGGCCGGCGGCATCATCACGACCGAGGCCCCCATCCACGTGTCCAACGTTCAGCTGGTCGTGGAGAAGGACGGCAAGAAGGTCGTGACCCGCGTCGGCTACCGCTTCGACGAGAACGGCAACAAGATCCGCGTTGCCAAGCGGACGGGTGAGGACATCTGATGACGACCACCACCGTGACTCCGCGTCTGAAGCAGAAGTACCGCGACGAGATCGTCCAGAAGCTGCGTGAGCAGTTCAAGTACGAGAACGTCATGCAGGTTCCGGGCCTCGTCAAGATCGTGGTCAACATGGGTGTGGGCGACGCCGCCCGCGACTCCAAGCTGATCGAGGGCGCCATCCGCGACCTCGCCACGATCACCGGTCAGAAGCCGGCCGTCACCAAGGCCCGCAAGTCCATCGCGCAGTTCAAGCTGCGTGAGGGCCAGCCGATCGGTGCCCACGTCACGCTCCGTGGCGACCGCATGTGGGAGTTCCTGGACCGCACCCTGTCGCTCGCGCTGCCGCGCATCCGCGACTTCCGCGGCCTGTCCCCCAAGCAGTTCGACGGCCGTGGCAACTACACCTTCGGTCTCACCGAGCAGGTCATGTTCCACGAGATCGACCAGGACAAGATCGACCGCGTCCGGGGTATGGACATCACCGTGGTCACCACGGCGACCAACGACGAAGAGGGCCGCGCCCTCCTCCGTCACCTCGGCTTCCCCTTCAAGGAGGCGTGAGCGAGATGGCGAAGAAGGCTCTCATCGCGAAGGCTGCTCGCAAGCCCAAGTTCGGTGTGCGCGCGTACACCCGCTGCCAGCGCTGCGGCCGTCCGCACTCCGTGTACCGCAAGTTCGGCCTGTGCCGCGTGTGCCTTCGTGAGATGGCTCACCGTGGCGAGCTGCCGGGCGTGACCAAGAGCTCCTGGTAATCCCCTAATTGGGGACTTCCCAGGGCTCTCGGTAAGCAACTGGGTCGGCAGGCGGCCCACCTCACATGCCTTAGGCTTGTGGGGTTGGGCGTCTGCCGCCCGTACGACTTACTACGCCGTAGGTCCACCGCGCCGCACCCGTCCCGTCTCGGATCGGGGAGAGGGATGGCGCACCAGGAAACCCCGGCGAGAGAGGCCGAAGGCCAATTCATGACCATGACTGATCCGATCGCAGACATGCTCACGCGTCTGCGGAACGCGAACGCGGCGTACCACGACACGGTGACCATGCCGCACTCCAAGATCAAGTCGCACATCGCGGAGATCCTCCAGCAGGAGGGCTTCATCACGGGCTGGCGCGTCGAGGATGCCGAGGTCGGCAAGAACCTCGTCCTCGAGCTGAAGTTCGGCCCGAACCGTGAGCGCTCCATCGCGGGCATCAAGCGGATCTCCAAGCCCGGTCTCCGGGTGTACGCGAAGTCCACCAACCTGCCGAAGGTGCTCGGCGGCCTCGGCGTGGCGATCATCTCCACGTCCCACGGGCTCCTCACCGACAAGCAGGCCGGCAAGAAGGGCGTAGGCGGAGAAGTCCTCGCCTACGTCTGGTAACGGAAGGGAACGGAGGAAACAGCTATGTCGCGCATCGGCAAGCTCCCCATCGCGGTTCCCGCCGGCGTGGACGTCACCATCGACGGCCGCACGGTCTCGGTCAAGGGCCCCAAGGGCGAACTGACCCACACCGTCGCCGCGCCGATCGAGATCGTCAAGACTGAGGACGGCACCCTCCAGGTGACCCGCCCGAACGACGAGCGGCAGAACAAGGCCCTGCACGGCCTGTCCCGCACGCTGGTGGCGAACATGATCACCGGCGTGACCCAGGGTTACGTGAAGAAGCTCGAGATCAGCGGTGTCGGTTACCGCGTGACCGCCAAGGGCTCGAACCTCGAGTTCGCGCTCGGCTACAGCCACCCGATCACCGTCGAGGCGCCCGAGGGCATCACCTTCAAGGTGGAGACCCCGACCCGCTTCTCGGTCGAGGGCATCGACAAGCAGAAGGTCGGCGAGGTTGCGGCCAACATCCGCAAGCTGCGCAAGCCCGACCCGTACAAGGCCAAGGGCGTCAAGTACGAGGGCGAAGTCATCCGCCGCAAGGTCGGAAAGGCGGGTAAGTAAGCCATGGCATACGGGCAGAAGATCCTCAAGGGCGACGCCTACAAGCGCGCCGCGATCAAGCGTCGTCACATCCGGATCCGCAAGAAGGTGTCCGGTACGGCGGAGCGTCCCCGTCTGGTCGTGACCCGCTCCAACCGCCACATCGTGGCGCAGGTGATCGACGACCTCAAGGGCCACACCCTGGCGTCGGCGTCCACCCTGGACGCGTCGATCCGCGGTGGCGAGGGCGACAAGTCCGCGCAGGCCAAGCAGGTCGGCGCCCTGGTCGCCGAGCGTGCCAAGGCCGCCGGTGTCGAGGCCGTCGTGTTCGACCGTGGTGGCAACCAGTACGCCGGGCGCATCGCCGCCCTGGCGGACGCCGCCCGCGAAGCCGGGCTCAAGTTCTGAGCCGCTTGTAGCTAGCGGAAAGAGAGAGGTAATCCAATGGCTGGACCCCAGCGCCGCGGAAGCGGTGCCGGTGGCGGCGAGCGGCGGGACCGGAAGGGCCGTGACGGCGGCGCTGCTGCCGCCGAGAAGACCGCGTACGTTGAGCGCGTCGTCGCGATCAACCGCGTCGCCAAGGTTGTGAAGGGTGGTCGTCGCTTCAGCTTCACCGCGCTGGTCGTGGTGGGCGACGGTGACGGCACCGTGGGTGTCGGATACGGCAAGGCCAAGGAGGTGCCGGCCGCCATCGCCAAGGGCGTTGAGGAGGCCAAGAAGCACTTCTTCAAGGTCCCCCGGATCCAGGGCACCATCCCGCACCCGATCCAGGGTGAGAAGGCTGCCGGCGTCGTGCTGCTCAAGCCCGCCTCGCCCGGTACCGGTGTTATCGCCGGTGGTCCGGTGCGTGCCGTGCTCGAGTGCGCCGGTATCCACGACGTGCTGTCGAAGTCGCTCGGCTCCGACAACGCCATCAACATCGTGCACGCGACCGTGGAGGCCCTGAAGGGCCTGCAGCGTCCCGAGGAGATCGCGGCCCGCCGTGGTCTGCCGCTCGAGGACGTCGCCCCCGCGGCCCTGCTGCGTGCGCGTGCCGGGGTGGGTGCGTAATCATGGCGCAGCTCAAGATCACGCAGGTCAAGTCCTACATCGGCAGCAAGCAGAACCACCGCGACACCCTGCGTTCCCTGGGCCTGAAGCGCCTGGGTGACGTGGTCGTCAAGGAGGACCGCCCCGAGTTCCGCGGCATGGTGCACACCGTCCGCCACCTCGTGACGGTCGAGGAGGTCGACTGATCATGGCGGAGCAGAACCCGCTCAAGATCCACAACCTCCGTCCCGCCCCGGGCGCCAAGACCGCCAAGACCCGTGTCGGTCGTGGTGAGGCGTCGAAGGGTAAGACGGCCGGTCGTGGTACCAAGGGCACGAAGGCCCGCTACCAGGTTCCGGAGAGCTTCGAGGGTGGCCAGATGCCGCTCCACATGCGTCTCCCGAAGCTGAAGGGCTTCAAGAACCCGTTCAAGACCGAGTACCAGGTCGTGAACCTCGACAAGCTGGCCGCGCTCTACCCCGAGGGTGGCGAGGTCACCGTCGAGGACCTCGTGGCCAAGGGTGCGGTTCGCAAGAACAGCCTCGTCAAGGTCCTCGGCCAGGGCGAGATCTCCGTGGCGCTGCAGGTGACGGTCGACGCCGTCTCCGGCTCCGCCAAGGAGAAGATCACCGCCGCGGGCGGTACCGTCACCGAGCTCGTCTGAAACCTTCGGGCGTCTCGATGACCTGAACGATCCCGACCGGGGATACCTCACACAGGGGTATCCCCGGTCGGTCGTTCCAAGGGAGGCAGTCTCGCGGGTAAGGTGGCCTGCACTGCCTATTTCACCGGGTGTCGCGGTTCGGGCACCCGGAGCGGCAGTCGACCGTTACGTATGTCGTTGTTGTCGTTGTTCAGTCGGAAACTCAGACCGTCACCCTTGACGCAGTTGCGCGGGGGTCGCAGGAGGCACCGTGCTCACCGCGTTCGCCCGGGCGTTCAGGACGCCCGACCTGCGCAAGAAGCTGCTCTTCACGCTGGGCATCATCGTGGTGTACCGGGTCGGTACGCACATCCCGATCCCCGGCGTCGACTACAAGAGCGTTCAGACCTGTATCGACGTGGCCAAGGGACAGCAGGGCCTGTTCGGTCTGGTCAACATGTTCAGCGGCGGCGCGCTGCTCCAGATCACGGTCTTCGCGCTGGGCATCATGCCGTACATCACGGCGAGCATCATTCTCCAGCTGCTGACCGTGGTCATCCCGCGCCTGGAGGCCCTGAAGAAGGAGGGCCAGGCCGGTACGGCGAAGATCACGCAGTACACCCGCTACCTGACGGTGGCGCTGGCGATCCTCCAGGGCACCGGTCTGGTGGCCACCGCCCGCAGCGGCGCACTGTTCTCGGGCTGCCCGGTGGCGTCCTCGATCGTGCCCGACCAGTCGATCTTCACCACCATCACGATGGTCATCTGCATGACCGCCGGTACCGCCGTCGTCATGTGGCTCGGTGAGCTGATCACCGACCGCGGCATCGGCAACGGCATGTCCATCCTGATGTTCATCTCGATCGCCGCGACCTTCCCGTCCGCCCTGTGGGCGATCAAGAAGCAGGGCACCCTGGCCGGCGGCTGGATCGAGTTCGGCACGGTCATCCTGGTGGGCCTGGTCATGGTCGGCCTGGTGGTCTTCGTCGAGCAGGCGCAGCGGCGCATCCCCGTGCAGTACGCGAAGCGGATGATCGGCCGCCGTTCCTACGGCGGTACGTCCACGTACATCCCGCTCAAGGTCAACCAGGCGGGTGTGATCCCTGTCATCTTCGCGTCGTCGCTGCTCTACATCCCGGCGCTGATCGCGCAGTTCGCCGGCGGCAATTCCGGGTGGAAGTCCTGGATCCAGCAGAACCTCACCAAGGGTGACCACCCGATGTACATCACCCTTTACTTCCTGCTGATCGTGTTCTTCGCGTTCTTCTACGTGGCCATCTCGTTCAACCCCGAGGAAGTCGCGGACAACATGAAGAAGTATGGTGGCTTCATCCCGGGCATCCGGGCCGGTCGGCCCACCGCTGAGTACCTGTCGTACGTGCTCAACCGGATCACCTGGCCGGGTTCGCTGTACCTGGGCTTGATCGCTCTCGTACCGACAATGGCGTTGGTTGGCTTCGGGGCGAGCCAGAACTTCCCGTTCGGGGGCACCAGCATCCTGATCATCGTGGGTGTCGGCCTTGAGACGGTGAAGCAGATCGAGAGCCAGCTCCAGCAGCGCAATTACGAAGGGTTCCTCCGCTGATGCGAATCGTGCTCGTCGGGCCGCCCGGTGCAGGCAAGGGGACGCAGGCCGCGTTCCTCGCCAAGAACCTGTCGATCCCGCACATCTCCACGGGCGACCTGTTCCGCGCCAACATCAGCCGGCAGACGGAGCTCGGGAAACTCGCGAAGTCCTACATGGACGCGGGCAACCTGGTGCCCGACGAGGTCACCATCGCGATGGCCAAGGACCGCATGGAGCAGCCGGACGCGCAGGGCGGCTTCCTGTTGGACGGCTTCCCGCGCAACGTCTCGCAGGCCGAGGCGCTGGACGACATGCTCGATGCCGAGGGCATGAAGCTGGACGCGGTGCTCGACCTGGAGGTCCCCGAGGACGAGGTCGTCAAGCGCATCGCGGGCCGCCGGGTGTGCCGCAACGACTCGTCGCACGTGTTCCACGTGTCGTACAAGGCGCCGAAGCAGGAGGGCGTCTGCGACATCTGCGGTGGGGAGCTGTACCAGCGGGACGACGACTCCGAGGAGACGGTCCGAAAGCGGCTGGAGGTCTACCACACGCAGACCGAGCCGATCATCGACTACTACAAGGCCCAGGGCCTCGTGGTCACCATCTCGGCCCTCGGCAAGGTGGAAGAGGTCACGGCACGCGCGATGGAGGCGCTCCAGCAGAAGGGGGGCGACAGGTAGTCGCTCCAGGCGCTCCACGGCCGCGGTTCCCTGAAGGGGCCGCGGCCGACGTGTGGGGTGCCGCTGCTTCGGGGCGCAGCCGCCGGTGCTCTCGTCCGCAAGCGCCGGACGGGCTGAACGTGCCGCCCCGTATCTTTGATGGTGTCCGTCTCTTCCCGGTCCAGAAAGGCCGCAGCCCCCATGGTGCAGATCAAGACCCGCGAGCAGATCGCCAAGATGCGTGAGGCGGGGCTGGTCGTCGCCGCCGTGCACGCGGCCACGCGTGAGGCGGCGGTGCCGGGTGCCACGACGAAGGACCTGGACGAGGTCGCCCGCAAGGTGCTGGCCGAGCACGGGGCCAAGTCGAACTTCCTGGGGTACGGCGGCTTCCCCGCGACCATCTGCACCTCGGTGAACGAGGTCGTCGTCCATGGCATCCCCTCCGACGAGGTGGTCCTCAAGGACGGCGACATCATCTCCATCGACGCCGGCGCGATCGTGGACGGCTGGCACGGCGACGCCGCGTACACCTGCTTCGTCGGCTCCGGTCACGCCCCGGAGCTGATCGAGCTCTCCCGGGTGACCGAGGAGTCCATGTGGGCCGGCATCGCGGCGGTGAAGCAGGGCAACCGCCTCGTCGACGTCTCCCGGGCCATCGAGACGTACATCCGCCGGCAGCCGAAGCCGGGTGGCGGCCGGTACGGAATCATCGAGGACTACGGCGGCCACGGCATCGGCACCGAGATGCACATGGACCCGCACCTGCTGAACTACGTCGACCGCCGCCGGGGCAAGGGCCCGAAGCTGGTCCCCGGCTTCTGCCTGGCCATCGAGCCGATGGTGTCGCTGGGCACCCCGAAGACCGAGGTCCTGTCGGACGACTGGACGGTCATCACGACGGACGGCACATGGTCGTCCCACTGGGAGCACTCCGTCGCCCTCACGGAGGAGGGCCCGCTGGTGCTGACGGCTCCGGACGGGGGCAAGGCGAAGCTGGCCGAGTACGGGATCACGGCGGCGCCGGACCCGCTGGGCTGACGCCGTCCGGACCCACGACCGCCGGT